>NZ_JBQZGE010000002.1:0-689888 GCF_052691815.1 Paenibacillus sp. TSA_86.1 | reverse complement strand
TGATACGTCACGCTGAGTATGAGCTAGCTAGTGTCCAATATTAAGGGGTTGAACCGTGACGGAGCTTGTTTGGGGCATTTTAACAAGGAAATTTTTCTAACGATCACCACAGACGTTATGTTATAAGAAATCAGTATTTTTTAGTCGTAAAAGCCATTTTTCAACGAAATAAGACTCCTGGTGATCGTTAGAATTGGAGATGGTCTGAAATGAGGCAAATAACGTCTCTGGTGATCGTTAAAGGATTTTCCACAGTTGGAGAAGCTTGATACTGCTTGCTACAACCTAAAAAGTAAAGCGTGCCACACAAAAAATGTGTTATAGCTGATCGGGAAATGTTGGAACTGAAAACACTAATCAGTAATCTTTTCTAAACTTATCTTTTCCAGACTTATTGCAGGAGAGTACGGCAATTTTGCGATGATTCTGCTTGAAATAGAATGGAGGGGTGTCTTGCAGGTGATATGCAACCTGGGGGCACGCCTTTTTTTTATTTTTGCGTTAAAATTATCTGAAGGACGTTTCATCTTAGAATTAGATTAGATCAGACTATTTCAGACCAGACTAGACTATGATTAGATAGACTATGATTAGATTAAATAGGATTAAATACGTTATTAAATAATCGATTGACATCACTCCCGGTTTAATTTAAGTTATTAAAGACACTTTATGTCTCTAATATAAGGAGAGATGTTATGAATACTGAAGAACAAGAACAAGAGCAACTTATTTTAATAAAAGGCTCACAGGATAAGAATCAGTTCAACGAATCAGACCCTTCCATACGCCCCCTAAAATCAATCCAATCCATGCTCGCGGTGCAATCGAAGCTCCCCATACAGTCTCCATCACTATTATCGATGTTGCAGCCATCCCCAGGAGAACGCATTCTGGATGTGGGGTGTGGGGATGGCGTACTGACGGCTAAGATTGCGGCAACCGGAGCGATCACCACCGGGATTGATTTTTCGGAAGAGAGCATTGCAGAGGCAATGGAGAAATATCCCGAACTGGATTTTCAGATAGCAGATGCTGGTCATTATCGGACGCATGAACGTTATGATGCTGTTTTTTCTCATGCCGCGTTACATTGGATGCCCGATGTCACGGCAGTTGTTCAAACCATGCAATTGCAACTGAAGGAAGGCGGACGTCTGGTCGCTGAGTTTGCAGGAAGTGGTAATACGGCGATCCTTCTTCATGCGGTTCGGGAGGAGTTACTTACAAGAGGATACAGTTGGGAAGGGCGTAACCCGTGGTATCACCCTACCGTGGGCGAGTTTTCAAGCTTGCTTGAGCAGCATGGATTCCGGGTGTTATTTATCCAACATACCAACACGCTCAGACCTTTGAAACAGGGAATACGCCAATGGTTGAACAGCTTTGCAACGTATCTTTTCCGTGATATTGCAGCAGATGAGAAGGAGTTAGTTATGAAGGTTGTCGAAAAGAAAGTAGAAGCGCAGCTTTATCGTGAAGGGCAGTGGAATCTGGATATTTCCAGACTACGAGTTGTTGCGATTAAAGCTTAATGAATGAGATTAACCAAGTGGGAATAAGTCCGACCAAGATCCAAGGAGGCTGGCATGAAAATAGAGAAACCCAAACTACAGGAGCACCTGCTTGAACCTGAGCCGATGTATACATTTGAATCAAAAACAGAATACAGAGACAGGTTGATAGAGAATATAACGCTGGATTTGCAGGAAGTGAACAAAGCATCGTTTGAGAACGTAATCTTCCGGCATGTAACCATTTTGGAGTCCTCACTTGAACACTGTGAATTTACGGACGTGCGGTTCGAACATTGTGATTTTTCCAATGTGAATCTGCAAAATACATTTATGCATCGCACGGAGTGGGTGAATTGCAAGCTGGTGGGTACGGACTTTTCCGGCAGCCGGTGGCAAAATGTGAGCGTTTTGCAGAGTGTATGTGACTATAGTAATTTCCGTTTTGCGCATCTCAAACAGGTTGAATATTACGAGTGTAGCTTGGTCGGTGCCGACTTTGCCTATTTGAAATTACAGAAGATCGCATTTGGCGCATGTAAACTGAATCAGGTAACGTTTACCGGAACAGCAATGAAGGGGCTCGATCTGAGTGATTGTGAATTGGATGCTCTGGTTCTTACAATTGAAGATTTGGCTGGGTGTGTCATTGCACCGCATCAAGCGGCTACCTTTGCGGGGTTAATGGGGCTTATCATTAAATAAATATCAAAAAAGTATACAGAATCCTTTTTAAATGTTATCCTTAACTGTTACGTGTGACATAAAGACTCGTTTTATGTAGAGATTTGCGTAAATGAAGGAGATAACATGACATTTCAGGAATTAAACATTATCCCTCCGATTCTGGAAGGGTTGAAAAAAGCGAATTACACCAAACCTACTCCGATTCAGGAGCAGTCCATACCAGCAGTGCTTGCAGGCCGAGATTTACTGGGTTGTGCCCAGACGGGAACAGGCAAGACTGCAGCATTTTCTGTGCCCATTATTCAGTTATTGAGTGAAAGCAGCCAAGGGAAACAAGGGGCTTCAGGAAAGCCGGCAGATAAAAAGGCAAAGCAGACTCGTGCGATTCGCTCGCTCATTTTGTCCCCGACCCGAGAGCTTGCCATCCAAATATCCGATAACATCAAAGTCTACAGCAGATACACCGACATTCGTTCGGTTGCCATTGTGGGCGGAGTATCTCAAAAGGTGCAAGAACGTGCATTGCAGCAAGGGGCAGATATTGTCATTGCTACGCCTGGACGTTTGATGGATCTGGTGAATCAGAAGCAGATTGATCTGAAAATGGTGGAGATTCTCGTACTGGATGAAGCTGACCGTATGTTGGATATGGGCTTTATCCACGATGTGAAACGGATCATTGCCAAGATGCCAAACAAAAAACAGACCTTATTTTTCTCAGCTACGATGCCGCCAGAGATTGTGAAGATGGTGCAAACCCTGCTGGTGAATCCTGTGAAAGTAGAGATTACTCCGGTTTCGTCAACCGTAGATCGCATCAAACAATCTGTATATTTGCTGGAGCATGGCAAGAAACAGAATATGTTGAATCATATTTTGCAGGATGAATCGATAGCTTCCGCACTGGTATTCACTCGCACGAAACGTGGGGCTGATCGGGTTACGCGAGATTTGGCTAAAATTAACGTGACGGCACAGGCCATTCACGGCAACAAGTCGCAGAACGAACGCCAGCGGGCACTGAACAATTTTAAAAGCGGCGTAACGCGTGTGCTTGTAGCAACCGACATTGCGGCAAGAGGAATTGATGTAGAGGAATTAACTCATGTCATCAACTTCAATCTCCCCAACATTCCAGAGACGTATGTTCACCGTATTGGACGGACAGGTCGAGCTGGTAAAAGCGGGATGGCCATTTCGTTCTGTGAGAAGGATGAGCTTCCTTTCCTGAAAGATATCGAGAAAGTGATCAAAAAATCGATTCCCGAGGTGAAGGATCATCCTTATCCGATGACAAACATGCCTGTATTTGCACAAATGAATTCAACGAAACCGGCTTCCAAAGCCTACGGCGGCAAGCCTGCCAAAAACAAAACCAATCCGGCTCGCAAGCCGAAGTCCGAATGGTTTACCAAACGGGATAAAATGGCATCCGGCAGCAGAGCCGAGGATCGCCATACGAGTGCTTCACGTCCTGCACGTAGCGAGCAGTCGAATCCCTACAAAGGTGGAGAGCCATCTCGCACAACGCCTAAAGGGGAGCACAGTAAAACAAAAAGCCGTTCCTCCTATCAGGGCCAACAGCGCCGGGGCAAAACGCGCAGTGACCAAGCCAAATAACTGAACGACAATACATTGAGCCTTCTCCGATTTTAGGAGGAGGTTTTGTTTTGTTATTTGTTTTATTATATGTTGAACTGCATTTACAGCCAAACATACATTCGGTAAAATGGAAGACAGACGAATGAAGTGTAGAGGAGGAGCAATGGGATGGAAACCATGATGAATTATTGTCTTGCCAAAAAAGGGGCCGTTAAAGAATATCCATTCGGGCCTGAAGCAGCCGTGATTAAGGTGGCGGACAAAATGTTTGCTCTTTTGTTTGAAGGGAATGGGGAGCACAGCCGTTTGAATCTGAAATGTGATCCGATCATTGCAGAGAACCTCAGAGAGCAACATGAGGCCGTGAAGCCCGGTTACCATATGAATAAAAAGCACTGGAATACCGTGATGCTCGACGGTTCCTTACCGGACGAGGACATCTATGCCATGATTGATCACTCCTATGATCTGATCGTGCAGAAGCTACCAAAGAGGATTCAGGAGACGCTGAGCGAATAGAATGAATGAGGCCACATGGAGTGGCGTCAGTATCCCGTTTGGAACGAAGACGAAGGAGTGAATGGGAATGGATCAACAGCAGCAGATTGCCATGGTTCAACAAATGCGTCAGCATAGCTCGGGAAATGATCAAGGATGTAAGCCAAGTATTACATATGATGTTACAGTAAAAGAATACATGATCCCGACTTCGGCTGGGGACACGCGAGTTCTGGTATATGTGCCCAATCGGAAGAACGAACCAGCTTTAACTTTGCCCGTGTTCTTTAACATGCATGGCGGAGGATTTGTGCTGGGGCAAGCGGACGGGGACGATTCCTGGTGCCGTTTAATCGCAGATCGTGCAGGATGTATGGTCGTGAATATTGATTATAAACTAGCACCTGAGCACAAATTTCCAACAGCGGTTTATGAGTGTTACGATGTGGTGAAATGGATGCAAACCAATGCAAATGAGTTCTCTGCAAATGCGTTGATGTTTGCTATTGGCGGTCACAGTGCCGGAGGGAATCTGGCTGCGGCGGTATGTTTACTTAACCGGGAACGTGGGAACGAGTTCCCGATCTTGCTCCAGATTATCGATTATGCTGTATTGGATCTGGCAACAGACCCGGCGGAGAAGCCTGATTTTCCCGAAGCGATTCCAGCTGATGTGGCTAGGACGTTTAATACGATGTATCTGATGAAACCAGAGGATGCTTCGAATCCGCTAGCTTCTCCTGTATTCGCCGATTCGCTCTCTAATTTGCCTGAAGCGCTGATCATTACTGCTGAGAGAGATTCTCTAGCCCAGGAAGCACGTGCATACGCGGCGAAGCTGGAGGCAAGTGGCGTGAGCGTGACTCATAAGGAATACCAGGGGGCCGTCCACGGTTTTACACATCATGGCGATCTTCAGATGGCTGAAGATGCGTGGTATCTGATGAGTGATAAGTTGAAGCAGACTTTTAGCCGTGCAGGTGTCTAAGATAAAAGGGGAATATTGGAGTCACAAGCAAGCGAACTTTCGTATGATCAACAAATAAGTATAGTAAAATGTCACACCTTCTAAAGATGATCACAGCCGCATGCAATCTGCATCGGAATGATTCATCTTGGAAGGTGTTTTTTCTATGAACGTTTAAAGTTCTCTAAACGGGGCTTCTGAGTAAGCAGACATCTTAATAAAATATACAATCATGGCTAAGCCTCGTCATTGAGAAACAGTGATGTTGCGTTACGGTTTCAATCATCTGTGCTGTTATTTTATATGCATCAATATGATTTTGGAGGTTACAACCTTTTCATAAAGGGTAAGAGGTGTTAATTACAGGAAATCATAACCAAAATCAGGAGGTTATTATGAATCCAAACAACTCGAGTGAAATCGCCATCCTTGGTATGGGGACGGCTCTCCCAGCGCACAAGGTAGCTCAGCCGGAAATCGCGGAGCTCATCGCTTCTTCACTACATGATCGTCCTGATCTGGCCCGCTTTGCGAAGCGCATTTTCAGATCGTGCGGTGTAGAAACACGATATACCGTGGAACCGAGTTATCTTGGCTCTCTGGAAAAATGTCGTTATATCCCTTCGGGTGAACAGCCTGAGATTCCGACGACACGGGAACGAATGGATACATACCAGCGGGAAGCACTCCCTCTGGCGATCAAGGCAGCGGAAGAAGCGATGCATGACGCTCGGATCTCTCCCGAAACGATAACTCACATGATAACAGTTAGCTGCACGGGGCAGTATTTGCCAGGACTCGACGTTCAACTAATTCAACACTTTGGACTTTCTGCTCGTGTGAATCGATTACCGCTCATATTTCAAGGCTGTGCAGCAGGATTAAAAGCCATACAGATGGCGCGTGATGTCGTGCAGGGGGCACCAGGTTCTCAGGTATTGATCGTATGCGTGGAGCTATGTACACTTCATTTCCAGCCGGTAAAGGATCGGGAGGCACTGTTTGCGGCGTCGTTCTTTGGAGATGCAGCTTCTGCATCCATCGTGGGGACGCCGGAAGCGCGGCACAGAGACTACTTGAGTCTGGGAACCGGATATGAGGTGCTTTTGCCAGAATCGACGGAAGACATGACTTGGGAAGTGTCTGATTACGGATATGACCTGCATCTGTCGCCCCGAATTCCGAAGTTGCTGGGAAACTATCTACAAGAGGAGTTAAGTCTTTTGCTACAGAGCGAGCAGCTTCCCGAACTGTGGGCGATCCATCCCGGTGGACGAGGAATCGTAGATTCTGTACAGGAAGTCATGAGTCTAAGACCCGAACAGACGAAGTACAGTCGGGAAATTTTGAGAGATTACGGTAATTTGTCCTCGAATACGATTCTGTTTGTGCTTCAGGCGATGCGTATGGATATGAAAAAGATGGAACAGTTGTCTACAGAAGGCGTGGCGATGGCTTTTGGGCCTGGACTTACGGCAGAATTAATGAAATTCACCTATGTTCCGGCTATAACATCGGTGATGGAGGAGCAGGCTCATGTCCTTCTTTAGAAGATTGGGCAGTCGGGCCAAGGAAGAAGAATTGATGGACGACTTCTCCATGGGTGGAGAAGAATTGCGTGAAGCACTGCGCCATTTACGGCGGTTGAACAAAATATTTGCCGCGCCCGGCCCCACAGTATCCGGCATCGATAAATTGTGGAATTCCTTGGGCAGACCGGATAAGCTGACCATTCTGGATGTGGGCGCGGGTTCAGGAGATGTGAATCTGAAGTTGCTGCAATGGGCGAAGGATCAAGGTATAGATATGCATATTACGTTGGTGGATCTGACGGAAGAGGCCTGTGAAGAGGCCAGAGAGTTATTCCGTCACGAGCCGCGTGTTCGAGTACAGCGTGCCGATCTAACTACGTTGCCAGATGCTTCGGCCGATATTGTGACCGGATCGCAGTTTATTCACCACTTTGAGGGAGAGCAGCTGGTGGATATGGTTTCTCATATGCTGCGAGCTTCCAGGTATGGCGTGGTTATCAATGATATCCATCGTCATACCGTGTCTTATAAGGCGGTATGGATTACAACAAGGCTTATTTCGCGTAATCGTTATATCCGTCATGACGGGCCGCTATCGGTAGCGAAGGGATTCACAGATCAAGATTGGCAGGAACTTAAGCAACGGTTGAACCATGACACGATGACCTACGAGTGGAAACCGTTGTTCCGATATTCTGTGGTGATTCCTCACAACGGAGGTGTACTCACGTGACGAGATCAACGGATGTAATCATTGTTGGGGCGGGTATTGCGGGCAGTAGCTGTGCCATTGAACTGGCTCGGCAAGGACATCGAACGCTGCTACTGGATCGTCAGCAGTTTCCGCGTCATAAAACATGTGGAGAGTTCATGTCTCCCGAAACGAGAGAGATGCTGGAGCATCTGGGCATCCATCTGCTGGAGCAGCAGAAGACCCCCAGCAGCATGGATCATGCCCGAATAACGATGCCGGACGGTGGGGAGATTGAGGCACCTTTGCCCGGATTTGCATACGGCATAAGCCGATATGAGCTGGATCAGCAGCTGCACCAACGGGCACACGTTGCCGGAGCTGAAATCTTGACCAAAGTGAACATCACCTCTATTCAGCAACTAGAGGATCATCGTTATGAAGTAGAAGTTAAACAGGGTGACGAACGAATATGTTATCAAGCCAAGGCTGTCATCGGGGCATACGGTAGTAAAAAACTGCGAGGATCAAACAGCGCAGAAGGACTCCGGGACGAGACGACCTATGTCGGTGTCAAATCTCATTACAGAGGCATCGACATACCAGCGCGAGTGGAACTCTATTTTTGCGATGGAGGTTACGTTGGAATCTCTCCCATTGAAAATGATACAGTCAACGTTGCGGCGCTCCTGACGCTGGAATCCGTGCAGGGGAGCGGCAAGTCAGTGCCGGAGATTTTGCAGGCAGCAGCAATGACGAATTCAAGTCTCGCAGCCCGTTTAACAGAAGGTGAACCCGTTCAGGGAACCCAAGTATCTGTTGCACCATTGCAGCTATCCAACATTCCGGAGCCCTGGGCTGATTATCCGCATATTGGAGATGCGATGATGGTGATTCCACCTCTGTGCGGAGATGGAATGTCCATTGCTCTTCGTTCTGCGATCCTCTGTGCAGGGTGGACAGATGCATATCTTAAAGACGAAATGGACTATACCACCTGGCAAAGCGAGTACACTCTCGAAGCCAATCGGGAGTTTGCTCCATTGCTTCGAAGGGCGAGAACCATTCAAAACCTTGCTTTCGCGAAAACCAATCGCTTTTATCCGACCCTGGCTCGACTATTCCCTGGATTGGCTAGCTATGTTGTCAAGGCTACGAGACTATCGGACATGAGATAAAGCTGCCGCTGGCGGCTTTTTGTCGTTATTTGAGGACATCGTTCGAGCACTTCTAGGGCAGAATTCAAATCAATTTGCATATAACTTGGCGGCGGACGCTTTGGCAAATCGAGAAATGCTCGTATAATAGAGTCTAATGTATCATTCGAGACATAAATTAGATCAGATGCCGAGAGGATGTTATTGAAGATGAATTATACTTTTTCCAACCGGATTGCATCTTTGCAGCCGTCCATTATTCGTGAGATTTTGAAAGCTTCTTCAGGCCAAAATGTAATTCCATTCTCTGCGGGCAATCCCGCGCCGGAGACGTTTCCTATTGAAGCGATTCGTACCTTTACTCAATCGATTCTGGAACAAGACCCGGTTACAGCGCTGCAATACGGTATTACGGAAGGTTATGTTCCGCTGCGTGAGGCACTACAGCAGCACCTGGAGCAGAATTTTAACACAGGCAAGTCGTCCGACCAACTCTTTATTGTGTCTGGAGCACAACAAGGGATTGAGCTTGCATGTAAAGTCCTGTGTAATGAGGGGGACACGATTATCTGTGAAAGTCCCAGCTTTATCGGCTCCTTGAATTCCTTCCGTGCTTCCGGTGCGAAGCTGGCGGGCGTTCCGATGGAGATGGATGGCATGGATATAGATAAGTTAGAACAAGCGCTACAAACCGAGCCGAATGTGAAAATGATCTATGTGATTCCAAGCTTTCAGAACCCAACAGGGGTGACGACGAGTCTGGAAAAACGCAAAGCGATCTATGCATTGGCGAAAAAATATGGCGTGATGATTTTGGAAGATAACCCATACGGGGAGCTTCGATTCAATGGCGAGGACGTGCCAACCATTAAATCGATGGACGAGGATGGCTTGGTGATCTATGTCGGCTCGTTCTCCAAAATTTTGTCGGCCGGACTTCGGGTTGGCTTTGTACAGGCTCCGCATGAAGTTGTGGAGAAGATGGTTGTAGCCAAGCAGGGAGAAGATGTACATACAGCGATGCTTCCGCAGATTCTGGCTCATCGCTTCATGACCGAGTATGATTATGCAGGGCATATTAACCACATTCGCCAAGTCTACCTCCGAAAGGCAACTCTCATGATGGACAAGCTGCAGGAGCATCTGGGTGACTCTGTGACCTATACCCGTCCGGATGGGGGACTGTTCCTCTGGTGTGATCTGCCTGCTCATGTTCCGATGGTGGAATATGCCAAAACGGCTGCTGCCCAAGGTGTGGCAGTTGTTCCAGGGAATGCATTCCTCGTCAATGAACAAGACCCATGCAACGCGATTCGATTGAATTTCTCGACACCATCCGATGAGCAAATTGCCAAAGGTGTGGAGATCCTTGGACATGTGTTAAGAAATTCGTTTTCGTAAAATAAATGCATGACGCAAGCCGCCTACGGGCGGCTTTTTTGTGTGATCCGATTAACCGGTGAGTACTGTTGACCAGCAAAAAAATCGTTGTTCAATGTTGACATAAACCGATATGGCTATGTATATTGTATTTACCGACTATTAAGTCGGTAAATACAATAAGAGATGAGTGTGTGTGTCATGGAAAGACATTATGGCCTTCAACCGCCGATACCACTGGGTTTAAAATCCGTAGCAGGCTTCGTACTTATTTTGATCATCTGGCAAGGTGGTGCTTTATTATGGTTCAATCTACTCCATACTCTGATTCCTGCTACGCGTTCTGGATTACCCCAATTGATCACACTTTATTTGTCCTTTTCTTTCCTGATTCTCGGTGTCTACATGATCACCAGGTATTCCTTTAAGATTCCTTTTAGAACATTTATGTTTGAAGGTAAGAGACCTGATTTCTGCAAGTTTGCTATTTATTTTGCATGGTACTTCACTGCCCTTATCCTGTATTTACTTGCAGATATCGCCCTGCATCCTCAAGCTTTTGTGCTTCATTTTGATCTGCTGCCGTGGCTGGGTGTGCTCATGCTTACAGCTCCTTTGGTTTTGTTTCAAAGTGCTGCTGAAGAGATTTTGTTTAGAGGTTACATGTACCGTATGTTCAGATCATTAAGAGGCGGTGCATTCTGGTCCATCTTTGTCACTTCTCTGGTCTTTTCTCTGCTCCATGGTTTTAATCCCGAAATGTTGCATTACGGAATTTTTGGCCCCCTGTATTATTTGCTGGTAGCGTTCTTTTTGGGAACCGTAGCTTACCATACGAATGGTCTGGTCGCTCCCATCGGTATTCATTTTGCCACGAACATTTTTAATACATCCATCTGGGGATATGGAACATCGACGTTGGAAAACATGGGTCTGCAAAATGTGGTATACCGACACACATTAGATATGCCATTTGCATTCTTTGGGATTTTTGTTATCGTTATCTCATATGGTGCTTTTCAATTTTTCAAGCATAAAAGGAACCGTTCATAAGGTTCCGGGAGGAGCTTATGACTAGAAGACGATTGCCAGCAGAAGAGGCTAAAACGATTATTTTAAATCATGCCAAGTTGTTATTTATTGAAAAGGGCTATGATCGAGCTACAATGGATGACTTATGTGTGTTGACACAGATGAGCAAAGGAAACTTATACCATCATTTTAAAAACAAAGAGGTATTGTTTCTAAAACTGCTTACCCAGCATACCGAACAGATGTCACAAAAATGGCTTCATTTGATGGAGCAATCTTTATCTCCCAGCGAACAGCTGCTTGAAATGGCCGACTTATTGGGAAGAGACTGTGAAAGTCCATTAATCCAGGCACTCGAGGAATATGCCAGAACGCTTTCTAGCGAATCCGAGTCTCTGGCTACATTAAAGGGGATTACAGAAACCGCATATTCTGCGATAAGACAGGTGCTGCAAAAGGGGATAAATCAAGATGTTTTTATTAATGAAGACATCGAAACATTGAGTTTTGGTGTCATGTCCACATTAGCTGGGGCAACACAGCTCTGTCTGACCATGCCGAATTTAAGCGGAGACGAATATGCTGCTCTGCATGTCAAAGCAGTTAAGTTGCTTTTAAAAGGAGTTTTAATGGATAAACCCGGCTTGAAATAAGGGGATATACTTGCCTACCGCATAGGATAACTTTCGGAGATTAGGAATCGTATGAGGGTTAGAGCGAATGGTTATAGGCATTTTCTAAGGGAGTCGTTAGCTTTCGATTGTTTGCAGAATACAAACAATTGAAGCTGACGACTCCTTTGCTATCACCGATTCAATTATCCACCAGCGCACTCAATTCTGCCCGAAAAACGTTCTGACCCTTTTGGTTATAGGTGCTGAGAAGTACAGTCACCGTGCCGTTCCCCGTTCGTCTCGGACGAAGCTCGGTGACTTCAGCGACAACGCGGAGCTCGTCCCCTGGATAGACCGGTTTCAGAAACTGAATCTGGTTCATGCCCGTTCCAGCGATGATATGCTTACCATATACGCCAACTTCAATCCACAGTTTAAAAGAAACGTTTAATGTTTGTATCCCTGATGCAATCAGGCTGCCAAAACGACCTTGTTTCGCTTTTTCCTCATCCAGATGCATATATTGCGGATCATAGTTTTCGGCAAACCGAATGATGTCCTCTCTTGTTAAAATCATAGATCCTGTTTCATAACGCTGCCCTATTTTAAAATCGCTGTATTTCATATCTACTCACTCCGATCTCATTGAGATTTCCATAGCTTATATTAACATGCTTACATCAGATATCCCTAACCGAAGAGATTCGCTGATTTGGATGTTTGGACCAATTTTAGTTAGAATATGAGAAAAGGGTGAGTCCATTCAGGCATAAGAATAGAAACGGAAACATGAGACAGATGTGTGAGGAAAAAAGAGGAGGCAAATATCATGGGCGTACCTACTTTTCTGGAAACGGGTCACATGGCTGAGGGATTTCCCCTTCGGTTAATTTATACAGGCGCAGAATTCAATTATGCCGCACATTGGCATGATGAAGTGGAACTTGTCGTCGTGAATGGAAAGCATGCACGAATTGGGGTAAATGAACAGATTTTTGATCTGAACCAAGGGGATATCATCCTGATCAAACCGGGGGACGTGCATTACTTTATGCCGGGCACCGGACGGCTGACGATTCTGTTGTTTCGGCTCGAATTGTTAACCGGAAGCTTTACGAATGAAGCGGAGATACAGGAGCTTGGATCACTTTTTAATCACACGTCCATCATTCCGTCCAGCAGTCAGTACAATCCGAGTCCCTATATTGATGCGATTGCGGCTGAGAAAAAAAATCAAAAACCGGGTTACCGGTGGCTTATGGTATCTCGATTATATGATCTGATCGTTCTGCTACTGCGTACCGCACCTCAGACTATAGAAAGGGATACATCACCATGTTGGCCTTGTGTATCCTCCAAAAAGTTCGAGTTTCTTGAAGCGGTCTGCGAGTACCTGGAAGATCACTACGCCGAACCGATCAAGCTGGAGCAGGTGGCAGAGCATATGAAATTCAGCAAATTCCATATCTGCAAACTGTTCAAAGAGATCAAGGGCACCACATTGATGGAATATTTGAATCATTTTCGCATTATCAAGTCGGAGTGGGCGCTCCTGTTTCGGCAGGAATCCATTCTGGAGATTGCAATCAGTCATGGATTCAACAATGTGAACTCGTATAATCGCCTTTTCAAAAAATATAATCACTGCACACCGTCCGAATTTCGTAAACGTCACCGCTCCAACATCGCAAAATATCAAGGCTAATTGACAATATTTGTGGAGAAAGCTACCGCTCAAATTCTTATACTCAAATAAATTGTAAGCGTTTCCTTTTTAGGGAGGGTACTTTATGAAGAAATGGTTCAAGCGATG
The DNA here is from genome assembly GCF_052691815.1 of Paenibacillus sp. TSA_86.1. Classification (NCBI taxonomy): domain Bacteria; kingdom Bacillati; phylum Bacillota; class Bacilli; order Caryophanales; family Paenibacillaceae; genus Paenibacillus; species Paenibacillus sp. TSA_86.1. The sequence goes on along the minus strand of NZ_JBQZGE010000002.1, from coordinate 676,401 downwards.
TGCTGTACCAGTCATGGTGCTTGCAGGTGCAATCATGCTCTTAACAGGTTGCCAGACAGGAACGTCCAATGGATCCAAGAAGCAGGAAATCACGGTCTGGAGCTTCACGGATGAAGCAGGTTACGCCATTAAAAAATTCGAAGAAAAGTATCCGGATATCAAGGTGAATTTCGTTAACATTCCGGGCAACTTTTACCTCACCAAACTCAAATCAGCACTACAGACCAGTTCGAAGGCTCCCGATGTGTTCATGATTGAAAACGCAAATATCCGGGAGCTGATCGATGTGCCCTATTTGGAAAACCTGTCACCTCCGCCGTATAACGCTGACGAGTTAATTAAGGAGCAGTATCCTTTTGTGCAGGCCAATGAGAAGGATAGCGAGGGGCACGTAAGGGCCCTCGGTTATCAAGGTACACCTGGAGGTATCTATTATCGCCGTGATCTGGCGAAGGAATATCTGGGTACAGATGATCCGCAGAAGGTAAGTGCTCAGATTGATACATGGGAAAAAATCTTTGCCATCGGAGAAAAAGTGCAGAAACAAAGTGGAAACAAGGTACATGCGCTGGCGAACTGGAATGGAATAGCCAATTCGTACGGTGGCATCCCTTGGGTGAAAGATGGGAAGCTTGTCATTGATCCCACGTACATGAAGGTGCTTGATCTGGTGCGTGAGGCAAGGGAGCGGCGTGTGTTGGCTGAATACGAGGATGGAAGTGCAGGGTATGCAGCGTCCATGCAAAAAGGTGAAGTGATGTTCTATCCTGCCGCGACTTGGGGATTGCAGTTTACATTCAAAGCGAACGCACCCGATACCGAAGGGTTATGGGGCTTGGCACACGGGCCTTCGTCCTTCAGTTCAGGAGGAACCTACATTGCGATGTATAACCAAAGTGACCAGAAGGATGCCGCCTGGAAATTCATCGAATTTTACAATTTTAATCATGAATTTTTGACAGGACTTGCCAAGGAGCAGGATTACTTTACGAGTAACATGGTGGTGAATGACCAGCTTGCAGACTCACTGACTTCAGCCTATTTGGGTGGACAAAAGCATTTTGAATTTTTCTCCGAGGCCGCCAAACAAGTTCCGGTGTATGAACGCACGAAATATGACGGCATTATCAGCAATGATATCTATAGAAACCTGCTGCAACTGTATCTGAACGGCGATATTCAGACCAAGGAAGAAGTGGTGAAACGCATCAAACGTGACGTACGTCTAAGGTTCCCGGAACTAGAGGTGGAGTAAGAGTAAGTTGAACCAATATGGTTACACAAGCACTCCGATGACAGAACACCCTTTCAATCGCTGTTATCCCCAGATTTTTCTGATTCCCTTTTTAAATGGGGAAAATCCGGTGAAGCGTATGCTTCCGATGTAGCTTTCTTTCAGAAAGCTTTTAGGCGAACGCTCCGCTTTTCCAGGTTTGTTCTGTCCTCTTCGTTTTTTGTGTAAACGCTTAGTTGAACTTACTGGAAGATAAATTAATAAGAGCAGTCATATCCAGGTTAATGATTGGAGGACAGCGTATGTTTGCCAAAACGATTCGCAAGGACCATTTCGGGTACTACTTTATCGCTCCTTTTTTTATCGTGTTTGCGATCTTCGGACTGTATCCGATTCTGTATTCGCTATATATCAGTTTCACGAATTTCGACGGGATCACCACACCTGAGTTCGTTGGGATAGGTAACTATGTCGCCGTACTTCAGGATCCCCTGTTCTATAAAACGTTGTTTAATACCCTCTTCATATGGGGGGTGTCGGTTGTACCCCAACTGACGGTTTCCCTTGTGCTGGCTTTTATTCTGAATGATAAGCTGTTAAAGGGACGGGATATTTTCCGGGCGGTATACTTTTTTCCTAACATCGTTACGGCTGCTTCGCTCGGTTTGCTTGTCAGTCTGATCTTTGATTGGCAGTCGGGTGGACTGAATCATTTTCTCGTGCAGACAGGGTTAATTCAAGATCCGATCAATTGGAAAGATGACCCCTGGTTTATGCGGCTGATCGTATCGTCAATCCTGTTTTTCCAGTACTTTGGTTATTCAATGGTCATCTATCTGGCTGGACTACAAGGGATCGATCCGGCGCTGCAAGAAGCGGCCCAGATCGACGGTGCCAAGAAAAAACATATCTTCCTGCACATTATCGTACCGATGCTCAAACCGATTATATTGTTTCAGATTATTACCTCGATCATTGGGGGCATTCAGATTTTTGACCAGCCGTTTACGTTGACCAATGGTACAGGGGGGCCGGACCGTGCGGCGATGACCAGCATCATGTACCTATATAATGTAGCGTTCCAAAGCACACGTTTTGGCTACGGAGCTGCCATTGCATTTTGTTTATTCATCATTATCATTCTGTTGTCCGTTGCATCCTTCATCATGACCAAACGGAAGAGCCGTTCATAGGGAGGGAGAGATTGTATGCAAACTGCCAAGGTTGCCGCGCAGCGGGATGCCGTGCTTCAACATCATGCGCTTCGTCAGCGGCTGACAGTGGGGAAAATCCTCATTTATCTGTTTCTCATCGCTCTCGCTGTATTGTGTGTGATTCCGTTTTACCTCATGCTGATCTATTCCACACATAACAACGCGTCCATTGCTTCAAGCTTTACGTTTCTTCCGGGTACGTTTCTGATCGAAAATTATGTGAATATGGCTTCCAAAATCAATATCTGGCGTGGCTTCGCCAACAGTTTTTTTATCGCAGGCAGCTCCACGGTGCTGTCACTGTATATCGGTGCTTTGACGGCCTATGGCTTTGCCAAGTTTAATTTTAAAGGGCGAACCGGATTATTTCTGTTCCTGCTCGCAACGATGATGGTTCCGGGTCAACTGGCGCTAATCGGGGTATACCGGTTGTTCAGTACGCTTGGCCTGCTGGATAGTTATGCAGCGATTATTCTGCCTGCAGCGGCAAATGCCTTTAATGTTTTTTTTATCAAACAATTTATGGAGAGCAGCATTCCCGATGAGATCATTGAATCCTCACGGGTGGACGGTGCGAATGAGTTCCGGACGTTTAATCAGATTGTACTGCCCATCCTTGGGCCAGCAATCTCGGCTCTGGGGATTTTCACCTTTATCGGATCATGGAATAACTTTCTGACACCGCTCGTGCTGTTTTTCTCCCTTGATAAATATCCGCTGCCCGTGCTGGTCGCTCTAGTTCAGGGGTACTACGGTATGGATTACGGATTGTTGTATCTGGGCGTAGCGATTTCGATTTTACCGATTATTATTGTGTTCGCCGTTTTTTCCAAACAGATTATCGGAAGTGTCGCTTTGGGTGCTGTTAAAGGGTAGTTGAAGCGCAAAATCTGTGCAGTGTTAGTTCATATTGTTTTAAAAGAGGGTCGCTCGCGGAGCGGCTCTTTTCGTCGTTCAGACTGCATATTTCTGGTGAAGGAAGCAAATGATATCTTTTACTGAGAATACTTGGACGAATCGACGGAAAGGGGGTGGGGAACCCATGAGTCAGAACAGTCAAAATACAAATACCAACTCAAGCACTAACTCAAGCACTAACTCAAACACTAACTCAAACACAAATACGAACTCAAGTACAAATACCGACACAAGCACAAATAAGAATACAGACACCAATTCAAACTCAAGCACCACGGAACCACAGGATTTGAAGCAAGATACCGAACGGTCAACCGAGCAAAATATGAAACAGGATACAAAAGAAGAACAGAAAGAACAAGAACAAGAACAAGATCAGCAAGAAAGCGAAAACAGTGAAAAATCAAAACAGAATACGGATCAAGACGCGAATAAAAATGCAGATCTGGATTCAAACGAGAAAAAGAAAGAGAAGAAGACAGAGAAAAAAGGCAAGGATCAATCGAATCAAGAAGGACAATCGGATCAAGAAAAACAAGAAACGCAGCAGGACTTGCCCTTAACAGGGGATCTGGCCATTGATGAAGAGACATTACGCGCCGTATTTACGGACTGTTCTGATGTAATATTTCATTCTTTCGAGACCGCGGGCTTCACCTCGGCACTATGTGTATATTGTGTGGGTTTATGTGATACGGAACGGCTTGAGCGTCAGGTTTTAACACCTGTTCAGGAGATAGGCATGGAGGCTGCTCAGGTTCCTCTGTCTTCCGTAAAAACCGTGGAAACGCCCAAACAGGCCGCAGAAGCGATATTGGAAGGAGAAGCGCTTCTACTGCTGGAAGGCTCCAATGTGGCGACAACCTATCCACTCTACAAGGCCGCTAACCGTTCGACGGAAGAACCTCTTGCTGAATCTACCGTACGTGGTGCAAGGGACGGATTCACGGAGTCGCTTACCACAAATCTTTCTTTGGTTCGTAAACGGCTCAAAACCCCTGCTCTAAAATTCCGTACACGTACCGTTGGAGAGAGCTCCAATACGAGCATTGCACTTGCGTACGTGGAAGGTATCGTTGATGCCTCTTTGGTGAAAGAAGTAGAGCAGCGGCTGGATCGGTTAAGAGTCCGCGACATACTCGAAAGTCAGTATATTGAGGAAGATATCATCGATCAGCGGTTCTCACCTTTTCCACAGATGATTGCGACAGAACGACCTGACGTTGTGGCCTCCAATCTGATGGAAGGCAGGTTTGCCATACTGGTTGACGGTACACCTTTCACACTCGTTGCTCCAGTAACGCTATTTTCAATGCTGCAGTCGCCTGAAGATTACTATCAATATGTGTTTATGAGTGTATTCCTGCGCTGGTTGCGATACGTATTTTATGTTTTGTCCTTGTTACTGCCCTCGGCTTATGTCGCGATCACGACCTACCACCAGGAGATGATTCCTACAGTGTTACTACTCAGTATCGCTAGAGCCAGAGAGGAGATTCCTTTTCCCGCACTTGTAGAGGCACTGATTATGGAAATTGCCTTTGAAGCACTCCGGGAAGCCGGTGTTCGCCTGCCCAAACAGGTAGGTTCCGCGGTCAGCATCGTCGGCGCGCTCATCATTGGACAGGCCGCAACCACCGCCGGCATCGTCTCCGCTCCGATGATTATCATCGTTGCGATCACAGGGATTGCATCCTTTATGATTCCACGATACTCCGCTAGCATTTCGACACGATTGCTTCGTTTCCCCATTATGCTTCTGGCTGGAACGCTGGGTTTAATCGGGGTTATGCTGGGTATCATTTTGATCGTCATTCATTTGAGCAGTCTGCGCTCATTCGGGGCGCCGTATCTGTCTCCAGTTGCACCGACGAATGCCAAAGGGTTGAAGGATTTGTGGTGGCGTCCAGCACCGTGGAACAAGCCGCGATAGGGATTAAACTGCATTTAATGATTTCGAAGAGGGGCGGGAAGAGTCATGTTAACTGACCAAGGAAGAATATCGGAGACACAGCTGGCATTTATGATCTTCCCAGCCGTTATTGCCACTGCGATCTTGTCTGTACCAGGAATCACAATGCATTATGCCGGACATGATATGTGGCTATCTCCCATTATTGGGTCGGTTACAGGACTTGCAGCGATTGGTGTTTCGCTTGGCCTTGCGCGGATGTATCCCGGAAAATCCCTCATTCAATCGAGTGTGCTCGCAGCCGGCTTCATTCCAGGCAAGCTTATGGGACTTATTTATATTTTGTTCATGCCTCATCTAACCGGGCTGATTATAAGGGAATATGGTGAGTTCATCGCCAATAATGCACTTCCACGCACACCGATGTTTGTGATCATGGGTACGATGATGCTCGTTTGTGGGATTAATGTCAGACTTGGTATTGAAGTGGTTGGTAGGACAGCACAGGTTTTTGTGACACTGGTCATGGCTATGCTGGGTCTCGTCTTTGTACTGCTCATCGGAGATTTGAATCCGGCTGAATTATTTCCTTTTATGGAAAACGGGCCAATGCCTGCCGTCAAAGGAGCGCTCGCTCCTGCCGCCTGGTTCAGTGAATATATCGTGATTGCCTTTCTCCTGCCGTATGTGAATCGCAAAAAAAGAACCACCCGTGTGATGCTCGGATCTTTATTGACAACAACGGTAGTGATGACCGTTATTAATGTGGTATGTCTCTTTTTAACTGGAGATTTGACAGACACGTTTGTTTTTCCGGTGATGATTGCCGCCCGGTACATTACGATTGCAGATTTTTTACAACATATTGAATCCCTTATTATTGCCGTATGGATCTTTGGCATGTTTGTGAAGGTTTCCGTGTTCCTGTATATATCTGTGACGTCGACAGCGGAATGGTTTGGTCTGAAGGATTACAAACCGCTAGTGAGCCCGCTTTCCTTTCTCTGTATGATCTTTTCGTTTTGGGTAGCTTCCAGCAGTTCCGGATTATCCAGTTTGGTGAGTCCTTCAGCCAATTTGTATACGATCACCGTTTTGCTGTTTCTGCCGGGATTGACTTACGGGATAGCTTGGGTGAAAAAGGGGTGGGTTTATGTACGAGAAAAACGTACGGATGCCTGATCTCATGAAAAAAAGAATGATTTCTTCATGCAATATTGGTCTTCTTATCTGTTTATGTTGCACATTACTCACGGGATGCTGGGATCGGATTGAGATTAATGATCTGGCTATTGTACTGGCAACGGGAGTGGATTACAAAAATGATCAGATCGAACTGACATCACAGATATTTATTCCCCGCAAAGCAGGAGGAGGAGACAGCACCGGCAGTGGAGGCAGTCCCAGTGGAGTGACACTGACGCGCTCGGCCGAGGGTCATACCATTGCAGAGGCTCTGAATCGCTTGCAACGGAAAGTGCCGAGAAATATGTTTTGGGGACACTGCGAAGTAATTGTGATTAGCGAAGACGCCGGAAAAAAGGGCATACGCGAATTCATTGATTTTTTCCTTCGATACCCCCAGATCAGGGAACATGCTTACGTTTTTTCGACACCTGACCCTGCCAAAAACATTCTTGCCTTGCTGGACCCACTGGAACGAAGCTCTGCGGAATCTTTGCGTGAGATGGCCAATATGAAACTGGGTACACGGATAACCGTTCTGGAACTGGCCCAATCGATCGAAGGCCCGAACCAATCTGTCATTTTGTCCCGTATGTTGTCTCTTCCACCAGACGAGGGGCAGGATAAATTAACAACGACACCATATATCAAAGGACTAAGTCTCTACAAGGGCGATACGTTTAATCGAAGTGTACAAGAGCCGTTAACCGTTGGCATTTTAATGCTCGCTAATGAGTTAAACAACATTATCATGCCTGTAAATGTAGAGCCTGAGAGAGGTTCTTTTTCGATCCAGCCGCTAGAAGTGAAGACGATTTTGAAGCCGAATATTTCGGGTTCACAGTGGAGCATGCAGGTGGATGTACAGACAAGGGGAGAGGTGTTGTTAAATACAACAGATGGGAATCTCACAGATCCTGCCGTACTGAAAAAGCTGGAGGAAACTTGGGCATCACAACTGAAAGAAATGGCTGAATCAGCCCTTCGGTTATCCCAGCGAGAGATGCGAACGGATCTGTTTAAGTTCGCGGTGGAGTTTCGCAGATATTATCCGAAACAGTGGAAGGAACAGGAGAAGAGATGGGAGCAGATCTACTCCGAGCTGGACGTGGATCTCCAGATACATGCTCAGGTTGTACGTACAGGTAAATCTGCCGGGCCTCAGGGAATTCCGGATGAGCAGGGGAGATGAGGGTTTAACCGTGGCAGTATTAGCATTACTTATGGGGATACGATATATGATGGACAGAAGGTGATAAGTTATGAAAATTGCTTCAATGCTAGGTATTTTGTTGTTAGCTAGTACGATCATCTATGTGGAATGGAAACGTAGCGAAGAAAAAAAAGTCAGGATGATCACTGCAGGGGTCAGTGCTATCAGTGCGGTCATTGGCACGATCCTGTTATTTGATCCCCGTTTTCCGGGTCCGGGTGTGATCATTAAACTGCTGTTTGGAGGTATAGATAAGGTCATGAAATAAGAAGAGGAATCACATATTGACAAAGTAAGATAGAACAAACCTGATTTAGAGAAACACATGCATGAACAATAGTAAAAACAGAAGCACACCAAAAGCACGTTCCTTGCACAGTCAGTCAAGGAGCGTGCTTTTTTTGTTTATTTTGATTCGGATCACTAAATTAATGAAAGGCGGCTTTGTTATTCCTTGATTACGGATGACTGTACAGCAGTTTCCATTTCTGCATTGTACGTGCGGAACAGACCCAACCTCCAGAAGGCGGCACCCTTCAGATCATAACGTTTAGCAAGCCCCAGTTTGTCCCCGACAGATGCGGGAGTCTCACTATTGATGTTAATGCCAAGTAATAGTTTATCCTTGGGTACACCTGCCTTAAGCGCTAGCACGATAGCCTGATCGACCAGACTGTTTGGCTCTGCAACCTGGGCTTTGGTTCCTGCCGGATTATACTGGTAGGCCATAATGATAAGATCATCCGCTATCGTAGCCAGTGTTGTGTAATCATATCCCTTGTACGCACTATTAAGCGGAGGAACAGCCAGAGAGATGGCAATCCCTTGAGGCAACGATTCTCTAAGTTGTTTCACATACTGATTCAGCAATTGCTGCTGCTGTACCGCATCCAGCTTAAATCCCAATCCCTCAAAATCAAGTACAACCCCACCGAAGCCATACTCCTGAACGGCGGTTTTAATGCCATCCATGGACTTTTGGCGTAAACTACTGTCACTCAGTACTTTGGTTAACTCACCATTTCCATCCAGTGCATAAACCATCAGGCTTGGCTGGATTTGCTGGCGGGCTGCATCAGCCACAATGGATTTAGGGGTTACTTCACCAGCGGCAGCAGGAACCTGATATTCTTTCCCCTCCAGTGTAAACGTACCATCCCGGTCAATGCGGCTCCATCCAAAAGCAACCGAATTCATAGAAGGTAACAGATCGATTTCGTTGTACGCTTTGATGGCATAGAATGCTCTGAGATGCATCTCGCGCTGAGGTGATATCATAGAGACGGTTCGTGTAGCCTGATCCCAGCCTGTACGGACGCCGAACTGACTGCTAAATGAACTCAGAGGTATGAGTACACGTCCTTCGCGCTGCACGGGGGCAGCAGCGAGCTTGACTTGGGTACCATTTACAGTGGCTGTCTTGCTCCCCACCTGAAGCACCACTTTTGTTGTTTTATCTTTGGATGTGTTGACCGCGGTTATGGTCTGTGTTTTGTTGTTCCAGCTAATCCCAATGCCGAGTGCTTCTCCGACCGTACGGAAAGGAACATAAGTGACCCCCTGATCAATTCGTGGTGCTGCATCAAACTTTAAGGGCACATGATCCAATTGCACAGAGATGGCAGGAGCTGCATCAAGTTTATGGACTTGGGTTGCAGGTATGCTACTCATAACAGATAGAGTCATAACGGCTGCGACAGCGATTTTTCCAGTACGTTGCATGAACATAAATAGGTGTACCTCCAGGCGTTGTGTTTTTTTTCGTACAATCTGAAAGTCTATTAAATATATGGAGTAAGGTTATCAAAGCATAGAATTTGGCAAATCTATCATAACAAAATTTTCATATTGTTCCAATACAAGAGACGTATAAGGGGCATAACACAAGCTTGATAGAAAATATAGTGGAGTATACGGTGTGAAAGGAGTGTGACTCTTTGCCGAACTCTACAGGATTTATCTACAATCCGACGGCAGGTGCAACACAATCTACGCAGCTGATTGTAACGTGTATTAATGATTCGCTCAATGCTCCTGTCAGTGTTGAATTGGAGGTGTTCAGGTGGGATACGACTCAATTGACTCGGATTCCGATAGGTCATGATTTAGTTGAAATCTTGCCGCAAGCAACAAGGACTTTCATCTATCCGTTGATTAACGCTGCGTTTTTTGAAGTTCAAAGTGATTTCTTTAGCGCAACCAGCACCGTTATCCATGTCTATGGCGTTGATTCTACGGGTCAGATTATACAGCGCGTTCTTCAGTCCGAAATGACGTTAATTGACCGGTTCACCAATATCCCTTAACAGAAAAGAGGTGAAGAGATGGTTGTTGTGAATATTACCGGTGCTTTGGCAGGAAATCAGTTTGAACCTTCCATTGCAGTCAACATATTAAATCCAAATATTATGTGTGTTGTTGCGGTGGATACGAGTACTGGGCCAACGCTTACGGGGTTTTATCGATCTATTGATGGGGGAACGACCTGGTCCACCACCGTCCTTCCACAACCCGCAGGCTATTCAGGGGCGGAAGCACCGACCATTGACTATACGTTTCCAAGCACATTTATCGTCACAGTGCATGTGTTTAACGGAATTAATGACGGAACGATTGTAAGTTACACTTCTTTTGATGACGGGGCTACGTTTCAACCACCTGTTATTGTACAACTGGGCTTCGGGACAATCGTGCATAATGATGAACCTTTTATTGCTGTAGACCGTTCCCCTGGCAGTCCATATCGAGGCCATGCGTATGTAGGTTATACCCCGCTTGCGACAACATCTTCTGCTATTTTTACTCAAAGATCTGTTGATCAAGGAATCTCGTGGGAACCCCCGGATCGGCAATCGAATCCTCGGGGTATTCATGACCGGGCAGCTTTGGCCGTTGGTTTCTCTGGAGAGGTCTATGCTGGTTATATCATTACAGGACCAGCCAGCCCTTCAGCGTTGCTGCGTATATCATACGATGGAGGAATCAATTATCAGCCCCCTATTGAACGACAGGCCACATTTATTTCTTCTGTTGTTCCAGCGCCATCGCCGCTACCCGTGCCGAACTATAATTTTCGAGTGCAGACCAATCTGAGTTTGGCAGCTGACATATCCATTGGACCGAACAGCGGCACCGTTTATGCTGTATGGAATGACGCTCGCGCGGGGTACACCGATGTTTTGCTATGTGAATCTCCCGATGGACTTCTTTGGTCAGATCCGATAAGCATTACTAGCGCACCCGCAGGAACACAAAACTTTTTCCCGGCGATTACAGTTTCTCCATTTGCGGGAACCATTCGGGTAATCTATTACAGCAATCAAATCAACGGTTTTCTGCTTGATGTATTTGTTGCCGAATCCTTCGATGGAGGTGCGACTTTCAGCAACCGTCGTCTAACAACAACCTCCTTTAATCCCAATGGTATCTCTCCAGTACCGACCGTTCTGATCGGAGATTATATTACGGCAGCTACATATGCCCCGGATAATCTGGCTGCGGTGTGGATGGCAACGACACCGCCGACGGGTAAGCTGGATGTTTATTTCGGAAATTAATCTTATGTATAAATCACTCCATACCTGTTCGTTCCGCACTGCGGTTCTACAGGTAGGAGTGACAGGCAGTACATACTAAGCTTAATCTAAAACTTAATCCGAAACGATAAACCCGTCGAAACTTTCAGGGCCAACCCGGACGGTGCCAAGCAGATTAGTGCTGATAAATGCAGTATAGGTGATTTGCGGGGTTAATGGCGGGTTATAGTCATTCGCAGAAAACATGATCACCTCCGGTGCAAGTACCCCGCTTAGACCGTATGTGTAATTGGCGGAATAAATGATCGGATCGGTTGCAACTGTGCCTCGTACAATCGTGATTCGGACTTGAAACAGAGCGAGTGGAAGCTGTACGGTAATCGTTCCTTTCAGAGAAACTCTTGGATTGGAACCAGCCCCAGCAGTTAGTAAGCCGATCTGTGCAAACAATGTAGGTGTATTAATGACCGGAATAGGAATGGCGATAGAATTAAACGTAGCTGCATTCAACGATACCCTGGCATCAAGTAATTGGGTCAAGTGATATCCCTCCTTCGCGTTCAGATAGAATACTATATTCAATGTGGTCACGTTCGCATGGACGAGCGCTCAGGACTAGCTAAATTAGGATATTCAGATTTAGTTTTCATATAAACCATTTTGAATACATGCTTTGACACAGGCAGATCGAAATGAGAAAATACGTTGTTGTGAAATGAAGTAGAGAACGAATGAACAAATAAAATGATGTTGGGGGCATAACAAAATGAATCAGCGCTTTAAAATAACGAGATCCATGCAGGAGAACGGTTCGGAACAACGTATTTCGCTCGAGGAGTGCAAAGCGTATTTTGCTACCAAGCCGGAGTTTACCTACTCTACGGTGCTTAATATCGTCGGGGCGGAGAGTACGATGACCATTGAAGGAGATTTTTTTATGTGGCAGCATGAAGGACAGCAGTATCCATTCCGAATGTATATGGGGGAATTGTACGTTGCCATTTCGAATGAAGCGATTGTTCCGGTCATGATGGAAGCTGCGTCGCAACTGCATGCAGATATCGTGGAGGGATAATTGACTCGTGCTCCGAGGCGTACGAAGAGGCAAGCTGAAAGTGGAGAACACCTGTATTTCGACAAAATAATAAGCAGTAAACATCATGCTCTAATGGTAAAATGAGACTAAAATACCATGTTATTTACAATTTTAAATTGTAAAATGTGGATATCTCATTTTACAGGAGGATGATCTGATTGAGAAGGTTAAGACCACTGCTAATTGTTTTGATGAGTGCGATTTTTGCTTTTGCTTTACCCGGAATTGGGCAGAGTACGACCGCTTCTGCTGCCACTGCGCGGACACCTATTGTCTTTGTTCATGGATTGACAGGGTCGGACAGTAATTTTGCCTTAATCGAAAGGTATTTGCGCGGTGAAGGATGGTCGAATAATGAACTATTTGCCATTGATCTCCCAAGCAAAGCAGGGAATCAACTGTTGAACTCTGCGGCCATCAGTCGATTTGTTGATGATGTACTTCGCCAAACGGGACATTCAAAGGTGCATATCGTTGCCCATAGTATGGGAGGAGCTAACAGCCTGTACTATATACTGAACCGTGGAGGCACGGATAAAGTGGATAAACTGATTACGCTGGGCGGGGCGAATCGGTTGACAACGAGCAGAGCACCAAGCGGCATTAAGGTTACCTCCATTTATTCAACCATTGATACCATCGTTTCGCCTGCTTTATCCAGGCTGGACGGTGCGAACAATATTTCTGTCAATCTGGTAACTCATATCGGATTGCTCTATAACTCAAGGGTTAATGCCCTGATCAAAGCCGCACTTATTGAATAGCAGTGTATATAAACGTTCATACCACGACTGACCTTTCTGGGTCAGTCGTTTTTTGAAACCCGAAAAAATTCATGTGTTGCTTGCATTTCAGGGTGCTTTAGATGCATCTCAACCCATTTCTACACCGCTGAGCATGATAAAATAGTATATTAAAACCAAGAGTGAAAGTGCTTGCGTTATAGGAAAGGCGGGAAGGCATGTATCATATAGCTATATGTGATGATGACGGGCAACAGCGGGAACTTGTGCGGCATATGGTGGCTGCGTTTTCGCTCAAAACTCATATTGAGTTTCATATCACAATGTTCAGTTCGGGAGAACAACTTTTAGCTCATTATGCGGATCATAAAGCGACGTTTCACCTGCTTATTCTGGATGTAGAGATGGGTGGGTTGAATGGTATACAGACGGCAAATGAAATTAGAAAATTAAAGATCATGGATGTGCAGATTATGTTCCTAACCAGTTATCCCGAGTATATGGTTCAGAGCTTCGATGTCATGACGTTTCAATATTTGATTAAGCCGATTGAGGCAAGTGTTCTGGAAGAGAAATTGATCAAACTTCATCAGTACTTTCTAGCCATGGATAAAAAGTATGTTGTCATTAAATCGGATTACGATGATTTGATGTTGAAATATGAAGATATTCTATGGATTGAGGTCATCAAAAGCCTCACGGTCAAAAACAAGCTTAAGGTCATAACTAGTGATAATGCTTATGAAACGAAAGGTATTTTATCGGCTTATGCTGCCACGCTGAAAGAGCACGGTTTTATGCAGATTCACCGATCCGTCCTTATTAATCTGATGCATGTACACAAGTTCACGGGTGCACAGGTCACGATGCTGGATGGAACTTCGTTGCCCATAGGTCGTTCCAAAATTAAAGAAGTCAAGGACACCTACACCAAATATATGATCATGAGGGTGCAGTAAGATGAATACCATGCATCTGGTGCCGGTTATTTTGTTGACCCTGCTCATGACCTTTCAAGCGAATTATTATTTTGATTCTGTGCTGGGGAAATCCAGACGTAAACCTCGCAGAACGATGTATTTTATAGTGTTTATCCTGCTCAATTTCTTATATTTGGCTATCCGATTACCTTCTGTTCTATCAACTGTTCTTGCCTTGATCTATATCTTCACTCTGGCACAATCCTATCGGGTAGAATTAAAACTGAAAATTATGTTTACGGTTATGTATGCAGCACTGTTAACCACGGTGAATATCATTTCAGTTTATATTTTTAGCGTGATTGACGGCATCGACTACCTGAAAGAGGCTGTCTATGGCCCGGAAGCGATATGGTTGTTTTCCAAAGTTCTTCTGCTAGGATGCAGCGTTATGTTTGTAGTGATCCCTATTGTTCATCTTATTGCCAAACGCAGGAGCTTCAGGGTGCACCATCGGTCTTATCTTTTATTTTTAATCGTAACTGCGATTACGGTGTACCAGATTAATGTCATTTCCATATACAGCGAAAAAAATATTTTTTATATTATTTCGGTGCTCGGCTCGCTTTTTCTCAATGTATTTATCGTATATGTATTTGATAATATCGTGGAGAAAGCGCAGCTTGCGCATGAGAATGAACAATTGCAGCGGCAGATGGATTATCAGGACGCCAATTATGAGAAGACCGTACACAGTTTCAAAAGCATTAAAAGTATTATCCACGATATCAATCAGCAGTTTCTATATATTGAAGAATGTGTGAAACGTAATGAATTGGCAGCAGCGACAGAGCACATGCATGTAACCTTGAACACCATTGAGCATGCTTACCAACGTGTAAATAGCGGTAATCTGGTCATTGATGCGTTGGTTACCAATACGTTGACGGTTGGACAGGCCAACGGAATTCGGATCGATACGCGCATTCACTTGCACTCCCAGCATGTAGGCATTGAACGGTACGACTTGTGTGTGGTGCTTGGAAATGTTCTGGATAACGCTGTTGAAGCATCCAAAAAAGTACGAATCGCCGAAGATCGCTATATGTTAGTATCTATCCATTCTACGGCGTCAGCTCTGGTGATTCAGGTGATGAATCATGCGATACAACCGTCAGCGGGCCTGAAGAGTGACAAATCGGATTCAGAATTTCACGGTTTTGGCCTGACCAATATATCGAGAATATGCAGCAAATATGGAGGACATATGACGATTGAACAAGGGCAGGGATCGTTTAACAACATCGTTGTTCTCCCATACAACATAAACAACGTCTGAATTGTCATTCAGGGGTTGTTTTTTTCCATTCAGGGTTCTTTTCCGCAGGCGACGCCTTTACCGGATATGATGAATGCATTCATGTATATCTATCTGAAGGAGGAAGTCTGAATGAAAAGGATAATTACGGTTTTATGTGCGTTCATGCTTGTCATCATGCCTGTATCCGGAGTCCAAGCCGAGGTGACACAAAAGCAGACAACCCAAGCGAAAGCTAAACAAATCGCTAACATGCTGGTTCAACAATACGGTGTCACAAGTCTGCAATATGCCATTATGGACAAAGGAAAAGTTATTATATCGGACGGTGCAGGATTCCATGACAAAGCGAGCCAGAAAGCAGTAGATAAAGACACGATGTATGGTATAGGCTCCGTAAGCAAAATGGTAGTGACATCAGCGGTCATGATGCTGGTGGATTCGGGTAAGGTAGACCTTGACAAGCCACTTACTACGTATATTACCGACTTCAAAATGGCTGATCCCCGCTATAAAGAAATCACGCCACGTATGTTAATGAATCATTCATCCGGGTTATATGGTTCGCATTATGGAAATAGTATGCTGTTTAATGATAACGACACACGTAATCAGGATGAACTGCTGATCAAACTCCAGTCCGAACGTCTTAAGTCTAAGCCTGGTGAATACTCCGTTTATTGTAATGATGGATTTCAATTGCTGGAGATTTTGGTGGAACGCATGAGTGGACAAAGTTACAGCAAATATGTGGAACAGTCTATCAGCAAGCCGCTGCAGCTGAATTCAACGAAGACGCCACTGGATTCATTTAATAGAGACAGGTTGGCTGAGACCTATTGGCCAACATTTAAAGCTAAGATGCCTGTTGAAAATGCAAACATCATCGGCACCGGCGGTATTTATTCGACGGCTGAGGAGTTGACACAATTCGCTGAGGTACTGATGGGCAACCGCCCGGATCTACTGTCAGAATCTTCAGTCAAAGCGATGCAAAGTGCGGAGTATCGCAAAGGCATATGGGTGTCTGATGAAATCAATTCGTTCAACTACGGACTCGGCTGGGATGCCGTTGAGCTTGCTCCGTTCAGTGAGTACGGTATCAAGGCACTGACCAAGGGTGGGGATACGATGATGTATCACGCTTCCTTAATTACCATCCCGGAGCACGACATCTCCATGGCTGTGTTATCTTCAGGCGGATCTTCTATTTTTGACCAGATGTTTGCCTCTAAAGTGTTGCTGGAAGTACTGAAGGAACAGGGTGTCATTGACAACATCAAACCGGATCGTATTTTCTTTGCGCCAGTCCAGACCGAGATGCCTGCTGAGCTGAAAAATTACTCCGGATTGTATGGAACCGTTGGTGCTACTACGGAAATCGATATTCAGAATGGAGCATTTACATTACCAGCTATGCTGGGCGGACTGATTGTTGAACAAAAGTACGTGTATACAGGTGACGGATATTTTACCAGCATGGACGGAAGTGTGAACGTGAGCTTTGTGAAGGAACGCAACGCCAAGACCTATGTGAAAGTTCGGGGATATCTTAGCTTACCAGGGCTGGGACAGATGGGCATGAGCACGTATGATTATCAAAAGCTGGAGCCTAACAAACTGGACGCAGTTACCCAAAAGAAGTGGGCTGCACGGAACGGCTTGAACTATTTTGCGCTGGACGAAAAAATTACATCGATCTTCTACCTGGTTCCATCACAGCTGATTAAAAACTTTATGGTCAACGCAGAGCAGGGCTATGTGAATGGGACTCAAATTAAGGATGTAAATCATTCCGTTAATGTTGCGGAGATCCCTGTCATGAACGGCCGGGATGCATTCGACTTAGAATTAATGATGAAAAATGATGCTGAAATCCTCACGCAGAACGGACAACAATACATCTCGGAAAAGGCTATACGGCCGATTTTTAGTGGGAAATCAGGAATTGCAACTATTCCAGCGAACGGTCAAGCACGATGGTATGCTATTGGCGGGAAGTCTGCTGAAAAGACGATAACGGTGGATTCTCCTGAGCATGGCGGTTATGCAGTTTATAATGATCAAGGTCAGGTGCTGCATTTCTCCATCGCGACGGGTGAACAGACAACCAAGCTTCCGAAGAAAGGTTTTATCGTATTTGGCGGTAATGCCGGTGACGTTTTTCAGATTCGTCTGAAATAAAGAAAAACAGTTTGCATACAACGTTCATCCGCAAAGGGCTGCCATATGGCGGCTTTTTGCCGTATTACACAGAGAAAAATGGAAACATTTTGCTTGCCCGCTGCGTTATATATGTGACGGCTTACATATATTTTTGTTAGGAGGCAAAGTGACCATGTTATTTAAAATGAACCATCGCACTTTTTTAACTCGCAAGACTCGTAAACTGCAGCCTGTTATCGCTGGACTGACCGCCGGAGTACTCATGCTGCAATGCGCTGTCGTGGTTTTACCATCACAAGCATATGCCGAGCAAGCAGATATCTCTGCGCGTAATTGGTATGCCGGACAAAACATGCAACTACCTGAATTGAAACCTTCCTGGACAGCAAAGGTCGATAATTATCTGAATATGAGCGAACAGTTTATGGGGAGTAACGCGGTCGCAAAAGATGGGAAAATATATACGTTCCGAGATTCAAAGCTAATCGCGCTGGATGCAAAGACAGGCAAGGTTTTATGGACTTATGGCAGTAAATTAAAGCCAACGATCGCTTACCTTGATGGTGTTCTCTACGGACTTAGCGGTAGTCACAAGCCCTATGCTTTGAATGCCAAAACGGGCAAAGTGACGTGGCAATCCAGTATAACGATTTCTAGCGATACTGATCCATATACCCAAGCAGTAGTCCCAACCAAAAATACGTTATACGTCATATACGGAAGTCAAACCTATGCATTAAATATCGAGTCAGGCAAGCTTCGGTGGAAAGCCAATGAAGCGGCAGGAGAAGGAAATGGAACAGAGTATCTGATAGAATCCGGAGACGTTGTACTTCGAAGTTTTATGGTGCAAGGTGCACTGACATCTATTCAGCTTAATGCTTATGATCAAAAGACGGGCAAGAAACTGTGGGATAAATTTGGTCAGGGAGAAGCCATTCAGATCAAAAATGGACTTGTTTATTCGGTTGATTATCATTCACCCCTTCTGGAGGATTACGAGTCTTCGCCTGTTCGTACATGGACAATCAACGTCTATAACCTGAAGTCGGGAGCGTTAAAAGGAAGCCAGCAGTACAGCTGGGAGCTGCCGGGACAAGCACCATATGCAAATGGCCGTGGAGTAATTACGGCCTTCGAAGGCAAGCTGTATATGGAACAGGACGGAAAAATCGCAGAGTATGCGCTTGATCAATATAAGTCTGGCGCTGCTCCTTTGCGCACGTTTTTGAAACCCTATGGTGATAATATGGAAATGCTTGGTGTTGCACAACAACGCTTGATATTGAGAAACCCGGCGAATGGAGAACTTGCTGGAGTAAAGCTTGCAAATGGACAAAATGTATCATGGAACGGCGATGCCCCTGTTTCTCAGATTGATGTATATGGAAAAGGGATGTACCGGGCGCAACGCAATGGCACACTGCTCGCGATAAATATGGTCACAGGCCAACCTGTTTTTCGTGTAAAAGCCGGTGGGGATATGTATAATCAAACGTTGAAAACTGGAGATATGATCATCATCCAGTCGGAGGGGAAAATAACTGGAGTCAAACTGCCAGCATCATTGAAATAAAGATTAGTGTACTACTATTATAGTTATTTGAAAGAATGTTTTAACGAGCATGATTTGACTTCGAGTTCACTCTAAGGTGTAGACTGATTATAGAAGTCCCAATAGGGATAAATACTATAAGTAGTTACAGTCAGAGTATAAGGAGCTGAGCCTGATGAATATAAATAAAGATACAAGAACAGTGCAGCAGAACATCAATTCAGGTTTTGACAAGAGCAGCACAGCGGATGAGGTCTTACATGGCCTGGATCTGTCAGGGCGCCTTGCTGTCGTGACAGGTGGATATTCCGGTCTGGGACTGGAGACAACACGCGCACTAGTCGGAGCGGGAGCACGCGTTGTTGTGACTGCACGCAGACCTGATGCTGCACGTGAAGCTTTGGCAGATCTTGAGAACGTCGAAGTGCACGAGCTTGATCTGGCTGACCTGTCCAGTGTTGCTGCATTCGCAGAACGTTTTCTGGCAAGTGAACGCAGCATCGATATGTTAATCCTGAACGCAGGTATTATGGCCTGCCCGGAGACACGGATTGGGTCAGGGTGGGAAGCGCAGTTTGCCACGAACCATCTGGGACACTTTGCGTTAACGACTCAATTATGGCCTGCTTTGGTTCGTGAAGGAGGCGCTCGGGTTGTTTCGCTTTCCTCTGCAGGGCATCATTTCTCGCCGATTCGCTGGCATGATATTCATTTTGAACAGGGATACGAAAAGTTTCCGGCATACGGTCAGTCCAAAACGGCAATCAGCTTATTCACGGTCGAACTTGATAGAATTGGCAAGCAGCATGGAGTTCGTGCTTTTGCTGTGCACCCGGGCGGGATTATGACTCCGTTACAACGTTATATGCCCAAAGATGAGATGATTGCACTCGGCTGGATTGATGAGTCCGGCAATGTGGCTAATCCGGGGTTCAAATCTCCGGAGCAGGGTGCAGCAACCCAAGTATGGGCTGCAACTGCTCCTCAGCTTGAAGGCATGGGAGGTGTTTACTGTGAAGATTGTAATATCAGTGAGATGGCTCCTGAAGACGGCGGTTTTTACGGCGTGAAGCCATATGCGATTGATGCAGAGCAGGCGGAGCGTTTATGGGCGTTATCTGCTGAATTGACGAAGACGGATATTCCCGTTGACGGACGGCTATGAACTGGACTTCTATTCAAGAGCTAGAGGAATTCAAGAATATATGGTAGAATGTTCAAGCGCTGCGGGTCATAAATCCGCAGCGCTATTGCTTTTTTTATGCAAAACGATCTGAAAAATTGTTGTTCATTTATAATTTAACGTATACTTGAGTATCTATTCAGCAAACAGGCGAATATCATTATAGTATACGGTTGAATTTCATCGGTCCGTACAGGGAATTATGAGGATAGATTGTCATCGGAGTGCGTTTCGATTTACAATGTAGGAATCATGTTCTTTTTGAAGAACGCAGGGAGAGAAAATCATGAATATTTTTGAGAATCACATACCTAACGAAAAAGTGAAATTTAATGAACCGCTAAAAAACCATACGTTTATCCAAATTGGGGGCAAGGCAGATATCCTCGTGCATCCAACTACGGTGGAGGAGATCACCAAAGTTGTGGAGATTGCCAACAGCCACCAGCTGCCTCTGACCGTCATTGGCAAAGGATCTAACGTTATTATTAAAGACGGAGGCATTCGCGGCGTCACGATTTCACTCAGTCGCTTCGACCAGATCGAAGTCCATGGGACACGCATGTTGGCGCAAAGTGGTTCCGATATTATTGACGTATCCAGAGCTGCTCTGGAACATAGCCTGACCGGTATGGAGTTCGCTTGTGGCATTCCTGGCAGTACAGGAGGCGCTCTGTACATGAATGCAGGTGCTTACGGTGGTCAGATTGCAGATGTAATTGAAAAGGCGACGGTAATTACCCGTGAAGGCAAGGTTGTTGTGATCCCGCGTGAAGAGATGAAGCTGAGCTACCGCAACAGTCTCTTTAAGATGGATCATTATATTATTCTGGACGCCGAGTTCACGCTTAGCGAAGGGGATAAAGAAGAAATCTCCAGCAAGATGAAAGAACTAACGTTCCTGAGAGAATCGAAGCAGCCTCTGGAATACCCTTCATGCGGAAGTGTGTTCAAACGTCCGGAAGGACATTTTGCCGGTAAACTGATTCAGGATTGTCAATTGCAAGGCACTCGGATGGGTGGGGCTGAAATCTCGACCAAACATGCAGGATTTATTGTGAATGTGGATCACGCTACCGCCAAGGATTACGAGGATCTGATTCAGTTTATTCAGAAAAAGGTATGGGATAAGTTCCAAGTGGAATTGGAGACAGAAGTAATATTCCTTGGAGAATATTAATTCAGGATACGACATGTGAAGAATGGAGCACTAGGGCATGCGTAAGCCATGGCTAGACTATGCGCCGTTAATAAGATGAAGCCGCCAATTGGCGGCTTTTTTGTCTTTTATTATAGAAATGAAAGAAGTATTATGAAAATCATGGTAATTTTTGATGGGTTTGTGTGTTATATTATTAATTTATCTATTTTTTAAGAAGGAGGCTTGAACATGAGTAAAGGAAAAGGAAAGACTCTCAAGATTATAGTTGCAACGATAGCATTCTTAGCACTCTCTCTGATATCGGTATACACCTATATGTATATAAAAGAAAAGCCAGGCGGTCTGTAAAATGTACCCTATAAGATGGACACTTTGAAAAAAGCCCATCTTATAGGGTATTTTGTTTATAATAATAAAAAAAGATGTTGGAGCGGAAATATTATGACGAAAAGATTACTGTCTAAGAAAGAACAAGAACAACTTAGACAAAATTTAAATATAGTTGCTGTTAGTGAAAAGGCGATCACATATACCGATGCATTTAAGCGTCATTTTATTGCAGAAAATGAACATGGTAAAATGCCACGGGAGATTTTTGAAGAAGCCGGTTTAGATGTTGATTTAATTGGTTTAGAGCGTATCCGTTCTTGCGGAAAACGTTGGCGTGCCTCGTATCGTGAAGCAGGCGTAGAGGGCTTACAAGATACACGTAAAACCAATTCAGGTCGGCCATTGGAGCGTGAATGGACGCTGGAGGAAAAGATTGAACGATTAGAAGCAAAGAACCTACTGTTACGAGCGGAAAACGAACTGTTAAAAAAGCTCGATCTACTAGAAAGGCAGATGTTGAAAAAGAAATAAACATTGCAACAGAACTGAAATTTCAATTCATTCACCACACGATTAAAACGTACAATTTGAAGCGGTTGGTTGGTTATTTATGCAACGTCATGGAAGTATCACGTTCAGGCTATTACAATTACTTTAGTGAAAAATCAACTCAAAAGCGTGTAGCTAAAGCCAAAGCCGATGAAGTTGTAAAGAGAGTGATCTTGAAGGCTTATCGGTTTCGCGGATGGAAAAAAGGAGCACGTCAAGTTAAAATGACATTGGAAAATCAATACAAGGTGACGTACAACTTGAAACGTATTCGCCGAATTATGAAGAAATTCGAAATCATTTGTCCCATTCGAAAAGCTAATCCAGCACGTAGAATGGCAAAAGCAACGAAAGAGCATCGGACATGTACAAACCAATTACAGCGTAATTTCAAGTCAGGAGAAGCGGGTAAGGTGTTATTAACGGATATCACTTATTTGACGTACAAAGGCAATAAACGTGCGTATTTATCAACCATTAAAGATGCACAGACGAATGAAATTTTAGCGTATGAGGTCTCCTCTTCGTTGAGTATAGAAATTGCACTCAGTACACTCCGTCAACTGAAGAAGCACCGTCATCTCACAAAAGATGCCTTAATCCATTCCGATCAAGGCTTTCATTATACGAACCCGCAATTCCAATTGATGGTGAAGAACATGGGGTTAAGTCAATCGATGTCGCGTCGAGGGAACTGTTGGGATAATGCCCCTCAGGAATCATTCTTTGGGCATTTTAAGGATGAAACGAATACAAAAGAATGCGAAACTCTTGAAGAAGTGAAACGAGAAATTAAAAGTTATATGACGTATTACAATCACTATCGAGGGCAATGGGATTTAAAAAAACTGCCGCCTGTAAAATACAGACAGCAGCTTCAACAAGTTGCCTAGTTTTTTTTCAAAATGTCCTTTACAAAGGGTACACTTTACTGGCGGATCGGACCTTGTCCAAAGCTATGGGGCTGAACGAAACCATGTCGATTCCGATCGGCAGTACGCCTGAGGATGCAGTTCAACAATTCAGGGAGTCAACCCCTAATGTCCGTTTAGTTCATCAGGAACCTGTGGAAGACAGGATGATCTTGTTTACGCAGAGAACGAACAGCGAAGCATCAAGTAATTTGCAGCTGGAGTACGTACGAAAAAATAGTTTTGGCTGGAAGTGGGTATGGGGCGGAGGTTATGGAATCGGAGATATAGATCCGTCTGAGTATGCATTGTATTATATGAACTTACCGGAGCTTGAAGGGATAGACACTCCTTTTCCAATGGTGTTTGGTACAATCGGGCATCCGGGTATCCAGCGTGTAACTGCTGAAATAGAACAGAACGGCTCCAAGTCCATTACTGAAGCCAAGTTGATCAAAACAGATATGGAAGAGTATGTCTGGTTTGTGAAGTTACCTTCACCGGAGGGTACAGCCTATATCATTAAAGTATATGATGAAGAGGGAAAAGAAGTTGGCAGCAAGCAAAATAAAATGGTAAACGATAGCGGATCACTGAAGCTGGGGAAAAGGTCAGCTTCGATGTGATCCGCACATGGTCTTCTTGAAGTTATTTTGCTGTGCGATTAGCTTTCACGTGTTTGAGCTGTGCAACGATGATTACACTGATAATGACCAGTAGGAACCATGAACTGATCTTGCTGAAGCTCACCAGTTGCCAACTCTCATGTTGATCCGGATATTTCCAGCCATTGAAGAAGGTAGCGATATTTTCAGCCAGCCAGATAAAAAAACCTACGATAATGAAAGCAAGAGACAACGGCATGCGGTAGGTTGTCAGACGTACCCGGTAGATGATCCACGTTTTCCAGAAGACTATAAATACAAGTGCCGTCAACCACCAGCGGAAATCCGGGAGAAAGTGATGGGTGAAAAAATTAAGATAGATGGCTCCGCCCAGCAACATGGATGGAACCACACCCGGCCAGCCGGTCATATCCATACGCAGTCTTCGCCAGATTTGACACATGAAGCTGGCTACGCTGGCGTACATGAATCCGCTGTACAGCGGAACGCCAAATATTTTGCTATACGCAGGTTCCGGATAAGACCATGATCCCATATGTACTTTGTAAATCTCCAGCAGGAGACCGATCAAGTGGAATACACATATGACCTTGATTTCGTCCAATGTCTCTAGTCCGGTGCGAAACATCAAATATTGAACAGCAAGCAGAATAAGCAGGATTGCATCATAGCGTTGGATATAAGGAAATGGAATGACCGTTGAAAGAGCCAGCGTACCAAAAATAGCTACGGGAAAAATGCAGCTCATGGCTTGATGATATCCAAAATGTAATAACTGTATGATCGATTTCATGGGGAGCAGCTCCTTTTGATGCTTCTGATCTTGAATATATGTGAGAGATATAATGGTACATATACTAATCTAATCGATTTTGTACCATTTGAAAAATAAAAAATGCAGAAGAAAGTTCATGTTTTCGAGGACAAAGCCTTGTCATTTTATGCTTCTGAGCAGCTTTAAATGTATATTCCTTGTTGCATATGATAAAATGGAGTTCACACTTAACATGAAACAGGGAGGCCGTCATGCAACTGATACAACCACAAGATATTCAGCTTCGGCTAGACCGCCTTGTTAATCAGGATGTATATATGCATCTTGAAATGACAACGGGCGCTTACGCTCAACATTACGATAGTTCACGGCATCCGGCTTCGGCCTTTATTACCAATGCAGCTATTCGATATACACAGGGCTCGATCTCGGGTGAGGGACCTTATCGTGTCGGCTTGAAGACGACAGATGGCTGGGTTTATGCCGAAGGACTTACACATATTGATGAGCAGGAACAAGAAAGACTGATTATGGCCGGCCATGACAGCCAAGGCAAACTGGTTGTCGCATTGCAGCTGAGCCGGGAGAAGTTCTAATGGGAGCGGAGGAACAACATATGACAAAGAATGCACATGATGAGCACCAACGCATCCTGGTGGTTTATCCCCATCCAGACGACGAAGCATTCTCCGTATCGGGCACGTTAGCCAAATACATTGATTCTGGAGCACACGTTACATATGCTTGTCTGACGCTGGGTGAGATGGGACGTAACATGGGTATTCCGCCGTTTGCGAACCGCGTAACCCTGCCAGCCATCCGCAAAGATGAGCTTATTGAAGCAGCTAGTGCGATTGGTATTCAAGATTTAAGGATGCTTGGTTTTCACGATAAAATGGTAGAGTTCGAAGACCCTCAATTGCTGGATGGCAGCATTATGGCTCTGCTTGAGGAGATCAAACCTTCACTGATCTTTACTTTTTATCCCGGATTCAGTGTACACCCCGATCATGATGCGACAGGAGCCGCAGTGATCCGAGTGGTTAGCCGTTTACCACTGGAGCAACGTCCAGTCGTTCACTGTGTAGCTTTCTCTAATAATCACGAGCAGCATATTGGTAAGCCAGATGTAACCGTAGATGTCTCCCAATTTTTGGAGCAAAAGCTGGCCTCGATTCGTGCCCACCGCTCGCAGTTTCAAGCAGCAGAGTTGCTTGGTAATCGCAAGCTGAACGATGAAGAACTTCAAGCACGTTTTGGGCGTGAACGCTTCTGGACCTATCCATTTGCATAAACTTAACATGTTTAAAGTCGCCAATTTGGCGGCTTTTTTTCATTCAATCACAATTTGGACACAAAAGGAAGCAGACTATAGCCTAATGGGGCTATATGGGAAATTTATCATTTTCGATACACTGTGTGAAGGACTGGGATAACGCTTTACTGTAACACTATAGACTAGGAATGGAGGAAAGTGGTGATGAAATGCATGAAAAATGCAGAGGAACTGGGGGCTTACACATTCTGAACGTGAATGATCGATGGAAGAACAAAAATAAGCTCAAAAAGAAAAATACAATTAAAAATATGAATACTAATATGAACACGAATAAAGGATTCAGGCTCAGTAAACTAACACTGGTTGCTCTCCTCGTGATCGGATTTGGACTGCTTCCCGCAATTCAAAGAGATGTGGCTGCAACTGGACTAAATGAAGAAAAGCAATTGGTTCCACTTCAGCCGATCATAGATCAAGCGGATGCTGGAGAAGAAATCCATCTGGAGGCCGGTCGATACTCTGGCCCCGTTGTCATTACTAAGCCGCTCACTCTAATTGGGGATACAGCGGTTACAGTACACAATGAACAAGAACAAGCAGCTATATCCATTCAAGCAAGCGATGTGAAGCTGGAAGGGTTCAGGGTTGAGCATAACGGTCGTCAGCCAGCTGCCGCCGTGCAAATTACGGGCAGCAATAGCGAAGTCGCTGAACTTACGATTCGCTCCAAAGGGGCTGGCTTGCTTCTGCGTGATGCAGCTTCTGCCGTAATACAAGACAATACGATTGAATGGGCAGGGACAAGCACGACCCCCAGCAGTCAAAAAGGCAATGGTATTGATCTCTACAATTCCGCTAACAGCCGGATCGAAGGCAATACGATTCACGGAATGCTCGATGGAATCTATCTGGAGAATAGCCGGTATGCAGTGGTGAACGATAACCGTTTCATTCGAACCAGATACGGTATTCATTGTATGTATATCGATGGGTCGTCTGTCACGAATAACACTGGAGAAGAAAACATGACAGGTGCCATGATTATGGGTGTAAAAAATACGGTTGTGTCAGGCAATATCTTTCGCAAACAGAGTACGAATGTTCATTCCCAAGGCATTTTACTCTATGACGTACATCGTTCCAAAGTTCAGAACAACACGATTGAAGGTAACCGTGTGGGCATGAATATAGCCGAATCTTCAGGTAATGAAATCCATGACAACGGCTTAATCCGTAATTTCGTTGGCATTCAGATAGTGCTTGCTGAGGGAAATCAATTTACGAAAAATCGATTTATTTCCAACGTTATTGATGCATCGGCAATGGACAGCAAGGATAATATTTTGAAGGAAAACTATTGGGATTCGTTTCAGGGACTGGATCTGAATCAGGATGGGATCAGCGAACTATCCCATGCGATCAATCCGTTCTATGAACAACTGGTGAGCCGGAATGCCGCATATCAACTGTTTTTTCAATCACCGGGTATGGTCTTTCTGAGTGAGTTGCATTCGGAAGGGAAAAACAAATGGACCACAGACGAATCACCACAGATGAGCATCGAGAACACAGAATTATCTGGAACACCCGGGACAGAGGGAACAAATGTGAAAACCCGCTCAAGTTTGGTTTGGATGATTGGTTTACTTTTGCTCGGCTTTTCTACAAGTACGATGATCTATATGGGGGTATGGAGAAAATGAATAAACGATGGATTATAATGATCATGTTGCTCTTAGGTACGGTAATGTTAACGGCATGTGGACAGAAGTATGCGGCTGTGCCGATCAACGAGGACGTGGATATCTGTGTGATCTGTAACATGCAGGTGAAAGATGACGCCTTTGCCACACAACTCACAACCAAGGACGGTAAAAATCTGAAATTTGATGATCTCGGTTGCATGAATCAATGGAAAAAGGAAAATGGAACAGACAATATTGGCATGGATTATGTACGTGATTACAACGACAAAGAATGGATTGAATTCAATAAAGCGACTTATGTTTATGATGCTTCGCTTAGAACACCTATGGCTTACGGGATTGTTAACTTCAAGGATAAAGCTTCTGCTGAAGCATTCGTAGCAGAACAAGGTGTGGGCAAGATCATGACTGCAAAAGATCTCGCCTCTCATGACTGGACTCAGAACATGGATAAAATGAATATGGACGGGCACGGACATGGTCACGATGAAGATGGGATGAAAAAAGACTCGGAGCATGATATGGGAGAAGAGATGAGTAAAGATATGCATCAAGAAGGGGAGTCGAAAGAAGGATCAGGCAGCCACTGATGCTGATAGGGGGTGGTGAAGCCAATGTCTGACATGATACAAATGGCCAAGAGAGAGTTGAAAACGGGGTTTCGCAATCCCTGGGCGTATTCGTTTTTAGTTCTTTTTTGTACATTTAGCTTAAGTTTATTGCTTCTCAATGCACAGAATCCGGTACAAGGATATTCGGGAACAACAGGTTCGATGCTGAATCTGATTCTTTATCTGTTACCGCTGATGACATTGTTCCTGGGTTCTTTCTCGTTGACCGCTGAAAAGGAGGACGGCAGTTGGCAACTGTTATCGACCTATCCCATTGGAACACTATCCTTCATTACAGGTAAATATGTTGGACTAGCAGCCGTATTACTGACGATTGTGACCTTTGGATATGGACTGATGGGAGTTGTCAGCGGCTTGCTTGGTAATCCGATCGATCTATTGACGTATCTTCTGTTCCTGGCCTTTTCCTGCGGACTTGTTCTGTTATTCCTGAGTGTTGCTTTGCTAATCGGCTCACTGTCTCGCAATCGCTGGCAAGCTTTAACGATTTCAGT
This sequence comes from Paenibacillus sp. TSA_86.1, assembly GCF_052691815.1. NCBI lineage: Bacteria > Bacillati > Bacillota > Bacilli > Caryophanales > Paenibacillaceae > Paenibacillus > Paenibacillus sp. TSA_86.1. The sequence continues at coordinate 647,744 of NZ_JBQZGE010000002.1, read as the reverse complement.
ATCGGTCTGGTTCTTTGCCGTTATAGGTTGGCCTACATTATTACTTGCGGTATTAGGGCTCATGCCGTACCTTTGGATCAAACCGCTTCTGGTCGTCTTAACTTTTCTGAATCCGGCTGAACTGGTACGGCTGTTTATTGTGATCAAGCTCGGTGGCGGTTCTATACTGGGGCCTGAGTATTATCAATGGGTGACGTGGGTGCAACAGCCAAGCGGCAGTGCCATATTTGCTGGAATGTGCTTGTTATGGGTGAGTTGCTCGATCCTTGTTGTTTACGTTATATGGGAAAGGGGGCGCTCTCGTGCATGAACCAGAAGTTATTGTGAACGGATTAGACAAACAAATCAAAAATCAAAAAATTGTAGATGATATCTCTTTTCGTCTAGGTTCTGGTCAGGTGCTTGCGGTATGTGGTGGAAACGGTGCAGGCAAAAGTACCTTGCTTCGTATGCTTGCAGGCATTCTACGGCCAACGTCAGGGGAGATCCTGGTGAATAACGTCCGCTGGTCACAGGATCGTAAACGGTATGCGAATCAGATCGGTTATATGCCGGATGACTATCAGTTCAGCCAGGGACTTACGGCAGAGGAGGCGTTGTTATTCTGGGCTTCTCTTCGTAAACTCCCTCGAGAGAGAGTGCGAGAAGTATTAGTGATGGTTGGACTTGACGAGCAAAAACATAAACGGGTGACTGCCTTCTCCAAAGGGATGCGGCAGCGTGTATTGTTCGCTCAGGCGATGCTCGCGAGGCCTGCGCTGCTGATCATGGACGAGCCTACCAATGGGTTAGATCCCTTCTGGATGCAGGAGTTCGTACATTTGCTGAGAGATATCCAACAGGAGGGGCATATGGTTGTGTTCTCCACCCATCAGCTAGAAGTGGCTGATGATATTGCAGACCAAGTGATGTTTATGAATCAGGGTCGTAACGTCGGTGAGGGCACCGCAGAAAATATTCGGAATCAGTATGGTTCACTTCATGCTGCTTTTCATCAGAGTCTGGGATTAAAATGAAGGTGATGTGATCATGCAAAACAAGCCGCAAAGCATGGGTACGAACAGTGCAGAACAGGATGGACAAAAGAAAGGGTCGAAAATAAGACGGATCGTTACGATGTTGATTGCGCTGGCAGCATTGGGTACAGGTGTGTGGGCTGTGCTGGGGAATATATCGAATTCTGATTCAAAAAGTACCAATCCCATTCAGGCGGGGGAAGAGGCTCCTGATTTTACAGCGGTTAATTCCAAAGGCGAGCAAGTCCAATTGTCCAATTATCGGGGCAAAGCCGTGATGATTAACTTCTGGGCATCCTGGTGTACGCCATGTGTAAGAGAAATGCCCTTGGTTCATGAACTTGCGCAGCAGAATCAAAATAGCGTGGAGACACTGTTTGTCAACGTGGGGGAGAGCAAGGGCACAATTAACGAGTTTATGAAAAGTCATCAGTTCGATTTTCCGGTGATCATTGACGCAACGGGCAAGGTATCCAAGCTGTACCGTATCACAGGCCTGCCAGCCACGATGGTTATTGACCAAGCGGGGCAGTTTAGACATATCTTGCTTGGTGAACTGACGGAGGATATTCCCTTACAGCAATGGCTGGAGGAGAGTATGTGAATGTTGACGATTAGTCAATTAGGCTTCACAAACCATCGCTTTCAGTAATAACACTTTAAGGGGAAAAATAAACTCACTCTAAAATCAGCCATTGATTTTAAAGTGAGTTGTTTGCTATTCCAACATGATTTTCTCGTTCACCATTTGATAGTAATACTCATCCATCTGTTCTGCCGTAACATCTTCTTCAAGATGATATATCCACCACGTAACAAGTAAACTTATGACCCCTGAATGATATTCGGCTAAAAGTTCTATGGGAGGTGAAAATGGTTTACCTCTTCTTTTAAGTTCCAGAAAATCTCTTCTGGATATATCTCCGATATAATTTCTGAAAAATTCAGTGAATCCCTTGTCATTCTTCTGATTTTGAACAATCGGCTCCAGTAAATTCTCCAACATGATTCTGGATAGGCTTTGTAAAGGCTGCCGTAGCCGATCTTCTATATTCATGTGTAAATAATCATGTAATACCCAAGTCAGGGTCGAGTGTAACAGCGCAAATTTATCCTCAAAATGTTTGTAAAAGGTAGTACGGTGAACCATGGCTTTGTCACATATTTCTTTAATCGTGATATTGCTGAATAATTTCCCTTGCTCGGATAACAGGTCTTTAAAGGCAGTAATTAACAGCTTTTGAGTTCGGGCAACTCTTAAATCAACCTTTTTCTCTATAATTTCATCTACACCTCTTCCATATCGTAGTTTAACTATACAGCAAGACTATATTGATTCTTACCAGAAGAGAGATTTTCATTATATATTGGTATTATAAGTAATATTTTTGATGTGCAACAAGCGTAGAATAAATAATTTGGAAGAAAGGATGAAGTCATAATGTCTGACATGAAAAAAGCAGTAGTCATTGGGGCTGGGATAGCGGGGTTGATTACAGCCAGAATGTTATCTGATTATTATGAAGACGTATATATTATCGAAAGAGATGAATTCCCTACGGAGCCATCGAACCGGCAGGGGGTACCGCAATCTTTTCATCCACACCGTGTACAGCCACGCGGCGCGCTGATTTTGGAACATTATTTTCCAGGATACAATGAAGAATTGATAGATTTGGGGGCGATTTCTTCACACGATGAGAGGATTGTCGTTAGCAATCGGTACGGTACATTGGTGAATAAGGAGGAGACCTCCTCATTTAAAATTGCATCGTGCAGCAGAGCCTTGCTGGAATGGGTGCTGCGCAAACGAATTCAGAATATTTCCCATATAAGCTTCATAACCAGTATGGAAGTTACCGGGCTAATGGTCTCTGAAGATCAGCGCTCCATTACAGGCATTTACACCAAAGAGAGAAGCGGGGAAAAGCGAGAAGAACAACTTCCAGCGGATATGGTTATTGATGCCTCAGGTCGTTCCTCCAAATTGATCAGATGGCTTAATCAGATTGGATTGTCTGTGCCAGAACCGGAAGTGCTGAAAGTATCTCTTGGTTACAGCACCCGCTATTACAAAATAAAATCCCCTATTCCAAATGAATTGGTGATGTCTGATTCAGATCCTGGGCAAGGTATTCGTGCAAGCATATTTATGCGCACCGAGGATGATATCGCTGGAATCATTCTTTTCAATGCTGGAGGAGAGGTGTATCCGTCCACTCAGCCGGAGGAGTTTCAAGAACAAATCAAACATCTGTTTGCTTCAGATAAAATTGTAAAGTTAATGGAGCAGCTAGAGCCATTGCATGGGCCTAGGGGGTACCGTATTTCCGAGTCCGTTCGCCAGCATTTTGAACTCATGGAAGATTGGCCTTCTGGATTACTCGTTCTTGGCGATGCATTTTGCAGCTTTGATCCCATTCATGGACAAGGTATCACCGTAGCTGCAATCGAAGCGGAAACGATAGGGAAATGTTTGGAAGCACAGCGGATGCATCCTGATCCTCCGTTTGAGCGGGAGGTACTGCATCGGATGCAGAAGGCCATCGAACCGGCTTGGTGGCTTAGTTCTGTGGCTGACATGCGTTGGAAGGGAGTGGAACATGGAGGGTCATTCGAACTGAAAGGAGTTAATTTTGCTCAGAAATATATCAACTTATTTACGAAGCAAGCGATGGAAAAAGCGGATCAGGAAAAAGATAACCATCTCTTCTTTATGCAATTCCTGATGAATGCGCTGATTCTTCCTCCAAGTGAATATTTTAATAGTGACGTACTGAACATGATTCTGAACGACAATGGTTCAGAAGAGGAAATGGAATTAAGGGCTGAGATTGGTGTACAAGATCCTGATTTGTTCCAGCAAAGATTGGATGAGATGCTTCCATCATTTGAACTGGAGTATGATGAGCAGATTAAAAAACTGCTGGAATCATTTCAGCCTGCGATGAGCTAGTAAAACAACCTGAAATCCCTGTGTTAGCGCTTGCCATTGTGATTGACGTTGTAACAACGCCGATTTTAAACGTGCGTAACTATAAAGAGCCGTAATCCTGCATGATACAGGATTGCGGCTCTTTAAGTGTTTTTGTTTAGTGTACTATAGCGACTCTACCAGGTTATTTTGTTTATTGTTTATTACAATGTCCGTATAAATCATCAGTTGTTCAACTTATCTAGTTCAGAACAGGAGTAGCATTATACTTCGCTCGGGCAATCCGTGTAGCATCTACCATGTTTTTCAGCGAAGCCACGGTTTCTTCCTGTCCACGGGTTTTCAGACCGCAGTCTGGATTGATCCAGAACAGCTTCGGATCAAGCACACGCAAAGCGCGGTCAATCATGTTGCTCATTTCTTCGACGCTTGGCACACGCGGGCTATGGATGTCATATACACCAAGTCCAATACCGAGCTCATACGTATTCTCTTCAAAGCTGTGAATCAGCTCACCATGACTGCGTGAAGTCTCAATGGAAATGACGTCCGCATCCATTGCTTCGATAGAATCAATCATATCGTGGAATTCGCAATAGCACATGTGAGTATGAATTTGGGTGGTTTCCTGTACGGTGCATGTCGTAATACGGAACGCTTTGACGGCCCAATCCAGATAATTGGCTTGTTTATGTTCCTTGAGTGGCAGGCCTTCACGGACGGCAGGTTCATCCACTTGAATCATGCCGATGCCTGCTTTTTCGAGTGCTTCAACTTCTTGTCTGAGTGCATAGGCCAATTGATAAGCGATGGTTTCCCGTTCAATATCATCCCGTACAAAGGACCAGTTCATGATGGTGATCGGGCCGGTCAACATACCTTTAACAGGGCGGTCTGTTTTCGACTGCGCGTACTTCGTTTCCTCAACCGTCATTTCACCTACAAATTCAACATCTCCGAAAATAACAGGTGGTTTCACGCAACGTGAGCCATAGGATTGCACCCATCCATATTGCGTAAAGGCAAATCCAGCCAGCTTCTCGCCGAAAAATTCAACCATATCGGTGCGTTCAAACTCACCGTGAACCAGCACGTCAATACCGATCTCTTCTTGAATGTTAATCCAGCGGTCAATCTGATCACGGATAAAGGAAGAGTATTTTTCATTGCTCAACTCGTTTTTGCGCCATTGTTGGCGAGCTTTTCTGACCTCCGTTGATTGCGGAAAGCTGCCAATCGTTGTTGTCGGGAACAAAGGCAATTGCCACTTTTCTTGCTGTGCTGCATGACGTTCTGCAAACGGACGTGAGCGGTTAGGCTCTTGTACACGGATGGAAGCAACGGCTTCCTGCACGGCTTTGCGGTTACGATCTCCGGAGCTTTGCAATGCCTGTAGTTTTTGCTCGGCGTCTTTAATTTTAGCGGTGATGTCCGCATCGGGGCTGCTGATTGCTTGGGTCAAAATAACGATCTCATCCAGTTTTTCATCCGCAAATGCAAGTGCATCTTTGAGTTCAGCAGCAAGTTTTGCTTCACGTGCTGTTGTCACAGGCACATGCAGCAAGCTGCAGGAGGACTGCACAATTAACCTTTCAGATGTAACGAGAGAAGTAAGGGTGCCCAGCAATGTCAGCTTGTCCTGAAGGGATGCTTTCCAGATGCCGCGTCCGTCAATGATACCTGCACCCAGCACTTTGTCTGCCGGAAAACCGCTCGTTTGAATGGATTGCAGGTTACCTTCAAGACCATGCACGAAGTCAAGACCGATGCCTTGAACTGGCAAGCTGATGATTTCGTTGTAGTTTTCGACGGATTCAAAGTACGTTTGCAGTAATATATTCAAACCCGGAACAGCTGATGCAAAAGCGGTATAGATTTTGTTCAAGCGCTGCAGATCCGCGTCATTCAATTTGGTTACGAGAACCGGCTCATCAATCTGTACCCACTGTACGCCAGCATCTGCAAGTTCTTGCAGCACCTGAGTGTAGAGAGGAAGTAGCTGATCAAGCCAAGCGTCTGTTTCGGATGCATCATAACCTTTAGAAAGCTTGAGGAAGGTTAGCGGTCCAACGATAACCGGTTTGCCTTCAATGCCCAGTTTCTCTTTGGCTTCAAGGTATGCGAGTAGTGGTTTATTCTCGGTCAATGCCGGCGAAGCATCATTCAGTTCAGGTACAATATAGTGATAGTTCGTATTGAACCATTTGGTCATCTCACTGGCTGCGGCATCTTTCGTTCCTCGGGCGATGCCGTAATAGACGGAGAGAGGCACAGCGCCTCCGGTATAAGCGAAGCGTTTTGGCACAATACCAAACATTACGGCTGTATCCAGAATATGATCATAATAGCTGAAGTCGTTCACTGGAATCAGATCAATGCCTTTGGCTTGTTGCTTGCGCAAATGATCGAGCCGAATCTCCTGCAACCTTGCGTGCAGCTCATTCTCTTCCAACTTTCCTGACCAGAATGCCTCAAGTGCTTTTTTCCATTCCCGATCGGCTCCGATTCGTGGATATCCCAATACGCTGCTTTTTGTCATTTGAACTAACCCCTCTGCAATGTGTTAACAAAAATTTATCACAAATACACGGCTATAACGTAATTCTCTTATATTATATCTAGTTATAGCCTTAGGATATAACAAAAAAAGTTTGGCATGAGTTAAAGAACGTGTAAGTTTGAAAGTGACACCGCTGATGTTACAATGACTAATTATGTTCATATGAATGAGTGAAAGGAAGAAAAACGAATGAATCTGTATCATATTCAAACTATATTGCAAGGTTTCAACAGGACATCATCATTTCTGGAAGATAACTTCATTGGCATCCCTTGGTCTGGTCTAGGGGACCTTGAGCTTACGCCACCGGAGCAATGGAAAGAACAACTGGCTCAACGTTATAGCCTGGGGGAGACGGAATGTACAAATACACTTGCAACACTACATATGTTTGCTAACCTGATGCAGGATGGGGACTACGTCTTAATAAGGGACGAGGAATGGACCTATGTAGGGGATATCGGAGATTATTATTACGATGACTCCTTAGGTGCTGAAGATGAATTGATCTGTCACCGCCGGGGAGTCACTTGGTTAGGACGTATTCCTCACGCAGAATTGAACGATAAAGTCCAAGCTTTGTGGAACACATCATCCATCCTCGTGAAATTTGAGCATCCTGTATCAGAAGCTCAGCTGGATCGCGCGCTTGCAGTCAGCGCAGCAGCCGAAGCAAGCAACGCTCTCACAGCAAATGTGGATGAAGCTTTAATTCAAGCGGCACTTCAAGTACTGAAAGAAGCCCTGCAAAGCGAAGAAGAAGTGCTGCGAGTGCGAGCGGCGACAGCCATTTTAGAGTATGCCAAACCTTAAAATATGAAAACAGAAACAGAAACCACCATTTAATTCTAAATCAGCCGTAAGATCTGTTCCTTTATATGCATATCACTGAGACCACCGTGATAACAAATTACGGATGAAATATCGAGTTCCAGATACTTTTTCAAAGAGAAGCGCGCTGCCTCTATATCCAGTGTAGTCGGACCGTGGATACCTTCAAGCTGGCCGTTAACACTGTACATGGAATCTCCGGCGATGAGCGTTTTGCTACGCATTACATAAAGACTGATATGACCAGGAGTATGCCCAGGCGTGTGAATAACGCGAATTCCACCGCAAAACGGCAGTTCCTGACCATCCGTTACAGTTTCATCAATCTTGCCTTTTGGGGGATGTTCCAGGTGGTCGTCTTTGATAAGCGGGAGATGTCCCTCAATATAGGGCTTGTCCAGTTCGTGTGCATATATCCTGACCCCAGTACCACACTCCTGCAAAATCTCGGGAAGACAGCCTATATGGTCCACATCCTGATGCGTCAAAATCACTGCTGTTAGTTGGCTCATCGGCACGCCTATCTTCTCTAATGCAAGACATAAATCGTCATATTGTCCCGGAAAACCGGAATCAATTAACACGGCTGTTTCTTCATCCCATATCAGAACAGGATGAATTATAACTCCTTCAAAATTGAGTTCAATCATCTTGATTCCTTTTGAAATTAACATCAATATCAGACCTCCTAATAACAAGTTTCAATGCACAGCTGATCTTTACATTTCTTAAGTAAACGAATAGGGACTGCCAAAAGATACGGTTGTTCTGAATCCTGTGTATGTGGAATTTTTATTATTACTTGGAATCTAATAAAAGGGACAACCGTCTTGGTTGTCCCTTTGCTGTGTATAGAGAATCTTTTTTATAAAAAGATAAGTAACAATGTTCCCGCCGCGAAGCAGTAGTATGAAAAATACTTCAGATTGCCTCGGGCCATAATGCCCATAAACCATCTCATCGAGAAATAGGTAACGACCAGCGTGGTGATAAACGCGATCAGGTAAGGAATAGCGAGCTGAGCACGATTAGGATCATGCGCTATATCTGAGGCTCCCAGAATCACACCACCGATACTGATCGGTATGTAAAGCATAAAGGAGAACTTTAACGCTGTTTCCTGTTTCATGCCGACCGCAATAGACGAAATAACGGTAGCACCCGAACGGCTGATACCCGGAATAAGAGCAACAGCTTGGGCAAGTCCAACCAGCACAGCATCCTTCATCTTCAGATCGCCGTCCTGTTTGCGGCCGCGAAGATTACGGATAAGCCAGAGGGCTACACCCGTAATTAGCAGAGCCACTGCAACCGTATAAACAGATGAGAAGATGCTCTCAATCTGTTTTTTGAACAGTACAGCAGCTACGGCAGCAGGAATCGTACCGATGACAATATATAAGCAAAACATAAAGTCTGCCCGATATTCCGGTTTGCGGGTACGCAAGTAACCCCATCCACCCGTAATCAGCTTCATGATGTCGTCTCTAAAAATAAAAACAATCGCAATTAATGAGGCGGTATTTGTCAAAATCTCGAATGATAGGCCATTCTGCTTCAGCCCCATCAGCCGCTGGGCAATAATCAAATGACCGCTGGAGGAGACCGGAATCGGCTCCGTTGCCCCTTGAACAATGCCTAAGAAAAAGTACTTTAACCACAGTATAATCTGATCCATCTTGTCCTCCTTGAAACATTTCTTTACATTCTCTAAAGCAATTCTATGAGTTGAATCTCTCTATCCACTCTAATGATGATAGCCTTTTAACTTACCTGATGGCAAGTTTGGAGTGAAAATGTCAGAATAAATGTGATGTGGAGCTTGTTTTTCAAGGGGATAGACGAAGTTCGGAATGAATATATTAAACTTGTATTGTAAAAAGGCTAAAGTCGTGATATCATTGATAATGATTATCAATATCATTTGATTTATAGAATCAATACATAAAAGGTGGGGTTATTTTTGCGTAGTACAAAAAGAAGTTCAATATGGATCATGATGGCGCTTGTGTTTATGCTGATCTTGAGTGCATGTGGTCAGTCTGCTTCAAATACAGCTAAAGATGGGTCGGAGAAGACTACTGTATCATCCGATGCGGGAAGCAAAACCAGTAACAATTCAGATGGTACGACAGACACAGGAGCAGGTGCAGAAGATGAGATGGTTTCATTCCAGTCTGATGCTGGTGAAGTGAAAGTGCCGAAAAATCCTAAACGGATTGTGGATCTGACGGCCTTCTCTACGGGATATTTTGTCGCACTGGATGCTCCAGTGGTGGGGGCAACTACAGGTGCAATGAACAACAAATACATCAAAGGGCAGCTTGCTGCGCAAGGAACAGCAGATTTAGGTGAACAGGGGCCTACGCCAGAGCAACTGCTTGCTCTGAAACCCGATCTGATTATTGTATACACAGGTACAGAAGGCATCGATAAGTTGTCCCAGATTGCACCTGTTGTGCAGATTAAATACGGTAAGCGCAATTACAAAGACTTGATGCTGGAGATGGGCAAACTGACGAACAGAGAAGATGCAGCTAAAGCTTGGCTAAGCAAGTGGGAAGCTCAGATTAACGAGCTGAAACCAAAAGTCGAGGCTGCTGTAGGCAAGCGTACCGTATCTATTCTGAATCCGTATGACAAAGGGTTATATGTGTTCGGTCATAACTATGGTCGCGGGGGAGAAATAATTTACGGCGAATTGGGATTTAAGGCTCCGGCCAAGGCTCAAGCGGAAGCGATTGACAGCGGCACAGGCTGGGCTTCCATCTCGATCGAAGTGCTGCCGGATTATGCAGGAGACATTATTTTCACCAGCCCGTGGTCCGGGGACACGAGTGATTCCAAAAAGGTGTACGAAAATAAACTGTGGAAGAACCTTCCGGCTGTAAAAGCAAATCATGTATTTCAGCTTGATCCATCCTCTGACACCTACAACGATCCGGTGTCTTTGGAAGGACAGCTTAAATTTATTACAGATAGCTTACTTTCGGCATCCAAGTAGTTTCAGCAGACAGACTATGTTTAGAGCAAATTGAACGAGAGAAAAAAAGAGGCTCTCACCGTATAGGTGTGGGCCTCTTTACGTGAGCTGGAAAAAAAAGTAGAGCAAAACATTTGACTTAGAGTTAACTATAGGGCTTAAGATAAAGAGGATTCCAAAATCATGAGGAGGTTATACATTGATTACAGCTAAAGCCAGAGCCGTGGACGGACCCGATCAAGCATTTCGTTCCGCAGAGATTAACCGCCGTGATCTGGATACCACGGATGTATTAATTGAGATTAAATTTGCAGGTATCTGCCACTCGGATATTCATACCGCTCATGGGGAGTGGGGCCCCGTCAATTATCCACTCGTACCGGGCCACGAAATTGCCGGAATTGTGACCGAAATAGGTAGTGGTGTAACAAAATATAAAATAGGCGACCGAGTAGGTGTTGGATGTATGGTTGACTCTTGCGGCGAATGTGAGAATTGCCGTAAAGGCGAAGAGCAGTACTGCCTGAAAGGTAACATTCCAACGTATGCGGGAGTAGACAAATACGGTGAACCAACGCAAGGCGGTTATTCCACTCATATCGTGGTAACCGAGGATTTTGTAGTGCGCATTCCTGACAATATTGAGCTGGATGCTGCTGCACCGCTGCTATGTGCGGGGATTACCACGTATTCTCCGTTGCATCACTGGGGCGCTGGCCCGGGTAAGAAGGTTGCCGTCGTAGGGATGGGTGGCCTTGGTCATATGGCGGTTAAAATCGCACATGCGATGGGAGCCGAAGTTACCGTTCTCTCCCAAACGCTAAGCAAAAAAGAAGACGGCTTGCAGTTTGGCGCGGATCACTACTTTGCAACGAGCGATCCGGTAACATTCGAAAAGCTGGCAGGCTCATTAGACCTGATCATTAATACAGTAAGTGCCAGCATTGATATCAATGCTTATTTCTCGCTGCTCAAGTTGGACGGCACACTCGTTAATGTAGGGGCTCCGCCTGAGCCACTCGCCGTCAATGCATTCGCGTTGATTGGTCACCGCCGTTCATTCGCCGGTTCGATGATTGGTGGCATACGTGAGACTCAAGAAATGCTTGATTTCTGTGCCGAGCATGATATCGCCCCTAGCATTGAGGTTATTTCGGCAGATCAGATTGATGAAGCATATGAACGTGTACTTGCCTCAGATGTAAAGTATCGCTTTGTTATTGACACTAGCACGATTTAAGAGGGCAGAGGGTAATAGGTAACTTTGACCTTGGTCAGTGCTTTTGTACAGAATAATAAACTAGATGCATCAGCAAATAGCCCCTATTTCCGCATAAGGAAAGAAGGGGCTATTTTGTTTTGTTACATATATGATGTTTATTGTGCGCCCACGACAGGATGAGGAATATAAGGCTCTTCCAGATAAGCAACATCCTCTGAATTCAGCTTTACGGACAATGCAGCCGTGGCAACATCCAGGTGTGAATGTTTGGTTGCGCCGATAATTGGAGAAGTCACGGTCTCTTTCTGTAAAAGCCATGCTAGCGCAATATGCGTACGAGGCACATCATACTTCTCGGCAATAGCTGCCACCCGTTCGACAATAACACGATCCGCGTCACTTGTAGCATTGTACTTTGATTTTTGTATCATATCCGTCTCTGACCGATGGGTAGTCACGGACCAATCTCGTGTTAATCTGCCGGAAGCGAGGGGGCTGTATGGCGTGACGCCGATTTTTTCCTCTTTGCATAAAGGCAACATCTCACGTTCCTCTTCACGGTAAATCAAGTTCAAATGATTCTGCATGGACACAAATTTGGTCCAGCCATTTTTCTCGGCGGTATACAGCGCTTTCTGAAACTGCCATGCAAACATCGCAGAAGCACCAATGTATCTCGCTTTGCCAGACTTCACCACATCATGGAGGGCTTCCATCGTTTCTTCAATAGGGGTGTTGTAGTCCCAGCGATGGATGATATACAGATCAACATAATCGCTTTCAAGTCGTTTGAGACTTTTGTCAATTTCACTCATAATAGCTTTTCTGGACAACCCGGAACCGTTTGGTCCTTCATGCATTTTGCCATGAACTTTGGTTGCGATTACGACCTCATCACGGTTTGCGTAGTCTTTCAAAGCCCGTCCCAGATATTCCTCGCTCGTACCAAGAGAGTAGATATTGGCTGTATCGAAGAAATTAACACCAAGATCCAGAGCCTTTCGAATTACAGACCGGGAGTCTTCTTCGTTCAACACCCACTCGTGAACCCATTTATTGGCGTCCCCAAAGCCCATACATCCGAGACAGAAGCGCGAGACATCAAGTCCTGTATTGCCCAGTTTTACGTAATCCATCTTAATCACATTCCCTTTCTATTCAAAGTTTCCACGTATTCCACTATTTAATAGGATGGCTGTTTTCTGTTCTATTATGTCATGATTCTCTAGTGAAACTGTAGTTCATTTCCATCGAAATTTTGCCTGATTCGATCAAAATGGGGAGTAGAAGTCCTTTACGTATATAATCGTAAAGCATCAAATGAAATAAATAAAGCCCCTTGGAACAGACCAAGGGACTTAACGTAAATGAAGTTATAATATGAAATGTTGAGCTTTGGAATGAAGAGGTTACATGAGCGGAAAGGATAAAAAAAGATTGAACGCAAAAATACGCCGTGATATAATCGAGAGCGCAGTTGGTTTTTCGTAGAATGTGTAATTGATGTTTTATTATTTCTCCTAACTTAATGTTACATCGTATTCTTCGATTTGTCAACGCACTTTTTTGTGCCAATAATTGGGTTAAGGAGTGGTTGCGACTATGACAGAAACAAGCGAATGGTTGTTGGAAAAAGAAAGATTGAATCAGGTGCGTAATGAACTGCAGGTGAGACTTGACGAATTGGAACCTCAGATGCAGGGTCTCGCGGAGCAAGCTACCGAAATTCGCAAACGTTTCTGGGAAGACGTTACAATCAATACCGGCTCCTACACGGATTTTGAAGATGCCTTTTATACAATTAATCAGCAAGCGAGAGTGCTGGCTGAACGGGAGCGTGGACATAAGCTGTTAGTGCAGCAGTGGAAAAACGTGAATCGTTTGCTGCCTGTACCTTACTTCGGTCGTATTGATTTTAAGGAAAAGGGTCTTGGTTTTACGGAGCAAATTTATATCGGTGTGTCTTCTTTTACGGATAAAGAAGGCTTGGATTTTCTAATCTATGATTGGCGCACACCGATTGCGAGTCTATACTACGATTACGGCTCTGGCCCTGCGGCTTACGAAACGCCAATGGGTCGAATTGAAGGAACGGTGGAACTGAAACGCCAGTTTCAAATTCAGGAAGGTCAGTTGCTGGGCATGTTTGATGCAAATGAAACGATTGGAGACGCTTTGCTTCAGGAAGTGCTCTCCAAAGGTGCGAATTCTCAGATGAAAAGCATCGTAGCCACGATACAAAAGGAACAGAACGCTATTATCCGGGATGATCACAGCCGAATGCTGATCGTGCAGGGAGCAGCAGGAAGTGGGAAAACCTCCGCTGCGCTTCAGCGAGTGGCCTATCTTTTATATAAACATCGCCAGACCATCAAGGCAGATCAGATGGTTCTTTTTTCGCCGAACCCGATGTTTGCGAGTTATATCTCAACGGTACTGCCTGAACTGGGTGAAGAAAATATTCAACAGACAACGTTCCAGGAATACTTGAATTATTGGCTGGGGTCTAGCTTAAGCCTTGAAGATCCGCTTGATCAGATGGAATATGTGCTCACAGCTGGTGAGGAGCAAGGTTATTCGGCTCGTATGGAAGGAATTCGATATAAAGCATCCGCAGAATTCCTGCAAGCTTTAAAAAACTATGGGGAATGGCTCGGACGTGAGGGATTACATTTTATCGGCATCCGCTTTCGTGAACGTGAGTTCATTACAGCAGCTCAGATGTGGACACAATTTTCTACTTATGATGTGAATCTTCCGTTACCAAGTCGTATGTTGTTATTGCAGGAATGGCTACTGAAACAACTGACAGTTTTAGAGCAACAGGAACGGCAAGCAGACTGGGTGGAGGAAGCGCTGAATTATCTCGATACAGACGACTATGCGGATGCATACGGTAAGCTGCACAAGGAAAAGGCTGTTTTTGAAGTGGCGGAGCAGTACGCAGCTCGGAAGAATGCTGGGAAACACCCTGACCTGGATGAAGGCGCGTTTGATTTTGTGGAGCGGGAGGAAGAATTGCTGCGACGTAATATTGTGAAACAGATGTTCAAGCCACTACGGCAGCGTGTACGGAAGTTCAAATTCGTGAATGTTCAGGCAGCATATGAACAACTATTTGTTGAGGCGGCAGCCTACCAGGAGCGTACTCATGCAATGGTTGTTCCGTCACACTGGACTGAAATCTGCAAACAAACCAAAGACATGTTACGTCAGAACAAGCTGTTGCATGAAGATGCGACCCCGTACTTATATGTAAAAGAACTCATTGAAGGTGTACGAATAAACACGGATATCCGTCATGTGTTTGTGGACGAAGGTCAGGATTATTCAGCGTTTCAATATGAATATCTCAAAAAGTTGTTTCCCCGTGCCCGCATGACGGTGCTGGGTGATTTCGGGCAAGCGATCTATATGCAAGCAACAGAACTAGCTGCTGCCGATTCTCCTTTAACGGACCTATATGGTGCGAAAGAAACCACTCTAATCCGGTTAGTACAAAGCTATCGCTCGACTCGTGAAATTGTTGAGTTTACTCGGGCGATGCTGCCAGGCGGCGACGAGATCGTTGCTTTTGATAGAAGGGATCAGAAGCCGGCTTTAATTCGGTCAGAGGCAGGAGAGAAACAACTTCATGAGTTCATCCGATCTGACGTTGAGACCCTTCAAACCGAGGGTTTTCGTTCGATTGCCGTTATAACCAAAACGGCAGCAGAGAGTCACCTTGCATATGAACGTTTGCGAGAGGTCGGTGTAGAGGGACTAACCCTGATTACGAAAGATACGGAGCAGTTTGAAAAGGGCGTGATGGTCATTCCGGTGTATCTTGCCAAAGGTGTGGAATTCGATGCAGTGCTTGTATATGAGGCCTCAGCATCTCGATATGGGGAAGAATATGATCGCAAACTGCTCTATACGGCTTGTACTCGCGCTATGCATCGGTTACATCTATATACGGCGAAGGACTGGTCTCCTTTTGTGCAGGCATTGCCTGAAAACTTGTATCTTTTAAAAAGTGTATAAGTTCACCTTTTCCATAGTGTAATTTTCTACTTTAACGGCGCATTTATTTAAACCGGCTGACATGCTGTAGAGCCTATGCAACAGCTAGTATAACTTATTTTTACTTAATAACGTCAAACGAGAGTCGCTGCGACGGCGGCTTTTTTGGCGTTGCTCTCTACTTTTTCTCATGCTAGGGAAGGATGTACTAGGTATGGGAATGCAAGGTTATGTGCAAGTTTAAGCAATGTAAAAGGATATAAGAGAGCGACAATCTATAAAATTTTATATAGAGGTTGACAATACGTAATATTTGAAACAAAATATATGCTATAGCATGTATATATATGTGCAAAAAATAATGAAAGAAGGATCGCTATGTTCATTTTTATTACGATTTTACAGGTTCTGTTAGGTCTCTTTTTCCTGTTTACAGGAAGCAAAATTATTTCGGGTAAGATGGCCGATGAATTCAAACGTTTTGGTTTGCCCTCCTTTTTTAATGTTTTGACCGGATCGTTTGAGATTGTTGGAGCTATGGGTATGATTGTTGGTTTATGGATACCTGGTTTTGCATTTTGGGCAGGTTTGCTACTTGGTGGCACGATGCTTGCTGGAGCATTCACCTTGATTGTTTTAGCCAAAGATCCAATACAAAAGGCCATTCCTGCAAGTGTTCTGTTTGTTCTTAGTTTGATTGTATCAATGTATTATTTCTTCTAAGAACTGAATAAGGGGGATACTAAGTATCGGAATAACAATCGTTTTAGCCGCCTCATTCCTCGATGAGTGTCGTTTGTAACAATCGTTCAGATCACCTATAATTGGTGTAAGAAAATGATGAATGAGGGTACAACAATGGATTTATACAATGTGACTGGTTTTTTAATTCACCGGACGGATCTCAAACTTACGAATTATTTTATCAAACAATTGAAACCTTACGAAGTCACTCCTGAACAATGGAGTATTATTTCTTATATGGATATTGATAAAGCTACGACTCAAAAAGAGCTGGCAGAGTCTATCGATCGGGATCAAACGACAGTCGTACGAATGATTCATTCATTAGAACGTAAGGGAATGGTTCGACGTATTGTTAATGATCAAGACAAACGTTCACATCATTTATACTTGTCTCCCAAAGGAGAAGAAATAAAACAAAAGTTGTTGCTAACGGTCCAAGACGCTCATAATTATGTTACTCGAGGTATAGAGCCAGAGGAACTGAAACAGCTAAAAGCAATTTTAGAGAAGTTGTACTTGAACGTGCGAGAGGATTAAGTGAAATAAAGAAAGAAATTAAAGTCCGGCATATACATGCTATAGCATGTATATAAGGGGATTTGTTAAGTTTGAGAATAATTATAATGTAAAGACCTCCTCATGAACTGAGGAGGTCTTTTGTTGAAGATACGTTATGACTTGGAATCCGACAAGGGTTTCACTTCGTCGTTGTGGGTACTTAGGGTAGCCATTAGCTTCTCGCCTTCAACATCCAGGTTCGGCAAAATGCGATCCAGCCATTTTGGGAGTGACCAGGCCTTATCGCCAAACATCGCCATAACAGCAGGCACCAGTGCCATGCGGATAATGAAAGCATCAATCAGAATACCGACAGCAAGTGTGAATCCGATCTGTTTGATCATAACATCATCGGTGAAGATAAAACCGGCGAATACGGAAACCATGATAATCGCTGCGGCTACGACGACACGACTAACCTGATTATAACCATGCACGACCGATTCGGTTCCACGGTGACCATGGACATATGATTCACGCATCGAACTGACCAGGAACACCTGATAATCCATAGCAAGACCATAGAGGATACCCGTTACGATAATAGGCATGAAGCTAAGTAGCGGGCCGCCCGTATCGAAACCAAAGAGGGAATGCAACCAGCCCCATTGGAACACAGCCGTTGTGATGCCGAACGTGGCCAGGATGCTAAGCAGAAAACCAATGGTTGCTTTAATTGGAACGATGATCGAACGGAATACAAGCAGCAAGATAATCAATGAAAGTAGAATAATAATCCCTACATAGATCGGGAAAACCTGAGACAGCTTGGCTGACATATCAATATTTACGGCGGTAAGTCCGGTTACGCCAAGTTTGACGTCAAATGTTTTAGCCATGCTGGAGTCTGTCGACCGCAGATCGTTGACCAGCGTTTTCGTGGCAGCGTCGTTAGGACCCGTCTTGGGGATCAGGCTGAAAATAGCCAAGTCTTCCGTCATTCCTAGTGGTGAGACTTGAGTCACGTTATTCTGACCTTGCAGCTCCATGGCGAGTCCGCCCAGAAGCTCTGGTGTCATTTTTGCAGACGCATTACGAGGTTCAGCTACCAGGATCAGTGGTCCGTTAAAGCCTTCTCCAAAACCTTCCGAGATGGCATCGTAACTCTGTCTTGCATTCGTATCCAGATTTGCTGAGGATGCACCCGGAATACCCATTTCCATTTTGGTGATCGGAGTGGCAGCAAAACCAAGAATGAGGATGATCGCAATAACGGTCGCCCAGCGATTTTTGATAACGAATTTGACCCATTTGTCAGCCACACCGTGACTTGACGATCCCGATGATTTAACGCTCTTCTCGCGAGCTTTTTTCGAACAGATTCGTTCACCAACCAGACCAAGCAAAGCGGGCAGCAGGGTTAACGCAACGAATACGTTAATCAGAACTGTTGCAGCTGCGACTAATGCCATCGTGGACAAGAAGGTCAGACCAATCACGAGCATACCGCAGAGGGCGATAATGACCGTTAATCCGGCAAAAAATACGGCACTGCCCGATGTACCGATCGCCCGTGCTGTAGCTTCTTGTGCACTCAGGCGCTGATCAATAATCAGTCGGCGCTGACGGTTGACGATGAAGAGTGCATAATCGATACCGACAGCCAAACCAACCATGAGAGCCAGAACGGATGTAACACTTGGCATGTCAACAAATTTGGAGATGGAGAATGCTCCCCCAACCCCAATAGCAACACCGAGAAGGGCTGTGATCAGCGGCAGGCCAGCTGCAACTACGGAGCCAAGGGTAATCAGCAGTACAATTACCGCGATAACCAGCCCCACAATCTCAGCGGAGCCAACACCTATGGACACCGATTTGAGCGTTTCACCTGGCAGCACCTTGATCTGTGTGCCTTGTTCAACCTTCATCACGGATTGAATGACAGAATCAAACACATCTTGTGTAATGGCTGATTGTTCAATCGTGAATTGGAACTGAAACAGTGCCGTGCTTCCATCGGAAGAGATCAATACACCAGGAACGGGAGTATTGTTCACCATTAATGGGCCGTATGGAGGGGGCGATGCCGTAGCTGATTGAGCCATGTTCATGGATTGTGCCGCATCCGAGGACGAGCTTAAACTGCTCGCCTGTGCAGCTGCATAATCCGCTGGATTAATGACTTTGTCCAGCCCATACACTTCGCTGACACCTTTCATGATGGCAGCTACACGTTCGGGTGTATCCAGCCGTTCGTTGTCTGGCGCTTTAAATACCACGCTTCCTTGACCGCCAGAGGCGGCAGGCAGTTCTTTGGCTAGCTGATCCAGAACTTTCTGTGATTCTGTGCCCTCGATTTTCATCTCGGAACTGATATGAATGCCATTGATGCTGATCATGGAGATGACGATCCCTAGAATGATAACCCAGCCGATAATGAAATAACCGGGTTTGCGAAAAGCGGTTTTTCCTATTTTATATAATAAGGTAGACATTAATTAATTTTACACTCCTTCTATTATAAGTATGTCGGTTACGATGCTGGATGATTATAATGCTTGGAAGGATAAGGTTTAAAACCCTTTTCGCAAATGTTCAAACACCTTTTCCATAAACTGTTCAAAAGAAACTGCGTCTGGATGAGTATCGGTAGCGACATTCTTTCCAGGAAGCAATACTGGAAGCCTCCCTTCAATCAGGGGCAGCACGGTGCCATATATGGCACTAATGAGCAGATACGTATAAATCTCGTCGTATTGTCCATTCGACAAATCGAGCAGGGTCTCCTGAGCCTGAGTCTGCAGCCGGTGCATCGCAGCCAAATAGTGAGGTTCAAGCACCGGATAGGTTCGGGATAAGATGACGAGTTGGTGGAGTCTGCCGATTAGTTCTGACGTGAGTTGCATTTTCACCAGTTCGTACATGATTTCAAGCAAAGAGGCGTGGTCAGGGAGCTGGGTAATCAGGTGTTCAAGCTCAGCTGTATTCGGTACAGAGAGGGCTCCAAGGGCAACAGCTTCTTCCTTACAAGTGAAGTAGTTGGCAAATGTTCTGCGTGAACATCCGACCTGCTGCACGATATCTTCGACCGTGAATCCGTCGAGTCCATGGTTCAGTGCAAGGTCAAAAGCGACTCCGGCGAGAGCTTTTTCTGTGGCTTCTTTTTTCAAATGTCGCAGCGTTCGTTTCATG
Organism: Paenibacillus sp. TSA_86.1; assembly: GCF_052691815.1. Lineage (NCBI taxonomy): Bacteria > Bacillati > Bacillota > Bacilli > Caryophanales > Paenibacillaceae > Paenibacillus > Paenibacillus sp. TSA_86.1. The sequence continues at coordinate 627,755 of NZ_JBQZGE010000002.1, read as the reverse complement.
ATATTATACCGCCTATGCGTTCACCTCCTTGTGATGGACCAAAAAAATACTTGGGAATAATACTTGTGAGAGGATCATATCAAAAACTTGCACTTTGTGCAATTTTACTCATTGTGCAATGTTTTTATGGTTGGATGAATATCCATTAAAAACTTATGAATATGCATCATAATCAAAATAAAATTCAAACGGATAAATAGATCTAATAAATAGAGAATAGATGGATCACTAATCCGCGAGTGTTTGGAATTATTCGTAAATCAACATTTGGGAATAAACAGCGAGAGAGAACGAACATTTTTTTCGAGAAAGTATGGCTGGAATGAAGAGGATCATTGATTAAATCAATATAGATAAATAGAGATTTCTGCGAAAGTGTGTTGTTGTACATTTATTTTCAATTAGATGTAGAATAGCGATAATCAACGGAGGAAGTATATTTATGCAGGTGAACGATGGATCTAATCCTCGTGGGTGATCTGCAACGAAGAGTTTCAAGGCACCTTTGATACTGAGCATAAGAATGAATGTTGAAGGTTTGCAAGTACATGCAAACCTTGTTTCATTTCCAATCAAATTCAATTGAAAAAATAAATTTTGAAATATCCCTTGATTTTTCGGGAAACGTCTGATAGTGTAATACCTGTGATTTTGGAAAGTTGATTTATCAATATGAATTAGAGCTTTCCAGCAGATAATTTTTGACCACTTCCCACGTGAAGTTAAGGCCATACGGACAGCCGGGTCAAATGCCGATTGGCAACTTATGTTGCCTTATTGATTGAGTTCAAAGCTCAAATTTTATAAGTTGGTTACTTTACAACCAGTGCATCTGCACATCAACTTGTGAAACGGTCAATAAGAGTGGTAAAGGCGAATTATTTGCTATATAGACTCTGATCCAATATTGATATACATGAAGGAGCTTTCAGCCGAAGGAGTTCTTGTGGACTTTTTTTGGTCATGGAGACTTCACGTCTTTTTCAGGATGTATATCGACAAGCAAGTGTGATGGTGTGCGCGAACGCGACATTTTTCACCTTGCTTTTTTTATTGTATCAGGAGCGGGTGGACGTTGCATAATGAAACAATACAACTGTGATCGTGTTGGAATTTAACGAAAAAAACAAAACTAAAAATCCTAATTATGGGGATAGGAGAATGAGAAAATGGGAAAAGCACTAATCATCGGCGCCGGCGGCGTGGCTTCTGTAGCAGTACACAAATGCGTTCAAAACAGCGAGGTTTTCGAAGAGATTTGTATCGCTAGTCGTACGAAATCCAAATGTGATGAACTGAAAGCAAAATTGGATGGCGGCAAAACAAAAATTTCGACAGCTCAAGTGGATGCGGACAATGTTGAAGAACTTATCGCGTTGATCAATGAGTTCCAACCGGATATCGTAATGAACCTGGCGCTGCCATACCAGGATCTGACGATCATGGATGCGTGCCTGGCAACGAAAACAAACTACATGGATACAGCAAACTATGAGCCGCAAGATACGGCAAAATTTGAATATAGCTGGCAATGGGATTACAAAGAGCGTTTCGAAAAAGCAGGTATCACTGCTTTGTTGGGTAGCGGATTCGACCCGGGTGTAACTGGCGTGTTCTCTGCTTACGCATTGAAGCACTATTTTGACGAAATCGAATATATCGATATCCTTGACTGCAATGGCGGCGACCATGGTTACCCGTTTGCTACCAACTTCAACCCTGAGATCAACATTCGTGAAGTTTCTGCGAACGGCAGATACTGGGAGAATGGTGAATGGATTGAAACAAAACCGATGGAGATCAAACGTGTATACGACTTCAAAGAAGTTGGCGAAAAAGACATGTACCTGTTGTACCATGAAGAGCTGGAGTCTCTGGCGAAAAACATGCCTGGCTTGAAACGTATCCGTTTCTTCATGACATTTGGTCAAAGCTATCTGACTCACCTGAAAGCTCTGGAAAACGTAGGCATGACTTCCATCGAGCCGATCGAGTTCGAAGGAAAACAAATCATTCCTTTGCAATTCCTGAAAGCAGTCTTGCCTGATCCGGCGTCCCTTGGACCTCGTACAGTAGGTAAAACAAACATCGGCTGTATCTTCAAAGGTAAAAAAGATGGCCAAGACAAAACATATTATGTATACAACATCTGTGACCACCAAGAGTGCTATAAAGAAGTAGGTTCCCAAGCGATCTCCTATACGACTGGCGTACCGGCAATGATCGGTGCTGCGATGGTGATGACAGGCAAATGGAACAAACCAGGCGTATACAACGTGGAAGAGTTCAACCCGGATCCATTCATGGAAGAACTGAACAAATGGGGACTTCCTTGGGTAGAAGACTTCAATCCGGTTCTCGTGGATGAGCTGCCAGAAGAGTCCAAATCCAAAGAATCGGAGCTTGTTCGCTAACATGCGGTTCGAGCAATTACCGACACCCTGTTATGTTGTTGACGAAGGTCTGATTGAGAAAAACTTGAAAATCCTGAACGGTGTGATGCAACGTACAGGAGCAAAGATCGTACTCGCGCAGAAGGCGTTCTCTATGACGGCGATGTATCCACTCATTGGAGAATACCTGAGCGGTGCGACTGCGAGCGGTTTGTATGAAGCACGCCTCGGTCACGAAGAGATGGGCAAAGAGAATCATGTCTTTGCTCCGGCTTTTCGTGAGGAAGAGATCGATGAGATAGTTTCCATCTGCGACCACATCATTTTTAATTCCTTCTCGCAGCTGGCAAAATTCAAGGAAAAAGCACTGCAAGCTGGCTGTAAGGTTGGCTTGCGTGTAAATCCGGAATGCTCCACTCAAGAAGGACATGAGATCTATGATCCATGTTCCCCAGGTTCGCGCTTTGGCGCCAAGGAGGAGGATTTCCGCGCAGAGATGCTCGAAGGGGTATCTGGACTGCATTTCCACACTCTGTGTCAGCAAAACTCGGACGATCTGGAAACCACCCTGAATGCTGTTGTTGAGAAGTTCGGACAGTGGCTGCCACAGATGGAATGGATCAACTTCGGCGGTGGACACCATATTACCCGTGAAGATTACGACATTTCAAGACTGGAAGTTTGTATTAAACGGATGCAAAACGATTACGATCTCGAAGTATATTTGGAGCCAGGAGAAGCGGTTGCCCTCAACGCAGGTTACCTGGTAACTTCCGTATTGGACTTCCACAAGAATGGCATGGATATTGCCATTTTGGATACTTCAGCAACGTGTCATATGCCAGATGTGCTGGAAATGCCATATCGCCCGCCATTGATCGGATCAGGAGAAGCGGGTGAGAAAGCGCACCTGTATCGTTTGGGTGGCCAAACGTGTCTGTCTGGTGACGTGATTGGTGACTACTCATTCGATGAGCCCCTAAAAGAAGGCGACCGCCTTGTATTCGAAGACATGGCGATCTACTCCATGGTTAAAACCAATACGTTCAACGGCATGCCGCTTCCAGCCATTGCGGTTAAACGCAAAGATGGCGATTGCGAAGTTGTACGTGAATTCGGATATCAGGATTTCAAAATGCGCTTGGCATAATACTATATTATATTTCCTAAGAATATAGAGATATTAACAATAGCGATAACCATATTGCAGTACAACGTAAAAAGGCTGTCCAAGGTCACAACTCCGTGTGACCAGGGGACAGCCTTTTTACGCTACTCGTAATATTCGTTTGAATCTACAGGTTTGCTTGCAGCTCTCGCGGCATAGGGGAAGATAGGATCTTTCAGTTCGAACTCATAGGTTAGCCCGTTTACAATACCTACGACATTTTGGCTGTCATACAGATCAAGTAAAAATCCTGCCATCTGTTCGGCAGTATGGAACTTGGGCACACGGCCTTCATATTGGAACTGATCCAGATCAAAGGCACGTTCGGCAAACTCGGTCTCTGTTGCAGCAGGTGCCAGCACTTTAGCTTGCATTGGAGCGCCTTTGCTCTGAAGTTCTTGTGCCAGGCCTTCAGTAAAGGCGCTGACATAAAACTTGGTCGCACAGTACGTCACAGCATCCGGTACAATCGTATAGCCGCCCCCTGAAGAGATGTTGATGATCTGCGTGCCCCGAGTATTGGCATAATCCCGAACATAGAGAGTGGAGAGAATCGTAAGTGCTTCAATATTCAGATGAAGCATTTGTTCGATTTTAGGCAAATTTTGCTCACCGACCGAAGCGAAGTTGCCAAAGCCTGCGTTGTTGATCCATGTTTCAATGGAGTAACCTTTCAAGCTTTCATAGAAAGCATGTACATCTGCGGCAATGGACAAATCTACTGTACGAACAACAACATCCAGTTCCGGATTGAGTTCGGCAATCTTATTTTTCAACAAATCCAAAGCTTCTGTTCTGCGCGCAGCTAAAATGAGATGTTTGCCTCTGGCTGCAAAAGCTAAAGCGGCTTCATAGCCGATACCTGAGCTTGCACCGGTAATAACGGTATATTTCATGTGAATTCCTCCTGGGATCAATGCTAAGCATTATTGTGGGATGACCACGAATTGATTATACTGATTAGAGTTTACTCTAAGTCAAGCACTCAGGTGGAGGGGGTGAAACAACAATGCATACCATCGGAGAAGTGGCCGAAATGCTGGGCATCAGCGCATACACACTACGTTATTATGAGAAGGAACAGATCATAGTACCTTTACGGGATTCCAGTGGGGACAGGCGGTACAATGAGTCTCATCTCCAATGGCTTCAGTTTGTCATCAAGCTAAAAGAAACACAAATGCCAATCGCGAAGATCAAGCAGTATGCTTCTTTATTTCAGGAAGGAGAACATACCGCTACCGAACGTTTGAAGCTTCTGGAGAACCATAAAAAATCCGTTGAACAGCAGATGAATACGCTCCACGCAGCGAATGAAATGTTGGAACTTAAAATTACGGCATATCGATCATTTATCGGGAAATAATGTAATGAGGTCGAATGCGATGAGCAGAATATCCTGCTTTTTGAAATGACCCTCTATTGCCAAACGTGTGATTTTTGTTATAGACTATTTTTTATGTTTGTTAAAATTTATGTTGTTCATCGTTCACCAAGGGGGAAATGGAATGCATCAACACAAAGCACACAAGTCTAACCAGCTCAAAATCCTTTCCAAAGTGCTACTCATCATTATCGGGGGATTCATCACGGCCTATGGTCTGGAGGCTATATTGATTCCAAACCAGGTATCCGATGGTGGCGTGACCGGTCTCAGTATCGTAGGTTCGAATCTGTTCGGCTTGCCACTCGGAGTATTGATCGGACTGTTAAACATCCCGTTTGTATGGCTCGGTTACAAGCAGATTGGTAAAAGCTTTGCGTTATACTCCGTCATCGGAATTGCTTCACTGGCGATCAGTGCCAGTTTGATGCATCATGTGCCTACGATTATTAAAGGTGATACGTTGCTGGTTACGGTTGTGGGTGGTATCATCATCGGTTTTGGTATGGGTCTCGCACTGCGTAACGGCGGAGCGCTGGATGGGATCGATATGCTTGCCGTGTTGTTATCACGTAAACTGCCGTTCGGAACGAGTGATCTGATTTTGTTCCTGAACATGTTTGTATTTATCGTTGTTTCGACTGTATTTGGTTTGCAAGGAGCTATCTTATCAGGACTTGCTTATTTTATTGCTTCTAAAGTGATACATATTGTCGAAGAAGGTTTGAGCGGCTCGAAGACATTCAAAATTATCACAACACAACCTGAGATTATGGTGGAAACGATTCGTGACCGACTCGGGCGTGGAGCAACGTATACCGAGGCATATGGTGGATACTCTAACGAGCAGTTCAAGGAAATCACCTGTGTCATCAACCGGATGGAAGAGAGTAAAATCAAAGAAATTATTAATGAGATTGACCCGACAGCCTTTGTTGTTGTCTACGATGTAGCCGAAGTGAAGGGCGGCAATTTCAAGAAGAAGGACATTCACTAAGAACAAGCGTTGATAAGAGCAACCCTCTTGTCAGCGCTTTTTCTTATCTTTTTTTCACAAAACCATAATCAATCCGCTAGCCAGCCTTAGTCTTCGGTAAAAACAGTAGCAAAGCTGCTATCCACACCTTCGATGTACAGGGGGACCGCGTAAACTTTGGCGATGTGAGAAAGATCCTGATTCAGATTCAGATCTTCAATGACGAGTATATACTTGCCATCGACCCGTCCTTTGCCCAGAATAATCTGGTGAAAAGCAACGGCTTCCTTCGGATGATTCGCTGCACCAGCGGATATGATATCTATACCTATGGCACGCAGGGAATCAAAAATCATCAAGTACTGTGCTGCCGATGCGGATAAACCTGGGTTGTGATTAGCGTACCGCTCGGGATCAGATGAGCGAATTCTGCCAAAACCCGTGCGAATAAGCACAAGATCCGCTCCAGCGATCAGATGCTCATATGGCTCAAGATCAGCTTTGGTGATCAACTCATCATCACTTTTGGGAATATCAATAATTACAGGGTAGTTGAAAATAAAATCATCAATCGGAATCTCGCTGATCTTCTTGCCTTGAGGATTAAAGTGCCATGGGGCATCGATATGTGTTCCATTATGATTGAGACTTGAGATAATAAACTGGTTATAAGGATCACCTTGAGCAATACTGGATTGCTGCTCTATCACAATTGGAGGATTGTCTTTGTATACCGGGGTGTTCACACCTAGCGGATAAGATAAGAGAAGGCGTGTCATATTGGGTGTTATCTCCTTCCTGTTGTTGCAACCTGGATTTCGTGCATAAGTAGGGCTTACGTATGGAAAACTTGTTTAGTGTGAAGAAATACATGACAGTTTAATGAGGAGGTTAGTGTGATGACCAAGCAGGACCCACAGGAACTTTTGAAGCAAAAGCATGAACAGGATGATCACAAAAGACAATTCACCAATTTCTCCCGCAATGTATCAGGACATGGTGAGGTGGAAGCAGGCCAGGAATTTAGTCAGGATCACGTGACTGATGATCAGAACCGCATGAAATCGGTAGAGAATAGAAGAGCTTATCCAAATTAGCGTACAAATATGATGGTAAGGTAATTAGCTGGTCCAGTCATGGATCAGCTTTTTGCATTTGAAAAGCAATACCTCGCCTAACGAAATTAACATTTAATCAAACTAGTCAACAGGTTCAAAAGGTCGTATAGTAGTATATGTTGAAGGAAAGAGAAGTATATTTCGCTAAGTGCTCCTGAGAGCACAAATAAAATAATTTTACATATAAGGATGGGGAAATATGGACTTTAAACCGGTTGCTTCATTAATTGATCGCTTGACCTCCTGGAGAGTTCCTTGGGCAGAAGTGCTTATCATGCATCATAATGAAATCGTTTTCCAGTATCGCAATGGATTTGAGAATCTGGAGGAGAAGACTCCAATTCGGGATAACGCCATCTTTAATTTGTACTCCATGACCAAGATTATGACCTGTGTTGCTGCACTGCAACTGGTTGAGAAAGGGGATATCTTATTACTGGACCCGCTGTCTCAGTATTTACCTGAATTTAAGGAAATGCAGGTGAAAAAGTCACTTCCGAATGGTGAGGTGTATTTTGAGAAAGCGACCAGACCTATTACGGTGCGTGATCTATTTACAATGACAGCGGGCTTTTCCTATGATATCCATGCGCCAAGTATTAAGGAAGCTGTAGAACGCACGAATGGAACGCTGCCTACGCGGGAGTTTGCTAGAGCTGTGGCGAAAGAACCGCTGATGTTTGAACCGGGAACACACTGGAATTACAGCATGTGTCATGATGTACTCGGTGCATTGGTGGAAGTCGTAAGTGGCAAGCGATTCGGCACATACTTGCAAGATGAGATTATTCAACCGCTTGGTATGTACGATACCACTTTTGATCTGAACGAAGACCAGCAGTCTCGCTTGATCCCGCAATATCTTTTTGATGAGGAGCAGGATAAAGCTGTGCGTATGGACGGAAACGGTTTCCGCGTGGGTACAGAACTGGATAGCGGTGGTGCCGGTTTATTGTCCACGGTGAACGATTACGCCAAGTTTTTGAATGCGCTGACCGGATTTGGCACAAGCCCTGAAGGTGTACGTATCTTGTCACGGGCTTCTGTGGAGCTCATGAGAACCGATCACTTGAACGAGATGACACGCCCAGATTTTTCATGGGATCATATGTATGGGTACGGTTATGGTCTCGGGGTTCGTACACATATCTCCACAGCAGGCAGTGGATCACTTAGTCCAGTTGGCGAATTTGGATGGGCTGGCGCGGCTGGCTGTATGGCGATCATTGACCCGGATTCGGGACTGACCGTGATGTATGCGCAGCATCTCCTGAACAGCCAGGAGCATTATGTACAGCGGCGCTTGCGCAATGCAGTATATTCTTGCCTGTAAGCTGGAACGTAAGCTGGTTAAATTGAACTGATATTAGGGTATCGATTATATATAAACAAAAGCCGCTGATTAGCGGCTTTTTGTCATTCGGAGTGCGTTTACACGGTTGACCAGATAAATTCCCACAGATACTAATATTAACGCAACAAGGTTTTTCAGTTCCCATATCGTTTCTCCGAGAAATAGTGCAGATAACAATGCGCCAAAGATAGGGATCAGGAAGTTATAGACCGATACTTTGCCAACCTTGTTGTACTTCAGAAGCAGATTCCACAAGCAGAAAGCCACGGATGAGAGCAAAGCCAGATAAACCAGATTCAGTGTGGATTCCCATGTAAAATGTGTAACTTGACCGCCGAGCGAGAGGCCGAGCAAAGTCAGTACCAGTCCGCCAACCAGCAGGCTGATGCCTGTGATCATCATAACATCAATAACCGCAGTTAAACGCTTCGCATAAATGGCTGTAATCGAGAAAACGAGAGCTGCCATAATGATAAATCCTTCTCCTGTGAAAGAGAATGAAAAGGTAAGCAAGTCGGCATGAAAGTTGACGATAATGACACCGATGAATCCAAGCACACAACCCATAATTTTGTTACGGCTCAGCTTATCATTTTTATAGATAAAATGAGCTAGCACAACGCTGAAAAACGTCGTAGTTGCATTCATGATGGAGCCTTTCACACCCGTGGTGTTCGCTACGCCTACATAAAAAAACATATATTGCAGTCCTGTCTGCAGCACGCCGAGTATGCTCAAACTTGCCCATTCACGTCCGCTAAGCTTGGGCTTGCGTCTGAAACCAATCCGATATAGAAGGAGGAGCAATATACCCGCCAAGCTGAATCGATACCCCGCAAAAACGTACTTTGAAGCGATATCTTCGGGCAGAATATGAAAAGCCACGTAGCCGAGTTTGATGGAAGGATAGGCACTTCCCCATAATAAGCAGCATAAGCCTGCAACGAGCATGACGATGAACGGGTCGCTAAATCTGCTTCGGTGTTCCTGCATGTCTGGAGTGGTGCTTTCTATTGCCGTAATATCTCTTTTTGCATTCACTGTTGCCTTTGAACTGGTAAGTGTTGACTCTCTTTCAATCACGCTTAATCTTCTCCTCGCTTGTTGTGCACACCTGTATGTATGGATATAATGTCATGTCTTATAGACCATATCATAAAATACAGCGTTTGTGTTGGGAGAAAAGTTGGAGATAGAGCTAATCCAGCTCTACTGCATAATCAAATCAGCTTAAATGGGATGTTTTTTTGAAAACAAAAGTAGTCTGGGGTATATTTCCATTGAAAGACCCCTTGCCAAATAAAAAAGAATGTGATAATTTAATGTCTGTAACCGGTTACACATAAGGAGAACATTCCATGACAACGATTAAAGACGTAGCGAATTTAGCTGGCGTATCCGTAGCCACGGTATCCAGAGTGATCAATGACAGGGGATATGTGCACGCAGACACACGCAAGAAAGTTGAAGATGCAGTTAACGCACTTCACTTTTCACCGAATGAAGTAGCACGCTCACTATACACACGCAAGTCGAAACTGATCGGACTACTGCTTCCCGATATTGCGAATCCTTATTTCCCTCAACTGGCAAGAGGTGTGGAGGATCGGATGCAGGAGCAGGATTATAGATTAATATTTGGAAACAGCGATGAGGATGAACGGAAGGAGCAGGATTACATCCAGACGTTTATCCAAAATAACGTCGTGGGTGTAATCTCGTCCACCAACTATCCTCACTCTTCAATATATGAAAAGCTGAAGATTCCTGTCGTCTTTCTGGACAGAACTTCACTGGATCGACCATCGGTCTATGCCGATGGTAGAGAAGGCGGAAGGCTGGCTGCCAAGGAAATCATTGAACGAGGCAGCAAACGTATTACCGTAATGCAAGGACCGTCTCATATTCGGCCGGCTCAAGATCGGTTTGAAGGCGCTATTGAGGTCATCCGCGAAGCAGGACTGGATTATGAGATTATTCAAACAACCTCGTTTTCCTTTAATGAAGCGGGTGTGTGGGCAGAGGAACTGTTCAGAAAATTTCCGGACACGGACGGCGTGATTGCCAGTAATGACATCGCCGCAATGGCGGTATTGCATGAAGCTTATCGGATTGGGAGGAACGTCCCGCATGACGTACAGGTTATCGGGTTTGACGACATACCGATGAGTGGATTATTGTCACCCGCATTGTCTACGATTCGTCAGCCTGCATATGAAATGGGCAGAGAAGCGGCAGGATTACTTATTCAGTTAGTAGAGCAAAATAAGATGGAGAGTAAAAACATACAGTTGCCTGTGTCCTTCATTGAACGGGGAACAACAAGAAAGGTGAGAAACGATGGCTAACATTTGTGTAATTGGAAGCAGTTCAATGGACTTGGTCGTGACATCTTCCAGAAGACCGGGCGCGGGAGAAACCGTGCTTGGTGAAAGCTTCAAAACAGTACCCGGCGGGAAAGGCGCCAATCAAGCTGTTGCTGCAGCTCGTTTGGGAGCCGAAGTTGTGATGATCGGCCGAGTTGGAGATGATATATTCGGTACAGATATTTTAGAAAACTTTAAAGCGAATCGTGTAAACACAAGCAATGTGAAACCGGTTACACATTCTGAAAGTGGTACGGCTCATATCATTTTGGCAGAGGGAGATAATAGCATTGTGGTGGTTGAAGCGGCCAATCGTGAAGTGACACCTGCTTATGTGAATGAAGCTGCTGAAGCGATTCGCAACGCGGATATTGTACTGATCCAGCAGGAGATTCCAGAAGAAACCGTAGTTCATGTCAGCCAGTTATGTGCGGAATACAAGACGCCCTTACTACTCAATCCGGCTCCTGCCCGTGCAGTTCCGCAAGAGGTGATCGACAATGCATCGTATATTACACCGAATGAGCATGAGGCCGAAATTTTGTTCAAAGGGTTGAAGCCAGCCGAAGCCTTACGTCAACATCCAAACAAGTTATTTATTACAGAAGGCAGCAAAGGTGTTCGATATTTTGACGGTAATGAAGAGATTCTTGTGCCAACTTATAAAGTCGAAGCCGTAGATACAACCGGAGCTGGCGATACGTTTAATGCAGCATTTGCAGTCGCTTTGGCTGAGGGAAAATCGATTCAGGACAGTGTGCGTTTTGCCAATCGGGCGGCGTCATTATCTGTGACCAAGTTTGGTGCACAGGGCGGTATGCCAACCAGGGACGAAGTAGAGGAGAACTTGTAATGAAAAGAAACGGCATCTTGAACAGTCACATCTCTAAAATCTTGTCTGATCTGGGGCATACGGATCAAATCGCCATTGCGGATGCGGGCTTGCCCGTTCCGGATGGCGTGCTCAAGATTGATCTGGCACTCAAACTCGGAACACCAACCTTCAGTGAGGTGCTGGACGTTATAACGGAAGATATGGTGATTGAGAAAGTCATCGTAGCTAGTGAGATACATGAAGGGAATCCACAGACATTGTCCTATTTGAAAGAAAAGTTTGACTCGGAGGTTATCGACGATAGTCAGAACCATGAGCAGTTTAAAGCCTTAACCCAGAAGGTGAAAGCGGTTATTCGTACAGGTGAGGCTACACCGTATGCCAATTGCATTTTACAATCGGGAGTTCATTTCGGTTAAAAGGAGGCAGCACCATGCACATTCAGATGCATAATATCCATAAAGCGTTTGGCACAAATCAAGTGTTAAGCGGCGTGGATTTCGAATTAAAAGAAGGTGAGGTTCATGCCCTGATGGGGGAGAACGGAGCCGGCAAATCAACGCTCATGAATATTCTGATTGGCCTGCACCAGCGTGATCAAGGGACGATTGAGATTGATGGTAAGGAAACATATTTTGGCAGTCCAAAAGAAGCAGAGCAACTCGGCATTACATTTATTCACCAAGAGTTAAATGTTTGGCCAGAGATGACGGTGCTGGATAACCTGTTTATCGGCAAGGAGATATCGTCCTCCATGGGGTTGCTGAACACGAAACAGATGAAAGCGCTTGCTGTCGAACAATTCGCCAAACTGTCGGTGGACATCCCGCTGGAGCGCCCTGCAGGAGAGTGCTCTGTGGGACAGCAGCAGATGATTGAGATTGCCAAAGCGCTTATGACCGATGCCAAAGTCATTATCATGGACGAGCCAACAGCGGCTTTGACCGAACGTGAGATCCAGAAGCTGTTTGGTGTCATACGTTCCTTGCAAAAGAACGGCGTATCCATTGTATACATCTCTCACCGGATGGAGGAAATCTTCACGATCTGTGATCGCATCACCATTATGCGTGACGGGCGAACCGTAGATACCAAGGCGATTGCTGAGACAAACTTTGATGAAGTCGTGCGTAAGATGGTAGGACGTGAACTGACGGAGCGTTATCCGTCCCGCAATCCGAAGTATGGCGAAGTGGTGCTTGAGGTGCGGGAAGTAAACCGAAAGGGATTGTTCGAAAATGTCAGCTTTGATGTGAAAGCCGGCGAAGTACTCGGTTTCTCCGGTCTGATGGGATCAGGGCGTACGGAGATCATGAGAGCGATTTTTGGTCTGGATCGGCTGGACAGCGGAGAAATCAAGATACGTGGCAAAAAGGTAAACATTCGGAAACCGGCGGATGCGGTGAAGCACGGCATTGGTTTTATTACAGAAGACCGGAAGGATGAAGGGCTGGTGCTCGACTTTTCCATCCGTGAAAATATGGCACTGACGAATTTGTTCAGTTTCTCCAATAAAGGTTTCATCTCGAATGCGAAAGAACAGGAGTTTGTGGACACACTGATCAAACGATTGCAGATCAAAACCCAATCCTCGGAAACCGCGGCTCGGAACTTATCCGGGGGAAATCAGCAGAAGGTTGTCATTGCCAAATGGGTGGGTATTGGTCCAAGTGTACTCATTCTGGACGAGCCTACACGCGGGGTAGACGTTGGAGCGAAGCGTGAGATCTATCAGCTCATGAACGAACTGACAGACCGCGGTGTTGCGATTATCATGGTTTCTTCCGAACTGCCTGAAGTGCTGGGTATGAGTGACCGCATTGCCGTTGTGCATGAGGGTCACATTACCGGCGTGCTGCCGAAGGAACAAGCGACACAAGAACATATTATGACTCTAGCTACAGGGGGACAGTAACATGACAACAATGCAGGACACTAAAACAGCCAAAAGCGGGTTCCGCTTGTCTAGCGTAACACAAAAACTCGGTCCATTACTCGGATTAATCATCCTGATTGTGATTGTTTCGGTGCTTAATCCAAGTTTCTTGGAACCGCTTAACATTCTAAACCTGCTACGTCAGGTTTCCATTAATGCCTTGATTGCATTTGGCATGACGTTTGTTATTCTCACTGGCGGGATAGACCTGTCGGTGGGTTCTATACTCGCTTTATCCAGTGCGTTTGTAGCCAACATGATGTTATCGGGTCTGGATCCGATTCTGTCGATCATTATCGGGGTTGCACTTGGCGGAGTCATGGGTATGGTGAACGGACTTATGGTTACCAAGGGTAATATGGCTCCTTTTATCGCCACCCTTGCAACGATGACCATTTTCAGAGGTTTGACACTGGTATACACGAATGGTAATCCGATCACGGGGCTTGGTGATAGCCTGTTGTTCCAATTGTTTGGACGGGGATACCTGCTCGGCATTCCGGTACCAGCCATTACAATGCTGATTACGTTTGTTATTCTGTGGACCATTTTGCATAAAACGGCCTTCGGCCGCAAAACGTACGCCATCGGCGGTAATGAAAAAGCTTCAATTATCTCGGGTATTAAAGTATCCCGTGTCAAAATTATGATCTACTCCCTTGCAGGGATGCTCGCCGCGCTGGCTGGTGCGATTCTGACATCTCGTCTGAATTCCGCTCAACCTACGGCAGGTACATCCTATGAGCTGGATGCCATCGCTGCAGTTGTGCTGGGCGGAACAAGCCTTTCTGGCGGCCGCGGACGCATTGTAGGTACATTGATTGGTGTGCTGATCATCGGTGTACTGAATAACGGTCTGAACCTGCTCGGTGTGAACTCCTTCTACCAGATGGTCGTGAAGGGTGTCGTTATTGCTATCGCTGTCCTGCTGGACCGCAAGAAAACTGCTTAAGGGAGAGAAAACAACATGAAAAAATGGACACTAACGCTTGTTAGCATGATACTGATCGTTGTTCTGGCCGGATGTTCGCTGGAGCCGCCAGGCTGGGCGAAACCAAAGTCAGCCGGAGGTAAGGAACAGAAAAAAATCGGTTTGTCGATCTCGACACTGAACAACCCGTTCTTCGTTTCACTGAAAGATGGTGTCGTTGCTGAAGCACAGAAACAAGGTATTCAAGTTGTTGTCGTAGATGCACAGAACGATTCCGCGAAGCAAACGAACGATGTGGATGACCTGATTCAGCAGGGCGTTGATGCCTTGTTAATCAATCCGGCCGATTCCGCGGCGATCTCTACAGCCGTTCAATCCGCCAATAGTGTTGGCATTCCGGTAATTACGCTTGACCGCTCTGCGGATAAAGGTGAAGTTGCAGCGCTCGTCGCATCGGATAATGCAAAGGGTGGACGCATGGCTGCTGAATATATCGTGAAGCAGCTTGGTGAAGGTGCTAAAGTGATTGAACTTGAAGGTGTACCGGGTGCATCAGCCACCCGTGAGCGTGGCAAAGGTTTCCATGAGATTGCAGACCAGAAGCTCGATGTGGTTGCCAAACAGTCCGCTGACTTTGACCGCTCCAAAGGTCTGAATGTCATGGAGAACTTGTTGCAAGGTAACCCAGGAGTTCAAGCCGTGTTTGCTCATAATGACGAAATGGCTCTGGGGGCCATTGAAGCAATCCAAAGCTCCGGTAAAGATATCCCGGTGATCGGATTTGACGGTAACGACGATGCCATTAAATCAATTAAGGATGGTAAGCTCACGGCAACCGTAGCTCAACAACCTGATTTGATCGGACAGCTTGCATTGCAGGCCGCACTCGATGTGTTGAGTGGTGAACAAGTGGAGAAATCCATACCAGCTGAATTGAAGCTGGTAACAAAAGATAACGTGAATCAATAATTCTATATTTAAAAGGTAATACACGAATCCCGCTCTGGCTGATAAAGCCGGAACGGGATTTTTTATCGTGAAAATCATAGATGGTTTAACTCGAATCAGGCTCATTCGTGACTCCAATTGCAAATTGCTGAATTTTGGATTGCACAAAAATTATATCTTTGGATATACATATTCAGTCCATAGATTGTTATACTGTCATTCAAATGGTGAGTAGAAAGGGGCATCTTTGCTTGGATCATCCGGTTGAAGAAAATTTAAAGATGGTTAGAAAACAAATGGAACTGGCTTGCAAGGCTTCTGGACGAAATGTAAACGATGTGCAGCTGCTTTTAGCGACGAAAACGGTACCGCTTGAGAAGTTACAGGTCGCTGTGCAGGCAGGTGAACAGCTGTTTGGAGAAAACAAGGTACAGGAATTGCGAGATAAATATCCTCTTATGGAGCAGTCCAAAGCGGTGGAATGGCATTTTATCGGACATCTGCAGACGAATAAAGTAAAGGAGGTTGTGAAGTATGTGACAATGATCCATTCGGTGGATCGTCTGAAGCTCGGGCAGGTGTTACATGACCAGCTTGTCAAAGAACAGCGGACCATGGACATTCTTGTACAAATTAATACGTCCTATGAAGAAAGTAAATTCGGTGCTTCTCCAGAGGATGCAGTGAAGCTCGTTGAACAATTGTCTCAATTTGAAACACTGAATGTAAAAGGATTAATGACGATAGGGAAGCTGCATGCATCAGCTGATGAGACACGCCAATGTTTTCGGTTGTTGAAACAGCTCAGTATGCAGATCAGAGAGAGAAACATCCCGCGTGTCGACATGGGCATGTTATCGATGGGCATGTCGGGTGATTTCAGTATGGCGATTGAAGAGGGAGCGACCATTGTTCGTGTCGGAACCAATGTATTTGGCCCACGTTATCTGCCCGATGAATATTACTGGAACGAACATAAAAAGATAGAAGATTAGTTGAGGGGCAGGGGTTTACATTGAAAACAGCATTTAATAAGATTCGCGGGCGCGATTTGATATCGCCAGTGACCGCCGCTCTAATTTCTGTAATTGTCAATTATGGAGGGACCTTCATTCTTGTGTTTCAAGCAGCTAAAGCAGCAGGGTTAAGCCCGGAAATGACTGCTTCCTGGATATGGTCCATTTCGATTGGCGTGGGGATCACAGGGATTTGGCTTAGTTATCGCTATAAAGAACCTATCATAACAGCGTGGTCTACCCCAGCTGCAGCCTTCCTTGTCTCCATGCTGGCTGTAACTCCTTATTCTGAAGCCATAGGTGCTTATATGATATCCGCCGTTGGTTTTGTCATTTTGGGCATGTCTGGCTTGTTCGAACGGTTCGTGCGATTAATTCCGCCAGGGATCGCTTCCGGTTTACTTGCAGGAATTTTACTCCAGTTTGGTATCTCCGCGTTTGAAGGGGCCAAGGTCGAACCTGGATTGGTTATTCTGTTGTTCACCACTTACATCGTGTTAAAACGGTTTACATCTCGCTATGCCATCGTTGGTATATTGGTTCTCGGCCTGATCTATCTGATGATTATGGGGAAAACCGATTTTAGCTCCATTCAGCTCGCGGTCGCTTTACCTGTATTCACTGCGCCTGAATTCTCAATTCAAGCGTTGCTCGGTGTGGCCCTGCCGTTATTTATTATTACGCTGACGGGGCAGTACATGCCAGGTATGCTGGTTCTCCGCAATGATGGTTTTCGAACGAGTGCCAACCCTATATTAACGGTAACCGGACTGGGTTCACTAATCGCTGCACCATTCGGCTCACATGCATTTAACGTGGCAGCCATTACCGCAGCCATATGTACAGGAAAAGATGCGCATGAAGATGCGTCCAAGCGTTATATTGCGGGCATTGCCTGCGGAGTTTTCTACATAACTGTGGGAATTTTTGGTGTAACCTTAGCCGCATTATTTTTAATTCTTCCAGCAGCTTTTATCGCCACCTTAGCAGGACTGGCTTTGCTTGGAACGATCGGCGGTAGCCTGGCTAACGCTTTGGCGGATCCGAACGGACGGGAAACGGCATTGATTACATTTTTAGCAACAGCCGCTAATGTAACTTTGTTTGGTATCGGCGGTGCATTTTGGGGACTTGTGGCTGGAGTCATGGCCCATCTTCTAATCCATTATAAATTTGGAAAAAAACAACTTGGAACGAATGCTTAAGAAAAAGGAAGGGATGATGGTCAAGATGTTAAAACATATAGAGAATCAAGATAAAACTTTGGCAGCAGCAACCCGTCACGAGCTTGCAAGACAGCGGGATACGATAGAATTGATTGCTTCAGAGAATTTTGTGAGCCAAGCCGTAATGGAGGCCACGGCCAGCGTATTAACCAATAAATATGCAGAGGGCTATTCGGGCAGAAGATATTATGGTGGATGCGAGCATGTTGATACGGTAGAGGATATTGCTAATCACCGCTTGAAACAACTATTTGGTGCTGAACATGCGAATGTGCAGCCTCATTCCGGTTCACAGGCGAATATGGCTGTATATCTTGCCTCGGCCCGGATGGGTGATACGATTCTTGGAATGAATCTTGCTCATGGCGGTCATTTGACCCATGGAAATCTTGTTAATTTTTCAGGAATGTTTTATCACTTTGTTCCCTATGGTGTTGATCCAGAAACGGGTCTTATTGACTTTGACGAAGTTCGAAAACTGGCTCACAAACATCGTCCACGAATGATCGTTGCAGGCGGAAGTGCATACCCGAGGCGCATTGATTTCGAGCTTTTTGCTCAAATTGCTTCCGAAGTGGGTGCCTTACTATTTGTAGATATGGCACACATTGCGGGCATTGTTGCAGCAGGATTACACCCTAACCCCGTACCGCATGCACATATTGTATCAACCACGACACACAAGACGCTGCGAGGTCCGCGTGGAGGTGCTATTTTGTGTAAGGAATCCTGGGCACAGGCCATCGATAAAGCTGTTTTTCCGGGAACACAGGGCGGGCCGTTTATGCATATTATTGCGGGAAAAGCAGTCGCTTTTGGGGAAGCCATGCAATCTGATTTCACGGTTTATATGAGAAACGTTCTGAATAATGCCAAAGTAATGGCAGAAACGCTAATCAATGAAGGGCTTTCGCTTGTTTCTGGAGGGACCGATAATCATCTCATTCTTGTTGATCTGCGCAGCGTTGGCCTTACGGGGAAAGATGCTCAAATTATGCTGGATGAAGCAGGCATCACGGCAAATAAAAATTCGATTCCTTATGATACAGCAAGTCCGTTAGTTACAAGCGGTATTCGGTTTGGAACTCCGGCTATGACAACCAGAGGACTTGGCGCCGGGGAGATGAAAGAAATCGCCGAGCTTATCGCGCTTGCTTTTAAAAACCCAGCGAACACTAAAGTAAAGCAGCACATATCAGGTTGTGTGCGCGAGATCACATCTCGATTTCCCCTGTA
Source organism: Paenibacillus sp. TSA_86.1 (assembly GCF_052691815.1). NCBI lineage: Bacteria > Bacillati > Bacillota > Bacilli > Caryophanales > Paenibacillaceae > Paenibacillus > Paenibacillus sp. TSA_86.1. The sequence goes on along the minus strand of NZ_JBQZGE010000002.1, from coordinate 608,868 downwards.
CGAAACAGGGGCCTCGTTCACCTCATAAATAGATACAGCCCGTCTGCAATCTTCTTATTGATTTTGGATTGCCTGCGGGCTGTATTCAATTGTTATAATACGGTGCTGGCCAATCGGGAGATGCCTTCTTCGATTCGTTCCTCATCTACTTTTGCAAAACCTAATACCCACCCCTTACGATCACTCTCCAGGCAATATCTGCTCAGTGGATAAACACAGACGCCCTGCCTGCGGGCGGCAGAGGTTATTGCTGCTTCATCACATGGGTTATCTGCTTCAAGCAGCATATGTAATCCCGTTTCTACACCGCTTAATCTAAAACGCGAACTAAGACCGGAAGAATGGATGGCTCTGGTCATGACCTCGTGTCTGCGGCGATAAACGTTACGAACCCTTCTCATATGGCGCATAAAGTGCCCCCGCTCAATAAAATGATTCAACGTTAGCTGCTCCATAATGGGTAGATGGCGATAGGTCAATTCATGAACCTGTGTAAGCCGATCCATGGCTACTTTAGGTCCTATAATCGCGGACAACCGAATACCGGGTGCGATCATTTTGGAAAAACTCATCATATAAAGCGTGTTCTGAGGCAGTTGACTGAACAGGGTTGGAAGCGGATCTCCACGGTATCTGAATTCACTGTCGTAATCGTCCTCAATAATCCACATTCCCCGTTGACCTGCCAAGTGTAATAATTGCTGCCTGCGAGGCTCTGACATAATAACACCAGCGGCGCATTGATGCGAAGGGGTGACAAATACGAGCCTGGATTCTGGGTGGATGCGATCTATGCACAGCCCCTGCTCATCAACCGGTACGGCATCGATCTGCATACCGCGGTATCTCATGGTGGTCCAAGCGGCAGGAAAACCGGGGTCCTCCACGGTTACTTTGTCTCCTCCAGTCAGAAGTGCCTGAGCAATCAAATCAATACTGTGCTGTGCACCTGAAGTTAACAAAATCTGATCAACTTCAATATGAATTCCTCGTTCCAGTGACAAGTATCGTTGGATCTGTTCTCGCAGCGGCAGGAAACCTCGGGCATCGCCATACGACCAAATATCGAGGTTGGGTTCAGCTGACACCTGCAAAAATGATTTTCTCCAGGATTGCGTGAACGTTTCATCTATGTATGGCTCGTGCGGGTTAAAATCAATGTCCACCTGCGTTGCATCTCGATCACCAAACCAGCTCTGCAGCTTGGCAATGGATTCGTGTACTACAGGCAGTGCGGGCGGTACAGGCCCGGACGGTGGCTCCTCTTCTAAAGAACGGAGCACCTGGATCGAGCGGCTGACTCTTGTTCCGCCGCGACGTGAGGTTACCGTATAACCCCGGCTGAATAATTCTTCGTAAACGATCTGAATGGTAGATCGCGAAACACCGATTCGCCCGGCTAACTCACGCGACGGAAGCAGCAGTTCACCTGGAGGCCAGTTCCCGGTTGTAATGTTGTGAATAGCCTGATCAAGCAGCTGCTGCCAGATCGGACGGTCATCATTTCGGTTCACTTTTAACATTATTATAACAACTCCGTTGTTGTTGAAATTATGGATTGCATATTACTTGAACATGATGGGTTTTTGGGCGTTCCATTGTAGGAATATTATCATGATCACAGTTCAATCTGCAATGATGAATCGCTATTATATATTTATTTGACGGTTCATCTTCAGTTCATATTCAGGACGTGGGCAGTTCATTTTCAACACTTATACTGCGTTAGGTAACAGCTCAAACACGACGACCATAGAGCAGAATAGGAGAAGATGAATTTGACACGAAAAAAAAGAACGTCCCTCGTCGCCATGACCTTGGCATTTGCAATGTTAACTCCCACAGCTGCATATGCAGCCGAGGTTCCAGGTAAACTAGACTACGGGTTGACTCAAAAAGCAGTCACCGCGAAAACCAAAACACTAACCGAAACCTACGGTGTCGCGAGTGTACAGTACGCACTTATGGATGGAGGAGAGATCGTTCTCTCAGGACAAACAGGGATCAACGACCCTGCCAAGAGTATACCACTTACGTCAGAAACGATGTATGGCATAGGATCAACAAGTAAAATGTTCCTCACAACCGCGATAATGAAGCTGGTGGACGATGGTAAAGTGAAACTGGATGATCCAGTGGTTAACTATATTCCTGATTTTAAAATGAAGGACAAGCGTTATGCTCAGATTACAATACGTATGCTGTTAAATCATTCATCGGGATTGCTTGGCACATCCAGTAACAGTGCTATTCTCTTCGAAGATGCGGATACGCACGCACATGACACTTTGCTGGATCAGTTAGCCTCACAGCATTTGAAGGCAGATCCTGGAGCCTACTCGGTCTATAGTAATGATGGGTTTTCTTTAGCCGAGATTCTGGTGGAGCGAGTGAGCGGTTTGAGTTTTACGGAATTCATGCATCGTAATATCACAACACCTCTTGGCATGGATCATACCAAAACACCGCAAGATCCGTTGAATCTGAAACAAATGGCAACGACATACTCTGCCAAAAAAGAACAACAGCCGTTGGAGACAACCAACATGATTGCTTCAGGCGGCATCTATTCCACAGCCGAAGATTTGGTGAAGCTGTCACAAGTATTCACAAATGAGAAGAATGGTGTTCTATCCAAAAAATCAGCGAAAGCTACCGGGCAAGAAGAGTACAAACGGGGAGTGTGGCCGGAGGACGGCGACTCATCTATTGCTTACGGTTTGGGATGGGATAGTGTGAACTTGTTTCCATTTAATCAATACGGCATCAAGGCATGGACTAAAGGTGGAAATACAATCGCCTATCATGCTTCTCTGATTGTGTTGCCTGAGCATAACATGGCTGCAGCCGTTACATCTTCAGGAGGTTCAAGTTCAACGAATCAATTGATTGCAACAGAGTTGTTGTTAAGTAGCCTGGAAGAAAAGAAGCTGATTCCAGAGCGTAAAGCGGAGAAGTCGCATGGAGTACCTGTAAAAGCGGTTATGCCGAAAGAAGAAATGAACTATTCCGGAATCTATGGCGGCGGAGCCAATACGTTAATAAAACTGGATGTGCAGGAAAATGGGCAACTCACGATGTCGATGTTAGCGGCACCAAATAGCCCGAAAGAGTCTTACACCTATATTGCTGACGGTTCTTTTGTAAATGAAACAGGTACGGAGAAACTAAAGTTGGTTAAGGAAGATAACGGAAATACGTATCTTTGGACACGTTCGTATCAATCGGTACCTGGACTCGGGCAACTTGCTTCTTCGGAGTATAAGGCTGAGAAGCTTCAAGCCAATCCATTGTCGGGCGAAGCTAAAGCTGCCTGGCAAGCGCGTGTGGGTAAAACGTATGTACTCGTTAATGAAAAACATACCTCGACTCTATATAATACAGCAATGCCGCTTATTCCTATTCAGTTGTTAAGTGAGTTACCAGGGTATATTTATACGAATGCCATTACAGATAGGGATCAAGCTATGAACCAATTGCAGATTCCGGGTGTAGCGGGTCGTGATACGATGGAATTCACTTTTTTCAAGCAAGACGGTGTGGAATATGTCTCACAAGGAGGCAATGTATATGCCAGCCAGGATATCGTGAAACCGGTCTATGCAGGTCGGCAATCAAAAACGACGATTCAGTCGGATGGTTACGCCAAATGGTTTTCGATTCCGACTACGGCTCGCGGGAAAGAAATGAAAGTGAACTTACCTTCCGATGGTTCATTTGTTGTGTATGATGCGTCTGGAGCCAGTCTGAATCATAGCGTAGTCAGTGGTCAAACGACAGTGGTACTACCCGAGAGAGGCTACCTTGTCTTTGCGGGTGAAGCGGGATCAGTCTTTGAGATTACGTTAAAATAAAGTATGAACCCACGATATAAACGAAATGATACTATTTTTGAAACACTGCTGATCGATCTTAAGAATTAAAGTTTATCGATTGGGAATTAATGCTTGTCTATAAGATAGCTAAAAAGTCGCATTTTGCGGCTTTTTTGCATTTTAATGTTTCAAATTTAAAGTTTAGGTTTCGCTAACCTGACCTTCAGGGTAAGTATAAGAGGACTTTTACAAGTGGATTGAAGAAATGCCATGGAAACAAAAATGAAGGTGGGTAGAAAGGGCATTGATTGGTCAAGAGCTGAGAATAATAACCTTAGCATGATTCGGGACATACGTATGGCATGACGTCAAGACGAGGAGGACATATGAAGAATAACAGGATTACAATACTTATACTTACCATGGTGCTGCTTCTGGTGTCCGGCTTTACAGGTTGGACGGGAAGTGTGCAGGCACAGTCGGATTCGGGCAAAACCTATACGATCGGTACCGATATTACCTTTGCACCGTTTGAATTTCAGGAAATTAACGGCGACTTTGTCGGCATCGATATGGATATCATGGCAGCGATCGCCAAGGATCAGAATTTTAAATATGAGATCAAAGCCTTAGGATTTAATGCTGCCGTTCAGGCACTGGAATCGAATCAGGTGGATGGCGTCATTGCAGGTATGAGTATTACGGATGAACGAAAAACCAAATTCGATTTTTCCGATATGTATTTTGAATCGGGCGTGGTTATGGGCGTTAAAGTCAATAATGATACGATAAAAAGCTATGAAGATCTTCGTGGCAAAAAGGTAGCTGTAAAAACGGGGACGGAAGGCTATCGTTTTGCTGAAGCGAACGCATCAAAGTATGGGTTTACCATTGTACCTTTTGATGATTCAGCACAGATGTATGATGATGTGAAAACGGGGAATTCTGCAGCATGTTTTGATGACTTCCCTGTGTTGAAATACGGGGAGAATCAGAAAAACGGACTGAAAGTTGTCACAGAACCAGAAAAAGGTGCACCTTACGGCTTTGCCGTAAGTAAAGGAAAAAACCAGGAGCTGCTGCAAAAGTTTAACGCAGGCCTTGCAAACATCAAGGAGAGCGGTGAATACAAGCGTATTGTAGATAAGTATATAGGTGATAACGCAGAGTCAGTTGCACAATTGGGGCGTATGGAACTTATATACAAATCTTTTCCGGCTTTGTTGAAAGGTTTGGGGAATACACTTTTATACACCATCATGTCTCTATTCTTTGCGTTTATTATCGGTTTGATCTTCGCCTTTATGAAAGTAGGACGTAACAGATTTTTGCGCGGCATTGCCACCGTATTCGTTGATATTTTCCGTGGTATTCCGTTGCTTGTACTCGCGTTCTTCATTTACTTTGGTATTCCTCAGGCATTTGGCTTTACGATGCCGCTGTTCCTTGCAGCGATTCTGACGCTGAGCTTAAATGCCGGAGCGTACGTTACTGAGATTATCCGTGGGGGGATTCAATCGATTGATCGTGGACAGATGGAGGCTGCTCGCTCACTAGGTCTTCCATATCGCAAAGCGATGATGAAAATTGTCATTCCTCAAGCCGTTCGTGTGATGATTCCTTCATTTATTAACCAGATGGTCATTACGCTCAAAGATACATCCATTTTGTCCGTAATCGGGCTGGTTGAGCTTACACAGTCGGGTAAAATCATTATTGCCAGAACCTTATCCTCGTTTGACATATGGTTAACGGTAGCGGTAATGTACTTGATTGTTATCATTACACTGACTAGACTTGCCGATTATCTGGAGGTGAAGATTCGCCGTGACTAAAATTAAAGTAGAAGGTCTGAAGAAAAGCTTCGGTTCCAATCAGGTGCTGAAAGGGATCGACATTGCTGTTAATGAAGGCGAGGTTGTATGTGTCATCGGCCCATCCGGTTCGGGAAAAAGTACATTTCTTCGTTGCATCAACTGTCTGGAGGACATTACTGCAGGCCGTGTGATCGTCGATGATCAGGACTTGAACAGTCGTGACACCGATCTTAACAAAGCCCGTGAGAACATTGGTATGGTATTCCAGCACTTTAATCTATTTCCTCACTTTAGTGTGCTCAAAAATATTATGTTCGCGCCAATGGAACTTGGTAAATTAAATCAAGCACAGGCTAGGGACACCGCGCTTCGCTTGCTTGACCGTGTCGGTCTTTCAGATAAAGCGGAGAGCTTTCCAAGTCAGCTCTCGGGCGGACAGAAGCAGCGCGTAGCTATTGCTCGTGCACTCGCGATGAACCCGGATGTTATGTTGTTCGATGAACCTACATCGGCACTTGACCCAGAGATGGTTGGAGAGGTGCTTGGTGTCATGAAGGATCTCGCAAGAGAAGGCATGACCATGATGATTGTTACGCATGAGATGGGCTTTGCCCGCGAAGTTGCGGATCGGGTTATTTTTATGGATGGCGGATATATTGTTGAGGAAGGAAATCCTGAACAGATCTTCGGCAAACCGCAGAATGAACGCACAATCAGCTTTTTGGAAAAGGTGCTCTAATTACATTCAAATTGTGGATGAACAAAAAAGTCGCATATGCGGCTTTTTTTATTTTGTACATGGATTGCATATGGGACTATAATAGGATTTCTGAAAACAATGAATATATGGTAGCTATTATCCATATAACAACGTTATAAATCCCCTGCAAAGGAGCATGTGCCTGTGATCGAACCCTTATCTGAAATTGTACAACGACAATCGATTGAAGCTTTTCAGTCAGTGATACGCAAGTCGAAAAACGCGTTGCAAAATATGGTGGAGAAAGGAGCAAATACATCTGTTATAGAGAAACGGCTTCATGCGTTGATTATCAGTTTACATATATTGGAACATGACTGGAGTGGGAAAGGAGACCAACATTACGACAGCTTGGAAGTATCCGAGGCACGTCATGTAATAATAAATCTCCTTCCTTCTCTTGAACGAATGATGGAGAAGTCTGCAACTGGAACACCTCAATATACATTGCTCGAAAGAAGGATTCGAGCTTTCCAACTTGCTGCACATGCGATGGAACAGAAAGGAGTTGAAGTACTTGACAAAGAGTGATTCAAAAGGTAGTCTTCTTTTATGACAGTGATCACTGACATTCGAGTATAAGGAGAGCTTAATGTCCAATTCAAGTAAACGGAACACAAGAGAGAAGTTAATGTTAACGGCGATTGAGCTGATCTCGGTAAAGGGATATAAAAGTGTTACAACGCAGGAGATTGCCTTAACCGCCGGCGTAAGTGAGAAGACGTTATTTCGCCACTTTGGTACGAAACAAAATCTGCTGGAGAGCGCATTTGACGAATATCATTATTCCGCAGAAATGACACGACTTTTTGAGGAAAAAGTAGTGTGGAATCTGCATTCTGACTTATTGTTAGTCAGTAAAACCTATCATGAAATCATGCATAAGAACCGTAAACTATTCATGATCAGTCTGAAGGAAATGAATCATTTGCCGGAGTTAAGAACACGAACGATAAGACATCCCCAGCAGTTACTTGAGCTTTTAACCCGATATCTGCAAACGATGTACGAGCAAGGCAAGGTGATTCAGATCAACGCTGAATTACAGGCTTTCTCCTTCATGGCATTGAATTATGGCTTGTTTATTAACCATATGGAGGATCATGTACATTTTCCGTGGCTTTCATTAGAAGATGTGATTACCGAAAGTGTATGGACGTTCACTAGGGCGCTAACGCCCTAGTATTTTAAGTTATATTATGACAGTAAGTACTGACAGTCAATTTCGCGTATTTTTTTAGTAACGTAAGGAAAAGAGGGAAACGATGAAGACCACAGAGAGTTTAGAGATCCAGGATACATCTGCAACGGGCAAAGAAACTGCACTACTTCGCGTGCTTGTCTTCACTTTGATCATCTCTGTAATGAACGGAATGATGTTTAATGTTGTCTTACCCGTCATTGGAGATCAATTCGAACGATCGGCTTCTGAGACAAGCTGGATCGTTACTGGATATTTAATTGTATACGCCGTTGGTACAGTCACTTACGGGAAGCTAACAGATCGATATAGTATTAAACATTTAATCACATTTGGACTCTTATTGTTGGCTACTGGCTCCGTTATAGGAATTCTTTCTACTTCCTACTTTATGATTATTTTGGCTCGTCTGATTCAGGCCGCAGGGGCTGCCGTCATTCCAGCTCTGGCCATGATTATACCAGTTCGATATTTTCCGCCGAACAAGCGTGGTCAGGCACTCGGTACTTCTGCGATCGGAATCGCCCTGGGATCTGCGTTAGGTCCTATTGTTGCCGGATTCGTATCCAGTGCACTAAATTGGAAGTTTCTATTTGCGATTCCGCTACTTTCGCTGTTGACGCTCCCCTTCTATAGAAAGTATTTGAATGATGAGAGGGGAGGGTATGAAAAGATGGACTATCTCGGAGGTATACTGCTCGCCGTAAGCATTGGAGGCATTTTGCTCGCACTGACTCAATTAAATTTGTGGTATTTGCTACTGGGCATTGTAGCGTTAGCATTGTTTATCCTTCGTATTCTCCATGCAGCATCACCGTTTGTGCAACCAGCTGTTTTTCGCAACCGCTCCTATACATGGGGAATGATTATTTCATTTGTGTTAGTTGCATGTGGATTTAGCATTCCATTTATTATCCCGCAACTGTTAACCCATGTGTATGATGCTTATCCGGCTCTGACAGGTCTAATTATGTTACCTTCGGCTCTGATTGCAGCATTACTGGGAAGACGAGGAGGAAAGTTAGCTGATGATAAAGGCAATGTCTATTTGATTTATACAGCCTCAACGATGCTTGTTATCGGCTTTGTAAGTTTATCGTTTGCTAACGGTATATCGCTGTTTTTCATTTCATCTTTTCTAATCCTGGCGGTTCTTGGTCAATCGTATATGCAAATAGGGCTGTCCAATACGATCGCACAGACCCTTTCCAAAGAACAGGTCGGCATTGGTATGGGGTTACTGTCAATGTTTAATTTCATCGCGGCTTCTGTATCTACAACCGTTCTTGGCAAAGTCATCGACGGAGGAGCGCAGCAGTTGCATTTGAATCCTTTTATCAGCCTGTCATCTGCTTCTGTATATAGTAACCTATTTATTTTACTTGCTTTTATGGTTGTCGTGATGACTTTGGTGTATCGGTGGCACTTTGATCGTAAATTCCAAGCACGAAAGAATGAATCATCAACATCGATCTGATGCAGGTTCTTCATATAACAAGCCGTCTACGGTTTGTATCGTTTCAGAAAGCAGAAAAAGAGGTTTGTCATTAATGACAAGCCTCTTCTTTTGATAGAATGGCTCAAGCGAAATGGTAGAGACGCACACCATGCGAAGGCACATCTGCACGTAAAATTTTCCCGTCAACTTGTGCCTCATGGCCGCTCCATAGTTCAGTACCTTGGCTTGCCATGGAAGGTGATAAACCAATGCTCTCCATGTTAAGTTCTACAGGCAGCGCTTGCTGCTCTCCGACATTAAACAGTGCTACATAAGTGGACCCATCGTCATGTGCAGCAGTCCATACGATCAGATCTTCCTGGCGCAGCGCTTCTTTGGCATCATAACTCTCACGATGCATACGCAGAACCTCGCGGTTCGTTAGCAAAGACAGCGTCCAGTCGTCGTTATCTCGTAGCTCGCCGCCAAAGATGAGAGGAGAACGGAAGATACTCCACAGAGACATCATCGTCAATTGCTCATCCTTAGTGAATCTTGTCCACCGATCGGCTCCACCTCCATCCACAGAGCGAATACCAATGTGCCCCAGAGGCAACATATCACAATCCGGCCAACATCCCTCCTTAGGAAGGCCCTGCCACTTACGGCAGCGGTCGAACATATCTAGCAAAAGTGGCCATTGATCCCAGAAATCATCCGTTACCCGCCACATGTTAGCCTGTTCCGCGAAGAATTCAGCGTATTCCACGGGGGCAGGACCGGGAGACAGACTTAATACCATGGGACGTCCAGCACGTTTGATCGCCTTCGAGATCATCTCAATCTCAGGCTGATGTGTGTCATATAATCTGGAGGCAGCGATATCGTCCACTTTGACCAGATCAACACCCCATGAAGCATACAATTCAAATAGCGAATCATAATAGGCTTGGGCGCCTTCTTTGTTGTAATCCACGCCATACATATCCGTGTTCCAAGGACAGATGGAGTTGGTATGAGCGATCTCACGGGCGGTAGAGTTGGTCCCCAACAGAGCTATATTCGCATGAACAGCTTGCCTTGGAATTCCGCGCATAATGTGAATGCCGAATTTTAGTCCCAAACTGTGAACATAATCAGCAAGTGGTTTGAATCCCTGACCCTCCGCAGCAGAAGGAAAGCGATTTTCTGCAGGCATCAGACGTGAGTACTCATCCATAATCAGTGGAGCGAACGGGCGGTATTGTGATGAGTTTGCCAGAGGTTCATACCATTGAATATCAACGGTAATGTAGCTCCAGCCATATTCTTTCAGATGTGTAGCCATGTATTCCGCATTGCCACGAATTTCCTTTTCAGTGACAGCAGCGCCGTAGCAGTCCCAGCTGTTCCAGCCAAGAGGAGGTGTTGGTGCAACATGAGTATGATCCATTGAAAGGCTCCTTTACCTGAACGTAATTTAAATTATTGCTCTAGTCACATTTATCATAATGAACAGAAATACAATAATCTACAGTAATGTTAAGTCTTCAATAGCAATATATTGCGGTTAGTCGAAAAATAATTTCCGATATACCAGACTCTCGCCACCGCTTCGAAATTCCCCCGGTGTGAGTCCAGTTAATCCTCGAAAAGCTTTGATAAAATAACTTCCACTGGAGTATCCCACTTGTACTGCGATCTGTTCAATGCTTAGTGTCGTGCCCCGAAGTAATTCCATGGCTTTCTCGATTCGAACACGGGTGAGATAGGCACCTGGAGTGAGGCCTGTGCTGGCCGAGAATCTACGAATAAAGTGATATTTGGATAGTGCAACACGTTCTGCAAGCTGATCCACGCTGATCATACTGGCGTAATCGGTCTCGATATACTTCGTAGCCTGCTGAATATGTTCCGGCCAGTTCTCTCGATTATGACGTGCAGTCGTCTGTAAGCGAACAAGCTCTGTCATGAACTGATACACACTGGATGAGGCAATCAAAGGGTCCGTTATCCGCCCAGCCGCAGCATCCGTTACAATCATTCGCAGCAGTCGGATGGGAGTCGAATCCATGGGGAGAGAAGCAACCTCACCTGCTTCTCGCACAAACTTCTGCCAATGAGCTTGAATAAGATCAGGACGGAAGAGTAGGAAGATGAAATGCCATGGCTCAGCACACTCTGGATGATAATAATATCGATGAGCGCTCGGGATCTCAGCAAGAAAAGCCTGTCCGGAGGTCACACGGTATGTACGGTCTTTACTTTCATAAATACCTTCTCCAGCAAGGGTGTACTGAAATAATAGAAGACGACCATCCGTTCGATCCAGTCCATCCCAGTAATACGATGGATCAGTAATGATATCGCTCCCCGTTGCATAGAGCTTGCATAGGTCAAGTTCACGATCTTCGGCAAATCGAAAACCATAAGTACCTTTCATAATATCCATCGCTTTCCTCCAATCTTGGATACTCTGCTCAATGTACACTTATGTTCACTATTTAACTATCATTGAAGTTCTGAATCTGAAGGGTTGCGTGCAAACTTGCCGGGCGATGTTCCGACCAGCTTGGTAAAGGTACGAATAAAATTGGCATAATCGCCGAATCCAGACTGATAACAAGCCTCGGTAATACTCATGCCTTCAGTTAGGCAACTTTTGGCGAGCTCAATTCGGCGAGTAAGAATATAGTTTCGAATTGTAAGTCCGGTGTGTTTTTTGAATTGACGGCTGATATAACTGCTGTTGGTAAATAGTTTTTCTGATAAGTGCTGAAGTGTTAGAGATTCGGTCAGATTCGTTTCGATATAGTCCATCGTATTACGAACCAGTTCAGGCATAATGTCGGTGGGCACAAAATCCGTATGTTTAAAAGCCAGATTGGTCATGAGAAGCAGTCGGGCGATCAGCATATTTCTCATAATATCCGCACCGTAGTCTGAGATTAGCAACATTTGCTCCACTTGGGTTGCAAGATTGAGAAACTGCTCTAACTCCTCTTCATTCAAATGAATGATATTCCCCTTACCTTTAGGCCGATGTTCAAAACAGGCAGAGAGGTTGGTAGATGATGTGGATAAACGATTAAGATATGATTTTTGCAGATTAATTGTGATTCGTTCATATTCATTCTTGTCGAGTGCAAAGGACCGATGCATTTCCTCTGGACTTAAAACAATAAGATCACCTCGCTCCAGATGGTAACATCGATTCTCGATATAGAAATTCACATTGCCACGAAGAAAAATGTACAGCTCATATCCATTATGCCGATGGTAGAAAGTGCCCATATTGTAGGTCGTGACACGATGCAGATACAGCAGATCCATCTGAATGGGATCATACTGGTACTCCTGCGATTCATTCATATCATGAAATCCTCCTAATCGTTTGGCGCAATAAATATCACGATCTAAGCAATGAAATTGCGAACCTGAACCTATAAAATGGTACCATCCTAGCATCTTGGTTTAAAATTTGCAAGCGTTTTCTGAAGGAGTAGGGAAATAGAAAGGGAGGATTGTATGGAACTGATCTTTACCGCACGCAGTAGAAGGCAGGAAGGGACAGCCTATACTGGAATGAGCACGCATAATCTTCGGGCTGACGTAAATATGAGTGCCGGGACAGGAAGTGCAGATGAACCAAAGCAGGCACAGATTACCATTAAGAATGAAGACAGTCAAAGGTGGAGTGGAGTGATTCATGTAGAGCTTGCTTTTGACAAACAGCAGCCCAGATTTTTTCTGCCTGCCTTTATGTATGGTCGTAATCGGGGAGAAGCACCCCAAAATGTACCTAACGAATTTCCAAGAATTCGTGACGGAAAACCATCCCGCCCTTCATCCCCTTGGTGGATGGTTCGAAGTGATCGTTTATCGCATCCGGCTGCACTTGTTTATGATTCAGGCCGAATTGTCGGACTAAGCGCAAGCCCATATTGGGTGGAAAGCAAGCATAGTGGACAGAAGCAGCCGTGGTATCCGGGTCAAACAGGAACTTTTCTACAATATGGAGGTTTCACATGTTCAATCGAGAAAGGCACCGTTGGTTATACCTTAGGGTATGAGAATGCTCCGTTGCTGTTTATCAAATCAAGACTTGTGCACGAGCGCTCAGCCTTGGCAGAGAGCGTCTTTGTGTTGGAAGCAGGAGAATCGGTGGCGTTCACCCTTGAACTATATGATTATGATTCCTCTTCGCCCTTGGGTATTAACCCTGCATTAGAACATGTCTACCAAAAGTACCATGAACAGCCTAGACAAGGAAGCGACATCCGCACAGCCGTATCCGACCTGTCCGCTGCTGTTCGAGACTACGCCTGGCTTCCAGATGACCGTCACTATTCTACTTTTGTGTATGAAGACCCGGAGAGCGGGGGGTATCGATATAACAAAATCATCTCGATCAGTTGGACCAACGGCATGACCATTGCAACCCCCATGCTGCTTGCAGCATTGCGTCAGAACAATGAGCCCATGCGTCAGCAGGCTTTGTCCTGTATCACAAACATTATCGAAAATGCGATGAATCCAGAGTCAGGACTTCCGTATGATGCTTATCAGGATGGAAAATGGAGCATTAAAGGCTGGTGGTTTGACGGTATGCGTACACCAGGTCACTCATCCTATCTCGTTGCACAAGCCATGTTTTATATCCTGAAATGTTATGACTATGAATGCCGCATAAGGCAGATTAGACATGATGACTGGCTCGCCTATGTGAAGCAAGTACTGGAATGCCTGGAACGGAGCAAAAATGCGGATGGCGAATATCCGACGATATTGTCCGAGCGCACGGGTGCAGGCCTGGAGTATGACGCTTTTAGCGGGGCGTGGTGCCTCGCTGCGAAAGCTTATTACAGCTGGTTGACCAATGATTTATCCGATTTGGAGGAAATGAGACGCAGTGAAACACATTATTACCATGCCTATGTGAAACAGATGGAATGTTACGGTGCTCCGCTTGATGCGGACAAAGCAGTGGATTCGGAAGGTATTCTGGCATATATCAAAGCTCTCCGTTTCCTGCATGCACTCTCCGGTGAGGAGACGTTACTCCATCATATGAGAGACGCCATCAGCTACGAGTTCAGTTTTAAATTTTGTTATAACTCGCCGGTGCAGATTCCGCCGCTGAGTACATTGAACTGGTCAAGTTCGGGCGGAAGCGTCACTTCGGTAGCTAATCCGCATATTCATCCCATGTCGAGCAATCTCGTCGATGAGCTTTTATATTATCTTCAGCAACGTGAGGATGACTATATCCGTCAGCGTATGGATGATACGGTCGCTTGGGGATGTCAAACCTATAATCGTGTTGATGGTGAATATGGTTATGGCAAAAAAGGATGGATGTCCGAGCGCTTTTGTCACTCGCAAGGACTCGTTACGGAGACTTATGCCGATGGTACGCCGGCAAGCACTTGGTTCTGTCTGATGCCGTGGGCCAGCGGCTCCATCATCGAAGGTCTCGTTGGTGACTATTGGGATCAAGTCACCTCCAGCGATTGATTAGATATGATGATGCCTCCTAACGGGTTAGCATTGTGAAGGTTTAGGTTAGTTTTCTTCATTCAACGTAGCTGGGTAAACAAAGTAAACTGATGATGTGGTCTGCGCTTCGGGTCATATTGAGTCCTGTTTGTCATGTTGCTGGGCAGCAGTGAACCTTGGCATCTCTAGTGGAGGTATAATGATGAATTCAAAACAATTGTGGTTTGATCACGCTGCGGGGCAGTGGGAAGAGGCGTTTCCGATTGGAAACGGAACCCTCGGTGGTATGGTATTTGGAAGAACACATCTGGAGAGAGTGCAGTTAAATGAAGATAGCCTGTGGTACGGCGGACCGATGGAGCGTAACAATCCGCAGGCACTTCAATCGCTGGATAACATACGGGAACTTCTGTTTCGTGGACAGATTGGGCAGGCAGAGGAGCTTGCACTAGCTTCATTCGTTGGAGTGCCTGATGGGCAACGGCACTACGAGCCGCTTGGTGATTTCTATGTGGCCATGCATCATAAAGACGAGGAAGCAACGGAGTACCAGAGATATCTTGATTTGGAACAAGGAATTGCTCGCGTTCAGTATACATCAGGCAAAACCAAATACAAGCGAGAATGTTTTTCAAGTTATCCTGATCAGGTTATGGCTGTTCATTTATCTAGTGGTGTGCCAGGCGAATTATCATTCTCCGCTTTATTTGGCAGAGGTGCCATATTAAACTGGTCACCGTTATCGGGGGCGCTAAGACATCCAGTCGGTTTCCATTCTTTGATCGATCGAATCGAACAGCGCAGCAATGGCGATATGATCATCCGGGGCAGAAGCGGAGGAGAAGGGGGAATCCGCTTTTGCTGTGCAATTCGGGTCATGCATGAAGCAGGAGAGCTTCAGTATTCAAGCGGTCAAATATCACTGTTAAACGCTGATTCGGCAACCGTGCTCATAGCAGCATGCACCGATTTTCGCTATGCCAAGGAAGAGCTGGAGGCTGAATGTTTACGAAGAATAGATGCTGCCTCTGCCAAGTCCTATGAACAATTGCTTCAGAATCATATCACTGACTATCAGGCACTGTTCAAACGAATGGACTTACATCTGAAGGGAGAACACGCAGATACAAGTTACTTGGATTTACCGATAAATGAGCGGATCTCACGGATCAGAGCAGGTCAGGGTGACCCTGAACTGGTCAGTCTGTATTTCCAGTTTGGACGATATCTGCTGATCTCCAGCAGCCGGCCCGGTTCGTTACCTGCCAATCTTCAGGGCATATGGAACAAAGATATGCTTCCGGTATGGGACAGTAAATACACGATTAATATCAATACAGAGATGAACTATTGGCCAGCGGAGAGCTGTAATCTGCCGGAGTGTCACATCCCGTTATTTGATTTTATCGAGCGATTACAGTTGCGTGGAAGGGAAACTGCAAGCAAGATGTATGGTTGCAGAGGATTCGTAGCACATCACAATTCAGATATATGGGCAGATCCTGCTCCGCAGGATGTCTGCCTGACGTCGACCTTCTGGACGATGGGCGGCGCGTGGTTGTCCCTGCATCTGTGGGATCATTATGAATACGGCAGAGACAAGGATTTTTTGGTAAAAGTGTACGAAACAATGAAAGAGGCAGCGTTGTTTATTCTGGATTTTCTTGTGCAAGATCCCGAGGGGAATCTCGCCATTTGTCCTTCTTCCTCACCAGAGAATATTTACATACTGGACAACGGGGAGTCCGGTGCGCTCTGCTATGGGGCATCGATGGATAACCAGATTATTCGCGAGCTGTTTACACGGTGTATCGAAAGTGCACACATTCTGCAACAAGATCAGGAATTTGCATCACAGCTGCGTGCAGCACTAGCTCGCATTCCAGACATTACTGTGGGAAAATACGGACAGATTCAAGAGTGGAGCAAGGACTATGAGGAGCTTGAACCAGGTCATAGACACATATCACACTTGTTTGCGCTTCATCCGGGATCACAGATTACCCCGCAAGCAACTCCTGAACTGGCCAAGGCCGCTCGGATCACGTTGGATCGCAGATTACAGCATGGCGGCGGGCATACAGGCTGGAGCCGGGCCTGGATACTGAACATGTGGGCCAGGTTGGAGCAGGCTGAACAGGCGCATGACAACGTTGTGGAGTTGCTTAGTTCCTCGACGTTGCCTAATTTATTCTGCGATCATCCTCCGTTTCAGATTGATGGTAACTTTGGGGGCACCGCGGGTATTGCCGAAATGTTGCTCCAGAGTCACGGCGGCGAGATTCGTTTGCTTCCCGCATTACCGAAGGCTTGGCCGAAAGGTTCCGTTCGCGGGCTGCGGGCGCGCGGCGGATTTGAGGTAGATATGGAATGGTCGGCAGGGCAATTGATTCAAGCCAACATACGTGCAAGTGAAGCAAGTAAAGTCAACGTTTCTTATCTGGATCAACATGTGGAACTGGAATTCAAGAGTGGGCATGAGCCGATTATTCTAAAAGGGAAAGAGTTGATGTGACATTCAGTTTGGCAAAATATTTAGCTCAAATCATAAAAAATGAAGCGACTCAATCAGAAAAACTGGCGCTGGTATTCACCAGCGCCAGTCCGTATTCTAGTTGACTCAGTAGCTCTCTTAAGAATTATCTGTGGAAAAATAATATAATATCTTGAGTAATTTGTTTTATTATCTGTTCATTATCGAATTTGGCTTTAGTGTAGTATTCAATTCCTTTATTCAGATCATAAGAAAATGATGTTCCACTAAAAGAACTGAGGGAAACAGAATAAACGATTGATTCAAATTTTCCAATATTTATTTTTAACTCTGTCGGAATAACATTAACAAGATATTTCTGAGTATCATTCATGTTAGTACTGTATTTCCCAATGTAATTGGTGTTTAAGTTTTTAATAGTACTACTTAGATTAGAATTTTTCTGTAATGAACTGAAATCCTGTAGCATATCCATTTCAACTTGTTCTACCGAATTGGAAAGTCCTAACTTTGTGTAAAAGAATTTTCCAATACTCAGTGCCTTGTCAATGTAAAAACTCTGATTAATTACCTGTTTTCCTCCAGTAAGGGCTAGAATATAGGCATTCATAAGATAGATATCATCATTGTTTAAGTTGTAGATGCCATTCGAAATTAAAATTTGACTAATGTAAGATTGTGGGTCATAACTACCTTCAATATTGAAGGTTGCAAGCCCTTTGCCGAGTTCAGGACTTATCCCCATGCTCTGGTAATAAAAAATGCCGTGATTTATAATACTATCTCTATCTTCTCTACCTTCATCATAATAGTTTAAGTGAATTGCATAGTCTTTGAGATTGTTCAGTTGATCGGATGTAAGAGTTTGATTCACAGCTTGATATCCTAGATACTTTTCAATCAGACTAATCGTTGGGGTAACATTGTATTGAAAATCGCTATTGTTTATGAAAGGTTTTTGTAGAGGTTCCAAAGTAGAGAGACCAAGATAACTAAAATTGTCTGCAAGGAAATCATTTGGGGTAGTTCTGTAATGTGGTCTTACATAAGTTCCATCTTTGCGATAATATCCTTGAACAAAAACTAAATTACCAGTCGATATACTTCTTTCATATGTAGTACCTTTGTAAAGATTAACTATCAACATTTGATTAAAACTAGTACCTGTAACTGGCTCTGTATTTCTTCCTGGACTTGTAGAGTAACTCGAATTCGAACTCGAAGAACCGCCTCCACGCCAATAACCACTTACATAAGTCCCGTCTTTACGGTAGTATCCTTTTACATATTTCTTTGCATCCACATGGTCTGAGCAATAGAGAAGTGCAGGGGACAAGAGCACTAAAACTAATAGCACAGGTAGAATTTTCTTCAAATATTTCAACATACTAAACCTCCTATTATTTTGTCAGAATCATTCTAACAAATAATATTAAGGTTGAATATTAATTTATTTCAATTTAATGATCTTCTTATATTATGTAATATAAGAAAATCATTAGTAACGGTACAACTTGAATGTATCTACATAAGTTGAACTATTCTTTTAAACTTGAACGGAGAGAACAGTCTAAAACTGCTTGCTATGTTTCGCGCAATAAATTTGACGATTCATGCAATGAATTTGCTAACCGCAAACTATAGAATGAAAACAATATGTGCAAATTGCTGCAGAAATGTAAACGGTTTCTAACTATAATTAGAGCATACCGTTTTTTTGTTGATTAGCGGTAAGTGATTTATTTTTCGGTTGAAGGAAAGGGGAAGCTTAGATGTTAAAAGTATTGCTCGTCGACGATGAGATGTACATCCGTAAAGGAATGCATGAACTGATTGATTGGCACAGTCTCGGGATGGAGATTGCAGGAGAAGCAGAGAATGGGCTGGAAGCGCTGAAAAAGGCGGAGTGTCTGCAGCCCGATGTAATTATTACGGATATCCGAATGCCCATTCTGGATGGACTCGAGCTCATCCGTGCTGTAGAAAAGTCACCCACGCTGGAGCCCGTTTTTATCATCATTAGCGGTTACCATGATTTCAAGTATGCACAGCAAGCGATAAGGTACGGCGTTCAGGATTACATCCTCAAGCCGATTGATGATGAAGAAATGACCGCAACGCTACAGAAGGCGTCTAAACTGATTCGAAGCAGGCGTAAACATGTGTTTTTGGCAGAAGATCAGGCTAGCCGTATTATGCTGAAAGATATGATTAAAGGTCAGATTCGGGAAGAAGATGAAATTCGGTATGCGGATATGCTAGGTATCACTCGTCAGACGTCTTTGACAATTGTACTGTTTGAACTGCAGACAGGCTCGGAGAATAGAAAAGTTACAGTTCAACAGGTTAGTGATTTTATTCATGCTTTGGCAGACACTGACTTCGATCTGTATGTTATTGAGGAGCAACTGGGCAGATTTGCCTTGATTCTTCTATGGAAAGAACCATATCCGCAGAGGCACCAGGAAGATAAAATTCAATCTCTTCAAAAAATAATGAGCGCGCAGCTGGGAGCAGATGTAGGGTTCTATGCAGGTACAGTGGTGAAAAACATGCTTGATGCGCCGCGGTCTTATGCTGAAGCCGAGGAAGCCTCCAAACATAAATTCGCAGAATCTGGAAGTGTCGTGCGTTATACAGAAGTGAAGGACAAACCCTTATACGTATTCAATCTAAATCAAGAAGAGGTTGACCCGTTAATCCTGAGTCTGGAAGAGCGAAATCGCGTTGCATGTCATGCCATTGTGCACGATATGTTCAATATGTTTCATTCCCGTCGGTTTTCTCCTCAGGCCGTTACAGGTTCTTTACTGCGCTGCATTACGGGCATACTCGCTGTTGTGCATGAAATGGGAGGCACGGATGCAGGATTGCCGAAACTCAGGTTGTTAGCCGAGCATGGTCAGGATGGGTGGAATTTGCGCCTCTTGAAAGAAGCTTTCTTGAATGCACTGGAGGAAGCTGAGGAATATATTACGCAGCTGCGTATGGAACAGTCCAAAGGAGATATCAACAAGATCAAACGATATATTGATTCCCATTACACAGAGAATATCAGTCTCAAAAGCATTGCGGCCCAGTTTTATATGAATCCGGTCTACCTTGGTAGGCTCTTTCGTAAAAGTTACAATCAGTATTTCAACGAATATCTGCTTAATCTTCGCATTCAGGAGGCACAGAAATTGCTCCGTCAGACGGATCTGCGGATGTACGAGGTAGCTGCTCGAATCGGATTTCAGAATGCGGATTATTTTGTGACCCAATTTGAGAAAATCGTCAATATGACTCCAACAGCCTACCGTAATCTTCTGAAAGAGGATGGACAGCGGGGTGCCCAATGAAAAGGTGGAACCTGAATTACATGAAGCTTCGGGACAAACTCCTGCTGATGTACGTGTTATCGGTATTCATTCCGATTGTAGTGACCAATGTCGTGTTTTACCAAGTGACAACCGCTAATATCCGTAGCCAGAAAACTCGTGATGCCGGCGTTGCTTTAAACAATCTGAAGAGTGAGCTGCGAGTGACCATTGATCAGGGGGTAGGCTTGTCTTATTCCTTGTATGCCGATCCCATATTTAATGAGACGTTATCCCGTTCGTTCGAAAGTAACGCGGAGTATATTCGGGCATATAACTCATATCTCAAAGGAGAGTTTTCCGGTCAACTGAGTCAGGGGATTCGTTGGTACCAAGTGTATACTGATAATCCAACGATTTTGTCCTCAGGTTACATTGAACATTTAACCGAAGCCGTTCGTACCTCCCACTGGTATAAACAGATACAGGATAATGTGGTGCCTTATCCAACTTTGATTGCAGCCGATCAGATGTTGAGCCTCGTTCAACGGTTAAACAATGTGGACACGGGCGGAATCGAACAGTTACTCAAAATAGACTTTAATATGGATCTGCTCAAAGAACAGTTTCGCAACAGCGGTTTTGATGGCAAAGTATATTTGGTTGATCCGGGAGGTCGCATCCGTTTTTCAAATGATGCAAAATCTGAGGATACTCCGATCGGAGAGAAGTACAGCGAGATCGAGTTTTCCAACAAAACGATTCGGTTTGATCGTGTCTATTCTGGGATTAACTATCTGGAAGGATGGTCTTTGCAAGGCGTGATGGATGAGGAAATCGTGTTGCAGGAGGTTCGTCAATCACGATCCTTTGTCGTCTGGCTGGCGTGCATCAATTTTGTGCTGCCTACGATTATTATCGCGGCGATGTCCCGGTCCATTCATGTCAGATTGGTACGCATTCTCAAACATATGAAAAAAGTAAAAACGCAAAATTTTCAGACCATTCCTCCCGAAGATGCAAGGGATGAGATTGGTCAGTTGACAACTGAATTTAACCGGATGACGGAGACGATTCGGAATCTGATTGATGAAGTATACCTTGCAGATATTCAGAAAAAAGACCTGGAGCTGAAACAGCAACAGGCTCAGTTGCATGCATTACATAGTCAGATTAATCCGCATTTCTTGTTTAACACACTTGAATCCGTACGGATGCGAAGCTTGATTAAAGGAGAGAAAGAGACCGCTAAGGTCGTTCATCATATGGCGAAAATGTTCCGAAAGTCCATTAGCTGGAACCAGCATGAAGTGACTGTGAAGGAAGAACTGGAGTTAATCGACAGCTTTTTGCAAATCCAGAAATATCGCTTTGGTGAAAAGCTTCAGGTTCACATTGAGGCAGACCCGGCTGCTTTAACGTATCGCATTCCGAAAATGGTCATCTTGCCATTTGTAGAAAACGCCAGTATTCATGGCATTGAATCTACACCGGGTGAGGGGATGATTCGGTTGTACGTTACATTGGAAGGACAGGAGCTTTGTATTCAGCTGGAGGATAACGGTATTGGCATGTCTGCAGCTAGATTGGAAGAATTGCTAGGATATCTAGAGCAAAATATGGATATAGGCGAGCATGTTGGTATGAAAAATGCGTATAGCCGGTTGAAACTCAGTTACGGGGATCGGTTCTCTTTTTCCATTCAATCCGAAGAAAACAAAGGCACGAACATTCGAATCAGGCTCCCGCTGGATGAAGAGATATCTTAAGGAAAATGATGGCGCGATATACTTTTTGAAGAACAATGTACAGTTTCATGGGTAACTATGAAAGCGTTATCTTGGTATATTGAGAAGGCTTACAGAAACCGTTCAACTAAAAAGGGGGAACAAAACACATGTTAAAACCGCTTTTGAAAACGACAGGATTAGCTGTAATACTGGCATCTCTTTTGGCTGGATGCTCTTCAGGAAATACCTCTCCAGGGTCTTCACCTACAGCAAAAGAAGATGATAATAGCCCGGTTACGTTCTCGTATTACATGTTTTCTTCAGGTAAGAAAGATACTCTGGCGAGTGAAACCACGATTGGTAAAGAGTTGCAGAAGCAGACGGGCGTAGACTTTAAATTGGAATATCTGGTTGGTGATAGCGCGACCAAAGCCGGCGTTATGATTGCGTCTGGGGACTATCCCGATGTCATCGCCTCAAGCGGAGAGATGTCCAAGTTGTTAGATGCTGGTGCCTACATACCTCTTGATGATCTGATTGAAAAATATGGTCCGAATATTAAAAAAGTGTATGGTCCGTACTTTGACAAAATGAGAAATCCGGAAGACGGTAAAATTTACGCGTTGCCCTATACGGCAAACCAAGGCGAATATTCAGGTAGCCCTAATATTGGTGGAGGAGCTTTCTGGATTCAACGTTCTGTATTGAAGGAATTTAATTATCCTAAAATTACAACGCTGGATGAATATTTTGACCTGATTGAGGATTACAAGGAAAAACATCCAACGGTTGATGGGGCTGAAACCATCGGTTTTGTATCACTTGCTGGCGTAGCTAATAACTTTTTCACGCTGCAGAATCCAGCGATGCACCTTGCAGGATATCCTAATGACGGCGGCGTTATGGTCGATATGAAAACCCATGTAGCAAGGACTGTTTCGGGTACGGAAGAACAGAAAAAGTGGATTAAGAAGTTGAATGAAGTTAATGCAAAAGGCCTGCTTGATCCGGAGTCGTTCACGATGAACAAGGACCAGTATCTGGCGAAACTGACTTCGGGTCGTGTACTCGGTTACTTTAACTACGCATGGCAGGTCGGAGATGCAACGAAAAACTTGCTCGCAGCAGGTATCGATGAGAAACGTTATGCACCGCTTCCGATCGTCTTCGACAAAAGCATCAAGGACCAATACATTGATCCTCCTGGCTTTGTAAACAACTATGCAACCGGTATTAGTGTGAAAGCAAAAGACCCGGAACGTATTATCAAGTATTTTGATAATTTGCTGAAAGAAGAGAATCAGATCCTGATCCAGTGGGGGATCAAGGATCAGACATACAGTGTAGATGAAAAGGGACGCTTCTATTATGCCAACGATGAACAGCGGAAGATTCATGACGATGTCGAGCTGGGTCGTAAATTCGGCTTTACTTACTTCAGCAATGACTGGCCGCGTTATGGCGGAGAATCTACCTTGTCGGATGGAAACGCATTCAACCCAGGCAATCAGCCAGAAGTTGTTGCAGCAACTTACACCGATGGAGATAAAAAATTCCTCGATGCTTATGGTGTAAAAACATTCAGTGAAATGTTCAACAAGCCGGAAGAGCGTCCATGGTTCCCAGCTTGGTCTATTGCACTCGAACAAGGTTCGCCTGAACAAATTTTCACCACCAAATCGGATGATGTACAGCGCAAATATTTACCTGAGATGATTCTGAGCGCACCGTCCAACTTCGATAATATCTGGAATGCCTACATTGCCGAATTTAGCAAGCTGGATAAAGCAGGCTACGAGAAAAAGATGACCGAAATCATTCAAAATCGAGTGGCAGGTAAATGGTAATTTAAACAAGACTATATAAAATAAACTGTTACGTGCGCTGGAGAGAGAGGACTAGCTTCCGAGTATATACTTTCTTCGCGCACGAATAACAGATAGGGAAAGGAGTATCTGCATCGTGGAGGAACCTAATGTAACTCTTCAATCGATCCCGCCGAATTCTCGTCGCAAGAGGAATGGGGAAACCAGTTTTTACAAACGACTGCTGCAACAACGAAGCTTGGCATTTATGTGTATTCCCTTTGTGATATGGGCGTTTGTGTTCAAATATTTGCCCTTATGGGGCTGGACGATGGCTTTTCAGAACTTTAAACCGGCAAGAGCCTTTGCGGATCAAAAATGGGTAGGTATGAAACATTTCCAAACCCTGTTTGAAGACAATACGTTCTATCGGGTGTTGCGAAATACGCTGGTGATGAGTTCGATCAAGCTGATTCTCGGATTTGTAACAGCGATTACACTTGCACTCCTGTTAAATGAACTAAAAAATATCATTTTTAAACGATTTGTACAGACTGTCAGCTATTTGCCTCACTTCATTTCCTGGGTTGTTGCTTCAAGTATTGTGCTCACAATACTCTCACCTGATGGAATCATCAACCTGATTCTTATGAAACTTCACCTGATCGACAGTCCGGTATTGTGGATGGGAAAAGGGGAGTATTTCTGGGGCATACTGGGAGCCACCGAAGTATGGAAAGATGTCGGCTGGAACACAATCATCTATCTGGCAGCGATCACCGCCATCGATCCTGCTCAGTATGAAGCGGCGGAGATTGACGGGGCCAGTCGTTTCAAACGTATGTTATACATTACATTGCCAGGCTTGAAACCGGTTATCGTTATTCTGCTCATCATGAATATGGGAAGCATCCTGGAATCCGGATTTGAACCTCAATATTTGCTGGGCAACGGAATGAATATGGACTATTCAGAGAACCTGGATATCTTTGTCTTGAAGTATGGTTTGGGAATGGGGAACTTCTCCTTGGGTACAGCAGCAGGGATTTTCAAAACTGTGGTCAGCTTCATCTTCCTCTTCACCGCCAATTACATCGCCAAAAAAATGGGAGAGAGCAGACTATTCTAAGAGGAGGCCTAGGCCATGCCAAAAGCAAAATCATCCCGCTTGCGTAACAGCAGCGCCGGGGATCGGGCGTTTGATGCTATTAATATTACTTTTATGATCTGTTTGATGATCGTTACGATCTATCCATTTATTAATATGATTGCTGTATCTTTGAATGATGCCAATGATGCCATACGTGGAGGTATCTATCTATGGCCTCGGGAGTGGACACTGGATAACTACAAATATATCTTTGGAGAATCCGACATTTATCATGCCACGCTGATCTCGGCACTTCGTACGATTATCGGAACAATTGTCTCTGTTTTCTGTACAGCCATGCTTGCTTATACACTAAGTCGGCAGGAATTTGTACTTCGCAAGTTCGTGACGATGTTTTTTGTCTTCACCATGTACTTCAGCGGAGGATTGATTCCGGGATATCTGTTGATTCGTGATCTCGGTCTGATTGGCTCTTTCTGGGTCTACATCATTCCGGGTGTAATCGGTGTGTTCAATATGATCGTCATTCGTTCCTTCATTGAAGGATTGCCTGAGGGCATTCTGGAGTCGGCTCGTATTGACGGAGCCGGAGAGTTTACGACATTTATTCGAGTGGTGTTGCCGTTAACGATTCCGGCCATGGCAACGGTTTCTCTTTTTGTGGCAGTAGGTCAATGGAACTCCTGGTTCGATGTTTTTCTCTATAACTCATCTAACAAGGAGTTAAGTACACTTCAATATGAACTGATGAAGATTCTTCAAACCTCCACAACGGCGGCGACTTCATCGGCAAGCGATGTGTATCAATCTGCCGAGAATACCGGTGTCGCTGTGACGCCAACTTCCATTCGGGCAACGATGACTATTATAGCAAGTGTTCCAATCTTGATGGTATATCCGTTCCTGCAGAAATATTTTGTACAAGGTATGACTATTGGCGGCGTGAAGGGTTAAAAGTTGTGTTAAGGTTAATATTGTTTTTGTTCAAATTTGAATTGTCGGGAGATGAGCAAACGTGAATTCATTGATCAAAAAATCACTCTGTACAATGCTTGCAGCTATGACAGCACTGCCATTGTTTTATGTACCTGCTTCCTCCAAAGTGATGGCGGCAAACGATGCTGTAATTAATGTAACTTCATCTAAACAAGTGATTCGTGGCTTTGGCGGCATGACGCATTCCGGCTGGATTGGTGATCTCACTGCGACTGAACGGGAGACCGCTTTTGGCAATGGACCTAACCAGCTTGGCTTCTCTGTGCTAAGAATTCCGATTGACGATAATAAGAACAACTGGCAGCGGGAAGTGGAAACAGCTAAAAAAGCCATTGAACATGGAGCGATTGTATTTGCATCTCCTTGGAATCCACCTAGTGATATGACGGAACTGGTCACCCTGGGCACTACTTCGGGCGGGGGTTCAACGTATGAAGCTGAATCCACGACAACGTTGACTGGTGCAGCGACGGGCAATGCTTTTACAGGTTATACGGGATCGGGTTATGTTGCATTCCAAAATGCGAGTGGCTCAGCTGTTCAGTGGAATGCGATTTTGATTGGCAGCACAGG
Organism: Paenibacillus sp. TSA_86.1; assembly: GCF_052691815.1. Taxonomy (NCBI): domain Bacteria; kingdom Bacillati; phylum Bacillota; class Bacilli; order Caryophanales; family Paenibacillaceae; genus Paenibacillus; species Paenibacillus sp. TSA_86.1. Next base: position 582,351 of record NZ_JBQZGE010000002.1, on the reverse strand, counting down.
CACCAAAAACATTAAAATCCGATATTCACTTCCATCAGGAACAAGTAATCTGGACGTTTATGTGAACGGCACATTAGCACTCAGTAACGTACCATTTGAAGCTACAGGCAGTGGAAACACGTGGAAAGACAAATCAATTCAGGTGCCGATGGTGAATGGAACAAGTACGTTAAAGCTGGTTACTACGGGGACTGGTGGACCGAACATCGACAATATTAATGTAACTGCCTATACGCAGATTACACAGGCTAAACGTCTCAAGTACGACAAGTATGCAGCTTACGCTCAATATCTGAATGAATTTGATACATTTATGAAAAATAATGGCGTTAACTTGTACGCTATTTCCGTACAAAACGAGCCGGACTACGCGCATGACTGGACATGGTGGTCTCCAGAAGAAATGCTGCGTTTTATGAAAGAAAATGCGGGTTCCATCAATAATCGGGTCATTGCTCCAGAATCTTTCTCTTATGTGAAAAACATGTCGGACCCACTTCTCAATGATCCACAAGCGCTTGCGAATCTCGATATTCTCGGTGCACATACGTATGGAACACAATACAGCGACTTCCCTTATCCGTTATTTGAACAAAAGGGAGCAGGGAAAGAGCTTTGGATGACAGAAGTATATTATCCAAACAGTGAAACCAATTCAGCAGATCGCTGGCCTGAAGCTCTCGGAGTGGCAGAGCATATGTACAATGCAATGGTCGAAGGTAATTTTCAGACGTACGTATGGTGGTACATCCGCAGAAATTATGGACCGATCAAAGAGGACGGATCGATAAGTAAACGAGGCTATAGTATGGCCCATTACTCCAAATTCGTGCGTCCGGGTGATGTCAGAGTAGATGCAACCAAAAATCCGGCAAACGGCGTGTATGTGTCAGCATACAAGGGAGAGAACAACAAGATCGTTATTGTGGCGATTAACAAGAATACATCAGGCGTGAACCAGCGATTCACCGTGCAAAATGGAACAGCCTCCGCTGTATCCTCCTGGGTAACAGACAGCACACGAAATCTAGCGTCTGGCTCTGCACTGCAGATATCCGGTAACGGCTTCACTGCAAACTTGCCAGCTCAAAGTGTAACAACGTTTGTTGTGCAGCCGTAATGTAGATTTGAATAAAGAGAACAAGGCAAGAAGCAAAAGAGCAAGTATAGATATAAGGAAGAGAAGAACGAGGAAAAGAAGTATTAGAAGTAAAAAGAAGTTAGTAGAAGTTAAAAAAAGATCGTAGAAGTTAAAAGAACAGGCTGCACTTAGGCAGCCTGTTCTATTTATGAAGATAACTCTAGGGTGAATCCGTCAATCTCTTGCTCTGCTTCGCGCATCAAATCAAGCATCTGATCTGCATAATCCCCGAGCGTTTCTCTGCTGGATTCAAAAAAAATCCAGTGAATAGTCAGCGGCATCTGGACTTCACCTGTTAAAGCATCCCATAGGGCATCCAGATTATGTCCGTAGTATTCGCCCAGTTGAAGTTTGTCTTGCAACAACTGATGTAATGATTCTCGATTAATCAGGTGACGACCATCAATCTGAATGATATTCATGTGTTCCTCCATTATTTGATCTGTTGAAATGACTTGTAATGGTCGGTGGTTTGATAGATTAAACCGTCACTCGAATACAATATCCGATCACTTCCGCGTTTCCCACCATTATAATGGATGTCCGCTTCATACCAGATTCGGCCTTTTTTATTAGGAAGCAATCCTTCGCGATTTCGGAATATATCACCGCCGATGCTCTTGCCTGGAGCCACCTGTTGCAGATTACCTTCACTTGGTTCCCAGCCCAGTGCACGAGCCTCTTTCTTGGTAATGTAGTTGGGCGGAAGCTCGTGGTGCTCTTTAATGTAATCGCCGACTTCTTGAAATCCCATTTCCTTCGAGACTTGACCAGCGTTAGAACTGGAATCGGGAATAATGGGTGAGGCACAACCTGCAAACAGCAATGCGGAAAGCAGGATGAACAGGGGGTACAACCATTTTCTTAAAAACATATTCTGATCTCCTTTTGATGATGACAATGCTTTTAATGGTAATCTGTTTTTGGCAGCAAATCAATTCTAACCTCGGCTTGTCGGTGCTTCATATATTTTCCCGGTGAGATCCCAACGATTTTGGTAAAGCTTCGAATAAAATTGGCATAGTCACTAAAACCTGACTGATAGCAAACATCGGTTATGCTCATTCCATCTGTCAGAAGTAGTTTAGCTAATTCAATGCGCCGGCCTAGAATATAGGAACGAAGCGTAAGTCCGGTATGTTTTTTGAACAAACGGCTGACGGAAGTACTATTCATATAGAACTCTTCGGCCAGTTGGCCAAGTGTAATACTTTGAGTAATGTGTTTCTCAATATATTCCATCGTTTTGCGTACCAGTTCAGGCATGATGTCTTGAGGTACAAAGGAATTATGCTGAAACCATTGGTTGATCAGAACGAGCAGCTGTGCCATGGCTGCATTGGTTTGCACGTCTGCACCGTACAAATTAGAATCGGCAGATTCCTCAATCTGATGGGTCCAATACAGCAGTTGGTTTAACTGATCGTCTTGCAGATGAATAATGTTACCACTTCCGTCAGGACGGTGGTCAAAACAGGATAATAGATTGGTCATAACCGTAGATAGTTGGTATACATATGTTTTCTTGAGATTGATCGTGATACGCTCATATTCAGTCTCATCGAGAATAAGTGTCCGATGCATCTCTTCAGGAGAAATGACAAGCAAGTCCCCACGCTGCATGGGATAACAACGATGATTGATATAGAAATGCACATGGCCTTGTAGAAACAGGTAGATTTCATACGCATTATGGCGGTGATAACTGGATTCATATTGGTAGGTTGTGAGAGGATGGCGGTACAGAAGCTCTGGCTCGATCAGATCATAAAAATATTCAGAAGACATATCGTAGAGGTACCTCCTGTCATTTGGCGCAATAAATCAAGCAAATAACGCAATGAAATTGGACTCAGATTCACTTAAAATGTAACTATATTATCATGAAAACGTTTGTTTTGCAAACGCTTTCTATTTGCTGTGCCCAAATTGTTCTGATATCCATGTAGATTTGAAGATAACGGAAAGACCAACTCTATTTGCGGGAGGAAATGAAATGAATAACGAAACAATGCCACAGGCTGAGGATCAAAAGGATAACAATGGTTTACGTGTTCATTTGGAGAATATCCAACAGGAGATTGGCAAGCTTCGTCCTAACGCTAATCCCTTAATGTCTCACAAATTCGGAGCAGACCCTTATGCGCTGGTGTTTAATAACCGAGTCTACCTGTATATGACCAGTGATAAACTGGAGTATGACACCAATGAGGTTCCTCAGAAAAACAGTTATCAGTCGATCAACAAAATTACGGTTATTTCTTCGGATGACTTGATCAATTGGACAGATCACGGGGAGATCAAGGTAGCAGGTCCTGAAGGTGCAGCCACATGGGCTTCTCAATCCTGGGCTCCAGCAGCTGCGCATCGCAGCTTCGACGGTGAGAATCGTTTTTACTTGTATTTTGCCAATAATGCTAGCGGCATTGGTGTTTTGAGCGCTCCAACACCGACAGGGCCTTGGACAGATCCAATCGGAAAAGCGCTGGTAACAAGAGAAACACCGGGTGTAGAGGATGTGACCTGGTTATTTGATCCGGCCGTGCTTGTGGATGACGATGATCAGGCTTATCTCTATTTTGGTGGCGGCGTGCCTGAAGGGAAACCCGAAAGACCGGATACGGCGCGAGTGATGAGACTGGGTGAGGATATGGTCAGTGTTGAGGGCAAGGCCAAAGTCATACCTGCTCCCTTTATGTTTGAAAATTCAGGAATACATAAGTATAACAACATCTACTACTATACCTATTGCTCTAACTTCTTCCAGGTGGAACGTGACGAGAACAGCCCGCCGCCGGGAGAGATCGCATACATGACAAGTACTCAGCCTATGGGGCCGTGGACGTATCAGGGAACGATCCTTAGAAATCCGGGTCACTTCTTTGGTATTGGCGGTAACAATCATCATGCCATCTTCCCGTTAGGGAACCAGTGGTATATTGCCTATCATGCGCAGACACTGTGCCAAGCGATGGATATTCCGGAAGGATATCGTTCTACTCATTTGAACCGCGTAGAGTATGAGGAGACCAATGGAGGAATTAAAGCGATTCATGCAGACTACGTAGGTGTAGAACAGTTAATATCTTTTAATCCGTACCAAAGAGTCAACGGTTCTACAATGGGATGGAATGCGGGCGTAAACACACGTCAATTAAGAAGCTCGGGTGCGGAGCAAGTAGAACAAGGTGAGTCTCCGAAGCAAGATGAAGTTGTCAGTCTGATGCAGGGCGGAAGCTGGATTGCCCTCTCGCGTGTGGATTTTGGGGCAAAAGGGGCGGCAAGCTTTACTGCATCGTTATGCAGCCAGGGCGCAGCGTGTACACTTGAACTTCGACTAGGTCGTGAAGATGGGGATATAATCGGCAAGGTGCACATTCCGGCAGCAGCGGAAGGTCAGGAATGGATGGAGGCAACAACTTCAGTAACAGGTGCTCAGCTTGAACATGACCTTTACCTTGTACTCAAGCCATCAGCACATAAAACGTGTATTCTTCTAAGTCACTGGTCGTTTGAAGAGGCCTAACATCGAGAAGGGATTCATCCCGTTGATGTAGAAAAGAAGCAGGACTGAACAGATATATGCAGAACTCCCAAAAGAGGTGTTTTAAAAGATGTATTCAAATCCGATTATATGGGCCGATTATCCCGATGTGGACGTCATTCGGGTAGAAGATACGTATTACATGGTGAGTACGACTATGCATATGATGCCTGGATGTGTGATACTGCGTTCGTATGACTTGATCCAGTGGGAAACAGCTACGTATGTGTATGATAAGTTGGATGATACGCCAGCCCAACGCCTGGAGAACGGTGAACAGATCTATGGCAAAGGGATGTGGGCTGCTTCACTCCGTTATCATCGAGGAACGTTTTACGTTATTTTTGTAGCCAATGACACGCGTAAGACGTATCTATACACTTCTGAGACGATAACAGGACCTTGGACTAAACAGATTGTAGAGGGATTCTATCACGATTGCTCTCTATTTTTTGATGATGACGAACGGGTATATTTGTTGCATGGTAATCGAGAGATTCATTTAACCGAATTAAAGACTGATCTTTCCGGTCCTAAGCCGGAGGGCAGACATCGGGTCATTGTGACAGATCATCAACCACACTATCTGGGGTATGAAGGTGCACATTTTTACAAGATTGAAGGCATTTATTACGTATTCCTGATCCACATGACCAAGACAGCAGGGCGTAGAACACAAGCTTGTTACAGGGCGGAAACGCTGGATGGTACATTTGTCGGTGGAGATGTGTTCAATGATGATATGGGATATTTTAATTCCGGAGTCGCTCAGGGTGGCATCGTGGATACACCAGAGGGTAACTGGTACGCGATGTTATTCCAGGATCATGGCGCTGTAGGGCGCATACCGGTTATTGTACCGATGAGTTTCGAGGCAGGCATACCCGTATTTGCAAAAGAAGCACCGAAACAAATCCATATTGCCAGCACAAAACCGGACTATCGTTATCAACCGCTGGTTGCAAGCGACAGTTTCGAATACAAGCTCGATGCTCAAGGCAAAGCGCATTTACAAGACGTCTGGCAGTGGAATCATACACCCCATGATGAGCTGTGGTCCGTGACAGAAAAACCGGGAGTGTACCGAATTCGAACAGGTCAACTTAGCCCTAACCTGACATTTGCTGTGAACACACTCACCCAAAGAGCGATGGGACCAGCTTGTTCAGCTTCTGTGACACTGGATGGCAGCGGTCTGAACGATGGTGATTACGCAGGGTTATGTTTCCTGATTGGCACTTATGGCCTGATCGCACTGACCAAGGAAGCAGGCGAACATTACCTTGTCATGCAGGCGAGAACGAGCCAAGACTTAAGCATATTTGGTAACCAGATTGATCAGGAGCCTGCTACTGAGTATGTACGAATACCTGTCACAGGACCTGTAGTGACACTGCAGGCCTCCGCCAATTTTGTAGATAATCAAGATGAATGCCACTTTGCTTATCGCGATGGATCTGAATGGAAAAGCCTCGGCGTTCGGCATAGAATGGTCTACAAGTTGGATCATTTCATGGGCTGTAGAATTGGATTGTTTCTGTTCTCAACAGAAGAGATTGGAGGCATGGCTGACTTTTCGAATTTTGAATATCACATCGTTTCCTAAATCCGTGCTGAGAGTTGTAAATAAAAGTCGCCCACCGGCGGCTTTTTCGTACTCATGACAGGTTAGATATTGTACAATGATAACAATTCTGGAAAAATAAAAAAGATATGTTCATTCAATTAAAATGGGGGCATGTCACCATGCATAAGAGATGGATGTACAAAACAAGATGGACCATTATTATCTTTCTAACGGTGTGTATACCCGCTGGACATACACAGGGGGACTCTGGACAAATCAACAGCTCATCTACAGACCAGCAGGCCTTGTCTTCAGCGGCGTATTCCCCGCCAATTCAAGTTTCTTTTGTCAGGGAAACGGGAGAAGATCTGCAGCGTATGATCGAGCAACTACCAGGTGAAACACTGGTTGATAATCGCTGGACCCGTCTGTATGAAAAGGAACTCGGTATTCAGATTCGGTATGACTGGATTGCAATGGGTGACGTCTATAATCAAAAGCTTGGAGTCTCCCTTGCTGCAGGGCGCTTCCCGGATGTCGTGAGAGTCAACCCATATCAGCTAAGGCAGCTAAGCAATGCCAATCTGATTGAAGATTTGACGGATGTATATCGTGATTTTGCCACGCCACTTACGAAAAGGATTTTGGAGGCCGAAGGTAAAGGTGCATTCGATGCAGCTACCATTGACGGCAAGCTAATGGCGATCCCCGAATCCTCGTCTTCGATTGAAACAGCACAGTACTTGTGGATTAGAACCGATTGGCTGGATAAATTAGGCTTGCCGGCACCTGAAACAATAGAAGACGTATTGAAAATATCGGAAGCGTTTACATTGCGTGATCCCGACGGTAATGCGAAACAGGATACTTACGGACTCGCATTAACGAGTTATCTTTGGGATCCGGTTATGGGCGTTTCGGGATTTATGGCTGGTTACGGTGCTTTTCCGAACATTTGGATTAAAGACCAGGAGGGTGGCCTGATCTATGGTGGCATCCAGCCTGAGGTGCGTAAGGCGTTGAAAGTATTACAGACGATGTACCTTGAGGGTCAACTCGATCCAGACTTTGCGTACAAAAATGGAAGCAAGGCATACCGTCTTATTCAACAGGGGAAAATCGGGATGCTTTATGGGGAGCAGTGGACTCCTTTTGTTGTCCAGTCTACCCGTGAAGAAGATCCGGAAGCAGACTGGCAAGCATATCCGATCGTTGCCGAGGCAGGTCGAAACATGGTTGTGCCGCTTCGTTCGAATACAGGAAATTACTTCGCTGTGAGAAAAGGCTTTGCTCATCCTGAAGTTGTCGTTAAGCTGATGAATCTGCACCTGGACAAAAACTGGGGACAGAATGCGGAATACGAGACCTATTACAATGATGATTCTCGTGCTGTGTGGATGCTGTCTCCTGTAACTCCTTTCCCTGGAACCAAAAATTTAGATGCCTATAGAGATATTCGAGATGCACGAATGACAGGCGACTTCTCCGTTCTTGAGAACGAAGCGCTTGCAATCCATAAACGAATTGATGCTTATGAATCAGAAGGTTTGAAGAGCGGGTGGGGCTGGAAGCAGACGTATGGTCCAGAAGGTGCGTTTAGCATCGCAGACGATTACGAGGTGAATGGACAGCTTCTTTATGATCAATTCACAGGTGGGATTACGGAAACGATGGTAGATCGGCAGATCATCCTTCGGGACCTGCAGCTCGAAGTATTTATGAATATTATTTACGGATCCCCTATTGAAGAATTCGATCAATTTGTAGAAGATTGGCTTGAACTGGGCGGTAAAGAAATAACATCGGAGGTGAACGCATGGTATAGAACCGATACCGCGAGGAGTCATCAGGCGTTCGCTTTATCTTATTGAGGCAGGTGTCTTTGATCTGAAATCAGGAGGGGAGTGCGTTGATCAAGATACCGGCACAGTCGTGGTTTAACAGTATATTTTCACGGCTGATTATGACCTACCTTGTTTTTGTTATACCTTTAATTCTTTTGGGCGTGTATCTGTACCACTGGAGCTATGATACAGCAAGCCAGGAAATTTCTTTATCGACGGAGAGGCGGTTAAGTCAATATGCAACAGAACTTAGCCGGGAGATCGAGTGGATGGAACTGCAGCAGTTTGACATTGCTGAGGATCGCAAGCTGAATCGGCTGGCGATCCTCTGGAACAACATGGATCAAGTTGAGAAACGTGAAACCTTAAATTATTTATCCGAACGGCTCGCTTCCTTCAAGAACAGTAGTGCTTATATCAAGAACGTTCATGTACATATCCCCACAGTCAACAAGAGTATTTCTGCAGTACAGGGCATTGATGAATACAATAAAGCCTCATACGATTATTTCAATTCATCCAACCAGGAAGAGAGCATTCGATTTACAGTAAAAGACAAGGCTTTAAATCTGAGCGCTGTACGTTTAACCGGTAAATTGGGAGACGCACCGCTGTTTGTTGTTCAGGTGGAATTGGATAATGCCGCATTTCAGAATGAACTATCGCAGCTTAATCTCTATCCTGAAAGTGCCTCTCTTCTCATTGAAGAGAGTACAGGCTTTGCTATTCTCGATCGGCAAGAACGCGAAATCATTCTTGCCAACTACCGTGAATATAGTCAAAAGAACTCACTTGAGAGCTTCCAGATAAACGTAGAGGATATGGTGTACCATGTGAACCAACATCACATGGAAGCACTTGGTTTGTCGATCGCGACGTACCTGCCTGAAAAGATGGTTACCAAACCTCTGAGCAAGTTTTATAAATGGGCATGGATTTTTGCTATCACATCGTTTATAGCGATTTCAGCATACCTCTACTCTACGTATAAGCTGATTCACATTCCTTTACTGTTGCTGGTCAAAAGGTTCAAAAAGATGGAGAGCGGGGTGCTGGATATCCCAATCGTGCACCATCGCAAAGATGAGTTCGGATTCCTTTACTCCCGCTTTAACCATATGATTGAAAATCTGCAACTGCTGATTGACCGTGATTTCAAAAAAACAATGATGATGCAGCGAGCCGAATTAAAGCAACTCCAGTCGCAGATTAACCCGCATTTTCTGTACAACAGTTTTTTTATTCTGAATTCACTTGCGAGAACAGGAGAGACGGATCGGATCGAGCAATTTACGAATATGCTTGGAGAATATTTTCGATTCATTACACGCAATGGAACAGATCACGTGCCGCTGAAGGAAGAAGTGCACCATTCCCGGATCTATACGGATATCCAGCAGCTGCGATTCTCCAGACGGATCAAGGTTGAGTTCGCGGAAGTTCCACCAGATATGCAACAGATTCAGGTTCCCAGACTTGTGATTCAGCCCATTATTGAAAATGCATATGAGCATAGTCTTGAAAAAAATACGACCGAAGGCCTGTTACGTATTCAATTCCATATGAAGTCATCTTGTGCAGAGATCACCGTGGAAGATAACGGGCATAATCTTAAGCCGGAAGATATAGAGAATCTTCAACAACTCCTACACAGCGAGGCCACGACGGACGACATAACCGGATTAATGAATATCCATCGGCGATTGGTTCTGACATTTGGTGAAGGAAGCGGACTTTTTCTATCACGAAGTGAGCTGGAAGGGTTGAAGGTTGTCATACGAATCCAATGGAAAGAAGGGGTACACAAATGTATCGACTTCTAATTGTAGATGATGAGGAGATCATTACGGATAGTTTGTATGAAACATTTGCGAGGCACATGCCGGATCGGCTGGATGTATGCAAAGCATACTCCGCCACAGAGGCGCTCTCCTGGATGCGGCGATCCAGAATTGATATCGTGCTGACAGACATTCGCATGCCAGGAATAAGCGGACTGGAGTTGACCGAAGAGATTCAGAGACGCTGGCCCCAGTGCCGTGTTATTTTCCTGACCGGACACAGTGATTTTGAATATGCATACCAAGCCTTTCAGATGAACAACGTACGTTACCTGCTCAAAACGGAAGGGTACGACAAAGTCATGCACATGGTGGAGCAGGTCATGGAAGAGATCAGGGAGAGTCATGATATGCATAATTTCTTGAAACAGCAACGTGAGATTACATCCCGGCTCACCGCATTTAGACAGGATGAATATATCCGAAAACTTCTTCAGGAAGGTGCTTCTGCTGCTTTATCGGTTCAACTGCAGGCTGAACTACTGGAGAGGGAGATTCACCTGAAAGCTAATTCTCCGGTATATCTGGTGCTCGGACGATTGAACAAGCTACATGATCTGGCAGAACCGGAACAAGAGTGCACTCAAGCATCTATTCGTATTATTGGAACATCATTGATGGGGGAATATACGGAATGCGCCAGTGCTACGGATCATTATGGTGATGCGGTGTGGCTGCTGCAGCCTAAAGATGAGCAGGGTGATGCAGATCAGCACTTCGCCAGATATATGGAAGGTACGTTAGAGCTTGTGCAGGAATCATGTCTTGCTTCACTTGGCGTATCGATTGCATTTACACTTAGTGGACGAGGCTGTGAATGGTTACAGATTCCACAGCAATACGAGCGTCTGCGCTTGTTGCAGTGGATGAAAGTCGGAGATGGCATGTCGATGGTTCTAACGGACAATTACGAGGAACCTCAAGTGGGTACTCCGAAGGAAGTACTACGGATCTCCAGCCGGGTAGAGGCCATGTCTGGTTTTCTGGAGACAGGGCGTTTTCAATCCTTTTATGATGTCTTCGAAGAGCTTGTGGGAGAACTTCTTCAACAGGACATGACGATGGAGCGGGCAATGGAGACTTATTATCACCTGGCACTGACCTTTTATGCTTCATTTAATCGTTGGGGGTTGAAGCAGAAAACCCCGGATCAGCGAAGCTTGCTTCATTTGAACCATTTTTCAAGTATGAAAGATGCCGTTCAATATCTCTATCTGGCAGCGGATGAGCTGGTTCATTTCAAACGTTCAAACGAAGAGCAACGTGCCAATCTGGTCGTACAGAGTTTATGTAATTATATCAAGGGAAATCTGGAAAAAGATCTTACGTTAGTTCGCTTGGCAGAACTGCATCATTTCAATCCTTCCTATCTGTCCAGATTTTTCAAACAGGAAATGGGCATTAATTTGTCCGAATTTATTGATGATAGCCGAATTCGCAAGGCGAAGGAGCTACTCATGAATCATGAACTTATGGTACGGGAAGTCGCGCTTCAGGTTGGATACGAATCTGCTCATTCGTTCACCCGGCTGTTCAAAAAACAGATGGGCATGACACCCCAGGAGTACCGAGAAACTTTACTTACCCGTTTTGCTCAGCGGTAAGTTGGTAAGAACGTAAAAACACGCAGGAGCAATAACTCCCTGCGTGTTTTTCGTTTGTTCATTTTCCAGGATGCAGCCGCTGCACGGCGATAATGAGAGCAAAGGCGAAGCGGCAGATACTTTAGGAGAGCAATCGTTCCGTTTATCATTTCATTTAAGCTGTATGGGCCTTTTGCCTGCGGTAGGCATTGGGACTTGAGCCAGTGTAAGCTTTGAATTTTTTGTAAAACCAATCGATATCGCGATACCCTACCTCCAGAGCGATTTCGTAAATTCGCAGATCAGTGGACAAGAGAAGCTGCTTTGCTTTTTTCATTCTCTCCTTCAACATGTAGTCATTAAAGGAGATTTTTTCTTCCGTTTTGAATTTTTGTCCGAGATAAGCACAATTAAAATGGAGCATATCGGCGATTTTTTTTAACGTAATCTCTTCATTCAGATGATCTCTTACATAAGATTTCACAATCCGAATCACATGGTTGGAATCCATCGCTTTGCCATTAAGCTGAATCTTAGGTTTAATGGTCGTTTTTTTTGTCACAGGCACAGGTCCGAGTCTATTCAGAAGGCCGTGTAAACTATGCAAAAGCGCAGAAGATTTAACCGGAGAAGGCAAATAATCATTCACCTGATAAGTCAATGCTTTGCGAACCAGTCTGAATTGATCCCTTCCGCCGAGCAGGAGAATCGGGATATCGCTTGTTTGACGGATGTGATGACATAACCATAATCCGGCGGTATCGTAACGGTCTGTATGCACGACGACAACACTGAAGTCCCGATCAGACAATGCAGCGAGAGCAGTACTTGAAGAGCAGACCGAATCCGTAATTGTAAATGGAAAATGGTTGTCTTGCAGAAGCTGTCCAAACTCTTTATTCAGTCGGTGACTATAATCAACAAGTAAAATACTGTACATGAAACATGACCTCACCTTCTCCTGATATTCCGATCAACTGTTTAACTGAAATAAGGCTTAGTTTTATTATGGGAAGAAAAGAAAGCGCATACAATGTGCATTATTTTGCAGACAGTGCATTTCTTTACCAATTACAGATGAAATACCGCAAATCATTACTCAAATGACTCTGATCTATAATCTGTCAGGGTAAACACCTGCATTTAAGCAGGTTGTTTGCGCTTACATTTGAAGGCTACACTTTGGTAGCACACGACAATCAGGGGGGAAGACAATGAAGAAAAACAAGTTTATGTTGCTGAGTCTTTTGGTTGCAATCATGTTGATGATCAGCGCTTGTAGTTCTGCACCTGCTGCAGATCCGGCACCGGAAAAACCGGCACCACAGGAAGAGCAAGCACCGGCCGAAACGGAGCAAAAGAATGAAAATTCTACACCCGAAATGGACTTTGACATGGGGGGTAGAACGATCAAAGTTGTCGCTTGGTGGGATATGCAAATTACAGATAACAATCCGGACAACATCAAACGAATTGAAAACCTCGAAGCTCTGAAGAAAAAACATAACTTCAATATCGAATATGTATCCATCGATTTTGGTGAATATCAGGAGAAAGTTGTAGCCTCCTTGATGGCTGGCGAGCCGCTAGGCGACTTTGTCAGACTCGGTAAAAACTACGCGATCCCGGCACTGACCAAACAGGATCTGTTATGGCCGGTAGATGATTATATTAAAAACGACCAAGTATTTAATCAAAAAACGACCAAGGAATATATGCAATATGAAGGTAAAGGTTACGGATTTACGGAAGATAAGTCTTCGTTTATCAATGGTATTTTCTACAATCGTACTCTGATGCAAGAGCTCGGCCTGAAGCCGTTGCAAGAATATGTGGATGCGGACGAGTGGAACTGGGATAATTTCCTGGCTGTAGCCAAGCAGGCAAACAAAGACCGGAATAATGACGGCAAACTGGATACGTGGGGCCTTGCTCAAACGGGTTTGCTTGAGCCATTCCTGTATTCCAACGAAGCTTCACTGACCAAAGAAGATAAACAGAACCTCGAAGATCCAAAAACAAAAGAAGCTCTGAATTTCTTGAACAAATTGGCTACAGAGAAAGTGGGCAGACCAACAGAAGGCGGCGACTGGACTGAACCGGCTACCTTCTTCCGTCAAGGGAACACACTCATGTACTCTGGGGCGATGTACGAGATTGAAGGTATCAAAACAGATATGCCAGACTATGATATTGGCTTCCTTCCGTATCCTAAAGGCCCAAGCGCTTCGGCCTACCACTCTGGTGAATCTCGTTATCAAGCGATTACCATTCCTAAAGCGGTAGAAAATCCGGAGCAGTTGATGTACATCTGGGAAAAAATCAATGAGATTGATTCCATCTATGATTATCCGGAACAATCCACGCTGGAGAGACATCTCACGGATGAAGCAGATATCAACAACGCCAGAGAGGTGGCAGCTGGCATGATTGTTCTCGACCATAACACCTTCCCGTCTCTTCCTTATTGGGATTTTGATGGTGAACTGAAAGAGGGCGTGTCCGTATCTACGTTGATCGAGAAATACAAGGCTCCTTTCCAGGCCGCAATTGATGAAGTATACAAATAAGCACTGCTAAATACGGGCAGAACGCGCGGGTAACAAGTGCGGTCTGTCCTAGTCAATCATTCTTTTGCTGATACGCTTACAGGAAAGGGGATACATGCAAACATGCGGTCACGTAAGAAAAAGGTACTGATTCTGGCACTTGTTCTGGCTTTGGTGTTCTCGATCATCGTGATCTATCCATCCAAGAATCAGAGCCCCGGGACAGTACATGCACTTGAGGATTTTGAAGCTGTAGCGGGTAACAGGGATTCACGCAGTTATGAACATTATCAGGAAACGTATGCGAGCACAGCCAAACCGGACACAACCGTTAGGATTGAAGGCGAAGCTTACACGGAGACAGATAACGGGGAGTTTAAGGTAGTACAAAGATATGAAGGACTGGATGGCAGTGCTGTCATTACACCCGAATCTGGAACTATTCGCTGGGATGTTCCCGTTCAAGTGAGTGGTTTATATCACGTTCGCATTCATTATTATCCTGTCGAAGGCAAGAGCTCCGGAATCGAGCGCAAGCTGGAGTTAAACGGGGAAGTTCCGTTCCGGGAAGCGGATGTACTGCTGTTCGACAGGGTATGGGGCAATCGTGAAGATCATATTCGGCAGGATGATCGTGGTAACGACCTCAGACCAAGACAGGTGGAGAAACCTGAATGGCAACTTGCTTCCTTTAGAGACAGTGGTGGGTATTTTGAGGAACCATTCCAGTTTTATTTTGAAAAAGGTACCCAGCAATTATCTCTGACCTCTCTGAGAGAGAGTATGGCGATTGATTACATTGAGTTATATCAGGAAGAGGCTGTTCCTGCGTATGCAGAACTTCAAAAGACGTATGATTCATTAGGGTTAAAGGCAGCCAGCCCCGTCATGCTGAAGCTTCAAGGCGAAGAAGCGATCACCAAATCCTCACCTACACTTGCGCCAATCTCGGATCGATCCAGTCCATCACTCGAACCCTACGACGTATCCAAAATTCGGATCAATGCCATTGGAGGCGTGAACTGGAAGCTTCCGGGGGAATGGGTCGAATGGGAGATAGATGTACCTGAGGATGGACTCTATCAGATCGCGTTAAAAGTGAAGCAGGATCAGCTTCGGGGGATTTATGCCACACGCAGTCTTACCATTAATGGCAAAGCTCCGTTCGAAGAAATGAAGCGAATTCGCTTTAATTACAGTCCATCCTGGCAGACACAAGTGCTTGGAAATGGTGCAGAAGAACCTTATCAATTCCACCTGGAGAAGGGCAAACACCGCTTACGCATGACCGTCACGCTCGGCGATATTGCTCCTTTACTTCGAACCGTGGAATCAAGCGTACTTGAATTGAATGAGTTGTACCGCAAAATATTGATGATTACCTCCAACAAACCTGATCCACTTCGGGACTATCAACTGGAGAAACGTATTCCAGAGATGATAGAGACTTTTGAAAAGCAAGCGGTGATCCTCACCTCCGTCGCTGAGTATCTCGAAAAGGCAACCGGAGAACAAAGCGACAAGGTCGCCATTCTGAACGCGATGGTTGTACAGCTCAAGGATATGGCGGCAAGACCCGAAACAGTTCCGAAACGACTGGATACGTTCAAAATTAACGTCGGCGGTCTGGGTACGTGGATTCTGACCGTACGTGAGCAGCCGATTACGATGGATTATCTGATCGTAGCTCCGGCAGGACAAGAGATGCCCAAGGCGGAAGCGTCTGCGGTGCAGCAGGTGAAGCACGAACTGGGCGCTTATGTCGCGTCATATACCGAAGACTATGACAGCATTGGTAATGTGGAGAAAAAGAAAGACTCGATCACCGTATGGATCACTACCGGACGGGATCAGGCTCAAGTGCTTAAGGGCATGATTGACGATACGTTCACGCCGGATACGGACGTATCTGTGCAGTTGCGGCTTGTGCCGCCGAATATATTGCTGCCTGCAACATTGGCCGGGGAAGGACCGGATGTCGCTATGCAAATGGGCGAAGATATCCCCGTGAACTATGCGATGAGAAATGCAGCAGCGGATCTAAGCAAATTCCCGGATTTCAAAGAGGTGGCTAGCAGATTCCGGGCAAGCGGAATAACGCCTTATGAGTATGACGGTGGAGTATACGCACTCCCGGAGCAACAGCATTTTCCAATGCTCTTTTACCGGAAGGATATCCTGAATGAATTAGGTCTGGAGCCGCCAAAAACATGGCAGGATGTGTACAATGCGATCGCTGTATTGCAAAAGCACAATATGGAGTTCTATCTCCCGATCGAGGATACACTGAACAATGCCAACATGGTTCCTAACGCAACCTTTGCGATGCTTTTATACCAGAATGACGGAAATTTCTATTCGGAGGATGGGAAAAAAAGTGCACTTGATTCGGAAATCTCGATGGAGGCATTCAAGCGTTGGACGCAATTTTATACCAATTATAAATTCCCGCTGAAAGCCGATTTCCCGAACCGTTTCCGCACAGGAGAAATGCCGATCGGAATCGCCGATTACACTACCTATAATATGCTTACGGTACTGGCACCGGAAATCCGTAATCTGTGGGATTTCACCATTGTACCAGGTACGCAGCTTCCGGACGGTTCGATCAGACATGAGGTAGCCAGCGCAAGCAGTGCGGTCATGATGCTCGAAAATGCGCGCAACAAGGAGGCGGCATGGAAGTTCATAAAATGGTGGACGGATGAGTCTACTCAAATCGAGTATGGACGTGAGATGGAAGGTCTGATGGGAGCAGCAGCGCGCTATCCGACAGCTAATATTGAAGCGTTAGAGCAATTACCTTGGCCGGTAAAGGATTATAAGAACCTGGAGAAGCAGTGGGAATGGGTGAAGGGAATTCCGCAGATGCCAGGGGGTTATTTTACTGGTCGACATCTGGATAACGCCTTCCGTAAGGTGGTTAATGCCAATGAAAATCCGCGTGAAGCCTTATCTGACTATGTACTCTATATTGACGATGAGATTGAACTGAAACGTAAAGAATTTAATCTGAAATAAAGGAAAGGGAGGGTAACGGTTGCAAGCAAAAACATCCAAGACAGCCGCCGCTCCTGTCATGCATACACGCGAGGTCGGCTGGTGGTCCCTATTGAAAAGGAATCTGTATCTCAGCAGGCACTATTACGTATTAATGGCACCATTTATGCTGATCTTTTTCATGTTTACAGTCATTCCGGTCGGCATATCACTCGGTCTCAGCTTTTTTCACTTTAATATGCTGGAACTGCCTCGTTTTGTCGGTTGGCAGAACTATTCACGGTTGTTCCTCAACGATGACGTATTTCTAATTGCACTCAAAAACACGTTGCTGTTTGCGGTTATTACCGGTCCGCTCAGTTACGTCGCCTGTTTTTTGTTTGCGTGGATTATTAATGAGCTGTCTCCTAAAGTCAGGGCAGTCATGACGCTGGTGTTCTATGCACCATCGATCTCAGGCAATGTGTTTTTTATCTGGCTGATCATCTTCTCCGGGGACAGCTATGGTTATATGAATGGTTTTCTCATGCGCCTTGGCGTCATTCTGGAGCCGATCCAATGGCTTGCCAACGAGAAGTACGTACTGGGCATCGTCATTTTGGTACAGCTATGGCTTAGTCTCGGAACCAGCTTTTTGGCATTTATCGCGGGTCTGCAGACGATTGATCGCTCGCTCGTGGAAGCCGGAACGGTGGACGGAATCAAAAATCGCTGGCAGGAACTCTGGTACATTACGCTGCCATCGATGAGACCTCAATTGATGTTCGGTGCAGTCATGCAGATTACAGCATCGTTCGCTGTAGCCGAAATCTCGATTGCGTTAGCCGGTTTCCCAAGTGTTAACTATGCTGCGCATACGGTCGTCACCCATTTGATGGACTTTGGTACGATTCGTTTTGAGATGGGATATGCCTCAGCGATCGCAACTGTCCTGTTTGCACTGATGCTTGGAACGAACATTTTCACGCAAAAAATGCTGAGAAAGATAGGTGAATGACGATGACCAGCAAAGTACGTGCGATCTTCGGCATGCCGAAGAGACTCAACCGGTCATTTACCGTCAGTTTCATGTTGTTTGCGCTGCTGGCCGTGTTCGGATCGTTTATGGTGCTTCCCTTGATTTATGCCGTCAACAATGCCTTTAAGCCGCTGGATGAGTTGTTTATTTTCCCGCCACGCTTTTGGGTAAACAATCCGACGACAGAAAATTTCGCAGATTTGATTAATCTGATGGGCAATTCCTGGGTACCGCTGTCCCGTTATATTGCCAATACACTTCTGATTACACTGGTGGGTACGGCAGGGCATATTCTTCTTGCGTCTGCAGCAGCCTACCCACTCGCGAAGTACCGTTTTCCGGGATCCAAAATATTATTCACCATTGTCATTCTGTCCTTGATGTTCTCGCCGCACGTTACGGCGATTCCGAACTACATGGTCATGTCTTGGCTTGGTTGGATCAACACACACGCATCCATCATTATACCTTCTCTGGCGTTCTCACTCGGGCTGTTTCTGATGAAACAGTTCATGGAACAGATTCCTGATGCATTGCTGGAGGCAGCGAAGATTGATGGCGCGAACGAATATCGAATTTTTTGGAGCATTGTGATGCCTAATGTGAAGCCTGCGTGGCTTACACTTATGATTCTGCAGTTCCCGGCTCTGTGGGGAACGGACGGTGGAAGTTTTATCTATAGTGAAAATCTCAAAACGCTGCATTATGCACTCAGTCAGATCGTACAGGGCGGGATTGCAAGAGCAGGGGTTGGTGCTGCGGTTGCGCTACTGCTGATGATCGTTCCGATTACCCTGTTTGTTATCTCTCAGAGCAGTGTCATGCAGACGATGGCTACTTCAGGCATGAAAGAATAGAAAGGAGGCAGCAAAGTGCAGGATAGCACGCGAAAAAACACATGGAAACAACGTAAATGGATCATCATGGGCCTGGTCTGCCTCCTGTTGTTCAGTTCAACAGCACTGCCTGCAAGTGCAGATGGTGAACCAGATGCCTATCATTATTCCTTCTATGGTGATACCGTTCCAGCTCCGGCTGCTTATGAAGCAACGATGATTATTACAGGTAAGAAGCTGAATATAACGCCTTTCAAGGAACCGAGTGATATGCATGTTACCGCAGATGAGCGTGTCTACGTACTTGATTCGGGCAATGGACGAATTGTCGAGATGGATCGTAATTTCAAGCTTGTGCGAACCATTGAAGCGTTCAAGAACGGAAGCAAAGAAGATCAATTTAAAAATCCGCAAGGACTGTTTGTAACGGAAAAAGGAGATTTACTTGTGGCTGATTCGGATAATCATCGGGTGGTGCACCTGGATGACAAGGGACAGCTGGTCAAGATTGTCTCTGAACCGAAGTCTGACTTGTTAAATGATGACTTTCAATTCAAGCCCATTCGCATTGTGATGGACAAAGGGGAACGCATATACGTGATGGCTGCAGGCGTATTTGACGGGTTCATGGAGTTCAGCGCCGATGGTGAGTTCTCCTCCTTCATTGGTGCGAACCGGGTTCAGGTTGATCCCGTCGAATATCTCTGGAAACGATTCGCCACCAGAGAACAACGCAGTCAGATGGTCATGTTCACCCCAACCGAGTTCACTAATCTCGACATGGATGAAGAGGGTTTTATCTATGCAACCAGTGGTGATCGCGGCAAAGATCCGATCAAGAAGTTGAATGCTCAGGGAACAGACATTCTACGGAGAGAAGGATATTCTGCACCTCAGGGTGATCTGCGGTATACGACGGAAGCTGGACCATCCCGGCTGATTGATGTCGATGTGGGTGACAGCGATATGTATTCTGTACTGGATTCCAGCAGGGGACGCATCTTTACCTATAATGGCGACGGTTATCTGCTCCATATTTTTGGCGGCATCGGGAACCGGATGGGACTGTTTAATACACCTGTCGCGCTGGAGCGAGCGGGAGACCGGATGCTTGTTCTGGACAAAGCGCTTGGTGAAATTACCGTATTCCAGACGACAGAGTATGGACGCACACTACATGATGCCGTGCGCAGTTATTACAATGGCGAAGAAGATCAGTCTTCGGAACTGTTTGCCAAGGCTGCCGAGATGAATGCCAATCTGGAATATGCCTATGCGGGTATTGGTAAAGCTTTGCTTCGTCAGAAAGAGTATGCCGAGTCTGCGCAATACTTCAAGCAGAGTATGGAGCGAAAAGGATACTCCAAAGCTTTTCTTCTCTACCGAAAAGAACTGATGCGTGAGCATTTTTCATGGGTGATGTCCGGTATATTCCTGGCTGTAGCTGCGTTCGTCACCGTCATCATCGTTCGCAGACAGAAAAGGAGGGCAACGAATGCAGGCATCAAGTAAACAATTTTACCAGTACCCGCTGCATCTGATTTTTCACCCCTTTGACGGGTATTGGGAATTGAAATATGAACGTAATCAAAAAACGACACTGCTAATCTCTTTAATGATTATGGTGTTGCTGGTATTCACTAAAATTTTGCAAGCGCAGTACAGTGGTTTTCTGATCAACTTTAACAATCCCAAGTACCTGAACAGCCTGCTTGAGATGGTATACGTTGTCATTCCCGTGTTGTTCTGGTGTGTGGCCAATTGGTCGTTAACCACATTGATGGATGGAGAAGGCAAGTTTTCTGAAATTTTCATGTCGACGTGTTTTGCACTGGTTCCGATGTTTCTGGTGCATTTCCCGTGGATCTGGCTGAGTCTGGCTATTTCTCAACAGGAAACGGCATTTTATTATTTCTCGAACGCCATTGCAGTCTGCTGGACAGTATATCTGCTATTTGTGGGCAATATGACTGTGCATCAATATACACCTGCCAAAACCATTCTAACGATGCTGCTCACGCTTGTAGCGATGGCCTTTATGGCTTTTCTATGCTTGTTATTCTTTAGTCTTGTACAGCAGATCGTATCATTTGTTTACACTATCTATCAGGAATTAGTGCTTCGGGGCTAGGAAGGAGGAAATCACAATGAAATATGCCGCAGCCAAAAAAATAACCGGAATACTGCTGGTGAGCAGTTTGCTTCTAAGCGGTTGCCAGTTCTCACCATCGTCGGCAGCCCGGGAGACGGCAGCAGATGTTAGTCAAGTGCAGACTCCTTCCCTGCCTGCCGGAGAAAAGCTGAAATCTGCATTTAGCGATGCCCGTATTCCCGGCATGATCGGTATCGCTCGAAACAATGCTTTGCAGCTGTTAATCAACGAAGAGACCGCCGAGATTGCCGTTGTTCATAGTAAGAGCGGAGAAATCTGGCGCAGTAACCCGGAAGAGCGTGAGAAGGATGGCATTGCAGCCGGGATTAACAAGGACCTTCTGTCCTCCCAATCCAGACTCAGCTTTTTCAACAGTTCAGGCCAGAGCAGTATGGTGAATTCGTACACGGACAGCGTTCGGCATAAACAAGTGAGTTATGAAGCATTGCCAAACGGAGTACGAGTGAACTATCAATTTGGCAGCACCGAGCGATCTATCGAAGATCTGCCAGTGAAGATAAGTAAAGAACGTTTTGAACAAAACGTGCTGGCAAAGCTCGATAAATCCGGAGAACGGGCGTTGAAAGTCGGATATGCGGAAGATAAAGATGAAGGCGTATACAATCGAATTGACAAGGCCATGCAAGGTCTACAGTTGACCCGCGCATTGAAAGCCTTTGAAGACGCCGGATACACAGAGGAAGACCTTCTCAAAGATCACGCCGAGCATGGCATTGAGCAAGAACGAAGCGGGCCACGCTTATTCATGCTCACGATGGAGTACGAACTGGACGGAGAGCAGTTGAAGGTACGAGTGCCCGCTTCAGGTATTCATTTTCCAGAAGAGTATCCCATCAACACCCTGTCTGTGCTGGAGTATTTCGGAGCTGGAGGTTCCAAAGAGGATGGATCAATTTTTGTTCCAGACGGTTCGGGAGCGCTGATTCATTTTAACAATGGCAAACTACAGTACCCTTCCTACCAGCAGGATATTTATGGCCCGGACTTAACGATGAAGCTGCGTGAAGCCAGTTCGAGCGAAAGCAAAGCGAGATTGCCTGTCTTTGGCGTGATTCGTCCGGAAGGCGCTTTCCTGGGCATCATCGAAGAAGGGGATGCGGTGGCGGTCGTGAATGCGGATATCAGCGGTAAACTGAACAGCTACAATAACGTATACCCCAGTTTTTATGTCGTGAACAAAAGTGATATTACACTTCAGTCCAGTGACATGGTTCGTACATTGCCGAAGTTCCAGAATAAACCGACGTCGTCTGACTTCGTGGTTCGTTACGCTTTTGTAGGTGCAGAGCAGGCTTCGTATTCCGGTCTGGCCTCGCTGTACCGGGAATACCTGGTACAAAATGAAAAACTTCCCGAACTGGAAGTATACGAGGGGCAGTCCACGATCCCGTTTTACCTCAAGCTGTTCGGTGGGATGACAACCAGAAAGCATATGCTTGGCATACCGTATAATTCCACGGAGGCTCTGACAACATTTGATGAGGGTAAAGCGATTCTTTCGAAATTGATGGAGAAAAAGGTGTCCAACATTCAGGTACGTTATGCAGGATGGTTCAATGATGGGTTGCACCACCGCTTGCCCAATACCATTAAGGTGGATGGAGTGATTGGCGGGAAAAAGGGAATGAAAGATTTTAGCGCTTTTACGAGTGCAGCAGGAATCGGATTTTATCCGGATGTATCCGTACTGAACGTGCAATCGAAGAAAGGATTCAGTCCATCAAGTGAGGCGTCCCGATCTTTGACACAGGAACCGGCGATCTTGTATCCAATGGATCTGGCTTTGGAGCGACGGGCGAAGGATCTATCTGCTTCCTATGTGCTCTCACCTAATGAGATTGAAGATGTGACAACAGATATGATCAAGGACATGAGACTGCTTGATGCGGGAGGCATTTCCCTGAAGGATATGGCAGAGCAGTTAAACAGCGATATGAATCCAAAAAAATTGCTGGATCGTACGCAGGCACTGGATGCGGTCCGAAAAGCGTTTGATCAGATTAAGCAACAAGCAGGCTCCATCGTGGCTGAAGGCGGCAACGCATATGCGCTGCCTTACGTTACCGGGCTTACGGATGCGCCGATGAGCAGCAGCCGCTTCAAACTGGAAGATGAGGAAGTTCCGTTTTTCCAGTTGGTCGTTCATGGCAGTATTCCGTATACCGGTTCGCCATACAATCTGTCCACGTATACCGATGCAAGGCAGTATGTGCTGAAGCTGATTGAATACGGAGCCAGCCCCTATTTTGCCTGGTTTAATGCCCCGGGCCATGTGGTGAAAGAAACGGATTATAACAATCTATATGCTGCGAATTACGAGCAGTGGATTGATCTGGCAGCGGAGATCTATACCGAAGTTAGTGAAGTAAACCAGTCGTTCACTGGACGTCCAATGATAGCCCATGAATCTTTGAGTGAAGGTGTATTCCGAACAACGTATGAAGGCGGAGGATATGTGATTGTCAATTACAATGACTCCCCTGTTGAGGTGGAGAACCATACTTTAGAAGCTTTAAGTTATGTGACTGGTGGTGAGCAGTTCTGAAGACACTCCTGAAATTCAAATGGGGAAGTCGTACGTATGCTCAGCAGAAAGCCATGTGGGGTGTCATCTACGTACTTCCGTGGCTGATCGGATTTGTATTGTTTTTCTTCGTTCCGTTGCTCGCGTCTCTGCGATACAGCATGAGCGCGATTCAAGCTAATGCAGAGGGAATTGCGATTCAATTTACGGGTTTTGCCAATTATATTCAGGCACTTACCGTCAATACAAGTTTTAACCGGGCACTGATTGAGTCCATTACAGACGTACTTGTGAATGTACCGCTTATTGTCATTTTCAGCTTGTTCCTTGCCGTAATTCTGAATCAAAAATTCAGAGGTCGCGCCATAGCAAGATCCATCTTTTTCCTGCCCGTTATTCTAGCATCCGGCGTCATTATGTCACTGGAAAGCACAAGTTTGATTGAAGCTGTGAACCAGAACAGCGCAGGCGGCAGTTCTTTTGGCACATTGGAACTGGAAGGTCTGATGCTCAATGCGGGCGTAAGTGAATGGATCGTTACGTATTTAAGCGGAGCAGTGGATCGAATCTACCAGATTGTCAGTCAATCGGGTGTACAAATACTGATCTTCCTGGCCGGTATTCAGACCATCTCCCCACAGTTGTATGAGGCGTCCAAGATGGAAGGGGCGACAGGATACGAGGCATTCTGGAAAATCACGTTTCCGATGGTCAGCCCGCTTATTTTTGTTAACGCGATCTATACGATCATTGACTCCTTTGCGAATAATGCGATGACCAAATTGATCCGTGATACGGGATTCGTCAAATTTGACTTTGGTCTTAGCTCCGCTATGGCATGGGTATATTTCGTAGCGATTGCTATTATTCTAGTGATTGTATCCATCATTTTCTCGAAACGAGTCTTCTATCAAGATTAGAAAGGAGGGTATTCCGCGTGACGACATCACGATTATTATCGCTTGAGCAATGGAAGAGCTGGCTATGGTCTGTCATCCGATTTGTTCTGATTACCGGACTTTCCTTTGTTATTCTGTTTCCGATATTTCAAAAAATTTCTACCTCAATCAAGGCCAAAGGGGATCTCTATTCGGCAGTCGTGGTATGGATTCCTCAGAACTTCTCGATCGACAATTTCAAGCAGGCGATTCGTGTCATGGATTATTGGGCTACGCTGTTCAACACGTTTGCGCTGTCCGCAACAACAACACTGCTGACTACAGCTTCATGCGCACTTGCAGGTTATGGATTCGCCAGACTGAAGTTCAAGGGAAGCAACTGGTTGTTTGCCGGTGTCATTCTGACGATACTCGTGCCGCCAACAACCATTCTCATTCCGGTGTATCTGAACCTGAAAAGCTTTGATCTCATGGGGCTGATGACGCTGTTTTCCGGGAAACCTGTCAACTTGCTCAATACGTACTGGCCGTTTATTCTGACAGCCGTTACCGCAAATTCACTCAAGGCAGGTTTGTATATCTTTATTTTCCGCCAATTCTTCAGAGGCATTCCGAAAGAAGTAGAGGAGGCGGCATACGTGGACGGCGCAGGGATCAGTCGCACATTCACCCGTATCATGCTGCCGAATGCCATTCCATCCATGGTCACCGTCATGCTCTTTTCCTTCGTATGGCAGTGGAACGACAGCTTCTACACGACGACGTATCTGACTTCCAGTAAAGTCATGTCAACGCAGCTATCGTCGTTGCCGTATAACCTGGCTCAACAGGTTACAGACGGTGCAGCGTCTCAGGCCGATCCATTCTATCTGAGCATGATTCAGGATACAGGTATTCTGCTGGCAATCCTGCCGTTAATTATCATTTATTTGTTCGTGCAGCGCTATTTCGTGGAGAGCGTGGAGCGTACAGGTATCGTAGGGTAGAACGATTGGGACGACGAGGTGTGCAGCTATATCATGTTAAGCATCCCCGAACGAAAGGAGGCAGATCTCATGCGTGATTCCAAGAAATATAACAAGGAAGCTTACATTGATAAGGTGAATGGCAGAGAATGGCTTACAGCTGATCGGTTGTGTTACAACCAGCTTAATCATTGGACATGGAATGGCTTAAGGGAGCGCGCGCCAACCGAGTCTGGATGAGGCTAAATCTTGATTTTGCTAAAATTCAGGTTTGAAGGCAGTTTCCTATCGCAGTAATGTAAGCCAATTCAATCAAACGGGAGGAATAGCAGTGAAAAAGTTCATGATGTCTTGCAAGCTTTTACTCGTTCTGGCATTACTGATTACGATTGCTCCATGGGGAGGCAGTAAAGCGGATGCCTGGGTAGGTATGCCTATGGGGAAACTAAAAGTGAGTGGCAAAAACTTGGTCAACAGCAACAATCAACCGGTACTTCTCAATGGTTGGCATCAGCCTTCCGGTGCATACTGGACGTATCAGGACAGTAATTATTACCTCAACCTTCATGGTAACAATCGTCATGCTGCAACATTGGCCTATTTGAAAGACATCACAGACACATTTGCGGATACCAGTCCGAAATATGGCAGCAATCATGGCTGGAAAATGAACCAGGTACGTCTGTTCATCGATCGTCAGGACATGGGAGATGTGGCGGCAGGTACATACAACTTTGCTGGTGTGCAGACTGTAACGCAGAACGTCATCATCCCTTATATCCAGTATGCAAAAACCAAAGGTGTATATGTCGTTCTGGGATTGGACTTCACCTTGAAGGATGATCAGGCTACGACAGCTGCCAACTTGCAAAAGTTCAATCAAATTTGGGGTTATCTTGCCTCCCGTCCAGAGATCAAAAGTGCGGACAATGTTCACTTCGAGCTGATTAACGAGCCGGTGAAATCGTATGCCAACGGACACTGGGGTGGATACAACGGGGAAAATGATTTCGTAGACCACTGGAATGATTTGCGTAACTTCCAAAATTCCATGATCTCCACCATTCGTAATCAAGGTGCGGATAACGTCATCTGGGCTGCGGGTCTGGGTTACAATCAGTTCTACAGCTTGACAGCAAGTCATCCATTGTCTGACCCTCTGAACAACTATGGTTATGCGGTACACTGGTATCCAGGTTACGGAGCTTATGACAACTTCAACATTCTGCAAGATCAATGGAATACGAACGTCAAGGCTGCTGCAGATAAATACCCAATCAACATCACGGAAGTGACTTGGTTCAAAAACAAACCAGGTGATTCAGCTTATTGGAATCTGTTCAACGGTAGTAATGAAGGTTTCGGAACGAACACCAAAAGGATTTTCAATGCGGCTGGTAATGTCAGCATTGCTGCACATATGAATGGTTTCATTCTGGAACCAGGTGCACGTAGTTCGTTCGCAGATCCTACAGCAGGACTGAAGTGGGACGGAGATGCGTCACGTAGTGCGATGGGACGATTCTTGTTCAACTGGTACAACGAGCGCTCGCAGAATTATGGCAGCGGTGGTAATCCAACCAACCCAACCAACCCGTCTACGGGTCTGGTGTCGGGGGCAACCTACAAAATTGTAGCCCGGCATTCTAACAAAGTCGTTGATGTTCCTGGGGGACAAGATCAGAACAATCTCCAGCTGCAACAGTGGAGTGATCTGGGCGGTAATCCTCAGAAGTGGGTATTGACTTCCATTGGAAGCGGCAACTATACACTGACAAGTGTGAATTCACCTGACAAAGTAATTGACATTCGTAACGGTACACAGACCAATGGCGAAGCCGTTCAGCTTATGAGCAATTTAAATACAACTGCCCAGCATTTCAAAGTCAATGATCTGGGTAATGGATACTGGAGCATCATCAACGTAAACAGTAACAAAGCGATTGAAGTGGAGAATGCTTCCACATCCGATGGAGCCAAGCTTCAACAGAACACGTACACAGGTGCAACGAACCAACAATGGAAATTTGTTGCCGTTAGCAATTAAGAGTGTAATTATTCATTTACTATAGTCTGCTGAATAACCTTTTCAAGTCTTCTGATGACTTGAAAAGGTTATTTTTATTGTGCTTATTTCTGCTATAACGGAATAAGCAGGTAGTGGGAAGTCATGTTTTAATTGTCTTTGTCTGGTGAAGCGGCACAATACACTTTAGAAATCAAGTATTGTATAGCTACAGGTGGAAATGTACCATAAGGAATAAGTTGTACCTTCACCACTCAGAAATGCCCGTTGTATCATGAAATAACGATCAGTTATACAGAATTGTAAGCGCTTGAATAGAAAAAGGGGGGGAGTACATTGAAGCTCCTATGGTCCAAATTTTCACCGATGTTCCGCCGTTTTTTGATTTCGTATGTCATCATTCTGATGATTCCGCAGATTGCCGGATATGCTTCTTACAGGGCATCCATAGAGGCGGCTCGGGCCAGCTCCATAGAGAATAGCCTGAAGTCCCTGAATCTGGGCAAAGAAATTATCGAGCGAAATCTGCTTCAGGTGGAGGCCTTCACAAGACAGCTTGCAATTAATCAGGAACTGTACCGTTTAATTGCCGAGCCGAAACCACGGGATGTTTACAATGTATATGGCATAGGTAAAATGCAGCGTAGTTTATCGATGTACAGCAGTACCAACGAATACTTATCTCATTTTTTTATTTACATTCCGAACTATAACGTCATTATTACGCCAACAACGGTCTACTACAGGCCAGAACATTATTATGCAGCCAATGCGATGGATGGGATGACATTCGAGCAGTGGAGCGAAAATATTTTGAAAAAACCGCATTTTAATGAAATTATTCCACTTCAAAACTACAAACGTGAAATAAGTAACAACGTACTTGCGAATGTGCCCGCAATCACCTTTTTGCAATCTTTACCGCTGAATAGCTTCAATAAACCGCAGGCGACGATTGGTGTTTTAATCGATGAAGATGAGATGGCAAACCTCACGCAGCATATTGTGGATCAGTATGGCGGCTGGACATTGGTTAGAGATGCTAACGGCGAAGTTATTTTTTCACGCGGTATTGAAGAGGGGGAAGCGCAGCGATTGGCGCAACATGTTGGGGACGATTTGAAAGAGGTTCGACCCATTGAAAATGAACGTCTGCTGATATCCATTCATTCGGATCGAAACGGTTGGAGTTATATGGCAGGTATTCCCGAGAAATCATTGATGACCAATGCGGATCAGATTAAACAAGTGACACTGGCATTCACTCTGGCCACGTTGGCGCTTGGCTTGGGTTTTGGACTCATTCTTGCCTACCGAAACAGTGCACCCATCTATAAACTGTTGTCCGCCTTTCGGGAACAAAGCAGTGAGCCTTCTGGCAAAAGACGTAACGAGTATGATTTTCTGGCAAGCCATATTCATCATTTGATTACCAATAATCAGTCGCTGGAGAACGCGCTGAATGAACAAATTCCGCTTTTGCGAGATGGATTCATCAAACGTTTGCTTACCGGTGAGTTTTATACTCCGCGAGAGCTGGAAGCAATCTCTTCACAGACCCAACTCTCCATTGAGAACAGCCATGGAATCACAGGTCTGCTCAAGGTGAACGGTTATGCCAGTCTGGATAGTGAAGAGACGATTCAGGAGCTTGGCGTTGCTAAACTGGTGATCAGACAGACGATGTCCGAGTGGAATGCCGATGTGCTAATGACCGACTGGGGCACGGATCAGATTGCTTTTATATGTCCCGTAACCGAAGTGCCGCTGGATGCCGCGATACGGCATTGTGAGTCTGAACTCAGCAGATTAACCGAACTCATTTATAAGGATTATCGGATATCCACAACCGTTGGCACCGGAGCAGCCTACGAAGTCTGGAATGATGTAGGCCGTTCATTTGATGAAGCCAAACAGGCCCTGGAATATGCGATTCATATGGGAGCAGACGAGCTCGTACGATTCGAAGATACATTGAAGGAAAATGAAATGTACTATTATCCGATTGAATCGGAGCAACGCCTGCTGAACACAATCAAGGCGGGGGAAATGGAGGAAGCTCTTCGCATCTTGGATCAGTTGTTTGCGCGAAATTTTGAAGAGCGTGAACTCTCATATGAGATGGTACAGCAGTTCATTATGGAGTTGAAGGGAACCTATCTGAAGCTGGATGAACCCAAAATCAAACACGATGATTCTTTTACCGCAGAATACAAAAACGGTGTCGCAAGTATTCAGATCACCGATTCTATTATGGTATTACGAGGCAAATTCAAACGGCTAACCGAAGAGATGTGCAAGGAAGTCCTGCGAAAAAGATCATCCACACATGCGGATACCGTACAAGAAATTACACGTTACATTGAAAATAATTATGGGGACGCGACTCTGACGATATGTCGGATCTCTGAACATATGGGTAAATCGGAAAAATTCATCTCCCAACTATTCAAAGAGCATACCGGAGAGAATCTTTCGGATTACGTGGAGCGGGTGAGAATAAATGCAGCATCTGGTCTGCTGTTAGAAAGCGGGCAAACCATCGATGAGATCGCTCTTTCTACCGGATATAACAGTGCACATTCCTTCCGCAGAGCATTCAAGCGTGTACGAGGCATTTCACCAAGTGTATTTCGGAAGATGGATAATCAGAGCGGTTAATGTACGCTTCGGATTTAGTATTCATGCGTATAATGTACGCTCATTTCCGAGGTGTACCTTTACGCTTACCTCAAGTCAAATTTATGATATGGGCACAAAGAAAGCGCTACCATACAAGGTGACGCTAACTTCAATAACCATAGGTATTTTTGACTGGGGGGATGATCCTGAGATCAACAATTACAAGTGAACACAAGTCGGGTGTGAAGGAGCGCAGACGATCAACGTTACAGCATGCGCTAGCCAGAAGTTTCAGAAGGCATTGGCAGTTATATCTGCTTATTTTGCCTCCGGTGTTGTACTTTATCATTTTCAAATATGTACCGATGGTGAATACAGTCCTCGCATTTAAGGATTATAACGTCATCAAAGGAATCTGGGGCAGCCCGTGGGCTGGAACCAAGTATTTCGACCTGCTTTTCCAAAATCCCGCTTTTATGACGTTAATCAAAAATACGCTGCTGATCTCGTTCTATAGCCTGATTGTCGGATTTCCTATCCCGATCCTGCTGGCACTGGCTTTGAATGAAATTAAAAACATGAGGTTCAAGAAAACCGTACAGATGGTGACCTACGCACCTTATTTCATATCCACAGTGGTTATGGTATCTATTATCATGCTTTTCCTCTCGCCTAGGCTGGGGATTGTGAACACGATTGCAGGCGCACTTGGATTCGAATCATTGAATTTCCTTGGAAATCCAGATATGTTCCGATCCATCTATGTGTTTTCCGATGTGTGGCAGACTATGGGATATTCAGCAGTCATCTATCTCGCCGCGCTTGCCGGCATTGACCCTTCGTTGTATGAGGCCGCCAAAGTAGATGGAGCTAATCGACTGCAGAAGATTATTAACGTGGATTTGCCCGGTTTGTTGCCTGCAGCCGTCATTATTTTAATTCTAAGCGTGGGCAATATTATGGCAGTCGGATTCGAGAAAATATATCTGATGCAAAACCCGTTAAACCTGTCCGCGTCGGAAATTATCTCAACGTATGTGTACAAAATGGGACTATTAAACGCCAATTACAGCTTTGCTACAGCGGTTGGTTTATTCAACTCTGTCATTAATCTCATCTTGTTGTTAGCCGTTAACGCCGCTGCAAAACGGCTGTCCAATACAAGCCTATGGTAACCACACAGAGGGGAGGAGACTTGAAGGATGTCTAATTTACAATCACAGACAGGTCGTTCACGAGCAAACCCTGTCATCAGAGAATCGCTTGGGGATCGCTTGTTTATTACGGCACTTTACATCATTCTGTCACTCGTGCTGGTTGCTGTGCTGTATCCTTTGATCTACATCGTAAGTTCGTCACTCAGTAGTCCGTCAGCTGTCTCTTCGGGCAAAGTCTGGCTGTGGCCGGTTGACCTGTCATTTGAAGGATACAAAGCCGTATTACGCAATGAACAAGTACTGATGGGATACGCGAACTCACTATTTTATACGGTATGTGGCACGTTTATCAGCGTGGCTTTGACCATTATGATTGCCTATCCACTATCCAAAAAGACCTTTGTCGGACGCAGCACGCTGATGATTTTCATTACATTCACGATGCTCTTTGCCGGTGGTTTGATTCCAACGTACCTGGTTGTTAAATCACTGGGGCTTATCGATACACGTTGGGCGCTTCTGATTCCAAATGCGATCTGGGTATGGCAAGTCATTATTGCACGAACCTTCTTTCAAAATTCCATACCGGAAGAGCTGTCAGAGGCGGCTGATATCGATGGCTGTAGTGATATTCGGTTTATCTTCAGTGTCATACTGCCGCTTGCCAAGCCTATTGTGGCGGTGCTGTCGTTGATGTATGCGGTTGGTCAATGGAACGCCTATTTCGACGCACTGATTTATCTGAAATCGCAGTCGCTCTACCCGCTACAGCTGATATTACGAAGTATTCTTATTCTAGGCAGCTCAGGCAATATGGATGCTTCCGAAATGATCAAGCAACAGCAGATGGCTGAACTGATGAAGTACTCCTTGATTGTCATGGCCAGCTTACCGGTTCTGATCATCTATCCTTTTGTACAACGTTATTTCGTGCAAGGGATGCTGGTCGGTTCGGTTAAAGGATAAGTCGATTACAAACTTTCATGAGGGAGAGGATTTTATTGAAGAAAATAAGTGCGCTCGGATTAACATTCGTGCTGGTTCTTACGTTGGTACTTGCAGGCTGCTCGTCCTCCGATAAGGGTAACGGGGAAGTGGATGCGAACGGGAAAGTCCCGATGAATGTATTTGTGCATCAAGGATCGGATATGAACCTTGCTACCAATAAATTCACCAAGAAAATGGAGGAAAAGTTCAATATCAAGTTCAACTGGACGACCGTTCCTTTTGATGGAGCAGCTGAAAAAAGACAGATCTCCCTGGCTTCCGGGGACTATCCGGATCTGTACATGCTCATCCCTTGGGTAGATCGTTTCTCACAGACTGACTTGTTGAAGTTTGGGCAACAGGGCGTGATTTTGCCACTTAATGATCTGATTGATCAGCATGCGCCTAACATCAAGAAAGTGCTTGAGAGCAATGAGTACTACAAAGCGATGAATACCGCACCGGACGGTAAAATCTATGGACTGACCGGGCTGAATGAATGTTTCCACTGTTCGTATCCAAACAAGATGTGGGTGAATACGAAGTGGCTCAAGAAGTTGAACATGAAAGAGCCAACAACGACAGAAGAGTTCCGGGAAATGCTGAAAGCGTTCAAAACGAAAGATCCGAACGGAAACGGCAAGGCAGATGAAGTACCACTGAGTGGTTCAACGGAGAACTTTGGTGTACACATTATTCCATATCTGATGAACGGTTTCATCTATAACGATGACCGGAATTACCTCATCCTGAATCAAGGCAAAGTTGAAACGGTAGCGAATAAACCGGAGTGGAAAGAAGGACTTACGTACATCAAATCCTTGTATGATGAAGGACTGATTGATCCGGGTGCTTTTACACAAAATGTCGGTGCCTTCAAGAAAATTGGAGATAATGCCGATGCACAGCTTCTGGGTGCAGGAGCGGCTATGCATCCGTCCTTGTTCGTAACTACGGCTGAAGGTTCACCATACGGCAATGATTATAATCCGATTCCACCATTAAAAGGGCCGAAGGCTGAATATGCTTCCTACAACTACCCCGTTGATCCAGGTGCGACCTTTGTCATAACGAATAAAGCCAGTGAGCAAACGCAGATTACAGCCATAAAAATGCTGGATTACTTCTATACACAAGAAGGAGCAATGGCTTCATATCTGGGAGAAGAAGGCACAAGCTGGAGCAAACCTGAAGAGGGAGAAGTGGCCTTGAATGACCAGGTGAAGCCGCTCTATAAAGCGATCCCACTTCCATCCGGAGAAGAACCTCGTAATGACAGCTGGGCTGCATTAAGCCAGTATAATCATCACCGGGCGTATCGCGATGCAGAAGTACAGGGAACAGACATCTATGCTAACGATGGGTATGAACGTCGCCTGTACGAAGCTACATTGTTGATGGAAGGTAAAGAACCTAAAGAAGTCTTCCCGCATTGGGCATTGTGGGTTGATCCATCCCTTGCAGATGAAACCAGCATGATGCAAACCAATATCAAGGATTATATTGACCAGAACGCGTTACAATTCGTCACAGGAGCAAAGAGTTTGGATAAAGATTGGGATGCGTATGTGAAAGGACTGGAAGGCCTGAACATGAATCGTTATCTGGAAATTATGCAGTCCGCTTATGATGCATCATCCGTATCATCCAAGTAAATAGAATTGAATAAAAGACGAGCCAGATTACGAAAATGCGGTCTGCTCGTCTTTTATTCGTCATTAATCAAAAGCCAATGCAGGGTTAGAGCTCCAGCAATTGCGCCAAAATTTCAAGTTCTAGTACATCCGATATCTTCCGCTTAAGGCAAGCATGGTGAAGAAATAAAGACAATTATCATAATAACGATGTTTTCCCTGGCGGAGCGGTGTGTTCCAGAATAACCGAATAAAAGCATCTGCATGAGGGCCATCTGCTGCGAGCGATGCCATCGCATTGGTTGCCAGCAAACCAACAGGGTGCAGAGCAGGTTCTTCAAAAGCCTCACCTTCAATCGTATACCGGCGATAATCCGCTACATCGATATCACTGAAAAAGGCCTGAATCCGATTGGATTGTTCAACTTGCCACGGATCTTTGCGGAACCATTCCCAGTCCAAGGCAATATTGGCTGCAACGCGATAGGCGTCGCTATAAAAATGCCTAAAATCACCATGCGGCTGAACGGGGGCAGGAGTCCCGTCATAATTGGCGTATTCAGGTGAAAGCCCGGTTACCGGATGACAAGTTGTATTCAGATATAAGCGGCTTGCTTCGGCAGCTTCTTTCCAAAATGTTCGGTCTGCTTCATTCGCGTACTCAGCAAACAATTCATAGAAGTGGGGAAGGTGATAGGACGGGTCACTGAAAGGTAACTCTGGAATAAACTTGATTAGCCGGTTACTTGGTTCCCACATGGGATCGCCTTGACCTTGTTCTCCTTGATGCAGACAGGCATGAAGAATCTTTCGAGCCTGAGTTTTGTAATCAAAAGGTGCAGGTCCGTCCCCCCAGCGATTCGAGGCGAAAAATAATGCCATAGCAAAAAATTCTTCACCGTCAGGAGCTGGCCCCGGAGACAGCCGGGTTCCGTCAGGCTTGCAATGCCACGCAA
Source organism: Paenibacillus sp. TSA_86.1 (assembly GCF_052691815.1). Classification (NCBI taxonomy): domain Bacteria; kingdom Bacillati; phylum Bacillota; class Bacilli; order Caryophanales; family Paenibacillaceae; genus Paenibacillus; species Paenibacillus sp. TSA_86.1. Next base: position 547,485 of record NZ_JBQZGE010000002.1, on the reverse strand, counting down.
AGTAATCCTTGTATCGTCCTTCCGTATGCTGCATATAGGTATGAGCGTAGTTCCACAGGCGATCAAATTCCTCTTTTTTATCCATCTGTACAGCCATCATCATACCGTATGACATGCCTTCGGAACGAACGTCGTCGTTGCCCGTGTCCAGCATGTAACCTTTATCTTCATCAACGGGATAATAGATTCGTGTATGTTCATCTCCATAGAACAGATCATTCCATGTTTGTTCCAACCTCGCGTTGATTTCTTCTTCTGTATACCCCGATTTGTGAAAAAGATTAACATATGTACCTGTCTCATAAGCGCCTTTTCCAGTGATATTCATGTGATCCTCCTCCGAAAATGATTCACAGAATGCTTCGTTAATGCTTCATATAAATAAGTATAGCATTCGCGATACTGTTCAAATTAAAGCGTTTACATGGAAAATTATAGGTATGATATCCCATCTATTTCCATTTTGTGTTGCCGGTGATATATTTAGGCAAGTCCTATAGTTTATCAGGTTGTTGTTAAATTATGTAAGCGCTACACTCGGAGAGAAGGAGCCGCCTGATATCGACATCATTCTAGTCCAGGTTTCTTCATAAGACAGTACTTGGAGTGTAAAATTTTCGCTGGAAGGTTGGTGAGAATGCAACATGCTTGGCGATTCAGGAGATGTAGATGAGAATCAAGGAACTAATGCACCGCGTGACCCCGTAGGAGTTACAGTTTCATCGTTTGAGGCTGACTTTGATTACGATTCTCCGGCTTATCTTGACATGATCGACAGATCACTCCTGAGTGCAGGGAACAACGTCAGATTAAAGAGAGCGATCGGAAAAGCTAAACGTGGTGAGTCTGTAACTATAGCCTATATTGGGGGATCAATTACTCATGGCGCTGGTGCATCACCCATTCATCTCCAAAGTTATGCCTATCATTCCTATGATCACTTCAAAAGACTGTTTGCCCCTTTGAACAGCAATACGGTTCAGCTGATCAAGGCGGGGGTAGGCGGTACGCCTTCCCAACTTGGCATCATTCGTTATGATCGGGATGTGCTCCGGGATGGCAGCGTGCAGCCGGACATTGTCATTATCGAGTTTGCGGTAAATGATGCTGACGATGAAACGCGAGGGAACTGTTACGAAAGCTTAGTATTGAAAGCGCTTGCTTCCGGTAACGAACCAGCAGTCATTCTACTTTTTAGTGTATTCAAGAATGATTGGAATCTTCAGGATCGTCTTGCTCCGGTGGGCTTTCATTATGATCTGCCCATGGTGAGCATGAAGGATGCTTTAGTAGAGCAATTTCAGAAGGCGAAAGATGAAGGTGGCGTCATAACCAAAGAGCAATTCTTTTATGACATCTATCATCCCACCAATGTGGGGCATCGGATCATGTCCGATGCACTGGCGAATCTGTTTCGCGTTACAGATCGTACAAACCCTGATCAGAAAGAAGATGAATTAACGAAGTTACCAATTATCGGAAACGATTATGTAGGTGTTAAACTGCTGGATCGGAAAAACGGTGAAAAGATTGCTCGAATTGACTCAGGTAGCTTTTGTCAGACGGACACAGAGCTGCAGATGACCGAGATGGACGATCATGATTATGGTACACCGCTTTTTCCGAACAACTGGATGTATGTTCCCGGTGCAAGAGCAGAGCGGAAGGGTTTCAAGCTGCATTTGCGGTGCAGCCGGCTCATTCTGATCTTTAAGGACTCAGACAGCGATATGTTTGGAACGGCTCATATCAAGGTGGATGGCCAACGAACCAAACAGGCTGATCCCCACCAAGTGAACTGGACACACTGCCATGCCATGCTTCTATTTAATAACACGGAAGTTGATGAGCATCTTATTGAGATTGATATGGCGCCAGGACATGAGGAAAAGCAGTTCACAGTTTTGGGGTTTGGTTACGTGGACTAGGGCTTGTCTGAAAACGCTGAAGAAAGAAGATTTTGTTGAATTTTCGTTCCAAGCAAGGAAGTTTTCTGCAGGCGTGCCGGGGCACGTCAAGGGAAACTGACGCAGCAGGGGGCGAAAAGGCGGTAAAAGATGCACTTCAGTAGGTTTCAAGACACGTCATAGCAAACCTGGTATGAAGTTTAGAGGATTAAGCTAACCGTGAAGGGAGTAAAACAAATGATAGCTTCAGCATCTGCTGGTTTTGACCAGTATCGTGATAACATCAAACGCGGCGTAGTCGAAACGATAGAGTATGATTCCAAGGCGGTTGGCAACGTGCGTAAAGCGATGGTATATACGCCGCCAGGTTTTTCTTCGGAGCTTACCTATCCGGTACTCTATCTGCTGCACGGAATTGGAGGGGATGAGAAGGAGTGGCATACACATGGCTCTCCAGCAATCATCCTGGACAACCTCTATGCCGAGAATCTCATAGAGCCAATGATTGTCGTATGCCCCAATGGGCGTGCAATGTCTAACGACAGGGCAGAAGGTGATCTCTTTGATCCTGAGAAAATTCGGGCATTTGAACGATTTGAATCGGATCTGATTCAAGATCTTATCCCGCATGTGCAGTCTCGTTACCCAGCGACTCCATCGAGGGACAAGAGAGCTATCGCCGGCTTGTCCATGGGCGGAGGGCAGTCTTTAAACATCGGACTCCGCAACCTGGATCATTTTGCGTGGGTGGGTGCTTTTTCAGCAGCGCCAAACACCAAAACACCGGAGGTACTTATTCCTGATCCGGCTCAAGCTTCATCACTTCTGTCATTGCTTTGGGTGTCTTGTGGAGATCAGGACAATCTGATTCAGATTAGTGTTGATGTTCATGAGTATTTGAAGCAGCAAGGCATACCTCATATTTGGTATGAAGAGAGCGGGGGACATGACTGGCCCGTGTGGAAAAATGACCTTTATCTTTTTTCACAACGTCTCTTCAGGTAAATGCATACAAAAATAAAATATCAGGAGGGTTTTCCCTATGTTCAAATTCAGCAAAAAATTGTTGACCGTTGTTCTTGCAGCTTCTATGAGTTTTGGTGTGTTCGCCGCTACGACAGGTGCTACAGATTACTGGCAGAACTGGACAGATGGGGGAGGCACAGTTAATTCCGTGAACGGCTCCGGCGGGAACTACAGTGTCAGCTGGCAGAATACCGGTAACTTTGTTGTCGGTAAAGGTTGGACATACGGCACAGCAAATCGCGTGGTTAACTACAATGCAGGCGTATTCGCACCGTCCGGTAATGGATACTTGACGTTTTATGGTTGGACTCGAAATGCACTTATCGAATATTACGTGGTAGATAACTGGGGCACATACCGCCCGACAGGAACTTACAAAGGTACGGTAAACAGTGACGGGGGGACGTATGACATCTACACAACGATGAGATACAATGCTCCATCCATCGATGGGTATTCAACATTCCCGCAATACTGGAGTGTTAGACAATCCAAACGTGCAATCGGTGTGAACTCTCAGATTACGTTCAGAAACCACGTTAATGCTTGGGCGAGCAAAGGCATGAATCTGGGTAGCAGCTGGTCCTATCAGGTTTTGGCGACGGAAGGATACCAAAGCAGCGGTAACGCCAACGTAACGGTTTGGTAATTGCCATAACCTTTCGTTTTTCACGCTAGACTTAAGCAAGACAGATCTTCGGATCTGTCTTGCTCTCAATTTCCGTTTTAAAAGGAGACTTCCAGATGAGAAAGTGGATGGTATTTCTACTCATTGTAGCTGTTGTTGGATTAACTGCATGTTCGGCAGCCAGCGGTTCCACCGTGAGCGATGACCTTGTATTGGTAGAGGGTGGGGCATTCAAGAGCAGTAAAACCAGTTTTAGCGGTAAAGATATTACGCTGTCTGACTTTTACATTGGCAAATATGAAGTGACTCAGAAACAATGGGCTGACGTTATGGGGGACAATCCCTCCGCTTTCAAAGGCGAAGAACGACCCGTTGAACGGGTGAGCTGGTACGATGCAATCGAGTACTGTAATGCACGAAGTGTCAAGGAGAACCTGAAACCTTATTACACGATTGATAAAGAAACTATGGATACGAATAATAAGAATGAAAACGATAATGTCAAATGGACTGTAACCGTCAATGAAGATGCGAATGGATATCGTCTGCCTACGGTAGAAGAATGGGAATATGCCGCAAGCGGCGGACAAAAGAGTGAAAATTTTACGTATAGCGGAAGCAACAATCCAGACGAAGTAGCGTGGTACTGGATGAATGCGGGAGAAAAACCGTTAACAGGAGACTGGAACTGGCCTGCAATCGAAAATAATCGGAATCAAACCAAACCAGTCGGTCAGCAAAAGGCAAACGAGTTAGGGATTTTTGATATGTCCGGCAATGTGAGAGAATGGTGCTGGGACTGGCACAAACATCCGGAAACCCCGGACAACACCTGGAGAGTTAGCAAGGGAGGCGGCTGGGTTAGTAGTGTAAATACAGAAGAGATTTCATATCCAGGAAAATTCGACGCGAATGGCCTTGGTCCCGATCAGGGATTGCGAGTCGTACGTAGTAAATAACGAGGCCCGTTCATTAAAAAGGGGCCTTTATATATTTTGCCTGGAAAGGGGACAACAATCTTAAAAAATGAATATGCTTTCTTTAAACTTTGCTATAGTTTGGCAATTATGATCCGTATAAAATGGAAATACCAACCAATGTAAGCGTTTTAATATCGAAGCGAATCCATCTTTAGTCATGAAACTCAAGAACGGAATGATCGTTTCACTCATTCGTTTACACGGTTGGAATCCGTAATGGAGGTGTATGATGAAAAGGAAGACGTGGTTTACATTAATGGTATCGGGTGTGGTTTCATTATTTATTTCAGTAAGCGCTTTCGCTGGGTGGGTGTTTTGGGAACCACTGACGTATCACAATGCAAGTACCTGGCAGAAAGCAGATGGGTATTCCAACGGTTCCATGTTCAACTGTACTTGGCGGGCGAATAATGCTAATTTTACGAATGATGGCAAGCTGCGGTTGAGTCTGACAAGTCCTTCGAACAACAAGTTTGATTGCGGAGAATATCGGTCAACGAATACTTACGGGTATGGTCTGTATGAAGTAAGCATGAAACCTGCTAAAAATACAGGGATTGTCTCCTCCTTTTTCACCTATACCGGTCCTGCTCATGGCACCCAATGGGATGAGATTGATATCGAATTCCTGGGTAAAGACACAACGAAGGTCCAATTCAATTATTATACAAATGGCGTCGGAAATCATGAGAAAATCGTAAATCTGGGCTTCGATGCGTCCCAGGGATTCCATACGTATGCGTTTGATTGGCAGCCAGGGCATATCAAGTGGTATGTAGATGGTGTGCTGAAGCATACAGCTACAACAAACATTCCGAAGACACCAGGTAAAATTATGATGAATATCTGGAACGGAACGGGTGTGGACAGCTGGCTTGGCTCATATAACGGCGCTAACCCGTTGCATGCTGAATATGATTGGGTGAAATATACAAGTAATTAACAGGGGCTCATGACACGTCCTAATCAGGAGTAGCTAAATAACTACATGAAACAGAGGAGTAGATCTTATCCATACTCCTCTGTTTTTTTATGTTTCTTTTCCATCTTTACAGAACGAAAGAAACGTAAGATGATGAGGGAAAAGCGTGGAAAACGCACTTAACTTTGAGAGGATGAAAAACCATGAATATGCAGGAGAACAAAAACCCGTCATCCGAGCAGTTTATAGAGCTGTTAGGTCAACCATATGATTCCAAACAGGTACAAGCTTTATTGGAACCTTACGGTATAAAAAGAGTAGCGAGACCGGACAGCCCTTTTCAAGATGACATCATCTGGTCAGTTAAAGCATCTATTCGCATCGATGTGTATCGTTCTCCTAAAATCAATGAACTGACTGGACGTGATGACCTCTCATCCGAAGAATGGATCATTGGAGCGATTCATTTTCTTGCACCGGGGTCAGATGACCGGATCAAAAAGCCGTTTCCCGGACAGCTGCCGAAGGGGATGACGATGAACGCTGCCCCTGACGAATGGACCGATGCGTACGGACAACCGGATATCTATGAGCAAGGTGATTGGATTGGAGGAAGCGGCCCCTATCTGGCGTGGCGCAAGTCCGGTATGAATATTTCTGTTGAATATGAAACGGATGAGAACGGCACCAACACCAGGATCTTGTGTGTTACCTTCTGTCTGATTGGCTGCATTGGTGCATGGCGTAAGGATTATCCGGAAGTGTTTGCACCGTGACAGAACTGAGGGACGTAATGGGGACGTTGTACTAATGCAACATCCGTATTCACTTTTTAATATCCTAAATTAATACAATAAATGTTGCAATATTAGTATGGGCATCCATATGGTTCATTCATTATGATGGACTCTGTAGACAACATCACTACATACAGGGGGACACACAAGTTGAAAACAATCAAGAAAAGAAAGATTGGCGGTTTGGCTTTGGCCGGAATGTTGGCGCTTTCAGCAGTTCTGAGCGGATGTAACAGCGGAGCAAGTAAAGAGGCTACACCCAGCACACCGAGTGCTACAATGGAATTGAAGGACGGGAAGTATGATCCACCCGTAAAGCTTACTTATTTGCGTCCTTGGGGACCGGAAATCAAATTCAAATCTGGTGAAGATCAGGACAATAACGTGCACACGAAATGGGCGAAAGACAAACTCGGCATTGAATTGAAAAATCAATGGGTGTCGCCATCCACAAACAACGCGTTTGAAACGAAGCTGCGCTTGTCGCTGGCTTCCAATGCGGAAATGCCGGACATTATCTCGTATCGCGGCGACTTCAATCTGGCACGCGAGTTGATTGAAACAGGCAAGTTCGTCGATGCAGGTGAATTGTTTGATAAATATGCAAGTGATACCTGGAAAGCCGCAGTGAATGAAGATCCTTCCGTATGGTATCCGTACATGCAGGATGGTAAACGGATTGGTATTCCAATTCTTGATTACTCCTACAATAGTGATCCAGTGATGTGGATTCGTGAGGATTGGATGAAGAAGTTTAATTTGAAAGCACCTGAAACGCTGGCTGATCTTGAAGTGATTATGGAAACGTTTACGAATAAAGACCCGGATGGCAATGGTAAAAAAGACACATACGGTCTGACGATCGGATTCAAAAACTTTTTGAGCACATGGATGTCTGATGCTGGCTGGATCTTCGGAGCCTACGGTACGATGCCAAATCAGTGGAATTTAAACGCAGAAGGCAAACTGGAGTACGGCTCTGTAAACCCTGGATCGAAACAAGCTTTGGCAACACTGGCTGACTGGATGAAAAAAGGCTACATCCCAGAAGAAGCCGGGGTATATGATGAAACCAAAGCAGCAGAAGAGTTTACAGCAGGTAAAGCAGGGATTGTTGTGGGGCCTCACTGGATGCCTTCATGGCCGCTCGAAGATGTGAAGAAAAACAATCCGGAAGCGGAGTACAAAGCTTACCCGATTCCATCTGGACCTGATGGCAAAGCAGGCAGACGAGGTACCGCGAACGACAATGGTGTAATTCTGATTAACAAAGATATGAAGAACCCGGAAGTCTTTTTCACATATCAAAATTATCTATTCGATCACTTTGCAAATCCAAAAGCAGGTGACGAATTCGAACACGGCTTCGCTGAAGGATATGACTGGGCAATGAAAGACGGCAAACCAACAACAGATGCTGGTGTGACAGGCGGTTATGCTCCTGAGAAATATACATTAACCTTTGATGGTGCACGTATCCCGAGTCTGAACATGAGTACACTTGCGAAGTTTGCTAACGGTGAAGAAGCAACAACACCTTTCGAGAAAAAACTCAAGTCTGGCGTACCGACACCAATGGTGGAAGCAGCCAAGATTGTTCAAGATCAAAAAGATATCGCATTAAAACAGATGTTCACGGGTGCGCCAACCATGTCAATGCAAATGAATAACGATATCTTAACCAAAATGGAGAAGGACCTGTTCTCGCAAATCATCTATGGTAAAGCTCCAATCGAGGCATTTGATACATTTGTAGAAAAATGGAAATCTTCCGGTGGAGATCAAAATACGAAGGAAGTTAATGAGTGGTATCAATCCGTAACTAGCGGGAAGTAAGTACGAGCGAACCAACCTGATCTTGTCCGTTATTTCATTCTAACCAAGCTGCTAAAGCAGGTGGGAAAGTATAAAGAAAAGGCCTTGCTGGAAACCATTCCAGTGAGGCCTTTTTGCTTCACACCGGCAGATTCTCTCTATATTCCTGCGGTGTCAGATCGTAGAATTTTTTGAATACCCGGATAAAATAAGCTGTATTATTGTATCCGACAAGCTCTGCAATTTCGAATACCTTGGCGCCGGACGAGCGCAAATAATAAGCTGCTTTTTCCATCCGTAACCGATAGACATAAGCTGTCAGCGCTTCTCCAGTCTCCGCCTTATACACTTTGGAAAGATAAACAGGGTGCAGGTGGACATGTTCGGCAATAGCCGGTAAGGAAACATCGGAAGCCAGGTGCAAATCCACAAAGCTTTTGACACTGCGAACGATGGTACTATGATTATCCTTAAGCTCCTGTTCTGCGTCTTCACTGATGGAATGAAGTGTGCGAATCGACCAGTCTTTCAACTGCTGGGCGGTAGCATAGCTTGGAGCTTGAAAGTACTTAAACATTTCAGCAGGAAGGACAGAAGAAATCTGTTTTCCATTCTTATGGATGATATAAGCAAAAGCTCCTGCCAGGGCATGGTAAACCTCGATCGTCGTTTCTGCGATATCATGATGTTGCGCCGATTCGAGCAATTCCTCGAAAATGACCTCAATCTTCTGTTCCACATCGTCAAAGCGGCCAGCTTCCAGAAGACTGATTAGGGTTGGAGGCTTGTACAGAGAGCGTATGGCTGGCAAGGGGTGTACATCCTTATCATCCGAAGCCGTGATGAACAGGCCTTGGGCCTGTCCCATACGCTTACGCATGGATCTGACAGCACTCTCATAAATCTCGCCGATCTCATAAGGGAACTTGCCCCAATGGGAGACAGAGATGGATATAGCTCCTTTTAGATACAGTTGAACATTCGTCTGAATCTGGGCAGCATAATGCTCAAGCAGGGTCTGCGGTTTCTCCTCTTTGTTCATGCTCTGAGGCACACCCTTTTTAACACTAACCAGTACCACCAGATAATCATGGACATCCCGCGTATGCCAGATATGAAAATGGTGCTGCATGACTTCGCTGATAATATTAGAGATGGCATACTGCATCAGCGACAGATCGTAATCGGCCATTTCGGACAGATGCTCCTCCATGCGGATCACAAGCATCCCGAGTTCTTCTCCAACAGAATAGGGCAGTTCCAGAAGCTCCAGCTTGTCCGCAAGTGCGGAGGAGGAATACGTTTTGCCTGTGAGTAATTCATGAAGCATCGTGGACTGCAGCAGAGGCAGGTTATCTTGAAACGCATGTAACGCCCGTTGATACGAAGCGGCGGTTTCCCATTTTTGCTTGATCCGATCAACAAGCCGTTGTACGGTTTCGATCAGATCTTCATCACTTACAGGCTTCAGCAAATAATCAAAGCTTTCCTGAGCCATCGCTTGTTTGGCGTATTCGAAGTCGGCAAAGCCCGAGAGTAAAATAGTCTGCACATGTGACCATTTTTCATGAATTGCCGTGATTAACTCAATACCGGACATTCCCGGCATGCGGATATCAGTGATTACGATATCAATATCATGATTCTCCATAATTTCCAGTGCTACGGCACCTGACAAGGCTTCGTGTACTGCGCCGATCCCGCAACTTTCCCACGGAATGGTTTCCGCCAGCGTTTCTACAACGGAACGTTCATCATCGACTAACAAAATTTGTAACATGCACTTCACCTACTCATTGATATTGTTGTACCATGTAATGCTTACCTTAACGCCTCCGCTAAGCGTATGTTCATAGCTCAGACCCGCGTCTTCACCATACAAAAAAGACAAACGCTGATGAACATTCCAAGTTCCGCATCCCATGTTGCCATCGAGCGGTTTGTTAAGATTATCAACCAACTCTTGCATCTGATTCTCGGTCATACCCAGCCCGCTGTCTTCGACGGTTATCGTACACATTTCATCCGTATGATAGCCTGTTATGTTGATATGCCCGTCTTCTGTACGGGGTTCAATGCCATGGATGATAGCGTTCTCAACGATAGGTTGTAAGCTTAAACGTGGTAACGTTTTATGCAGCATATCGTCCGGCACCTCGATGGTAAAATGCATGCGTTCCAGCCGAAGAGCCTGGATTTCCAGGTAGTTTTTCACCATAGTCAACTCTTCCTTGATGGTGGCCTGATCATTCTCGGATCTTGTGATGTACCGATAATACTCACCTAAATTAAGAGCCATCGCCACAACGGCTTTCTCATTTTTCATCCTCGCCATATTTTTAATGTAGAAGAGGCAATTGTAAAGAAAATGCGGATTAATCTGTGATTGCAACTGCTTCAAAGTAGCCTCACGTCTTCGGAGTTGTTCCTCGTATACGTTCTCAATCAACTCTTGAATTCGCTGTGCCATGATGTTAAATCGTGCAAACAATAAACTGAATTCATTACGTGACGAATGATGTAATCGCACAGAGAAATCTCCAGTCGACAAACGGTTCGTTCCCTTCACCAGTTGAAGCAATGGAAGCTGTACACTACGATACAGCACATACAACACTACAATGCTCATAGCAATCAAAACGGCTATGGAAGCGTAGAAGAGATTACGACTATTTGTGATCGGCCCTAGAATTTGCTGCATAGGCACGTAGTCTACATAGTACCATCCCAGACTGCCTGACTGTATGTACGAAACATAGTACTCTGTGCGGTCAAGTGTCGTGGTGAATCCGCCTTTTCCCTGCAAAGTCATCTCTTTCAGCTTGGACTGAATCTCATTTAACGTGCCGTTTCCGCTCGTGTTGCTAATTAAGCCAAACTCGGGATGGAACATAAAAGGGTCACCGTTGTTATTCAATTTGTTCTGATCCAACATACGGGTCAGATGATGCACGGGAAAGCTGATTTTAGTAATTAGTCGCGACCTCCCAGGGGTGCCCATCGCTGTTGTTGGATCGGTCGTGTACCACTCGAATTGATTATGCTTATATGCCCATGATTTCGAAAGTGGCTTGGAAAATTCATCCTCTTCATACGGGATATAAGCATAATAATCTGTGGAAATGACTTTTTGCAACCTTGGAAAATAAAGGGTGATGGTGGAATGCCATTTGCTGGCTGCATTATACAGATTTATTTTTTCGAGAATAGCACTGCCAACTTTGACACGTTCATAAGGCACATCTTTGTAATCCGGCCGCTGATATTCCTGTATGCTCGAATCCTGCCCAATGGACATCCCATAGAGGGATAGTTGGTAAATATTGGATTCTACAGAGTCGGCAAAAGTGGACAAATGATTCATGGTATTGTTCTGAATTTCGTGTTCGATCACACGTACACTTTCCCGGTTTGAATAGGTGTACAAGAACAAAACCAGGACAAGCAATGCTACAAACAACAGTGTAATTTTGGTAAAGACATTCAGACGTGCGAACATTGCTGGGCCTCCTCAACTCATTAAAATATTGTTATCGTTGTTGCAATATTAGGATATAGATTGCCAATAACCGTTGCTATAATTTTAATATACAAGTTCATATGCACTTGTAAAATATAAATTTTTAGAACATGGGGGATGTAGGGGTGAAGGAACATACGTTAGAGACGCCACGCAAAGGGCGAGCCATCAAAGTGAGACAACGCTGGAATATGCAACGGAACTGGTCCTTGCACATGATGCTTATACCTGCGGTTTTGCTGGCTATTGTATTTCAGTACATACCAATGGGCGGGATTGTGATTGCTTTCCAGGATTTTAAACCGTACCTCGGATTTACCGAATCCAAATGGGTAGGTTGGGATAATTTCAAATATTTATTTTTATACCCTGACGTGGGCCAGGTCATCTGGAACACACTGGTGATTGCATTTTTCAAAATCATCGCGGGCTTGGTTGCTCCATTCCTGTTCGCCATTTTGTTGAACGAAGTTCGTTTAAATGCTTTTAAAAGAGTCAGTCAAACTCTCGTATATCTGCCACACTTTCTGTCATGGGTTATCCTGGGCGGAATATTGCTTGATATTCTTTCGCCGCAAGGCGGTATGGTGAATAAACTGGTGGTTGCACTGGGCGGCGATCCGATCTTTTTCCTCGGGGATGGAACATGGTTTCGGATAACACTGATTGTTAGTGATGTTTGGAAGGAATTTGGCTTCGGAACGATAGTATTCCTGGCTTCTCTGTCTGGCATTAACCCGGCGCTCTACGAAGCGGCCGAAGTGGATGGAGCGAACCGATTCAAGCAAACGCTGTTCATTACGATTCCTGCACTGATGCCGATAACGATTGTACTTATGACACTCTCCATCGGGAATATTCTGAATGCTGGCTTCGATCAGGTGTTCAACCTGTACAATCCACTCGTATATGACAAAGGCGACATCATTGATACCTTCGTATACCGACTTGGTATCCTGAACGGCAAGATGAGTTTTGCAACAGCAGTAGGATTGTTCAAATCTGTCGTAGCTACCATTCTGATCGTTATTTCATATCGCATGGCTTACAAATTGGCGAACTATCGCGTGTTCTAGAGAGGAGAAAAGGGCTTTGTATTACAAAACAAAAGGTTATCGAATATTCAGCGTTGCCAACTATATTTTCCTGGGTGTATTATCCTTGCTTTGCATTTTGCCTATCATTCATATCCTGGCCGTATCATTCAGCAGCATGGCACCGGCCTCATCGAATCTTGTCGGCTTCTGGCCCATTGGTTTTACGACAGATGCGTATGTGAAAACGTTCGGCAATTCAAACTTTATTAACTCCTTGCTGGTTTCGGTCAAACGAACAGTAATCGCAACCGTGATCGGTATGGTGATTATGCTTCTGACAGCATTTCCACTGTCGAAGGAAGATCTTAATTTCAAAGGACGCTCGCTCTACACTTGGTTCTTTGTATTCACGATTTTGTTCAGCGGGGGTCTGATTCCGAGTTATATCCTGATTCAGAAGCTTGGTCTGATGGATACGATCTGGGCGTTAGTACTGCCGGGAGCTTTGTCTGTGTGGAATGTTATCCTGATGATGAACTTCTTTCGCGGGCTGCCTAAAGAGCTGGAGGAAGCGGCTTATCTGGATGGTGCAGGTCACATCAAAACGCTGGCACTTGTATACATACCGTTGTCCATGCCAGCGATTGCTACATTGTCTTTGTTTACCATGGTTGGTCAGTGGAACTCTTGGTTCGATGGCATGATCTATATGTCCGATGTCAAAAATTATCCGCTGGCTTCCTTGTTACAAACCATTATCGTGCAACAAGACCTCAGCAAAATTAATGTCGATCCATCCATGCTGGAAAATGTTTCTCAGCGTACGGTTCGCGCAGCACAGATTTTCATCGGGGCATTGCCGATCTTGGTCATATATCCATTCTTGCAACGCTTTTTTGTCAAAGGTATCGTCATTGGGGCAGTGAAAGAATAGTTCTGCCCTGCAAGTGACAACACATTCGAAGGGGGAATATGGGTGAAAAAAGGGTTAGCTTGTCTCGTAGCAGGAAGCATGATCGTTTCACTAACCGCTCCGGCATTAGCCGGAGCTGAACAGGGGAAGCAACAAACAGCAGCGGAGCAGGTACAGGCGTCAAGCCTGCTTCGGGCCCCGTACAAAGATCTGCAGGGACATTGGGCTGAAAATGCGGTAATGCGTATTCAGAGCATGGCACTAACCAAAGGTTATGCCGATGGCACATTCAGACCAAGTGAACACATCAGCCGCGCCGAGTTTGTTGTCATGCTCGATCGGGTGTTCGGATTCGCGGGTGGACCCGGCGTGGCACCGTACGCAGATGTTAGTGAAAAAGACTGGTATTACGACGCAATCATGCGAGCAAGCGGATCAGGTATTATTCAGGGAACCGATGTGACTCATCTGTCTCCGCAACTTCCGATTAGCCGGCAGGATGCTGTAGTGATGGCAGATCGTGCATTCCAGCTGTCAACAGGTAGTGAGCATGGAACTTCGGGTTCTACATTCCATGATGAGAAAGAGGTAGCTGACTATGCAAGACAGGCGATGAATTATTTTGTGAATAACAAAATTGTAAACGGATACAACGGGGGTCTCGCACCGGAGTCCAACATTACGCGAGCAGAAGCCGCTACCATCATGTCTTCATTAATCGCGGATATTAAAAGTAAACCCGGCACATACGAGTCCAAAGTAGACGGCAATCTGATTATACGTTCAACCGATGTGACGCTGAAAAACACCACAGTTACCGGTAACTTGCTGCTTACAGAAGCCATTGGGGAAGGTACGGTGACCCTTGACGGCGTAACTGTAAAAGGAAGTGTTGTTGTGAAGGGCGGAGGAAGCCATTCCATCGATATTCATAACTCCAAACTAAATCGGGTTGTGGTGGATAAAAACACCAGTCCGGTACATGTTGAGATAACAGGAACAACAGAGGTTGAAGAAATGGTTGTTGAACGTAAGGCTACAGTGGAGTTGTCTGCCGAGAGTGCGATTCATATGTTGAAAGTAAACAGCAAAGCCCGTCATACGGCGATCGACAGCAAAGGTAAAATCAAACGGCTTGACGTAGATGCAGGCAACGTATTGCTTAATGGCAAGGCGATTGCAACAGGTCAGTACAGCGATAGCACTGTGCCCGGAACTGGACAATCTGAACAACCCAAACCCGCTACCCCGAATACTTCTAATGGTAGCACTGGTTCTAACACAGGCGGGAACGGCTCCTCCAATTCAGGTGGAACGACACCATCCGTACCTGGCACGCCGTCAGGTGAAAAGCCGATCCCGGCTACCACCATTCCGGATGAGCAATGGCAGTTGGTCTGGAACGATGAATTCAATGCACCAACTGTGGATACGTCTAAATGGACGGTTCAGGATACGGAGCTTGTTTATAACAACGAATTGCAATACTACAGCCCGAATAATACACGAATTGTGAAGGACGGCAATCGTAATGTACTGCAGATTGAAGCGAAGCGGGAGCAGAAGGGCAGCAAAAATTATACTTCCGGTAAACTGATTACGAAAGAAAAAGGCGACTGGACTTACGGAAAAGTGGTCGTGAGAGCCAAACTTCCTATTCAACAGGGAATGTGGCCAGCAATCTGGATGATGCCTACGGATGAAGCCCATTATGGAGGATGGCCGGCTTCCGGAGAGATTGACATCATGGAGCTGATCGGTGGCAAAAACAAAGATCACGAGATCTATAGCACCATTCATTATGATTCGAAAAAAGCCGATGGCTCTCACGGACATGATCAAGGAAAGTTCACATTGCCTCAAGGTGAATCTTTTGCCGAAAAATATCATGATTTTCAGGTGGAATGGTTGCCTGGCATGATTCGCTTTTATGTAGACGGCAAGCTGCATCATCAGATCAATAACTGGCAGACAACGGCGGCTGGACAGCCGGAAAGCTATACGTTTCCTGCACCGTTTGACCGTCCGTTCTATCTGATTCTCAATCTAGCGGTTGGCGGTGACTGGCCAGGATCACCGGAAGCTGAGTTTGTTTCCGAGAAGATGAATGTGGATTTTGTGCGAGTGTATTCCTATAAAAATATGGATCAATGGCCAGACGTAACTTCAAGCCCGATTGAGCCTGAGAAACAGCGCGAACCGCAAGTGAATGGTAACCAGATTTACAATGAACGGTTTACCCAAGGTGTCGACGCAAGTGGTGCTCCTGCTGATTGGAAGTTCATTACTAATGCAGGCGGAGAGGGCAAGGTTGAAGTCGTAGAGGATGAAGCGAAAGGCAAAGCAGCCAAAGTAACAATCTCCAAAGCAGGAACGGAAACCTATTCGGTGCAGTTAACTCAGATGCCGATGTATGTGAAGAAAAACAAGAAATATAAAATTGAGTTCGATGCCAAAGCTTCGGAGAACCGGGTTATTCGCTCCAAAGTGACTCAGTTTGAGAAAAGCTGGACGAATTATTCAGAAGAAAAAGCATTCTCTGTGACAACGGCTTGGCAGCCGTACCAATATGAATTCAACATGCGCAATGGTTCCGACAACAATGCAAGATTTGAATTTAATCTGGGATTAAACGAAGGCGAAGTTTCGGTGACCAACGTGAGACTTACGGAGATTGGTGACGCCGATCCGCTTCCAGTCGAGCGCAAAGCACTCCCGGATGGCAATTATGTATTCAATGGTACATTTGATCAGGGCAAACAACGGCTTGGCTTCTGGAACACCGAGATTCAAGCAGATGCTGAAGCACAGGTGTCAGTTAATAACTTTTTGAAGTTCCCGATCATGGAAAGACAGCTCGTGGTGGATGTGAAGAAAACGAATAGCCAACCGGAGCAGGTCGCTGTCGTTCAGCCTGGAATGAAGCTGGAAGGGAATACGTCTTATGGGTTCTCATTTGATGCCAAGGCAGATACGACAGGCGTTATGGATATTGGATTATCTACCGATGAGGGCCACAATGTACAAATTAATCAAGGGCAGCAGATTCAGATCGGGTCCGAGATGAAAACATACACTGGTGAAATTGTGATCGGAGAGGGGGAAGCGACAGCAACATCTGCATTGAAGCTTTTATTTGGAGGCAGTTCTGGCAAGGTTTATGTGGATAATGTACGCCTGACGAAACGCGGAAAACCGGTATCAATCCAGAATTATGCTCATATTCCTGCAGCGGATGCGTATGTGATGCAGGGATTGCAGCTTGAAGATTCGGATGAAGGTGGTAAACACGTTAGCTACATGGATGAAGGCGATCTGCTTCAATTCAAAATCACAGCAGCGAACGAAGGGGTGTACGCCTTCTCAACACGTATGGCAAGTGGTAAAGCCGATGCGAAGGTTCGTTTTACGGTCAAGGATGAGCAAGGTAATGAAGTTAAAAGTACCAATCTTGCATTAGGAGATACGGGAGGCTGGCAAAAGTATAAAACCGTATATCTTCCAAAGGTTTCGTTGAAAGCAGGAACAACGTATTACGTCAATTTTGAAGGGAACGAATACAACACACGCTGGTTGGACATTTCACAAAGTAAAGTGAAGAACGGCGAGCTGAGTACAGATGCCACGGGATGGACGCTGCCACAGAGCGTTACTACGGCGACATATAGTACTAACTCTGAGAATGGACTTAGCATGACTTTGCCTGGAACCACGCAGAACTGGTGGGAAGATATTTTACAGCAAGGGCAGCTCTCGCTTGAGGCAGGTAAAACGTATCGTCTGAGCTTTGATGCTTCGGCTTCGGCACCAAAACCGATGCAGGTCGTTGTATCCAAGGCGGGCAGTGATGAAGTGAAGTATTTGGAGCAGGCGGCTGAACTAACAACAACAAAACAGCAACATGTGTACACCTTTACTATGGGAGAGACTGCAGATGAGGCAGCATTGTTAAACTTCGGGCTGGGAAGTCCTGCGGTGCCAACCGGAGAGCATGTTGTATCTATTCAGAATGTGATGTTGTTTGAAGTGAATCCTGGTGCGGATGAGGGAGGTCAGCCGGTCCATGTCAATCTAATTAAAAATGGTGACTTCACGCAAGGAACGAACGGTTGGTTCGCTTATGCAGCCAGTAATAAACCGGAAGACTTGGCCCTCAGTGCGGATAACCAGAAGTTGCAAGCCAGGATCGGTCAAGTCGGGGACAATCCATGGGATCGGCAATTGATCCAGGAAGGTTTTGCGATGCAACAGGGCTACACGTATAAGCTTACGTTCAAAGCGAAAGTGGATAAAGCACGCAAGCTGGGTGTAGGTATTGGTTGGGTGGACGTTGATGCAGGTTATAAGTGGACTGGATTCTATGGTAATCGAATGGATTTGACCACGGAAGAACAAGAATTCTCATATACGTTCCAAGCCAACGAAGCGAGTTATGCGAACAGCCGAATTGTGTTTGATATGGGTAAGATCCAGGGGGATGAGCAAGCAGATACCACGATTACACTGACTAATGTGAATCTGGTTAATATGGGGAAGACGCAATAAAACGTTATTATAAGATGTAAGGGAACGATTGCAATGCGGATGTTTTCAACAGTAAAAGTTGTATCTGTCACATCATTCAAGAAGAGACGAAGCAGAGATTTTCTGCTCGTCCTTTTTGCTGTGTATATCAATGGGATTTCCCTTCCATTGACAAATGAATACGTTCTAATTTATTTTTAAGTATTGTTGACAATCTATTTTTTGAGTTACTATAAATTTATATTATTTTGCCTGTTCATCTGTCAGTCACTTTTAAGGGGTTCCACCTGTGCGCGAAGCTCCTTCTCAAGAACTGTCTACAGCGCCTGATATCTTGCGCCCTTAAAACTTATTCAAGGAGACTGAGTAGAATCATGAAAGTATTAATTGTGGAAGACTCGATTTTTGTGCAGAAATTGATGAGCAAGTTGATTAGCGATCATATTCCGGATTGCGACATTCGAACGGCCCCCAACGGAGAAGATGGATACCAACTCTATCAGGATTTCAAACCTGATTTAATAACAACCGATCTTTTGATGCCAGGGCTGGGTGGTCAAGATATGCTTCGCCTGATTCGAGAGAAGGATCAGAACGTCAAAATTATTATCTTGTCAGCAGATATTCAAAAGGCCACCCGTGAGGAAGTGGAGGAACTTGGTATCTCTGGATTTTTGAATAAACCGTTAACAGCAGAAAGAGCGAATACATTGCTCCAAATGATTCAGGTGGCACATTATGCTGAATGAGATGCAGAAAGACTTGCTTACCGAACTTGTCAATGTTTACGTTGGACAAGCAGCTAACATGCTATCGGAAATTGTAGACAGGCATATTGTTCTCAATATCCCTGAAGTTGAGCTAATCTCTATTAGTGAAGTGGATCGGGAGGATGGGAGGTACAATATTTTATTTGCCGAAGGTCATCTTTTTAGATCATCACTGCAGTTTGGATATCAGTTTCAAGGCAAAGCCTTCCTGATGTTCCCCACCGAGCAGGCCAAAGTGCTGGCAAATATGTGTCTCGGAGAACTCACAGAGAATGTGGATCCGAATGATTGCCGATTAATGGATACTGATCTCGATGTACTGCAAGAGGTTAGCAATGTGCTGCTTAATGCGATAATCGGGGAATTCGGAAATTTCCTCGAAATGAAGCTAGAGTATGTACTGCCTGATATTGAGCTGATTCATGTTACTCGAACTGACCCGCAAATCTTGCTTGAGAACGAAGTGTACATATTGGTGCTGCACACCTCCTTTTTGCTTGCGGACACAGATGTAAAAGGAATTATCGTTATTGCGTTGAGCATGGATTCCATCTCCAGTCTGCTGGATAAGATAGATGCTCTACTGGGAGGATAACCATGGATAATCTCATTGTACAAGCGCTGAACAAAACCAAAATGGGCATTATGATTGTGGACAGACAATTGAAAATTCTCGTCTGGAATGGTTGGTTGGAACGTTTAACAGGTATGTCCGCTGAAGACGTGCTGGGTAAAAATCTGCTCGAGATTTGCCCCAGATTCAAGGCTAATATGTATATGAACATTATACAAAATGCGCTGTATCATGGACAAAGCAGGTTCTGCTCCAGCGCTCTACATAAATCTTTTGTGCTCCCGAAGGATGGAGGAGATGAGAGCTTTTACAGACAGAATCTGCATGTTGAACCGCTTTATGAAAACGAGCATAGTTATGCAATGCTACAGATTAGCGACACAACCAATACGAGCACTCGCGTGTACAAACTCAAAAACCTGATTAAGGAACTGGAGACGGAGTATACCAAGATCAAAGTTTCCGAGAAAATCAGCAAACATCTTTCTCTGCATGATTCCTTGACAGGTCTCCCCAATCGGCTGGCTTTCAAGGATCGACTGGCATGGTCCGTTAGCAATGCACTGAGAAGTGAGACACGTTTTGCCGTAATGTATATAGATACCGACGGATTCAAGCAGATTAATGATACCTATGGTCATGAGATTGGAGATCAGGTTTTGATGGAAGTGTCCCAGCGATTGAAGAGCAATATTCGCAGTACGGATTGCGTAGCAAGACTGGGAGGTGACGAATTCAGCATCATCCTGAACCAGCTTAAGGATGACGATGATGCGGCGATTGTTGCCAAAAACCTGACGACTGCGTTTAAAGCTCCGATTCATGTGAATGCCATTGAAATTCATCTGTCTGCCAGCATTGGCATCAGTCTTTTTCCAAAACACGGGCAAGATCCGACTGAACTTCTGAAGCTTGCGGATATGGCTATGTACAGAATCAAGAAAAATGGAAAGCAAGGCTATGCCTTCTTTCATCCCGAACTGGATCATGTCTGGTGATATATTGTTCATTTTAAGCATCCATTTCCAATCCGTCTCATATTTGCTGTGCCCCTTAAAGTTGCTGTCATGGCAACTTTTTTTGTTATCATTCCATCATTCATTCTACTTTGTTTTATTCGCTTGCAAGCAGGAGTCCTTATAAATCTAACGAAGTAAGAAGGAATAGTTAAACTCAATGGGTTGAATCACAATAATGGCACTTAGAGAGGAAGGCTGTGATTAGAATGAGTTTAGAGATGGAGGAACTGTTTACCGTACATGTGAAGATTGAAAATTCAATCGAGTTAAAGAATGCGGCTGGCGAATCGGTAGTGATGATTACATTTGCAGGACATGTCACTGGAAACTATTTTGAAGGCTCCGTTCGTGAGGGAGGGGTGGATACCCAAATCATTGGTAAAGAGGGAGCACGTCATAGTTTGTCGGCCAGGTATATGTTACAGGGACAGGATTACACGGGACAAGGCTGTGAGATTTACATCGAGAATAACGGATACATCGGTGAGGCGAAGGACGGCAGTCTGTTTCGCACCTCGCCTCGGGTTATCACCAACAGTCATGCTTTATCCACTCTGAACGTAGATGCGCTTATTGGTCAAGGCTATCCAGCGGTGGATGGCGTAGACATTAAGATTTTTAGGGTGAAGCCATAATGTTACATGATAATTTACTCGTAATTGATGCTCATATCGTTTTGTTAAAAGAGCGTTGTCCTTGTGACAGCGCTCTTTTCGTAAATTTCACATGTTTATTTTATAGGTATAAGTCAGCAAATCCTGTTAACCCTATGATTTACTTATAATTCTTCGTACCAGCCAAATTATAAATATAATGAGTGCTAATAGAATAAGTGAACCTGTTATACCAACACTTTGTAACATAAAGGACCTCCTAAAATAAAACATTTTATATTATTATATCATAATGAATTGCAAGCAAAGCCAGAATTTAATATCATTCATTTAACCCTTGACTGTTCGAACAAACAGTTTTAAGATAAGAGTATAAACTGACTGTTCAACCAAACAGTATTGGAGTTGAAATAATAATGTCGAAACCACAGGCAGCGAATCAGGACGAACGAAGAAGTGCTATTTTGCAAGCGGCCTTTACTTTGTTTGGTCAAGTAGGGTATACGAAAGCAACGATGAAAGAGATTGCAGCTAAAGCTGGCGTCGCTCAGGGACTGATCGGATACCATTTTAATACGAAGGAAACACTTCTGGTGGAAGTTGTACGGGAATGGATGATTAACCGTGGCATGAACGAAGCACTACAGCAATTGGATGTGACAGCACCACCCGCAGAGTTACTTCAGCAGGCGCTACAGCATGTCGTTGAATTCCGTAGCACGAATCCGGAGTGGTTCACGCT
The DNA here is from genome assembly GCF_052691815.1 of Paenibacillus sp. TSA_86.1. Taxonomy (NCBI): domain Bacteria; kingdom Bacillati; phylum Bacillota; class Bacilli; order Caryophanales; family Paenibacillaceae; genus Paenibacillus; species Paenibacillus sp. TSA_86.1. The sequence continues at coordinate 525,697 of NZ_JBQZGE010000002.1, read as the reverse complement.
ATTAATCAGTTTGTGGACGGAGAGTGTGAACAACGAAAAGCTGGCTCTGGAGTTAATGAAACTGTACCAGGAGATGAAATCAGGTATCCGATTAATTATTGATCGCATGGAGCTACCGCTGGACGAAACCGAAAAGGAGACCTTCGCAGCCTTGATTCAAGCTGTGTTCGACGGATTAACGTTACAATCCCCTGTGCTGCTATCAAGCCAGCCGCTCTCACACGAACAAGTATCTCAGGGCATCGGGTGGATGCTGAGTGGAATGAAATCTGCCAATTAAGAACGTTAAAATCAAAATAAATTACATTCAAAGGAGTTCAAATAAAATGACTAGATTATGGATTCGATTAGAGGGTTTACTGGTGCTCGCGGCAGCGACAACGATTTACTTTTACAATGATTACTCCTGGTGGCTCTTCCTGCTGTTGCTTCTCTTCCCGGATGTGTTCATGATTGGCTATGCAGCTAACAATAAACTGGGCGCACTGATCTACAATGTGGGACATACGTACATTATTCCTATGGTATTGTTGGCAGCGGGTTACGTGTTGAAAATGGATGTTCTGCTGTTGATCAGTTTCATCTGGATCGCACATATTGGTATGGATCGTATGTTTGGTTTTGGTTTGAAATATGAAACGGAGTTTAAGGATACCCATCTCCAGCGTGTATAATCTCATAAGGATATCTTTGATAGCCTAGTAGTCTAACTTTTAAAATAGACACCAGAAAAAGGCTGTTCCCCACATCAATTAAGATGTTGGGTGCAGCCTTTTTGAATGGGACAACGAACAGTTTCGCCACATGTAGCATGTCTCACACAGAACGCCTCAAGAAAATCACATCCATAATACGGATGCTCCAATCATCGGTGTCACGACCATACTCACTTTCAGCCAGAAAGCAGACACTCGTTTGGTGAACTTCGCTCCAACGTATGAACCGGACATTGTACCTATCACAACAAGCAGCAGTAACTGCAAGTCCAGATAACCAATCCTCATATATCCGGCCCCCCCAGCTAGTGCAATCGGAATAATGACCAACATTGTGGTTCCGGCGGCATATCGCATAGGCATGTTTAACATCAGCATAAGTCCCAATTGAATAAAAGGTGTGGAGCCAATGCCGAACAGACCGGATAACATACCTGTAACTCCCCCAATTAATAATGCATATACCCAGTATCGCAGACCTTCTCCAAGTATAACAGCCTGTTTCTCAGAACCAGCTGGGCGCCGCGAAACGAGAATCAAACGAAGCCACAGCGCGAGTCCTGAAGCAAAAAGCATAAAAGAAGTCAGCATGCCAAGCCGATCCTCTGGAATATAGGATGACCACCCTGAGCTGACCCAGGCTCCTGTTGCCCCAGCCAGACCAACGATCACACCGGTTTTGAGTACTGCATTTCCCTCTCGGTAATGACTGATTGAACCGGAGAGCGAGGAGAAAAACATCGCTGCAAGCGCCGTGCCAAGAGCAACATGAATGGGATATCCGAATACAACCGTCAGGATCGAGATAATAAAACCAGAACCGCCTGCACCAACAAAACCAAGAAGAAGACCTAGCAGAAACATAACAAGCACGATAGTTATCATTAACATGAGACGACTCCAAACTCTTATTCCTCGGAAAACCATGTCAGACGTTTTCTTGACGAATAGTAATATGAATTTGATTATATCATGCATGATCAGGGCTCTCTACTTGCGTGAGTGCTAAAGGGCATAAGAGCAACAAAAGCGGGGTAAGCCGCGTCTAACCCTTCATGAACAAACTAATTGAACAGGAAGTGAAATGAAGTGCGTTTAACGTATAAAACCATTATGGCCACAGTTTTCGGTTCCATGTTGATCTGGGCGGGGAGTGCCAACGCGGAAACGACCTTTGTTGACCTCCAGCATACGCAATGGGCCAAGGATGGCATTCAGTATATGGCCAAAAGGGGTACAGTTGCAGGATATGGCAATGGCAAGTTCCAGCCGCAGATATCCGTAACTCGAGGACAGGCCGTTACCTTTTTGGTTCGGGAACTTTATCCGGATCAGCTTGAACAGCCAATAGGAAAGTTGAAATATACGGATGTGCCGATAACACATCCTTTTTACCGAGAGATCGCCATCGCTGAGCAGCATGGGCTGGCTGGTGGATTTCCAGATGGCTCCTTTCGACCCAATACTCCGATTAGTCGGGCCGAAACAGCAGCATTTTTGACACGCGCATATCCACTTGAAGAAGGGAATCTGACCGCTCAGTGGACCGATACGGCGAAACATTGGGGGCGGCGCCAATCCAGATCATGAGTTCAAACGGGCTGGTTGGGGGTTATCCCGATGGGACGTATCAACCGGATCGGACGGTGGCACGAGCGGAATATGCCGTATTCATGGCGCGTGTCATTCAATTTGAACGTGAAGCAGCGATTCAGGTGAAGGATTGGAACAAGCTCATTTCGTATATGACCGTTAGTGAGCAGGTAGGCCAGATGCTTATGCCTGATATCAGGCAATGGAACGGCAGAGCGACAACGACTGTAAACGAAGGATTGAAACGCAACCTTCAAGATCAAAATGTAGGCGGACTTATCCTTTTTGAAAAAAATATCGTAGATGCAGAGCAGGTTACAACGTTTACGCATCATATCCGAAACCAGACTGGCGATATACCGCTATTTCTCGGCATCGATCAGGAGGGAGGGGTAATTCGCCGTATTCCTGGCGGCACCAATCTCCCTGGACAGATGGCGCTAGGCGCAACGGGTGACCCGGCACTGGCAGAAGCAGCTGGACGACTGACTGGAGAAGAGTTAAAAGCACTTGGGTTCCAGGTTAATTTTGCGCCTGTGCTTGATGTGAACAGCAATCCCGACAATCCTATTATTGGTATGCGATCCTTTAGTTCGAACGCGGAGCTGGTGACCCAGCTCGGCCTAGCTATGATCAAGGGACTGCACCTGTCTGATGTTATTGCAGGCGTGAAGCATTTTCCAGGGCATGGGGATACATCTGTTGACTCTCATCTGGGGTTGCCTGTGCTTACGCATGCACGCGACCGCCTTGATGCGGTGGAGTTAAAACCGTTCAAGGCGGCAATTAAGGAAGGTGTCGATATGATAATGACGGCACATATTGCCTTTCCGGCGATAGATAACGAGCAAGTAACCTCGCGTAAGGACGGTACACAGGTTCCGCTTCCAGCTACATTATCTCGTAAGGTATTAACCGGCTTGCTTCGTGAAGAGCTGCAGTACAAAGGTCTGATCATTTCCGATGCTTTCACGATGAAGGGGATTAGTGAGCATTTCGGTGAAACGGAAGCCGTTAGACGTGCCGCCGCTGCAGGTGTAGACATCATACTAATGCCACAAGATGTATCCACTGCACATCAGGCACTGATTCAAGCAGTGAATAACGGAACACTTTCCAAGGAACGGGTACATGAGGCGGTACAACGTATTTTGACGGTGAAATCTAAATATCATCTGTTTGAGTCCAGTCCATCCCTGGCTCAGAAGTTAAGTGAGTTGAAAACCATCATTGGATCTGATGCTCACCTTCAGGTGGAGCGTAGCATTGCGGAGCGAGCAGTTACTGTTTTGGCTGGAGCGGAGGACAAGGGAATAGAGACGATTCGAGCAAGCGACCGAGTCGTAATCGTGGCATCCGATGCCAATCAGGCTGAGCAGCTGCAACAACAACTTAAGCAAACCGTAGGTAAAGCTTCCATTCAAACGGAGACAGTTGTCTTGAACTCGAATACTATGAAAACGCTGCTCCAGAACGTAAACAAGGCCGACTATGTTCTTATGGCTTCGTATCAATTCCGCAACGTAGCGAGTCAGTTCCGTTGGGAGGAGATGCAGTTATTCATCAATGAACTGAACCAACGTCAGGTACGTTATACGTTGCTGTCTCTTGGCAATCCCTATGAGATTTTTCATTTGCACAATGTACGCTCAGCCCTTGCCGTGTATGGTAAACAGGAGCCCAACACACTCGCTGCCATCAAGGTACTGCTTGGACAGCTTGAAGCAAAAGGCAAACTTCCAATGGATTCGGAACAGTCCGGCGAATAAACCGATTCTGATCACAATGGAAAAGATCAAATTCTTGCAACAATGTTGTGCACCGATATGAAATTCAAAATGAAGTTTTGCGTCGTAAGCTTATGTAAAACATGAAAAACCTTGCTACCTAATTAAAATTAGATCGCAAGGTTTTTCATGTTTTAAAGCGGGGCAACCGCTGTAGTCATTCATACGTTTAACTATTCATATCTTTGCTCTCGCAAACGCCATTTACTAGGCTTGATCCAATTATTCCGTACCACGAACGATCGGATTCTCCAGCTCGACATGCCCCATCAGGCTCTCGGTTTCCTTGCCGTCAACTAACAGCTGAATACTTTGGACCTCCTCGAACTGGAACAGCGTCTGCTTTAACACATCCAGAAAAAGAAGTTCTCCGCCAGAACCGAGTCTTGCCTCATCCGGAATGTGAATATTTAACGTAAGTTTGCCATCGCTTTCCTGAAAATCAATTGATTCCAGTCCAATGTCACTCCATAACGAAATATATTCCGGGTCATCCGAACGCTGCAATACATCAAACGCCTGTGTATATTTCTCATTGCTGTTCGAAAACTCAATGGTGGCTTTCTTTGTTTTGACTTGAGTAAGTTCAGAATCTACATAACCAACTTCAATGTCCTGCGTCTCTTTTTTCTCTACGTCTGGTACGGAGGGGGAAGAGCCGTTAGATTGAGTCGGATTGGGTGCGGGCTCCACATTTCCGGGGTCTGTGGCAGGTTTGTTACCGCAACCAGCAAGTATGAGCATTATGGCTGTAAGGTAGAGCAGGCTCACGTAGTTTAACTTTTTTCTCATCCTAAGCACATCCTTATCTTCACATTCATTTTTCCGTTACTTCCTCGTTCATCGGGATTGCTGCAGAAACTCCTTGATTCCATCCACGATGGCCTGCGCCGCTGTGTTCTGTACATTTTCAGAGAGCATTGCTTGTTCTTCAGCGAGATTGCTCAGAAATCCGATTTCAAGTAACACAGCTGGCATCGTTGTATCTCGTAGTACTTCCAGATTGCCGTTCTTAACCCCGCGATCCTTAAAACCTAATGCTTGAATCAGATGCCTGTGTACGATATCAGCCAGTGCTTTACTGCTGTTTCGTTTGTAGTAGAACGTTTCGGTACCTGTGGTCAGGGGTGAAGCCTTTACACTGTTTCCATGAATCGATACAAATACATCCGCGTTTAACGTGTTCGCCAATTTTACACGCTCTGGACGGGTAGGGTAAACATCCGTTTCACGTGTCATCACCACTTCAATATCCGGGTCTTGGAGCAGAAGCGCCTGAACTTTGAGAGCAAGTGGCAGGGTGAAATCTTTTTCTTGTGTATTGGAGATGCCGATTGTGCCAGGGTCTTTCCCGCCATGCCCGGCATCAATAACAACAACATGTTTACCACTGTCATTGCCAATAGGGTTGACTGGAATACCAATCGTAGCGATCAGAGCCAAATCGACAATCAGTTTACCGCTGACATATTGAGAATTGACCTGTACATCGCTCAAATTATTCAATTCGATAACAACTCTGACTTGAGCCGGATCTTTTTTGAAAAGGGAGTATCGAACATCTGTCACATTAGCAATACCGCTGACATCAAGCTTACCCATCGTACCTTGCAACAAGGTAGAGCCCATATCACCAAAGGTGGTATTCGGCAGATCCACCACGATACGATCCGGATTCGTTAACCGGGTAATCTGCGGTGTGACCTCTGTGTCAACAGATACAACAAGCTGCTGATTAGCAAAGCTGATATCATTCACTTTGTTCCATACGATGTTATTCCCTACGCCAGGAACAGTGGGAGCAGGGGATGGCTCAGCAACAGGAGGAAGTTCAGTGCTTGTCAGGCCAACAATTTTTTCTTTGTTATTCCAGCTTACGGACAGTCCCATTTCTTCACTGACAAAACGAAGGGGAACAACGACCGTATTTTTGATTAATTGCGGCGCCGTGTTTAGGGTTACTTTTACATTCTGAACTCTGGCTTCTTTCTTACCCACGTTCAGAGAGAGGAGCTTTGCGTTTTGTTCAATGCTCACCTTCTGACTCTTCTGATCCCATTTCACGTTAAATTTCAAATTTTCAGCAACAACACGAATAGGAATCATAACATTGTTGTTTACATTGACAACTTCGACATCTAACGGCAACACAAGCTCCTGACCATCTAAGATAATCTTCGTTTGCGGGGTAGCTGTGGCAGCATGTCCCACATTGGACACGGCGAGCAGAAACAACAAGCTGAACAAAAGTACACTTACGATTTTTCTCATTTTACACCTCTGTTTAAAATTACTTATGACAATATTCTACATTTATTCGAATGGTTCCTGCTTATCATTTTTCTTTTTAATAAACTACAGCATATACCCAAGCAGTAAAAGGAAGACGTGAAATCCAGACCTAGTCTGGAATGGTGAGATATCTAACGGTTCCTTATGGTTGGAATATTAATAGTATTGGATAATTATTACATTGACAGTTTCGCATTTTTCCAAAATAATAGAATCTAATTGAATACTGGTACCTTTAATTCAGTCCAGAGAGGCTGGCAAGGGCAGCGGATTTCGTAATCACGCGTGGATCAGGCATTTCCTGTACAGGAATGTTCTGTGTCTTCGCGCGGGTTATGATGTACAAAGAGGCTACTTGTCAGCGTAAAAGCGTGATGAGTAGCCTCTTTTTCTGCTTTTTTATGGTATCAGAACACTTTTATTTGGAGGGTTTCTGATGAGCAAACAAGATCAAGAGTTTTCATGGCAAGAGGTGCCAAAAGCACAGCGTAATCATTTTTGGAAGACGTTATCCGTCATGCTCGGCTTTACTTTTTTCTCAGCGAGCATGCTGGCGGGTGGGACACTTGGTGTCAACCTGACCTTTATGGAATTCATGGCGATTGTACTGGCAGGAAATCTGGTGCTGGGCATCTATACCGGAGCGCTGGCGCATATCGCTGCCAAGACAGGATTGTCCACCCATTTGCTGGCGAAATATTCGTTTGGTGAAAAAGGTTCTTACCTGCCTTCATTCCTGCTGGGTTTCACACAGGTTGGATGGTTCGGTGTCGGCGTTGCGATGTTTGCCATTCCGGTTGCCAAAGCGATGGACTGGAATGTGTACCTGTTGATCCTGATCTTTGGACTGGCGATGACGGCCTCAGCCATCTTCGGGATGAAATCTCTTGTTATTCTTGGTTATATTGCTGTACCGGCGATTGCTATACTCGGGGGTTACTCCATGTTTGAGGGGACGGGATCACTCGGCGGTCTGCAAGGGCTGCTGGATTACACGCCAACACAGACGATTACTGCGGCGGCGGCTCTGACCATCTGTATCGGTTCGTTCATAAGCGGCGGTACGCTGACACCGGACTTTGCCCGGTTTTCCCGGACGTCCCGGCAGGCGGTTACGGCGACGGTGATTGCATTTTTCCTCGGTAACTCGCTTATGTTCCTGTTCGGGGCAGTCGGCGCAATGGCGTACAACCTGGCTGACATATCAGAAGTTATGTTCCTGCAAGGTCTGCTCATTCCTGCAATCATCGTACTGGGCCTGAACATCTGGACGACCAACGACAATGCTCTATATGCTTCGGGTCTGGGGTTTGCCAACATTACGAAAATTTCGAAAAAGTTTTTTGTTATCATCAACGGAATCATCGGAACGGTATTCGCAATGTGGATGTACAACAACTTTGTGGGTTTCCTGAACGTGCTGGGCGCAGCGATTCCTTCGATCGGAGCAATTATCATTGCGGACTATTTCATCGTGAAACGCAGATCGTATGCACCATTTGCCGACATGAATTTCAAAAAAGTAAACGGGGTAGCTATGGCTGCATGGGCCATCGGAGTAGCGTTTGCACAGCTGGCTCCCGGAGTAACACCGCTTAACGCGCTGATCGGTACAGCCGTGGCGTATGTAGCCCTCATGGCCATCGCGTCCATGACATCATCCAAAGAAAAGGGGAAAACACATGATTATACAGAACGCAAAATTGCGGGGTAAAGAAGGCCTCTGGAATATCGTCGTTAGAGACGGGAAATTTGAGCAGATCACACAAGAGACACAGTCTGCTACGGATACAAATGGAGAGATACTTGATGTTGGCGGAGCACTGGTGCTTCCACCATTCATTGAACCGCATATTCACCTGGATACAACCCTGACAGCAGGGGAGCCGGAGTGGAATCTGAGCGGTACGTTGTTCGAAGGCATTCAGCGCTGGTCGGAGAGAAAAGCATTTTTGACCCATGAAGATGTCAAAACACGTTCCAAAACAGCTTTGAAATGGCAGATGGCACAAGGCATTCAGCATGTGAGAACACATGTGGACGTGACAGATCCAAGCCTGATCGCCGTTAAAGCGATGCTTGAAGTGAAGGAAGAACTCGCACCTTATATCGATATTCAATTGGTTGCTTTCCCGCAGGAAGGCATTCACTCTTATCCAAACGGCGCCGAGTTGCTGGAAGAATCACTTAAAATGGGCGTAGACGTTGTGGGCGGTATTCCTCACTTTGAGTTTACGCGTGAGTATGGCGTGGATTCCATGAAAGTGGCTTTTGACCTGGCTGAAAAATATGATCGTCTCATCGATATTCACTGTGATGAGATAGATGATGAGCAATCCCGTTTCATCGAAGTTGTTGCCAAGGAAGCATACGAACGCGGGCTGGGCTTACGCACGACCGCAAGTCACACAACAGCGATGGGATCGTACAACGATGCTTACACGTACAAGCTGTTCCGTCTGCTGAAGATGGCGAATCTGAACTTTGTGTCCAATCCGCTGGTGAATATCCACTTGCAAGGACGCTTCGATACGTATCCGAAGAGAAGAGGGCTGACGCGCGTGAAGGAGCTGCAGGAAGCCGGTTTGAACGTCTGCTTCGGGCATGATGATATCTTCGATCCATGGTATCCGCTCGGTACGGGGAATATGATGCAAGTGCTGCACATGGGCATTCACGCCTCCCAGCTGCTCGGATACGACCAGATAGTGAATTCGATTGACCTGATTACGAAAAATAGTGCAAAAACCCTACACATTGAGGATCGTTACGGTGTTGAAGAAGGCAAACCTGCGAACTTCATCGTACTTGAAGCCGAGAATGAATACGAGGCAGTTCGCAAACAGGCTGCAGTTCTGTATTCCTTCAGGGAAGGTCGCAAAATCGCGGAAACGAAACCGCGTGATACATCCATCATTTTGGATGGTAGCTCGGAGAAGGTTACCTTTAATAAATAGTAAATAGTCGCAGGACGGTTCTGCTTATGCAGGGCGGCTGACAATGATAAGAATGTATGACTCATGACCAGCTCATCCGTATGCGAAGAAAGTACATCTCCTTGAAACAGGGCTAATCATCTACATGGATGTTAACTCTGCATCAAGGAGTTTTCTTTTTTTTGATATAACTCTGGAAACAGAGGTAGGGAGGTGAAGTGAAAAAATAAATAGGATATATTGTAATAATATGAATTTACTTCTATTAAATCATCGTATATACTAGATTCAACCCGAACAAGCGCTACTTATGCTGACAGTAAGAGTTTTATTTATTTTATTATGAAAGCGCTTTTATTATAGGGGTTATGAGTAAAAGAAAGGAGGCATAGGTGTCTGTAATCAGATGAATTTAGATTCATCCAAAATAATAATTACGTTAACTATTTTACTGGAGGTGTATTCATGTTTAAATCCAAACTCATTAAAGCTGCCATGTCTGTTGCTCTTTTAGGTTCATTATTTGCTATACCGCCACTCCCTTCTGCCACCGCGGCTGATGCCCGTTGTCCTAACGGTTATGTAGGTCTGACTTTTGATGACGGCCCTTCCAACAATACTAACAATATTCTTAATGCTTTGAAGCAGTCGGGTCTTCGTGCCACGATGTTTAATACCGGACAAAACTCGCAAAACAATCAGGCTTTGGTTCGTGCGCAGGTATCCGCCGGCATGTGGATTGCCAACCATTCCTATACGCATGCGGATATGACAAAGCTGAATACTTCTCAGATGGCATCTGAGATTACACGTACACAGCAGACCATTCGTTCCATTACAGGTTCATCCCCTTCACTCTTCAGACCGCCCTATGGTGCTACCAACGCAACGGTGAAATCGGTCATTAGCCAGAACGGCTTGAGAGAAGTATTGTGGAACGTCGATTCACAGGATTGGAATGGGGCGAGTGCCTCCCAGATTGTAGCTGCGGTGAATCGTATGGCAAGCGGAGATGTTATTTTGATGCATGATCAGTACCAGACAACACTTCAGGCTATTCCTCAGATTGCTCAAAATCTAAAAAACCGCGGCCTGTGTGCCGGTATGATCTCTCCATCCACCGGACGAGCTGTTGCACCGGATGGGGCAACCAACAATCCACCAGCAACAACGGTGAGAATTGAAGCCGAAAATATGACTAAAAGCGGTCAGTATACCGGCAATATTAGCTCCCCGTTCAACGGTGTTGTTCTCTATGCCAATAACGATGCAGTAAGAACAACTCATAACTTTTCAAGCGGAACCCATTCATTCGCCCTGAGAGGCGCGTCGAACAACGCCAATATGGCCAGAGTGGATCTAAAGATTGGCGGGCAGACCAAAGGTACTTTTTATTTTGGAGGCAGCAGCCCCGCGGTGTACACGCTGAATAATATCAGTCATGGCACCGGAAATCAGGTGATCGAGCTGGTGGTAACAGCAGACGATGGCACCTGGGACGCATATCTCGATTATCTGGAGATAAGCTAGTTCACTTTTTCGTAGCTTTAGAGCGTAACATTCTGCAGCTTAAAGTTTGGGCTATTTCAATGTCATACACCTTACGTGGTGTGTGTCGGCGAAATAGCCTTTTCTGTGTTTTTTGAAATGAAAATAAAAAAGCGAAAACAAAATGTGACCAAATGTCGTCCGTAAGAGTGTTAAGGGTATAAAGGAGGGCATAACAACCATGCAGCAATCCATATCCCAGCCAGGAGAACAAGTTATGAGCATCTATGAGACGTATGCGGATACGCTGTTCCGGATTGCTATGATTCACCTCGGCAAACGGGAAGATGCGGAAGAAGCCACTCAAGATACGTTCATTAAATTCATGGAAAAAGCGCCTGCATTCAACGATGCGGAACATCAAAAAGCATGGTTGATCCGGGTGATTACGAATCATTGCAAATCCTTGCTCCGTAAAGGCTGGCGTAAACGGGAAGTGAAGCTGGAAGCTGTGGAACCAATCATCATGGACGATCCTGAAGATCAGGCTTTGATTGAACTGGTGTTGTCTCTGCCCGTGAAATATAGATCGGTCGTTCATCTCTATTATTACGAAGATTATGCAGTCCGGGACATTAGCAAGATTTTGGAGATTAGTGAATCGGCAGTAAAGATGAGATTACAACGGGGGAGACAACTTTTAAAACTGGAGCTTGAGGGGGAGGAACAACCATGAATGAAGAGCAATTCAAACAACAATATAAGAAAGCGGTGGATCAGATGAAAACAGATGACCAGATGAAAAAAAGAATCGTACAGAACGTGAATGCGCAGCGGCAAACAACGAAGCGTACGCGTAAATCGCTTTACATAGCAGCAAGTGTTGTCATCGCCGCCAGTATCGGACTTGCAGCACCAACCGTCTGGCAGCAATGGGGTGGAACAACTACACCTGCTAAAGAGGTGGCGTTAAATACTGAAGGGGTTGCCAAGGGCTCGGTTACCGAAGGTCAGACCGTAATCAAGACTGAGAATTCAAACATTGTTCCCGTAGAGATTCCGAAGATTGAGCTACCCAATGGGGATAACCAGAATGTTAAGGCAGACATGATTGGATTAGTTGTTTATCATGGAAATGTCTATACCGAATCTGCGACAACAGTGGACGGTGCAGATGCCTTGGCGCTGCGAGGTGAGAAACTGGGCAAAACCACTGGTGGTATTCATGAACTAAGTGGTCAAGATGATTACAAAGAGCTGGCCTCGACGATTGGTACAGCAGATATGTACACCGTGAAAGGATACGATTCGGATTTTCGGATGATGTCTTATATAGAAATAGACGGGCAAGTCTATGCGCAATTGTTTGATAGAACCAATGATATATCGGTCAGCGGCCTATCTGATCTTCTTGGCAAACTTAACATTAAGGATCACGTGACTTCGGCACAGTGGGAAGGCTTTGATAGCTGGAATAACGGACTGCGGCAGCTCCAGCAGCTTCCGGTAGACCATTCACTGAATAGCTTTATTGAGAAACTGTCTTTAGCAGCTCCGGTTGCAGCAAGTCCTGAACTGCAAGAACGTCTCTATGGCAAAGAAGATCGTAAAATGCTTTATTTGACTCTGGATGATAAAACAAAGGTTCAGCTTGTGTTATTTGGAGAGGAAGGCATGGTACGTTACGGCCATGCTCCCGTATTTTTCAAAGTGGACCAGGAGGCGTTCCAGCAATTCTGGAACAGCCTGAAGTAAGTATAGGGATTATGAAGTGGTACATCTCTAATGCATGAGGGCAGCCAGTCGGCTGCTCTTTTTTAATACATGAAATGTCAAAAATAGAAATTCATAAAGTCATACCCTTATCATTTAACAGGCTGATGAACTGCTGCAGCGCGCTGCTGATATATCGGTTTTCACCCCGGGGAGACTTCGCTTTTTGAAAGAGATCATTATGGCGGTAAAAAAAGAGATCAGCACTGAGCGTATCATCATCCGCTTTTCCGAAAAAAAGATGATGATGCGTCATATGTATGGAATTCCAAGGTGGAGACACTCCAAGCCTATCTGGAGCTTTTTCGTGAAACGGGCATCACCATATTGCACCCATCAACCGAAAGTTATGCAGCTGACTGGTCAGTTGAATTTAACTTCCATCAGGCGGTTAGGACACAATGGGAGCATATGATTATCGGAGTAGGGGATCTCAGTCTGGAGAGGGCGGAGGAGGCAATCAATGACGGTGTAATTGATCTGGCCGCTTTTGGTCGACCATTCATTGCTAATCCGGATTTGGTACAAAGATGGACAACGGGACTTCCGTTAACTCCGTATGATGCGACAAAGCATTTATCTGTTTTGAAGTGAATCAGACCCTTGCTGCATATTTTTCTGACCCCATGCCACCATGGATTCAATTAAAGGCACCAGTTCTTTACCTGATGGTGTAAGTGAATATTCGACTCTTGGCGGTATTTCGTTATATTGCTCCCGATGAACGATTCCGTATTGAATCAAGTCTTTCAAACAGTTCGTTAACATCGTTGGTGTGATGCCGGGCAGCCTTCTTTTTAACTCGTTATAACGAATGTTATCTTGTTCACTTAAAATCGCCAGGATCGGCAGATTCCACTTGCCACCAATGACTTGAAAAGCATAGGTAGCCGGACAGAGCTGATCAAAATTAAAATCATATTTCACGCGAAAACCCCCATTAGTATACTTTTTGATACTTAGTCAGAAAAAGAATCGTACTTGTTCTTCAGATTGTAGATATTATAATCATACTAACACAAAGTTAATCGATTAGATAAGATCAAAAAGGCGGGATAATGATGAGTAATGAATCCATGATGTGTGATTTGGAAACGGGAGTATGTGGTGTAACTGATGATGCAGAAATGCAAATGATTAATCTAAAGCAGGAAGAGAAAAAAAGAACCCTTTATTATGCAACGGATCCCATTTGCTCACACTGCTGGGCACTGGAACCTGTGTTAAATCGATTTATAGAAGAGTACGGTCATTATTTTAATGTGGAAACCAAAATGGGTGGTCTGTTAGCAAGCTGGGCAGGGTTCTCGGATGGGGCGAACGGCATCCAGAAACCTGAAGATGTAGCGGGGCATTGGAGAGAAGTAGGCGAGCATTCACGTATGCCGATTGACGGTTCCCTCTGGCTTGAGAATCCGATCCAGTCTTCCTATCCGCCGTCTCGCGTATTTAAAGTCATAGAGCGTATGCATCCGGGCAAAGAACATGCCTTTCTGAGAGTTGCGCGAGAAGCTGTGTTTGCGATGAATCGAAACATCGGAGAAGATGACGTACTGATTGAGCTTGTGAATGGGCTAGGGCTGAATGGAAAAGAAATCGTGGACAGTGCTACTCAGCAATCTGCACAAGACTTGTTGGAAGAAGACTTTGAGATGACTGCCCGGCTAGGCGTACGAGGTTTCCCATCCATTATTATTGTGAACAAGGAGCAGCAAGGCATCAAAGTGGTTGGGGCTCGCCCTCTGGAAACTTACGTTCAAGCGCTGCAACAGATTCTGGGTGAAGCGCCGAAGCCGAAGAAGATCGCTGCGTTGTCTCACAAAATTAAGGAAGGAAACCTTCTGTTCTCCAAAGAAATTGAAGTGCTGTATGATGTGGAAAAGGATGACATAGAGTCATTCATTCAATCCGAATTAGAAGAGGGTACCTATCAGGTAAGGCATATCTTAGATGAAATGGCTGTTCAGCGGGTGTGACTTGCTCAGGAAAAAGATAACAGTAGAATTAGTACATTTATCCATGTGTTATTGCAATTTCCCCGAGGGCTGTACTTCAGAAAAGTCACATTAATACATGTGATTGTGAGTAGACAATAAAAGAAGTGCGTACCCTGATCTGAATTTAGATGTGAAGGAAGGCGTATTTTACTCGTTCACTTGGTCTGATCTGATATGGAAGTAAAAGCAGCTACCTTGGATGGTAGCTGCTTTTTTTAGTTTATCTGTTATTAAATGAATAGACCACTTTAGAACAGGTTCTTGAAATAAACCAGATGATCCGTCCATTCCTCATGTTCATAAATAAAACCTTTGCGGATACATTCGAATTCCAAACCTACACTTTCAGCGAGCTTGATCGAGGGAGTATTATCCAGGTTGATATGTGCCTCCAAACGGTGGAATTTCAAAGAGTCAACTGCAATGCGAAGCACTTCGCCTACCGCTTCTTTGCCGTACCCTTTTTTCCAGTGCTGATTGTGAATGGTGTACCCAAAGCTTGCCCACTGAAAGGGTTCTCTCGCCAAGGTGGCTATATCAATCATGCCCAGATGAGTGCCGTCTTCTTTGCGGAATACCCCAAAAACATATACTTTATCGTTACGTGCCAGTTCCTGATGCCGCGCTACTAGACGCTCAAACCATTCCAGTGTACATTCGCTCATATCCATTTTTCCAGGGTCGTGTTTATGTTGGGAAGGAGACCGGCGCTCGAATTCGTGCAGCCAGTTCTCGTAATCTTCATTTTGCAATGGCCGAATCACCAGTCTTTCAGTCTCTGATCTATGATCAAATTGCTCTTTATGCATATTCAATGGCACATCTCCTTGTATCCTTGTTCGGATGTATGTCCTTTTTTCTCTGTCAGAGGACAGTGAAGTAACTTAAGTGTAACACAGTTAATTCGTTATCATCATGAGCATTACAGCATATTATTCAACATTTTAGTGTAGTAGGATGGCTCATTACCACGTCCGAGTCTAATAAAGCAATAGCCCCAAAGGGTGGTTGTGCTTAATTTCACGAAGTTGTCAGAAAGAGTTGAGCCTTTCTTGAACGTTTGTAAACAAAGCCGTGTCAGCGATTGAATTGATTAAAATTGAGGATATAATAATTTTGATTAATAGGTCTAAGCCAAGGACTAAGACGCTGTGTGATCAGGGGCTATAAGGAATCCAACCTTGTAATATCGTCCTACGTTTGCAGGATTAAATACACTAGGCGTGTGGCAACCTATCTTTGTCATCGCGTTTGTGATTTTTTTCTCATAATGTATTGGACTCGTTCTGCCTATCTCAAAATGGACTATTCAACTGATAGGTCTTAACCAATCGCACAGCTTGTTTACACAAAAACGGAGAGGACAGAAAAAGCCTGGAAAAGCGAAGCGATCGCCTTTATCACCGGATAAGGATCAAAGAAATCCGGGGATAACAGCGATTGGAGGGTTATTCTGTCATCGGAGTGCACGTGTAAACATCTTTAGTTCAGAAGCAGCAATGAATAGGGTTTGAGAGGAGGCAGTATACAATGGCAATCGATACAGTGTTATGGAGTAGACTCGTAACCGGTTTAACGCTTGCGTTTCACGTTATTTTTGCAACCATCGGTGTGGGGATCCCCTTAATGATTGCGATAGCAGAATTCATCGGTATTCGGAAGAAAGACCCGCATTACATACTGATGGCGAAGAGGTGGTCAAGAGGATTTGTTATCTCAGTGGCCGTAGGGGTGGTGACAGGTACAGCGATATCTTTGCAGCTAGCCCTGGTATGGCCGAATTTTATGAAGCTGGCTGGCAATGTCATTGCTTTGCCGCTATTTATGGAAGTGTTCGCCTTCTTTTTCGAAGCGATCTTCCTCGGCATTTACCTCTATACATGGGATCGATTCAAAAACCCGTATATCCACTGGCTGCTGACGATTCCCGTTGTTCTGGGAGCAGGGATGTCCGCGGTTTTCATTACAACCGTGAACGGGTTCATGAATCAACCGGAAGGCTTTGTCATGGAGGCAGGCCAATTCATGGCCGTTAACCCTGTGCAAGCGATGCTGAATACAGCAACGTTCTCCAAAGTGTTCCATGTATTAAGCTCTGCGTATTTGACAGGAGCGGCTTTACTAGCCGGGATCGCGGCTCTGGCGATGTTGAGAAGAGGAGCATCTGCGTACCACAAAAAAGGCTTGAACCTGATGATGGCCGTTGTTTTGGTATTCAGTTTGCTCAATTCCCTTGCTGGAGATGTATCTGCCAAGTTTTTGGCTGAGCACCAGCCTGAGAAGCTCGCAGCCGCTGAATGGCATTTCGAAACAGAGAGCGGCGCAGATTTGATTCTGCTCGGGTGGCTGAATGCGGAGCATGAGATTATAGGTGCGTTACACCTGCCCAAGCTGCTCAGTTTTCTGGCCTTCGGAGACTTCAACGCCGAGGTCACCGGGCTGAACGAATTTCCACCAGATGAACAACCGCCACTGCTGGTGCATTATCTATTCGATCTGATGGCTGGCATTGGATTCGCTCTGCTCGCTATCTCCAGTCTATATTTTCTGTTTGTGTTGTGGAAGAAACGTAATCCGCTCAACAAATGGTTGCTTCGTCTTGTTGCACTCGGTGCACCGCTTGCTTTTCTCGCGGTAGAGATGGGTTGGTTCTATGCTGAAGTCGGGCGGCAGCCGTGGATTATTCGAGGGTACATGCGGGTAGAAGAAGCCGCGACCTCATCGCCGAGTGTGCGAATTTTATTTTTTGTCTTTTTACTTCTGTATATTGTACTTGGTGTGATCTGTGCTCTCGTGTTGAAGCGATTGTTCAATAACAATCCTGCCGAGCTTGAAATGGAGAAATGGTTACAAGCGAAACAAGATAAGGCTGCGGAGGGTGCAGAGAATGGAGGGCATGTCCAATGAATTATGAGTTGATTGGTATTTCGGTGCTCTGGCTGTTCCTGTATGGATATCTGATCGTTGCTTCGATTGATTTCGGGGCTGGATTCTTTGCCTTTTACGCACGTCTTACGAAACAGGATCATCTGATTAACCGTTTGATCTCTCGTTATCTATCGCCAGTCTGGGAGATTACGAATGTATTTTTTGTCTTTTTCTATATCGGAATCGTCGGATTTTTCCCGGATACGGCTTCTTATTACGGTGCAGCATTAATTGTCCCTGGAAGCATCGCCGTTATTCTGCTTGCCATTCGCGGCTCGTTCTATGCCTTTGAGAACTACGGTTCCAAGAACAACATCGTGTACCTGTTTTTATACGGAGCTACGGGGTTGTTGATTCCGGCATCGCTCTCGGTAGCCCTGACATTGTCCGAGGGTGGCTTCATTCTGAAACAGGGAGAGACCGTTTCGCTGGATTACTGGGCTTTGTTCACCAATCCGTTATCCTGGAGTATCGTTGGATTGGCCATTGTATCTGTATTGTTTATTAGCGGAACCTTCCTGACCTTCTATGCGTCACGGGCGGAAGATCAGGGTGCCCTGAAACTCATGCGGAATTATTCTTTATTCTGGAGTACACCCACGATTATTTTAGCATTAACTGCATTTATCTATCTGGGTCAGCATAATCAGCGCCATTTTCAAAATATGATGGATCTCTGGTGGCTGCTCGCCTTATCCGTAGCTTTCTTCATGGTGGCCATGTGGTTGCTTCATAACGAACGTCGTTACGGACTTGCTTTTATTTGTATCATGCTACAATTTTTCTGTGCCTTTTTTGCCTATGGCATCGGTCAGTATCCGTACATTCTTGATCCGTATATCACGATTCAGAGCAGTGCCACCTCACCAGCCATGGGTTTCGCGCTTGTCGTTGTATTTATCGGGGGACTATGCCTGCTGATCCCATCTCTGATTCTGGTGTTCAAATTGTTCCTGTTTGATGCGGATTATGTCAAAGGCAAGAAATAAAAGGAGGGTCGTCTTGTGAAAAGGCAAAGGAAACAGCAAATCAAACCTCAAGGAAAACAGTCCGGCCTTGGAAAATCAATTCTGATTCAACAGCAGATGTCTTCACTTCGGAAAAGCAGACTTCTCCTTATGGCCTTTTCACTGGCTCTTGGTGTAGCAATAATCTCCCAGGCTGTGTTCATGGCCGAAGCCGTTCAGCGTATTTTTGTGGAAAAAGCCTCTTTTTCATCGATCGTGGTGTTAATCGGTATATTACTAGCCGTTATGGCTCTACGAACATTGTTAACTTACGGCAATGGGAAAGTTGGCTTGTACATGGCTGCACGTGCCAAAACAGAGATGAGATCCAAGGTGCTGCAGAACCTGACCCGAGCTTCGATGTTCTCATCATTGCAGGGACAGACCGGAGGTAAGGTGAGTGTTGCACTGGATGCCGTGGATGAGGGTGACAGCTATTTCAGTCAGTATATGCCTCGCATGATGGAAGCATTGATCATTCCGATCCTGATTCTGGTTGTTGCTTTCACGCTACATGCCAATACAGGCTGGATTCTGTTGTGTACAGCGCCATTTATCCCGTTGTTTATGATCCTGGTCGGCTTGCAGACCAAGAACAAATCCGAAGAAAAATATGCACAGCTGGCTGAGTTTTCCGGTACGTTTCTGGACTCGCTTCAAGGTCTGGTTACGTTGAAAATATATGGACATGCCAGCCGTCAACAGCAGCAGATTGAGCGCAGCAGTCTGGGCTATCGGGATGCCACAATGGGCATTCTGAAAATCGCATTTACGAACACCTTTATGCTGGAAGCGATTGTGATGTTAAGTATCGGTATAGTCGCGCTCGAACTTGCCATTCAGCTGCTTGTGTTCAAATCGATGACATTCCATACCGCCTTTCTGGTGTTATTACTTGTTCCGGAATTCTACAGCTTGTTAAAAAATACGGGGACTGCTTTTCACAGTGGTCGAACCAGCATGGGCGCCATTCGCAAGGTAGAGCAGATGCTTGAAGAAAGCGATCAATCGAGTACTCCTGCCTCGCCCGAAGAAAGGGTGGAGAAGCCGTTACATCCACATTTTCCGACGGGTCTGTCGTCAACTGAGTTAGTAATACCGCCAATCATTGAACTGAAAACTGTACGTTTTCACTATGCCCCTGGCTCATTTACACTTGAAACGGGACAGGTAGCGGTTAAAGCTGGAGAACATATAGCGATCGTTGGCCAAAGCGGTTCAGGTAAAACAACGTTAATGAACCTTATTTCCGGGTTATTACAACCCGCATCGGGAGAAGTTTGCATGAACGGAAGGCCGCTTTCACAGGTGCACGAGGCAGAATGGTTTAAACAGATCAGTTATATTACACAGCATCCTTATATTTTTGCAGGCACATTGGCTGAAAATATAAAGCTTGGTACAGGCGGCGACGTATCCCGCACTGACATTGAAAAGGCGGCTGAACGCGCAGGACTTGCTGCCCTTATTGCTCAGCTTGATAAAGGACTGGACACCCCTGTCGGGGAAGCGGGTCGGGGATTGTCAGGTGGAGAAAAACAAAGATTAGCTTTGGCTCGTGCTTTCCTGAAGCAGCCTGCTGTTATTTTATTCGATGAACCAACGGTTGGACTCGACCTGCGCACGGAACAGATTCTGCAGCGTTCGATAACAGCCCTGTCGCAACAGGCAACGATGATTACGGTGGCTCACCGATTATATACGATTCAGCAAGCTGATCAGATTTGGTTTATGTCGGCCGGTACACTTGCAGATTCAGGAACTCATCAGGAGCTGCTGGAGCGTGTACCTGCATATGCCGAGATGGTCCAAGTGCAGAGAACAGGAGGGATCGCATGAAAGAGTTAGCTGTTTTGTCCAAGGCGATGATGCAGGAGCGCAAAGATATTCTGCTCTCGATCCTGTGCGGATTCATAGCTGGCATAGCAGGCGTGGCCCTCTTCTCGGCTAGTGGGTATCTAATCTCGCAAACGGTATTTGCACCGCCTTTGTACACATTGATTGTACTCACATCGATGGTCAAACTGCTTGGATTCCTGCGTGCAGCAAGCCGTTATGTAGAGAGACTCGCTTCTCACCGGGCGACTTTCTCCATTCTCAGCCGTTTACGCACCTCGTTTTTTGCCAAGCTTATTTCGATTACACCAGGGATATTCAACAAAAACCGAAGCGGGGATCTGCTCGCACGCATCGTTGGTGATGTGGAGAGCTTGCAACATTATTTTCTGCGTGTAGCGTATCCACCGATCATGGTGGTCATGGTATTTTTAAGCACCGTTCTGTTTACGGCCGTTTTTTCATTCTGGATTGCATGTTTGCTCGTCATTGGCATGCTGATTACAGCCTTTGTTGTACCAAGCCTGGTACTGATCGGACAGCGCAAAATTAGTGAGCACGTGAGCCAGCAACGTGCAAAGCTCTCTACAGAGGTAACCGAAGTGTTATACGGATTCCGTGATTTGAAAGTATATGGACAACTGGCACAGCGCGAGCAGCAGCTTCAGCAGGATTCGGCTGTACTCGCAGCCAAGCAGCAAAGGGCAGCCGGTCAATTACTGTTTGGACAATCCATGCACATTTTTGTTACCTATTCGGTCACATGGGGTGTGCTTGTACTGAGTGCTTTTCTCATTGCTGATGGGGTCTTTGCAGGTGTATTTCTAGCGATGCTGATCCTGGCGACACAAACCATGTTTGAAGAATCTGCAGCTATGGCTATATTGCCATCGTATAAGCAGGATAGCGAACATGCTGCAAAACGATTAGCGGAGGCAGTACCTGAACGGTCGACCAATGGGTACGATGAACAGGAGCAAGGGTCTCGAGGCCTGTTGACTCTCGATATAGATGGGGAAGCTGCTTCGATCTCTTTAAAACATGTCACTTTTCAATATGAAGGAGAATGGAGACCCGCTTTGAATGAAGTGTCTCTGCATATTCCACCCGGCTCCAAAACGGCAATCGTCGGGCCTAGCGGTTCGGGGAAATCAACCATTCTCGATGTACTTCTCAAGTTACGGACACCGGCTTCGGGTGAAGTATTATTCAACGACATTTCGGTGAATGAACTGGATGAAGCGAGCATCTGGCAGAATACCCATATCGTTTTACAACAAAGTCACTTTTTCAGGGGGACGATTCGGGACAACTTGTTGCTCAGCGTGGAGCAGCATTCAGATGAACAACTAGTGGCTGTACTGCATAACGTTCAACTAGTTCATGTGTCCTTAAACGATCTGGTATACGAAAAAGGAGAAAATCTGTCTGATGGCGAGAAGCAGCGGCTGGCGCTGGCTCGTGCGATGTTGCGCAAGGGGAGCATATGGTTGCTCGACGAACCGACCTCTTCGCTGGACTATGTTACAGAAGCACGTGTATTGCGGAATCTGCTAGCACAGGCATCAGCTGATACCGTGCTGTTGATCTGTCACCGGTTGACAGGTCTTGAACATATGGATCAGATTGTCGTCATGGATCAAGGACAGGTTGTCGAAAGAGGCTCGTTCAAGGCGTTGATGGAGCGTAAGGGGTATTTTTATGAGATGAAACAAATTGAGTTGCAGATGATTGGAGAACAAGGAGCATAGCTCTGTGATGCAAAGCCGCGTATACGCGGCTTTTTTGCGTTGTACTCCCCACTCTCAAACAGCACATAAGCTAACCTTGCTTCAATGCAGTGCAAATATTGCAAACCTTATAATGAGCCGCTTGCTTGAAAGCAAAATTCACGTCATACATATATACTAAGAGTAACTAGGGCGTGTCTGAAAACGCTGAAGAAAGCCAATTTTGCCGAATTTTCGTTCCAAGCAAGGAAGTTTCCCGCAGGCGTGCCGGGGCACGTCAAGGGAAGTGACGTAGCAGGGGGCGAAAAGGGGTAAAAGATGCACTTCAGTAGGTTTCAAGACATGCCCTAGTCCAATGATGTGAGGAGGTTCGCTTGAGATGCGAAAAATAATACAGTTTCCGTTCGTATGGATACTTACAGGTGTTATTCTCCTGGGTCTATCCGGCTTCATGACCCAAAAGCTGTTGGTTGATTCGCAAGGCATCCTGTCGATTATGTTGGCACTTGCAGGAGGGTTCGTCTCCATTGCGATCTACTGGCTTGTTATTAAATTCATGGCAGGACGCAAGGTACAAGAATTACAACTTCGGGGGGCAGGTATCGAATGGGCATTAGGTGCAGGAATTGGCCTCATATTCATTGGTGTTTCTGTCGGGATCATCACGATGTTTGGTGGATACAACTTCACATGGTCAGCGACGAACGCGGTTGGTTCTATTTGGGCTTTGGCGATCGGTGCAGCCATTGTGGAGGAATTGATCTTTCGCGGTCTGTTTCTGCAAGCAGTGGAAAAGCGGCTTGGAAGCTGGTTTGCATTGGCCATCACTTCGCTTTTTTTCGGTTTGGCTCACCTGCCTAATCCCGAAGCAACCCTCTGGAGTTCAATCGCTATCGTCATTGAGGCAGGCATTTTGCTCGGAGCCGGGTTTCTGTGGCGGCGTAATCTGTGGTTTGTCATCGGACTTCATTTTGCATGGAATGCACTGGAGGGAATGCTGGGCATACCGGTTTCGGGCATAGCAACACAAGGCTTTTTTGATGTGCAGCTATCCGGACCACCCTGGTTGACAGGTGGAAGCTTCGGACTGGAAGCATCTATCATACCCGTCATCCTTAGTTTGCTGATCGCCATTCCTATGCTGATTAACGCGCATCACAAAGGAAATATCAAGATTAAGAGATAAGGATAGGAAATGCACACTGCACTTTTTTTGAAAATATTTACAAATTCGCATGCGAAGGGCAAGGCGTTAAATGGTCTGCTCTTCTTTGTACTGTTTGCACACATACATAAGGGATCATAATAAATTGAAAATTAGTCTTGACCTTAGGTCTGACCTAGGGTTTATGCTGTTCACAGATAGGACAACAAAGGTGGAGATCATGATGAGTGGGATGAAAGATGAAATTACAATCAGCGAGCTGGCCAAGCTCATGCAAGTATCCGTACATCAGATTCGTTATTTTGAAGGAAAAGGGGTGCTGAACCCGGCATATACCGGTGAAAATCAATACCGAATGTATGGAATGGATGAGGTGTACCGTTTAGCTCATATTTTGTTGCTGCGTAAGATGGGCTTGTCTGTGCAAGTGATTCAAGAATGCCTGTCCCATCTGACTGCCGAGCAGATCACTCCGATTTTCCGTCAGGCGCTGATCGATACAGAGGCGGAGATCCGAAGGCTGCAGGACACCAAATATTTTATTGAAAAGTTGCTTGAAGAAAAAGAGTCCATTTCTCAAAAATCCGCCCAGACAGAGGGAGGTGCGTACGAGATCATTCATCGTGACGAAGTTCCATTGTCTCTATGGTTTGAGATGCAGGATGCTGGAAGTCTGAGTGCTCAAAAGTTAGTCGAGCATCGAAGCAACATTTCCAATCTGTTCGAAGCGGATATTCATTATGTCTACAACGATTCAGGCATCGCCGGCTTGTATACGCAAGAAGAGAAAAGGGAGAGTGATTTAATGCTGCCTGCCGGTTCTTACCTGTCCCGTACGCTTTTTGTACATAATGAAGAACGACTCGCCACAACAATTCAGGAGTTCTATATTTATGCTGAAGAGATGGGTTACCTCTGCTCGGGGCCGTTGATCATGGTGGAAAAATCATACTTATCCCTGTTCACACCAGAACTGCTCCATTATGAACTTCTCTCGTATGTTTCGAACCCGGAGGCGGAAAAGTAATGAGCCATCTTTTCAACACATCTCTCAGTTAGACGAATCTCATGAACACCAGACTTAATCAAACGAATCCCGTCCGGATCGAACCTATAACTTCTAAGCTGTATCCGGCTGCAGCACAACTAATGGCATATGGAGCTGCTTGGTGAACATCAATGGAACTACATGACACGCGAAGGAGACAACAACATTGAAACAGCGTATGTTTAAACACAAAAAAATCTGGATTTCATTCCTTATCATCATTGTATTATTCGCGGGTACAGGTGCATATATCGTTGCACAGCAGGACTACAACATGGTCGAGCGATCTTTGGAGATTCATACTCCACAAGGGAAATTAACGGGTATCCTCACACTGCCCAAAAAGAATACAGGGGAAGAGAAGCTGGGTTTAGTGCTCTTTATCCATGGAGATGGCCCCATCGATGCAACGCATAGTGAAGGATACAGACCGCTCTGGGAACGTCTTGTCTCGCTTGGTTATGTCTCCTTGTCACTGGACAAACGTGGCATCGGAGGTTCAGAGGGGAACTGGCTGGATCAGAGTATCGATGATCGTGTCGTTGAAGCACAACAGGCGATCGCTTGGGCTAAACAACAGCCGATGATTGACGGTTCCCGAATTGGTGTATGGGGTGCAAGTCAGGCAGGCTGGGTCATCCCCAAGCTCGCAGATAAGGAGCAACTCGCATTCAGCATTCTGGTGTCACCAGCTATTAACTGGCTGAAGCAAGGGGAATATAATACGCGGAGTCAGATGGCCAAGGACGGGCATACACAGCAGGAGATTGAAGCTCAGGTGAAATACGATAATCAAATTAAAGATATTTTAAAAGATTATGGCACTTATGAGGAATATATCAAGCATACTCGAAAAGGCGAAGAACCAATGTCCCGCGAACGCTGGAGCTTTGTCAGCAAAAACTTTAATTCGGATGCTACCGAGAGTCTGCGTAATTTCAAAACTCCGGTGCTGCTGCTGCTTGGAGAAGATGACGTTAATGTAGATATTCAAGACACGGAGCGTACCTATCGTAAAGAGATCCATCCCTCTTATTTGCTTCATGTAAAAACGTTCCAACATACGGAACATTCCATGTTACCGACATCCATCGCCGGTTCGGATTGGAAGAAGGGACTGCGTTTTCTATTTGCCCCAAGAAGCATAACTACGGAAGGGTATATGGATGAGATTGAAGCGTTTTTAACAAAGAAGGCGTTGTAATGATCAGGTTTATAGCTTTATTCATTTAAAATTACAAATTACGAAGAAATAAATCTAAAAGGGTGATGTACGCATCGCCTTTTGGAGTTTTATTTTATCAGCATTCTTCATTACGTGTATTTCACTTTATGACCTGAAATTATACAAAAAAACAGGATACTTCTGTTATAATAGCAATTTCTATATAGTACTTGATTATGCGTTCTATAAGTAATTCATCATGAAGGGAATGAAAGCCGAATACGAGATCGAACGAGCCAGAGAGCATCTAAGTTCGATCAAAAGAGAGTGGATGCGATATGCACTTTTAGCCGAAATTTAACGCAAGCTGGATCATTACGAGCAAGCCGAAGCGCTTACTGCAAAAGCCGTACGGGCTACAAAAGGAGTTAATCGGTATATGATGACTAAAGAATATGAAAGATATTATACCAAGGGACTGCAGGCACACTGAATAATAAGATGATATTACAGGAGTAATGGACGGAAATACTTGGGATAAGTAACATAAAAAAATGGAAGAACACATTGCGGTAATGCGTGATGTGTTCTTTATTTTCCCATAAATTGAATATACGCCAGGTTGTTTCAAGATTGTGTGTGAGGTTATTTTAGGAATCACCCTTTACCCTAACGTATACGTTATTGTTTATAATGTTCTCAGGAAGGGGAGGTAAGCATGATCCTTATCGGTGAATTAGCGAAAAAAACAAATATCAGCAAAAGAACACTTCATTACTATGAACAGATTGAATTATTACAACCCACACGTATTACGGAAAATGGGTATCGTTACTATGATGAAGGTGCCATCCTTCGCTTGCAAAAAATTATTTTGTTAAAATCCATTGGCTATACATTAGAGCAGATTAAAGAACTGTTTCAGAACCAAGAAAATAAGGAAGAACATGAAACCTGGATCGCTTCTTTAAACGAACAAATAGAGCTCATTGAGCAGAAAAAAGATGAGTTAAGCCGGAAGCAATATTATCTCCGATCAACTCTTCATACATTGAAATTTAAAGGAATGAATGATCCTGAAAGTTTATTGCAGATTATTGCCAATATGGAAGATCGTCCTCTACAAGAAGGGGTCGTACGTCCCGAATTCAGTGATGATTTACAGTTAACATCGAGGGAAATGGACATCCTTCATTGTCTCCCTGTTCTTGGCAGTGGCGATAAGCGAATGGAAGAGCTTTTAACTATTTTTCAACGTGTACAATCAATGATGTCTTTATCTCCTTATTCTTCAAAAGTCCAGGCCATTGCTGGCCAATTGTATGAGATGGCCTTAGAGCTATTTGATGGTGATGAAAAACTGCTTGATAAATATTGGGAGCTTATTAAACCAGGAGATGCTGCTGAGCCCGTGGTACTGGGCATGGATCATGAATTCATGTCTTACATCGATGAGATGATCCGTTTTTTTCTCAAAGAAAGAGAGGAGAACGCTCATGAAGGTGGTAAGTAAACAAAACGGGATGAAACGTAAGAAGAGATGGGTTCCGTTTTTGTTCTCAGCTCTGCTCATGTTATTAACTTCGTGTGGAATGATCGCAAATACAGTGAATGATGAACTGAATCATGAAGAGTCAAAACAAAATACAGTGCATGACTCGGATGGAATCGTTGTTGAGGTGCTTGTTGAAAGTGATGTTAATTCTGCATCTGGTTTGGAAGTAGAGATCAATGCTCGAAAAAATCCGGAGAGTGTATATTGGGATACGATTGAAGTTCCATACAAAGAAAAATTTGTTATTCCAAAAGATACGTTTATCCCTCTGCTCTCAACTCAGGTTAAGGCAAAAGCAGATGACAGTGCAAGTTGGATAAGCTGTTCCATTTGGTATGATGGGGAGTTAGTTACATCTCATAAGTCCCGAGGGAGCGGTGCAAAGGCTGTCTGTGAGAAGAAGTTCCAGCTGGGGCCAGGATAACTGCACTTTGCATGTGGGGTTTCTGTTCTATGTTCTCCATTTTCTTCTAGTAAGCAAGGTTAAAACGACAAGAGAGCGAGGAACAAAATGACGTTGACAGCACTGTTATCTACTCTTGTACTGCTGGCATTAATTGATTCAACAAGTGTGGGTACTCTTTTAATTCCTATCTGGTTACTGATGACACCCCAGCGTGTTCGAGTGGATCGGTTTTTGATCTATTTATTCACAGTGTCTGGTTGTTACTTTGTTATAGGCCTCATCATTATGTTAGGGACGGATTCATTTCTGAACCAATATGCACCCCTACTGGAATCTCAGCCCTTCCTGTTTGGACAACTGGTGATAGGTATATTGTTAATGGTTATAAGCCAACTCATGGATACCAAAAAATCTCGGGCGCGTGCGGCGGAACGTGCAGTAAGTGGGGAAGGTACTATTTTAAAATGGAGGGCGCGTGTTACGGGAGAAACGGTTTCCAGCAGAAGTTCTATTACTATACTTATTGGGCTTGCCCTGACTGCGGTCGTGCTGGAACTTGGAACAATGCTGCCCTATTTAGCAGCCATAGGAGTGTTAGTCAGTGAAGGACCCGCCTGGCCTATGTCTGGGATTCTGTTACTGGGATATTGCTTCGTTATGATATTACCAGCGCTGATTTTGCTGGCAGGGAGATTGCTTGCTTACTCTGTTTTAAAACAACCTTTAGCTAAAATGGATAGATGGCTGGTGAACAATGCACAGAATGCTACAGCCTGGATTGTAGGTATCGTTGGTTTTTTGCTTACGGTTAATGCTGTTTATGATTTAGGTTGGATATAGTGAGACGTATGGTATGAGCCGTATTTGACAGTAACTGTATCTTCCTCTTTTCGGCACAAGCATGTGTTATTCGCACAGGCAAGTCGTCCACCCATCGCGTAGACTAGAGTAGATCAAGTCGAATGAGGTGAATTCCATGGCTAAGACCAATGAAATACACGTCAAGGCAAAACGATTCAAGGATCGTCCGGTTTGCGTGACTCTTCATAATGGTGAGACGTACATCGGGTACATCTCTGGCGTGAGTAACGAGGGCGTAGAACTTATCAGAGGCGGGAAATTAACACAAACTTCAACCTCTCCAACAAGAAAAACAGGTGCTGCACGGACTGGTACGCCTAAAATGAAATCCAAATCAACCGGGGCAAGTAAAAGCTTATCTTCCCCAAGCCGAAAAAAGGCCAATCATTCACGCAAGCCATCCGCTCCATCTCAAGTAACTTCCCGTAGATCGTCGCGTCAAGCGCAAGTGTCATCTTTCATGCCGATGATGGGCTCTTTATTAGGTGGACTGGGCGGGGCAGGATCTTTCGGAGGTATGCTTGGAGGCGGTATGCGTCTATTCGGTATGATTCAGCGTTTTGTGCCTGTCGTGAAAATGGGCTACGGCATGATTAAACAAATTCAGCCGTTTATGGGGGCTGTGCAAGGTTTGATGTCGCCCGCAAGCCAGGCTCAAGCAAACGAGGTTGAAGCTGAAGCGGAAACCCAAGAGGGGTAACAGCGTAAGTAGATGTAGTGGCTAGATCATGTTGATGTGTGAGCAGGAGAGAGTATAAGTAAGCGCCTAGTAAGCGCTCCTAAGTCGCTATTATAGCGGCTTTTTTTATCGATTAAGTTTATACCGAATTTGATAAAGAAAGCTGGAATAGGAGGGGGCTTGTTCACTGAATTCAGACTTTTCGAGTAGCTGGAGAATTATTAAGTATTAGTGATAAATCGTTCCAAATAAGTGGTATGATATTTTTAGATGAATCTCCCAATAATCCCCGGTGGGTATACTTAATGTTACCGCTTGGAGCGATTGCAATTACGTCACTATTTGATTATGTGATCAAGTTCGATTTCTTCAGGAACAAGAAATGATCCTCAAAGCCTGTTAGATTAACTTTAAAAGTAGAATGAAAGATATCATGTAGGATAGATTTACTTAAGTCATAGCAAGCTACTCTCCGTACTTCATGCAAAGGGGAGTTTTTTCGAGGAAAAAGCGCTAATGATCAGCAGGAAGCTTATTGGGGTAGATATTAAGCTTTGAACATTCTAACGATCCTGAGAGACCTTATTTTGTTGAAAAGACATGATTTTGCCTTAAAAATACCCAAATTGTCCAAAATAGCGTCTCCTGTGATCGTTAGAATAAAAAATGACCTCAAAGGAGCCAAATAAGCTCCGCTGAGATCGTTAGAATTTAAGGCTACATAATAGGGTGTGTCTTGCAACCCATTGAAGTGATTTTTTTATCGCCTTTTTGTCCCCGCTGTGTCACTTGCCCCTGATGTGCTCCGGCACGCCTGCGGTAAACTTCCAGGCATGGAAGGAAAAATTCAGCAATATTAACTCCAAAATTGAATTCCTCTAGCGTTTTCGGACACAGCCTAGTTGGTTAGTGCTGTATTGGAATTGGTTAGTTCTTCATAAAGAAGGGGATATAGAGTGGACGAACGATCATCCCCCAAATGCTATAAGTGCTGCTTCAGGAAAGGCTAAAGACAGAAGGTGAGGTTAAAGCCCAGAAGCAGGTATGCTCTGGGCTTTTTTGATCTTGCGTGATTATGCGGGATTACGCTTGTTTTGTTTTCAAACGGATCACGTTCCATGACGCTTTGCTCAGCACTGCTTGTACTTTACCTTGATCCACGGTTGTATGTCCGCCGTTGTGAGGCAACACGTTACGTGGGTTTTCTTTGGTGTTGCTTGCTTTCAGATCATTGCTCTCCAGTACGATATGTTCTACAAATGTGGTTTCCCCGAAGGAACGAAGGTCAACATTCAGTTCCATGGACTCGTCAAGGTGTCTGTTCACCGCAAAGATTGTAATTGTGCCATTTTCTTCATCATGCACACTGATCGATTCCAGATAAGGTACATCCGTGAAGTCTTTGGAATCATATTTCGGTGAAGATGTGATGGACCGCAGAACTGTACCACGTCCGAAGTTGGAAGCGTGCAGGAACGGGAAGTACGTCGTTTGTAACCAGATAGCGCCGTTATTTTCCGTCATGATTGGTGCGATCGTGTTAATCAACTGCGCAAGGCAAGCCATTTTTACACGGTCAGCATGTTTGAGAATGGTGATCAGGTAACAGCCCACTGCCAGCGCATCTTCATGCGTATACACATCTTCGAACTCAGGAGGAGCAATCTGCCAGCGTTCTTCCATACGGCTTGTACCAATGGATTTCCAGACATTCCATTCATCCAGGGAGAGCATCAATTTCTTTTTGCTACGTTTCTTCGCTTGTACAAAATCACAGATCGAAGCCACACTATCAATAAATTGATCCAGATCCAGCGAGGTCGCCAGGAAGTCATAAGTGTTGTCTTTGTTGTTATTGTAATACTGATGAAGAGACAAGTAGTCTACATTTTCATAGGTAAGATCCAGCACGGTTGCTTCCCAATCTGCAAATGTTTTCATGTCACGGCTGGAGCTGCCACATGCAACGAGTTCGATCTCTGGATCAACCCATTTCATCGCTTTGGCTGTCTCATTGGCAATCCGTCCATATTCATAAGCAGTCATCGCACCAATCTGCCAAGGACCGTCCATTTCATTACCGAGGCACCATGTTTTGAATTTATGTGGATCTTTGTATCCGTGGGAGATACGCAGGTCACTCCAGTATGTGCCGGATGGGTGGTTGCAGTATTCAACCAGATTTCGGGCTGCATCGATACCGCGGGTTCCCAAGTTAACAGCCATCATCACTTCCGTACCTGCCAGTTTGGCCCAATCTGCGAATTCGTTGGTGCCCACAGCATTGGTTTCAATCGTCCACCAAGCCAGCTCAAGTCTGCGTTTACGGTCAGCTACCGGACCCACACCATCTTCCCAGTTGTAACCGGATACGAAATTGCCGCCCGGATAACGAACGATGGGCACATTCAGTGCTTTAATCGCTTCAATTGCATCCTGACGGAAGCCTTGTGCATCCGCGGTTGGATGACCTGGATCATAAATACCGCCATACACGGCACGTCCCAGATGTTCTATAAATGAACCGTAGACACGCGGGTCTACTTCAGCAATCTGAAAGTCTTTGTCGATCAGCATTTTGGATTTAAGCATAGTGAAAACCTCCATAAGATTAATTTTATAGTGCATGTGATTGATTTTGTTACATATCATCGTTTGTCATGTCATAGGATGTCACTAATCTATATTGAATTCGCCCAAAAGCAAAATCAATACATTGATTTGTTATCTAATATGTATCATAATGCGAATATACAGAGCAAGTTCAATTTTCACAGTTCGCTAAATAGCGAATTCTAAACCTCTGTATACACAAGATCGAACTAACACGCAGAACAGAAGCTGGAACACAAATGAGATACCAAATATATAAGCAGAATATACAAAAGGAAGTGGATTCTATGATGCTTGGAACAGATGCATCTTCGCTGCTTGTCTACGAGGCGTTAGCCAGTGAAGCCCGTTTAAATATTGTGCGCCTATTGCTGCAAAACAGAGAAATGCATATTAATGCTCTCGCTCAAGAGCTTTATTTGAGCAAAGCTATTGTGAGCACCCATGTCAGCAAATTGCAAAAGGCAGGCATTGTAGGCAGCCAAATGAAACGGGAGAATGGTGGGACCTATAAATATTGTTTTATCGTGCAGGAGTTCATGACCATTCAACTGTCGCCACCCGAGCCAGCTGACGCTTCTTATCATGAAGTATCCATCCCGGTTGGGCATTATACAGATTATGAAGCATGGCCGACCTGCGGGCTCGCAACGACAACTCAGATGATTGGACAATACGACACGCCCGCCTGTTTCATGGACCCCGATCGGGTTAACGCGGCAATTCTTTGGATGGCACGAGGTTTTCTAGAATATAAGATTCCCAATTATCTTCATAATGATCAGTATCTTCGGGAGATTGAGATCTCACTCGAACTTAGTTCGGAAGCGCCCAAGGTCAATGAAAACTGGCCATCCGATATCCGTTTTACGCTTAACGGTAATGATCTGGGTACATGGACAAGCCCTGGAGACTTCGGAGATCGGAAGGGCAAGCATACGCCACTATGGTGGAAACTGGATGTCAACCAGTATGGCGTGTTAAAAGTACTGCGCATTAACAAGGAAGGCACGTTTATGGATGGTCAACGAATATCCGATGTCTCCATCTCGGATTTGAAACTGCAAGCAGCCACTTATTGGACGTTTGGTCTGAAGCCGGAAGAAGGCGCGGCAGACCGAGGAGGGCTTACACTGTTTGGCAAAGGTTTTGGCAACTATGATCAGGACATTCTGATTCGATATTATTATGATAATAATGCTCTAGAAAACAACACTTCAGAAGAATAGAATGTGCAATTTGGTATCAACCTATATAAGGACAGTGGAAAAACTGACTTAAACGAAACATATCATCATTCCAGCGTTATGGTATTGACAACGATTACATGGCTGTTATAGAATACAGCTAAATAAGGAGTGTCACTGATTCGATCAGGCACCACCACAGTCTGGATTTCACAAGTTTATTTTTCTTGTGTACCTGGCCATGGTGGTGCTTTTTGCATATATGGGGGTGAAAACATCATGAGGTTCAAGAAGTCGTTAAACAACAATATCGCCCTGGCAGAGGATGCCGAAGGCTGTGAAGTCATTGTCATTGGAACGGGTGTAGGCTTCAAAAAAGTAAAGGGACAGCCGATCGAGCAAAGCCAGATTCAGAAAACGTTCCGGATCGGCTCGAATGATAAATATCAGCGAGTCGAGCAATTTCTTAGCGATATCCCTCTACAAGTTATCGATATCACGGATCAGATTATAGAAGAAGGTAGGGAGATAATCGGGAAAAAGCTGAATGATTCTATCCTACTAACGCTTGCGGATCATATCCATTTTGCTTTGGATCGTTTCAAAAAAGGTGTGGACATGCAAAATCCGCTGCACTGGGATATTCGCCATCTGTATCCTGCAGAGTACCGTGCTGGTGAGTTGGCGGTATGCAAGATTAACGAAGCTTTTCTGGTCGCATTGCCTACAGGTGAAGCCAGCTCGATTGCTCTTCATTTTGTAAATTCACAATTTGATTCGGGCAGCATGAATCAGACGATCAAGATTACACAGATGATCAATGACATTCTTGGGATCATGACCGATCATTTTGGAAGAGCGCTGAATCAGGAGTCTGCTGATTTTTCCAGGTTTATCACGCATCTGAGATACTTCATCGTTCGGCAAATGAACCGGGAAGTGCTCTCATTCAAGGATCAGCAGTTTTTATATGATGTATTGTCGGAACGTTATCCAGACAGCTTCCAATGTGCACTGAAGATCAAGGAGACGATGGAACAGCAACGCGGATTTGTAATTACTCCCGATGAGATGGTGTACCTTATGATCCACATCGAAAGAGTAACATCCCGTACCGACACGGGTTGACCTCAAACAGCTCTTAGAAGATATACCATCACCATTAATTGAATATGGAGTGTTACTGATTCGATCAGGCACCACCAAATGTTTCCGATTTCGCTACTGTAGCGGGGCGGGGTTACATTTGGTTTTTTTTTCGCCAAAAAAGGAGGAAGCAGCATGAATCACCGGGAGTTATCCACAGAAATCATCCGTTTAACAGGAGGGCCGGAGAATATTACACAAGCCTGGCATTGTATCACTCGATTACGCTTCAATGTGCGTGAAGAAAAGAAGGTGCAACTTGAACAGATTCGTACACTGGATGGCGTCCTTGGGGCACAATTCCAAAACGATCAGTTCCAGGTCGTGATTGGTAACAAAGTTGCTGCCGTCTATGAAGAGTTGGAGGATCAGTTGAAACAAGGCGGTACAGCGCAGACAGAAGCAGAACCGCCACGTTCAAGAGGCATTAATGCAGTATTGGACACAATCTCGGGTATTTTCACCCCGATCCTGCCAGCGATTGTAGGCACAGGGATGCTTAAGGGGATTCTCGCATTACTTGTGACTTTGGGAGCTATTCAGGAGACGAGTGGTGAATATCAGATTTTGGCATCCATAGCCAATGCAGCTTTTTATTTCTTGCCTTTTCTGCTTGCGGTATCGTCTGCACGGAAGTTTAAAGTCAATGAATATATCGCCTTGACCCTTGCAGGCACACTATTATACCCGACCATTTTGAATGCATATTCGGAAAATCATCTGGAACCGATTCGCTTTCTGTCACTGCCGGTGTCGATCGTGAATTACACCCAATCTGTCATTCCGATTATCCTCGGAGTGTGGCTTCTGAGTTATGTACATCGCTGGGTGGATCGTTTCATTCCTGGTCCGGTTAAAGTGATTTTCACATCAATGATCGTGCTTGTTATTACGGTTCCGATTCTGTTAATCGCTATCGGGCCGCTCGGTAATTACATCGGTATCTATCTGGAGATCGGTACATCCTGGCTCTTTGCTCACTCGGGCCCATTAACAGGAATAGTATTGGGCGGACTTATGCCAGTGATCGTTATGACGGGGATGCATTATGCGTTTTTCCCGGGAACATTACAGAATTTGAGCAAGCTCGGTTACGACGGGCTGTTACTGCCGCTTAACCTTGTAGCCAATATGAGTCAAGCTGGCGCCGTAATGGCGGTATTCCTCAAAACCAAAAACAAATCGATGAAATCGATTGCTTTATCCAGCGGTATATCTGCTTTTTTGGGCATCACAGAGCCTGCAATCTATGGAGTAACGTTAAAGCTGAAAAAACCGTTCTATGCTTCCATCATCGGAGGAGCAGCTGGCGGTGGTTTTATTACAGCGGTAGGGCTGAAATGTTTCGGTTTTGCCGTTCCGGGCCTATTGTCACTCCCTTTATATATTGGGCCAAATGGTGGTATGGCTAACTTCTGGTACGCGCTCATCGGTGTAGGCATCAGCTTTGTCGTTTCCTTTACAGTGACCTTATTGCTTAAGTGGGATGAACCGATTACGCAACAAGCTGCTGTGCCAAGTTCCTCCGAGCAGGGAAGCGTAGCTGAGTTAACAGAAGAAAAAGCGACTATAACTCCAACAATAGGATCGGAATCAGCAAAACCTTCAGGAACAACAGATCGGTCTAATCCAGAACCTACCCCGCCTCCTGTAATCGTCCATTCGATTGAGGAAAAGAAAGGGGAAATATTCAGCCCGCTCACTGGTGATCTGGTTTTACTCAAAGAATTACCTGATCCTACGTTTGCAGAAGAAATGACGGGAAAAGGCATTGCTATTTATCCAAAAGAGGGGCGTGTAACCGCACCTTTTGACGGAACGGTCACAATGATCGCGAAAAGCAAACATGCCATCATGCTGACTTCCTCCAGCGGAATCGATATTCTCATTCATGTTGGATTGAATAGCGTGTCACTCAAAGGTCAGTTTTTTGACGCAAAGGTGGTTACCGGACAGAGGGTAAACAAGGGAGATTTACTGCTGGAGTTTGATATCCAGAGTATTCAAGCTGCCGGTATTGATCTGACCACCCCGGTCATTGTAGCCAACACGCCAGATTATCTTGATGTAGTACCCGTTCAGGTGAAGGGGGTGATTCCAATGAATGGATTACTGCTGCTCACCGTTCGTTAAACAAAGCTTAATACAAAACGAATGAAGGCTTTCTATTGTACAGTGAGTTTTAAAATCAAACGTTATATTTACACAAAAAAAGGAGAGAAACCATCATGACACAACCAACAAAACATACATTCCCAAAAGGATTCCTATGGGGCGGAGCTACCGCTGCCAATCAGCTGGAAGGCGCATTTGATGCTGACGGCAAAGGACTTTCCACCTCTGACATGGCGCCATATGTTCCGCATGAGGACCGCAATGGTAAAGATTTTACGTTTGATGTAAACTCCGTTGAACTGGAACAGTATTTAAGCGGCAGTACGGATGTGTATTTTCCGAAGCGCAATGGGGTAGATTTCTACCACCGTTACAAAGAAGATATCGCATTGTTTGCCGAGATGGGGTTCAAGGTATTCCGTCTTTCCATCGCTTGGCCGAGAATTTTCCCTACAGGAGAAGAAGCCGTTCCGAACGAAGCAGGGCTTGCCTTCTATGATAAAGTGTTCGACGAATTGTTGAAATACGGTATCGAGCCGCTGGTTACAATCTCACACTATGAAATGCCAATTGAGTTAACCCGCAAATACAACGGATGGGAAAGCCGTGAGATGATTGATCTGTATTTAAAATTTGCCAACACATTGTTTGACCGTTACAAAGATAAAGTGAAATACTGGATCACGTTCAATGAGATGAATATGATGTTGACCAGCTTGTATACAGGCGGCGGCATTTTGGAAGATAAAATCAAAGGCACGCCGGAACAGGTAGCCTATCAAGCAACACATCATCAGTTTGTAGCTAGTGCGCTGGCTGTAAAAAGCGGCAAAGAGAAAATGCCTAATGCCCAAATCGGCTGTATGATCTGCCGTCTGGAGACATACGCTGCATCCAGCAAACCGGAAGATGCGCTGCAAACCATGAAGGAAGACCAGATGAACCTGTTCTATCCGGAAGTACAGGCGCGTGGAGAGTACCCGTCCTATATGCAAAGATATTTTAAAGAGCAAGGCATTGAACTGGTGAAAGAACCTGAAGATGATGCGATTATTCGCGACAACACAGTGGACTTCATTGCATTCAGTTATTACATGACGTATATCGGAAAATACGACCCGAATGACAACAGCAACTCCGGTATGCTGGTAAGTCAGATCAAAAACCCGCATCTGAAAGCCACCGAATGGGGATGGCCAATCGATCCAATCGGTCTTCGCATCGCGCTGAATCGGTTGTATGACCGCTATCGTATGCCGCTCTTTATCGTGGAGAACGGACTCGGCGCTACAGATACACTGGAAGAAGATGGATCCGTGCATGACCCTTATCGTATTGATTACCTGCGCAGCCATATTGAGCAGATGAAAGAAGCGGTAGCTGACGGTGTGGAACTAATGGGTTTCACCAGCTGGGGACCCATTGATATTATCAGCTGCTCTACATCCGAGATGGGTAAACGTTATGGCTTTATCTATGTTGATCAAGACAACGCGGGTAATGGTTCGCTGGATAGAACACGCAAAGACTCATTCTATTGGTACAAACAAGTCATTGAGTCTAATGGTGAGATTCTTTAAACGTCCGAAATTTGGAACTTATACTTCTAACCTCAAAACCGAAGATATACCAATCTATTAAAAAATATAATCATGTCATGCATAGCAAAAGAAGGAGGGTCTACACAGGCCACTCCTTTTTTTGTTAGCAGCTCATTCATACATTAATCGTAGATCACATTTTTACCTTCGTCACTTAACTTTTTCAGAGATGAAGTCATATGATCAATTTCTGCATCCGTGTGTCGTTCCCATGAACCTAATTCAGCGACGATCTTTAGTGGGGATTTGGATCGATAGGATCGAGTCGGGTTTCCAGGGAATCTTTTATCCGTTACGTTAGGGTCATTCTCAAAATCTCCTAAGGGTTCTACGATGTAAATTCTTTCTTTTGAATCAGATCGTGCTAATTCAGCACCCCATTTAGCAGCATTTAAGGTTCCAGTGAAGTAGATGTGATTCGACTTCTTATCTTGATAATTGGATAAAAATTGTGGCTCTAATAAATCGCCAATGTTTAGTTCTGCTTTGGTACCGTGAAAAAAGGGACCCGGATCTAAGACTATTTTTTTGTCATCCATACGGACACACCTCAACTTTTAGATTTGTATTAGGGCGTGTCTGAAAACGTTGAAGAAAGCAGATTTTGCTGAATTTTCGTTCCAAGCAAGGAAGTTTTCTGCAGGCGTGCCGAGGCACGTCAAGGGAAACTGACGCAGCAGGGGGCGAAAAGGCGGTAAAAGATGCACTTCAGTAGGTTTCAAGACACGCCCTAAGCAGTATAGTGCAGACATCGGTGAAAAAACAGTCTGTTATTCTATTTTTGTAAACGTTATAATTAGAGTAGGAAAGATACTGTCCTGTTGAACGGACCATAATTGTTTCCATTAAGCCGCTAATTTAGCGGCTTTTTTTGTTTTTAATACGAACAGCAGTCAGCTGAAGAGCCAAGGCTGCGTCAATCACCTGCCATCGAATCCTCATTCATATTACACCTTAAACATCGAGGCATTGGATGTGTAATACGAAATAATAAAATGTTGGAATTGTTCCAATGATGAAGAGAGGTTTCGATGTTTCATCCATGACAAGCTGATCGGATATACGGCAGCATCGTCAGCAATCGGCACATAGTGCAGTCCAAGATTACGACAGACAGAAATAGGCAGCAGTGCAACACCACGATCCAGCCTGATTATCTCGACCAATGTATGAGAATCGACCTCGAATGCCAAATGGGGAACAAAACCTGCCCTTTCACACAGCATCATGGTGAAACGTCGGTATTCATCGTTATTGGCGAGAGAAAGAAAAGGCTCACTAGCAGCGGTGTGTAATGAGAGTTGCTTTTCACTGCCGTAAGCATGATCAGCAGGCAGGACAAGCACAATGTCCTCCTCGACAAGCACACGGCTGTCAATCTCCTCATCCTGAACCGGGTAGCCGGTGATCCCCAGATCCACATCTCCTTTTTTCAGCTGTGTAATAATGTCATTTCGACTTGCAATACCTTGATGAAGCTGTGAATCGGGGAAAACTTCGATATACTCACGTATCAAACCTGATAGAAATCTTGAATTGGAGATGGAGATCCGTATCAACCTCGACAGTTCATCCTCTTTTTCCGTAATGGCCAGCTTGGCATTCTCCAGCTCAACAAAAATGCGGTTCACATGTTTCAGCAAAATTTCTCCGGCGGCATTCAGCTCAATGTTTCTGCCTTTTCGATGAAAAAGGGGAGTACCCATTTCGTCCTCCAACCGCTTTATGGTGAGACTTAACGAAGGCTGAGCGATATTTAACTGAGCAGCGGCTTTGGAGATATGTTCTGTATACGCTACGGTTTGAAAATATTTCAATTGGAGAAGCTCCACTTGTATGCACTCCTTATTTATTTCAATAAATATATATAGTGCTTATTATGTATTATATTAAATTTAAAGAAAGATGTAGACTTTATTTATAGCAAATAAGTAAATAAACAAAAAGTGCAATGACATAACCAATCAATCATTAATGTAAGGGCAGGTGTCTTTTTCATGAAAATCGATGTGAAGAATATTGCTAAAAACCTGAACACGCCTTTAACAGCCCCGGCATATCCCATGCCACCTTATAAATTCGTGAATCGCGAGTATCTGAACATTATCTACCGAACGGATGAACAGGCTCTGCGGGCAGCTGTTCCTGAGCCATTGCAAATCACCGAACCCTTGGTGAAATTCGAAGTGATGTGGATGCCGGATGTTTCTGGACTTGGCGCGTATACGGAAGCTGGACAGGTCATTCCCGTGCAGTTCAATGGGGAAGACGGGGATTACGTGCATTCGATGTACGTGGATAACTTCCCCGCCATTGCAAGTGGCCGAGAGTTAACCGCTTATCCCAAAAAGCTCAGTGCTCCCAAGCTGTATACGGACTCTGACACACTCGTGGGCACACTCGACTACGGCTCACTACGCGTAGCTACTGCAACGATGGGTTTTAAACATGTGGAAATGGACAAAGAACTTGCGAAAAAAGAAATCTGTCGTCCCAACTTTATGATCAAAATAGCTACGGATTATACCGGGAATCTGCGGATCTGCGACCTGATACGTACCCAGATTACCGACATCGAGGTGAAGGAAGCTTGGACAGGCCCGGCTCGGCTACAACTTTTTGAGCATGCGCTTGCGCCTTTGGCTGATTTACCAGTGCTTGAAGTCGTGTCTGCTTCACACATCCTGACGAACTTAACTTTGAATGCAGCACAGCCTGTATATAACTATCTGGAAGAAAAATAAGGAGGCAACACATATGAGAATTGCAATTGTAGGTGCAGGTTCACTTGGAACCATCGTTGGAGCTTATCTGGCAGATGGCGGAATGGACGTGGAGTTAATTGATGCGTATCAGGAACATGTCGATGCACTTAATCAGACAGGAGCAAAAGTAACCGGAACAACCGAGTTCCAGGCCAAAGTAACAGCAATCACCCCTGAACAAAAATCAGGACAATATGATCTTGTGCTGTTGTTAACGAAACAACTGTTCAATGAATCGGTGCTGAAGGAGTTGCTGCCGTATCTGCATGAAGACAGTATCGTTTGTTCTCTGCAAAACGGGATTCCGGAAGACAACGTGGCATCGATCGTTGGAGCTGAACGGGTCATCGCGGGTTCGGTTGAGTTTGGCGCAACCTTTATGGAACCTGGTGTGTCCAGCCTCACCACGGCGTATCCTCAATTCAAGCAGTACGCATTCCAGATTGGCGAATTAAACGGAGAAACAACCGAGCGAATTCAGCGGGTAAAAGAAGTACTGGATCTGGTTGGCGGTACACATATCTCGGATAATCTGGTGGGAACCAAATGGTCAAAACTGCTGATTAACAATGCTTTTAGCGGATTGTCTGCGGCGCTGAATGGCACGTATGGAGATATTCTGGATCATGAAGCAGGCATTCGAAGTGCGGTTCATATTGTTGACGAAACGATCAAGGTTGGACATGCGAACGGTGTTTCGTTTGTCACCATGAACGGATTTGATATGGCTTCACTGGAACTTCAGAACGAAGAGGACATTCCGGAACGTATTCAAACGCTGCGCTATGTGATGGAACCTTCGAGACTGCTTAAAGCAAGCATGTTGCAGGATCTGGAGAAACAACGTAAAACGGAGATTCATTACATCAACGGTGTAGTTTCGAGCAAGGCAAAAGGAACGGGAATTGCAACACCGTATAATGATATGGTGGTTAAGCTTGTCCAGGCCGCAGAAGAAGCACAGAACGTACCTGAGTTTGAAACCAACATCCATGCGTTTGAGCAGCTTTTGAATATGTCACAGGTGTAAAGCCTGAAGCTTGATGTAATCACAAATTCATAACACAAAACGCAAACAAAGAAGCCTTTCCTTCCACATGAGTACAATGAACTATACGTGTGAGGGAGGGCTTCTTTTATTTTGTGAAGTTTAGCTAAGGGTCATTATTCAAACGGGTTACTCTTGCTCAACGCATTCGATCTATCCTTTGTCCTCATTGCCTGCATAATGCAGCAACATATCGACCAACTGTTTTGTCATTTGATCATCCAGTTGATGGAGTTCATGTGAGCGGTGTGTAAACATCTTCTGCAACATCCCCATCATCACCGTAAATATGAACTGCGCCAGCTTAAGCGGAGGGGTAGTATTACAGATGCTGCCGTCGGCAACTCCTGAAATCAACGCTTGAAGCAGGAAGTGGTTCTCTTTACCGTTTTGAATAAACCGTTCGTAGGTATCTTTCAGTTCTTGCTGGAAATGAACCACCTCATAATTGATATCGAAGAGTTGAATAAAACGAATATGGTCGGGGTTCTTCTTAGCAAAAGAAACCCATGCGTTCAGCATCGCTGCAAGCTGTTCACGGCCACTAGCATTTGGGCTTGTAGCCTGTCCGACATGCTGTGTCATGGATTCAACCAACTGAATCTGAATGGTAAGCAACAGCTCATCGATCGATTGAAAATGTTTATAGAAGGTCACTCGGCTTAGATTCGCTTCAGCACAAATGTCTTTGATTTTTACTTGAAGCAGACCGTACTTTAGAAAAAGATGCTTACCCGCTTCGATCAGTTCATCCCGATTCTGATTTTTTAACTGCTGATGCCAATTCTCATTCGCTTGCATATCGGTTTCCTTTCCTGGAACGTTGTGTCTTCAACGTAAGTGTTAACGCAGCCAGTAGCATTAAAGCACCAAAAATATACGGGAAGTTTACGTTTTTGTCAAACAGCAGACCTGCAACGAGCGGGCCGAAGACGGTTCCCAGACTGGAATACGTCGTATTCAGGCCGGAGGCATAGCCTTGTCGATCCCCTGCTTCTTTGGAGATCAGCGAGCTGACTGTCGGTCGCAGGAATGCATTAAATGCAAAGTACAGTGCTGACGCAAATAACAGAAATACCAGATTCACCTTAATTAACATCAGCAGAAGAGCGATCGGAGTCATGATTAAGGACAGACGGATGAGCTTGATCTCGCCCAAGCGTTTCACAAAAACGTCCAGTAGCCAGATTTGGATCACAATGCCTATAATCGCTCCCATAGTGATGATAATGGAGATCGTTGAAGCATTAAAGCCGTATTTGTATTTGGCAAAAAGTGAGAAGACGGTCTCATAACTCATTAGGCCAAAGGTCATTACAAGGATAATCAGTAAGTATCCAAAATAGGGAACCTTGAACGAACTCCAGATTTGTTCTCCTATAGCGAAACCCTTTTTCTTCGAAGAAGAGAGTATTCTTTTTTCAGGAGGAAGAGTCTCGGGCAAAAGAAGGGTGAGCAGTGCGGCAACCAGACCCAAACCGGAAGCGACGAAATACGGCATACGCACACCCATCTCGGCAATAAAACCGCCAAGACCTGGCCCAAGCACCATACCCAGGTTCATCGATGCACCGAAATAACCCATCCCCTTGGCACGGGTCTCAGGAGTTGTAATATCAGCAACATAAGCCAGATTGGCTGGAACCATCAGACCTAGACTGATACCCCCGATGAAACGAGCGATATATAAGAGAGGCAAAGATGTGGATACCGCAAAAATAAGATCAGACACGACAACCAGAAACATACCTGCCATAATCAGCTTTTTACGTCCAAAACGGTCAGCCCATTGTCCCCCCAGCGGCGAAAATAGAAATTGGGCTGCGCCAAAAGCTGCAACCAAAAATCCGGCAACGGTGCCTCCTGCATGGAACAGCTTTAGATACTCTGGTAAAATCGGAATCAGCATCCCTTGTCCTAACAAAGCAATAAACAGATTTAACATGAGAATGAACATCGGAAAGCGGGTAGATTGTGGCATTGTACTCATACGTTTAAATTTCTCCTTCTCCATCATGTACGCAATCAATAAGGTTTACACATTGTTAACATTTACTTAATGTAAACCATTATAATGTGTTATAATTCCTGTTGTAAATACATTTTTGATGGAAAAGGATGAGACGTATTGATTGATCACAACAATCAGGAAGAGTACCGAGATCCAATGAACTATGATCTGGAATTTGGCGGTGAGACGGACAAATACGAATTTTTCCTTCAACTTGCGAAGCAAAATCCGGGACAAGTGCTGGAGCTTGCTTGTGGAACAGGACTAGCCACACTTTATTTAGCCGAAAGAGGAGTTCAAATTAGCGGTGTAGATATCGTAGAGCCCATGCTTGCCTATGCAAGGATCAAAGCGAAGGATCTGCCGGTTGATTTTATCGCAGCAGATGCACGTACATTTGAGTCCGATCAGCGCTTCTCGATGATTTTTCTGACGGGAAATGCATTTCAGGCTTTTCTGAGCGATGAGGATCAGCAGGCATTGCTGCAAACGGCGTATAATCATTTGGAGCCTGGTGGCATATTTGTATTTGAAATGCGGAATCCGGACGGTAATGATCTATCGGATGAAGAGGAAGAGAGCTGGGGTACATTTGTTGATATGGATGGTGTTACGGTCAAGGTATCTGGCACCCAAACGTATGATGC
Source organism: Paenibacillus sp. TSA_86.1 (assembly GCF_052691815.1). Taxonomy (NCBI): domain Bacteria; kingdom Bacillati; phylum Bacillota; class Bacilli; order Caryophanales; family Paenibacillaceae; genus Paenibacillus; species Paenibacillus sp. TSA_86.1. The sequence continues at coordinate 481,602 of NZ_JBQZGE010000002.1, read as the reverse complement.
CGAGAAGCAGATTATGCACTGGGTGACCATTCGGGACTGGGGACATCGCCAAACAACTTCCCGCATTGCTTGCCGATTTACAGACGTGCAGACACTTCAGCAGTTGCTGGAGAAGCAAGGTTTTACCGTGGAGAGACAGTATGCGAACTGGGATCAAACGCCGTTTCAGCCTTCAAGTTCAATGGTGATAAGTGTATGTAAGAAAGGGTAAGCATGCATTAAAATTATGGATTAAACTACATAAGTAGAAAGGGGAATTGATGATATGACAACAACATCCAGAACTTGTAACGATTGCGGAAGCACATCCTTCGTGGAGGCAACTGATTTTATTAATTTGCGCCCTTTGGATAAAAAAATGGCACTTGGTTCTGAACGTGTATATACGATCTGTCAGGACTGTGGCGAGGTCGTTTCTATTAAGGTAAAGAATCCGGAGAAGCTGATGAAGTAAAGTAGTTAAAGGGGCATTGTGAAAAGGAACCCTGCACTTTGGCACGACTTGGCTGTTTTATGATTATTCGTCACAGGCAACCGATATCGGTTGTCTTTTTTCGATTTTCCCGCCAGCATCAGAACCTCTTGATTCAATGAACGACCGACCTTCTCCTTGTATTCCAAATGTCACTTTTAGTAGAATGATGAGGCACATACACTTGGATTTAAGAGGTTACGCTAGGATAGGGGTGCTACAATGAATCGTATTTTACTTGTTGAAGATGATGAAAATTTTGTGTTTGGGATAGAGTATACCTTAACCAATGAAGGCTATGACGTCAGTCATGCGGGAAGTTTGAAGGAAGCTCGCGATGCTCTTACACAGACTGAGATAGAACTTATTTTGCTCGATATTAATTTGCCCGATGGAACGGGGTATGAACTGTGTAAGGAAATTCGTATGGAATCACAAGTGCCGATCATTTTTCTCACCGCGCTGGATGAAGAGATGAATGTGGTCGCAGGACTTGATCTGGGTGCTGACGATTATATGACCAAGCCGATCCGCACCAAGGAGCTGCTTTCCAGAATCAAGGCTGTTTTACGACGTCATTCCCGCCCTGAGCAGAATTCGAATATCTGGAAATCGGAAGAGTTTGAAGTTCGCGTACTGGAAGGTGTTGTTTTCAAAAATAAAAAGGAAGTTTCGCTGACAACGTTAGAGTTCCGGCTGCTTCTCATGTTAATGTCCCATCCTAAACAAATATGCAGCAGGACAGCAATCCTTGAGAAGTTATGGGATGTCTCGGGGGAATTCATTGATGATAATACGTTGTCCGTACATATACGCAGATTAAGAGAAAAGGTGGAGGAAACGCCCGCCGCGCCTCGGTACATTGTTACCATTCGTGGGGTTGGGTACAAATGGAACGCTGAAACGACAGGAGCATACCGCTGATGTACGAAGTCATCCGTAATCCCGAGTGGAAATCTGTTTTCACCAAATTCATCTTTGTTCAATTAGGTTTGACCGTACTCATTTACGTTGTGATGAACCTGCAAATACAAAGCATCAATGAAACGGTTATCAACCAACATGCGGCGTTTGTTGGACAAGTGTTAAGTAAGCAGCCACAGCTTGAAGATCAGCTCATTCATACGATCACTCAAGGTACAAACCAACAGGATCTTACGTTAGGTAAACAAATATTGTCTCAATACGGGTATACAGAGAAAATGAATATTCAGGATCAGCCTGCCCTGTCCGGAACAGCATTACCCGGGAATACAGCATTGGTCTTTTTCCTGTGTGGCATCCCGGTTGTAATCCTTTTATTTTGGGAGTACCGCAAGTTGTTTGCCAGAATCCGCCTTGTTACACATGCAGCAGAACAGGTCGTGGAAGGCCAATTTGACACGTCTCTGCCTGAGAGCACAGAAGGAGACTTCAGTGCGCTTGGTCATAGCTTCAACATGATGGCAGGTAGACTAAGTCATAGTGTAGATCAGCTGAAGCAGGAGAAAACATTTCTAAGCCATCTGCTTACCGATATATCACATCAACTCAAAACACCGCTCGCATCCCTGCTCGTATTTAATGAGAACATGTTGCATGATCCACATATGAAAGAAGAAACCCGAACCACTTTTCTGGAACGTAGCAAGCAGCAGATCGAACGCATGGAATGGCTGATTATCAGCTTGTTAAAGCTGGCAAGAGTGGAAGCGGGAGCTATCGTTTTTCAACTGCAAAAGGTTAAACCCAAAGACATCATTGAATCAACCGTGCTGACCTTGCAGACGTTGGCAGAGCAGAAGAAACAGACCATCATCGTTCAGGGTGGCGAGGACATGATTCTGCATGTAGATGAAGAATGGTTAACCGAGGCGATTATCAATCTGACGAAAAACGCGCTGGAGCACTCTCCGGTATCAGGGAGAGTGTACATTACGATGGAAGACGAAGGCTTATTTCACTCGATTATCATCCGGGATGAAGGAGAAGGGATCGGGCCGGAGCAGATCTCCCATGTATTTACCCGATTTTACCTGGGAAGAAGTAACGTCAAACCTCACAGCACCGGGGTAGGTCTGTCGCTGACCAAGCCCATCATTGAAGGTTTGGGTGGAACGATCTCGGTATCAAGCGAGCCCGGAAAGGGAGCTGAATTCCGAATCACTTTCATGAAAAAGGTCGGTGCATGAAGAGGAAGCTTACAATAACGTAAGCTTCCTCTTCACTTTGACGTAAGCTTCCGAGCTTATAATAACCAATATGATTACATCAATTGTTCACAGCTCATGAAGGAGGCACATGCTTTGGAAATTTTAAAAACGCATGAATTATGTAAAACATACGGAAGTAACGACACCATGGTCGAAGCACTGAAAGATATTAACTTAACCGTTCAACAGGGTGAATTTGTCGCTATCGTTGGTGCCAGCGGTTCGGGGAAAAGTTCGTTACTGCATCTGCTTGGAGGTGTGGAACGTCCAACAAGTGGACAAGTCCACATTGATGGGACAGATTTGTATTCTCTGAACGAGACGGATTTAGCAATCTTCAGAAGACGAAAGATCGGCTTTATTTTCCAGGCCTATAACCTGATCCCGGTTCTAAGCGCAGAGGAAAATATTAAACTGCCTATGCTGCTTGACCATCGTCAAGCCGATGAAGACTATGCTGAGGAACTCATGAATGTACTCGGTCTAAAGGACAGAAAGCATCATCTCCCTAACCAGCTATCGGGTGGGCAACAGCAGCGTACAGCTATTGGACGGGCCTTGATTAACAAACCTTCGATCATTCTTGCTGACGAACCGACAGGCAATCTCGATAGCAAAAACAGCACAGAAATTGTAGATTTGCTCACCTATTCGGTTCGAAAATACAATCAAACCTTGATTATGATTACACATGATTCCAATATAGCCCGGAGAGCGGATCGCATTGTGAACATTAAAGACGGGGTTCTTTTCGATCAGCAACTTGAGGGTCAGTACGATGCATAAGTACACGGCGCTCACGGAGAAATATTTGCTTGGACAGAAAAAAAGATCTATTCTCACCATTGTTGGCATCATTCTGTCGGTAACACTTCTTACGGCTGTCGGCACACTAGCGATGAGTTATCAGGACAAACTGGTACGTCAGACGACTCAAGATTATGGAGATTATGAGGTCTCCTTCAATGGGGTTCCAGGCAAAGACGTACCTCGCATTGTAAATCAGGCCACCATAGGCAGTGCAGGAGTCATTCATCGTATTGGTTATGCAATCATAAGTTCCACTAGCGAAAAGGAGCAAAAAGAAAACCCGTTTGCTGCACCGTACCGTTATTTGAATGTAAAAGGATACGACGCGCAAGCCATGTCCAAGCTTCAAGTTAAGTTGGAGAGTGGACGTCTGCCACAAAAACCTGATGAAATCATTTTGTCATCTTGGAGCCTGAATAATTTCACTTCGAAACCAGCGCTTGGTGACAAGATTACACTAAACCTGGGAGATCGGCTAGAAGCTTCCACGGGAAAGGTGAAAAGTGCGAACTCCATTGGTGATTATGGGTGGAATCTGGATGAGAAATTCAAATCGCGCGTAAAACAGCGGTACACCGTTGTTGGGGTGATGAAAACAGCCCAAAATGTAACGTGGTCATCCACCTTCATCTATTCAGCGATTACGTATGATGATCATCAAAAAATCGATCCAACTCAGAAATTTTTTATCTATGCAACCATGAAATCGATGGACAATATAAAGGAGAAGAGCGAGGCCATCCTGTCTTCATTGGGTTTAGGGAATGTGGATCAAGGTTCTGCTCAGGAGCTGAACCGGGAAAATGTGTTAAAGGATATACGCATTGAATATAACAATGAATTGCTCAAACTGTTTGGCAAGAGCACCTATCCCAACGTTAACCAAAGCTCAATGTATGCATTTGCAGCTATTGTTCTGATCATCATGGGTTGCACAAGCGCGGTAATTTACAATACGTTTCATATTTCAGTGCTTGAACGCATCTCTCAGTTTGGCATGCTGCGCTGTATCGGTGCAACACCCGCCCAGATTCGCAAGATTGTTTTTAAGGAAGCGACTGTGCTTAGTCTAATTGCCATTCCAATCGGTTTATTTACAGGAACAGTTCTAATGAAAGTTTTATTCTATAACATTAGCATGCTGACATTAGGTTTCTTGAACGATATGCACATGATTATTTCATTGCCTATTCTACTTGCGGCAGCAGGTTTAGGACTGATTATTGTCTATACCTCAGCTCTTGGCCCGGCCAAGCTGGCATCGAGCGTCTCACCGCTTGAAGCACTGAAAACCTCAGGTAGCACGGTGGTAGAACAGGGAGATTTCAAGCCCTTATCTTTTGCGGACAGCAAATGGCTAGGGTTTGAAGGGCGCTTTGCCAGCCGAAATATTCGGCGGAACCGAAAGAGATTTCGCATTACGGCTTTTTCAATGATTATCAGCATTGTTATGTATATTGTGTTTGGCGGCTTGGTGAACGTTCTGGGAACAACCTCTGAATCAGGCATCGATTACTCTTACTCCTTGGACTACCAGGGGATGAATAAACGTATCCCTAATTCGGTGTATAACAAGCTGGTTACACTTGATGGAGTTAAAGAGGCTTATTCTTTCTACAACCACCAGCTTCAAGCGATCATTCCGAAAGAGAAAATAAATCCGGATTACTACCAGCAGCAGAAAGAAATGTACACTGTTGAACAGGAAAACGGGTATCGGATGGGTAACAACTTTCTGACATCTTACGGTATAAACGGACTTCAGGAACTTCGTCCCAAACTCACCTCCGGAAGCATTGATGCAAGCCAAATGAATGATGAAAATGGTGTCATTGTTATCCAGAAAATCAGTATGATCACCGACAAAGGAACCAATGTGATCATTGATCAAACCCGTTTCAAAGTTGGGGATAAAATTAAGATCCGGTCAATGGGTGACAAGCAGTCATACAAAACCGTTACTGTTGTCGGAACCGCAGATCAAGCGCCTCTCTCTGGTAAATACACCGAAAGTGCTGTTATTCAAATGATAACGACACCGAAGGTGATTGAAAACATCACGGGCGATAGCGCCTATGACAGAATATTCATTCAAGCCAATCCTGAGACAGATAACGGGGCAATTGTAGGTTATTTCAAAAGCCTTGTTCAGCAGGATGCAGGGTATAACTATCGCGATCGGGTAGAGGAGATGAAACAAGCCCGTAACGATGCGCTGACGCTAAATATATTCCTGTACGGTTTTATAGGAGTCATTGCAGCCATTGCGTTTCTGAATATTTTGAATACGGTAAGTACGAATCTTATTCTGCGAACGAAGGAGTTCGCCGTATTAAAAGCAATTGGTATGACGCAAAAGGAAATTCGTAAGATGGTTTTGCTTGAGGGTGTGTTCTATGGTGTCTTTGCCGCTGTGTACGGAAGTTTTCTCGGTACAGCCTTGAGCTACGGTGTTTCTTATCTGATGAGGAATGCTGTGCAGATTGAATGGGTGATGCCTTGGGGCAGCATTCTGATCAGCAGTTTGGGTGCTATCGCAGCCACACTCTTAGCCTCATATTGGCCGCTTAGAAGACTTGAACGAATCCAGATTACAGATGGTTTACGCGGCGAAAATTAACCTCGTCAAAAAGCTCCGTTGTTCTCTAGAGGATGAACAACGGAGCTTTTTTGGTGTTTCAAGAGATCGTCACTCCCTCAAGAAAAACACGTACAATTTTCTCAGCCAGGACACGATGAGATTCGTATTTCTGGCGATCATGCTCGCGGTTACCCATTAACATTAGAGTCGAAAAAGCCTCAGCCAAGAAAAGCGGGTCTTCTTCACGAAAAATCTTCTCATCCATCGCTTTTCTAAAATGAGAGGCTAACACTTCATGAATCTGATGCTCCGCTTCACGTATCGCACGAATCTGTTCTTGCTCCAATAAAGGCTCCGCTTCACGCATCATGGTTTCGATCTCACCGTGGGGATTCGCCAGCCGCGCTTCGGCTAATTGAATTAATCCTTCCCGCAGATGTTCAGCTTGATCCAGCATATGCGCCGTAATTTTTCTGACATTCTGCAGCATCGTTGTCATCGCTGCCACGAATAGATCCGCTTTGCCCGCGAAATGATAATATATGGTTGGTTTCGAGACGCCGCATGTTTTTCCGATCTGCTGAAGTGTCACCGTCTCGTAGCCAAATTCTTTAAAAAGGGTAGACGCGGTATAAATAATGGTTTGCTGCATCGAAATGTCATTGTCCGTATGCTTGGGTCTCCCACGCAAACGTTTGGGTACTTGCTCTGGCATAGATTCGTACACACTCCTTCCACAACATTTTATGTCAAATCATAAATATAAGTAAAGAGACTTGTAATTTTACTTACCAGTAAATATAATTAATTCTGTAATTAAAAATGATACGTTATAAAGGTGGGCAACGGAGTTATGGCACAGACAACAGTGCGTAAGAGCAGATGGAAAAAAGTGACGATATGGATTAGTGTAATCATCATTGCCTTGGTAGCAGGCGTGTTTGCCTACCTGGCATCGGTCACATACAGCCCGTCGGAACAAGCGGAAATGAAAAGTGACAATCAGGTCAGTGTCAGTGAAGTGAAGAACGGTTATCAATTTGAATCTAAAGGGCAAGATATCACGCAGCCGAATGTTGTGTTTTATCCCGGAGGTCTGGTGGAGCCGGCAAGTTACGCGCCTATGGCACGAGCACTGGCGGAGCAAGGACATCGTGTATATATTACCAAGATGCCACTGAACTTGGCGATGTTCGGTGGAAACCGTGCGAATTCGTTTCTCGCGGAACATGCGGGTGAAAGTTTTGTCATTGGTGGGCACTCATTAGGAGGTGTGTTTGCTTCCAGATATGCTGCAGCGCACACCAATCAGATCAAAGGTGTCTTCTACCTAGCCTCCTATGCAGATGATGGAGGGAGACTGGACGGAACGAACTTGTCCGCACTGCAAATTACGGGAAGCAATGATGGTGTTCTGAACTGGGAATCGTGGGAAAAAGCCAAATCCAATCTTCCGAATGACACAACATTTGTAAGCATTGACGGCGGCAACCATGGTCAATTTGGCTCCTACGGAATGCAAAAGGGGGACCATGAGCCCAAGATCACAGAGCAAGAGCAGCTTCAAAGGGTCGTTCACGCATTGAACGAATGGATGAAATCATTATAATCGTTAAAATTAAAAAAAGGACCGAAGTTTTCATCAGCAACGGATGAATGCTCTCGGTCCTTTTTGTAGTACTACCTTAAATTAACATTTTTGCAGTATCTCTATAAAAATGTCTTATGAACAACGGGATCCGTCTCGGCTTTTTGTTAACGTCTGCGGAAAGCACCGCCGCGCGCCAAGGCAAAAAAGATGAGCAGGGCAATAATCGAGCCAACGATGGCCGGGATGATATGAAATCCGCCAATCACGGGTCCCCTTGGTCCAAGCAATTCGGTTCCTAACCAGGAACCGATAAAACCCGCAACAACGTTCCCAAGTACACCGCCCGGTACGTCCCGCCCAATCAAGTTGCCACTTAACCAGCCAATAAGTCCACCAACAATAAGTACCCAGAGCAGATCCATGGTTCGTTCTCCTTTCTTCGGGTCTATTACAAGTTATGTTTGGTTCACTGGAATATACCTCATCATGTTGTTGGTGGAGGATTCCAAAGTGTCTGTGCTAAGATGAGGGTAACGTATGATTCAAGCTGGGGAACAAAGATAGAAGGGGTGTACAGTGCATTGAAGAAAATACTTGTCATTGATGATGAAGTGGCCATTCGAGATTTGATTGAGCTTGTCCTAAGGCGAGAGAACTACGATGTAGAAACCGCAGAGGATGGCAAAACCGGACTGCAATTGCTTGACTCTTTTCAACCCGATCTGGTGGTGCTTGATTTGATGCTGCCAGACTGCTCCGGATATGACTTGTGCAAGGAAATCACCGGGAAACGTGCGGTTCCTGTAATGATGCTTTCTGCCAAAAATGAGATTATAGACAAGGTGCTCGGGCTTGAGCTTGGTGCGGAAGATTACATGACCAAACCTTTTGATAATCGGGAATTGCTTGCCCGCATCAAGGTGATTCTGAGAAGAAACGAAAGCAAGGATGAGACAAGTGAAGCGACGGAAATGCAAACCACACGCATCATACATGAAGAGCTGACATTTGACCTGGAGAGCCGTAGAGTGCTGAAAAATGGTGTGGCTGTCTCGTTAACAGCCAAAGAGTTTAAAATTCTGGAAACGTTACTCAAAAGGCCTGACAAAATCTATACCCGGGATGAGCTGTTACAGATCGGCTGGGGATATGACTTTATGGGAGACAGTCGCAGTGTCGATATGACGATTATGCGATTACGGAAGAAGCTGGAGGATAACGCGGACGAACCGAAGTATGTGAGAACAATCTATGGATTTGGTTATCAGCTTGGAGGTGGCGAGGCCTGAAGTACGCAACCCGGTTACTGCTAAATTATTTATTTTTCTCTGTGCTCTCCTTTGGCATTATCATATTTGCCGTCAATAAAGCTATTGATTACTACAGCTTCATTACCATTGAAAAACAAATGATGGAGAAGGCGGATCTCTCCGAGTTGTCCTTCCGTGAAGTGCTGGCACAGCATCGATCATCGTCAGGGGAACCGCAGACGAAGGAAATCGTCAGACTTGCTCTGGAGAAGCTGAAAGCATCAGGCAAGGAAGTGCGTATCTATGACAGCTCCAAGCAGCTACTGGGCTTAGCTGTAGATGGCATCATCATTAATGATGGCAAACCACATATTTTCGAGAAAAATATTGAAAAAGCTCTGAACGGCAACTATGCCTACACTGTAACCGATAATCATTTGCTTTATTTTGCGACTCCCATTCAGAATCAGTTTTACGAAAACGCTTATGTGTATGAATTCGTGGAGGACATTTCGTACTTTTATGCCATCATGGATCAAATCCGTTATGTTCTGTTTGCCGGTGCAGGCGGATTCATTGTGCTGATTACGTTAGCCAGCCTGTGGATTGCACGCAGTACAACCAAACCGATTAAAGTGCTTCTTGGTGCTGCACAAAGTTTCTCCAGACAGGAATTTCGGAGAGTTCATCTGAACCGCAAGGATGAGCTGGGTATGCTCGCGGATGGACTGGATTCCATGGGACGGCAGCTTCACGATTACATTCAGTACCAGAAACAATTTGTCTCCAATGTATCTCACGAGTTAAAAACACCGTTGGCAGCGATTCGTGGTTTCTCTCAATACCTGTATGAAGGGGAGAATGAGAACAAAGAGTTGCAAAAAATCTATTCGCATCTGCTGCAGGAATCAGATCGGCTGACTCGTTTAATTAATGAGTTGTTATTGTTATCCCGATTCGACAAGACGGGTTCAAGCGAACTGGAGGTCGAAAAGACGGAAATACACGCGCTGATTCAGCAAGTCACCATGAATATGGAAGCAAAGGCGAAGGATAAAGAGATCCGGATTACAGTTCATAAAACGCAGGGAGAACCCGCAGATGAAGGTGAAGGTCTGACAAAAGTCTATGCAAACGTCAATCCAATGCTCATGTCTCATGCGATTGCCAACCTTATGGATAACGCAATCAAATATTCAAGCAGTCATTCACAGATTGTAATAGAGATGGAATATACGCCAAACGAGCTGGCCATTCGGATACGGGATGAAGGCATAGGCATTGCTGGTGATGAGCTGGAGCGAGTGCAGGAACGCTTTTACCGGGCGAAAAATGCAAGCACAGCAAATGGTTCAGGTCTCGGCCTTTCCATTTGCAAAGAAATCGTAGAGCGCTTTAATGGGTATATTGATGTGGAAAGTCAGTTAGGACAAGGGACTACCGTGACGATTGTGTTGCCTCGTGCGTAATATATGTGTTATTCAGGTGTTGTTACAAGACTGATACAATTCTGTTATGAGACTAACAAATGTTTTTTTTATAATAACTTCATAAGAACAAATCACACATCTATGGAGGGATTATGATGAAATTAACAAAGAAATCTGCAAGCTTTATCCTGTTAAGTGTTTTACTAACGATGGCTCTGACGGGGTGTCAGTCCACGGATGCCAAGTCACCAGCAACCGGACAGAACTCAGCTGAACAAAATACGTCGAACGGACAAAGTAAAGGTGAAGGTACATCGGATTCAACAAAATCAGATTCTGAAAGTACCGAAGGAGAGAGCTCTGAAGTGGTGAAGGAAGGCTCCGTTCAAAAAGAAGGTAATGTCGTGCTGAAGGAGCTTGCTTTTGTATATAACAATCAAACCATTGCCATCTCGGATACAGTGAATGAAGAGCAGATGGAGCAAAAGCTGGGCAAGCCGGATAAAATGAAATCTCATACGTATACGGCCGGCGATGGGACCAATATGGATAATTTAATCGGATTCACGGAAAAAGTATATACGTATCCTGGTCTGGAGATTAAAACCATCAGCGTACCTGAAGGAAAACAAGATTCGATCTTTAATATCAAAATTACCGATCCCAAGTACACGACAGTTCGAAACATTAAAGCAGGGGACAGCTTAGACACACTAAAAAAAGCGTATCCTGAAGGGAAACTGGTAGGTAATGGAGCACCTGACGAGGAGGATGATTTCCGTTACGAGCCATCCAACTATGTAGATGTCATGTCGTTCCATATCAAGGATGCCAAGGTCGAAAGTATTCAGATCTTCAGTTTGTTAGACTAAAATAGAAAAAGTAGTGAAATAATCATATTGGATTCACAGAACTGATTAATACGATTAACTTTAAGACCTGCCCAAAGTGTTGGGCAGGTTTTTATGTCGTTATGAGCCGATTATAGGTTGATATAGGATAGACCGCTTAACCTTATTAAAATATAGACAGCGTACAAGTTTGCCATACACAACTTTTTTGGATTCCCATTAAACTCTTGCCGCTCTCAGATTATGTTTGCTCACACTTAAAACGTTTCTCTAGACCCACACAAATGTTCAATGATACCATCATACAAGTGTTAAGAGAGTTGAAGATTGGCAGGAGGAACAGAACGTGGATCAACTAAGATATGATAACTTAAAACTCGGGGAACGCGGGGCGATCATCAGTATCATCGCTTATATATGTTTGACCGCATTGAAGCTGGTGATTGGCACAATGGCTGGCTCTGAAGCGCTTAGAGCAGACGGCTTGAATAATGCGACCGATATTGTCGCGTCCATTGCCGTACTGATTGGCTTAAGGTTCGCCCAGCGTCCGGCAGATAAAGATCATACATATGGACACTGGCGAGCAGAAACGGTGGCGTCTCTAGTGGCTTCATTTATCATGATGGCCGTTGGACTGCAAGTATTGTTCGAAGCTTTCGGTTCTGTGTTCGAAGGCAAGCAGGAATCTCCTGATCTTATTGCCGCGTATACAGGCATTTTCTCTGCGATTGTTATGGTTTTGGTCTATCGATACAATAAAAGACTGGCAACACGTATCAAAAGTCAGGCTGTTATGGCTGCTGCACGGGATAACATCTCCGATGCTTGGGTGAGTATCGGTGCGGTCATCGGGATCATAGGTTCTCAGTTCGGTCTGCCTTGGCTTGACCCTGTAACAGCGATTATCGTCGGTTTGCTGATCTGCAAAACGGCCTGGGATATTTTCAGAGAAGCTACGCACCATCTTACCGATGGATTTGATGTAGAGTTGATTCAAGAATACCGGGAGACCATTGCCGGAATTGATGGTGTAGAGACGGTTAAAGATGTACGAGCACGTAATTACGGCAGCAACGCCGTAGTTGACGTGGTCATCACGGTTCGGGGAGATTTGGATCTGCAACAAGCACATGATATTTGTACCGATGTGGAGAATGAGCTGCTGGAAGAGCATGATGTGTATACGGTACACGTTCACGTCGAGCCGGAGCCAGAACAGGAAGCGGTCAAAGAATACATGTAATATTTATAAAAAAATAAAAAATGTAAAAGGGCCTTGAAAAAGCAAAAACCAGTAAACGATGATGTTTACTGGTTTTTTGATGTTGTTAACTATTTAAGGTTCGTTCACTTTTTTAACATGCCCACGTCAATCTGAATGATCTTATCTAGCAATCATTTAGGCATATTGTACATAATCAGATTGTTATACTTATCCGCATGTTTTTGTTCGTCCAGGATAATGCCCCATACCGTGTCTTTGTAAATACCGTAGGGGAGACCAAACCATATTTTTCTGTACTTCTCGACGGCGGAGAGCTCGCCCTGAAATGCCTTTTGTAAACCACCCAGATACGATGTGACGGTTTCCGGAGATTCGCTACTTACGCCCGTGATCTCATGACCTGTGAGGTCTTCGTACATCTCTCTGAACATCTGATTGTGACCACGCTCATCATCGCGAATGCTTGTAATAATCGCGGCTTGGTACGTATCCGGAGCCATACGAATGAGAGCATCATAGAACAGTTCATCATTTCGTTCGCCCTGAACAGCAGATTGAATGAGTCCGAGCGCTTCAGCTGTTGATGTGGCCCACACGGGAGTAAAGGGTTTTCGATAAAAATAAGGATACGTTGTGTACATACCAATACCTCCATAACAATGATGAGTTAAGATATGCACATATACCCATAAACGTAACCCGCTCTCTTTTGCTATGCTTCATGCTATGCCTGCACCAGAGCCCTTTAACGTTCGATCCGCTTAACGATATCGTCTCTAATCATGATTTTTATCAGCTTACTGTATCCATAGGCAATTATAAGCGCCAGGAAATAAGACCAAAAGGTCCAAAAGATATTCCATCCGTTAAAATAAACAACATGTCCCATTAGCTTGGAAATATACTCGATTAATGTTAACAAAAGCGCTGAAACAACGATACTCGGCCAAGGTCTGACGTGTTTAACAAGGATCAGATACATCATAATACAGCCCGTAACCGGATATATTCCCAGATCCATCGGAAGAGCCGCAAAGGCTTCATTGCGAGTGTTAGGTAGTATATTCCAGAAGAAATTGAAGCCAACACTATTAATACAAGTGGATGTAGCCACACCAAGCGGAAAATAAATCAAAACGAGTCTATAGTTCCGCCGTAAAATCCAAGCACCTATCAGAAGGGGGATGACCATACCAACGATCCAATTGCCCAGCATATCTTTTCCCTCCAAATTAAACTGTGATATCTAAACGAACTCTCGCCAATTAATCCGATTTTTTCTGTTCAAGGAGAAGATTCACTTTATCCGTAAGTGCTTTTAATTTTTGATCATAGTGCCTGTACGTATACCAGCCAATCACAGCTTTGATCGCAAAAAAGAGAACCGCAGCGATGACGACCAAGATGTAATTGTGTGCGATCTGTTTCAACCAATCATTGATGTGTTGCATTGTTTACAACCCCCGTCGCGTACATCTATCATCTGGTTAAGATGCCCATTACATCTTAAGGTAATTCATAAATGTAATAAGATTCTTTGTGTATAAAGTGTTGCTTTTTGTCGAAATCCATGCTACATTATCGATGTAAACGTTTATATTTGCATTAAACAACATCATATATGATTCAATTTGGCGTGTTACTGTTCGGCAGGCAAGGCTTAAATTGGGTGGTTTGTATATTTATTATACCCACCCAATTTAGGCCTTTTTTTATGCACAATTTCAGGGTGAGGTGTTTACATGAATTACAAAGAAACTGCTAAGGCTATCCTTGACAAAGTAGGCGGACAAGAAAATATCAATGATTTTCTCCATTGCTCTACCCGATTAAGGATGAATCTGAAAGATCCAAATCAAGCAAAAACCGAAGAAATTAAAGCCATGGATGGCGTCATGGGAGCCGTATACAGTGGCGGACAATATCAAGTTATTATCGGTAATGATGTAAGCTATGTATATAATGAACTTAAAGAAATGATCACTATAAACACAGAGGGGAACCCGGAGCCAAACAAGAAAAGAGATATGAGTTTTAAAGGATTGTTTGAAAGTTTTGCCGGATTGATTACGGGTATTTTCCAGCCGATCATTCCAGCAATCGCTGCGGCGGGCATGTTTAAAGCTTTGCTTTTGTTGTGTACATCGCTCGGTATACTTTCTAAAGAAAGTCAAATTTATGCGTTATTGCTTACTATCGCGGATTCAGCTTTTTATTTCCTGCCTGTATTGCTGGCATACTCAAGTGCACAGAAATTCAAAACCAATCCATATATTGCAGCCACACTGGCGGGGGTATTACTGCATCCTAAGATGATCACATTACTTGGCGGAGAAGTACCCGTGGAAATCGCTGGTGTTCCTGTACCTAATATCAGTTATGCGTCCAGCGTTTTACCCATCATTCTGACCGTATGGCTCATGTCGTATGTTGAGAAATTTGCGGATAAGGTATCCCCTGGTCCAGTGAAAATCTTCCTGAAACCTTTAATTGTCATACTTGTCATGGCACCACTGGCTCTCACTGTTTTGGGACCCATCGGTAACTATTTGGGTGTAGGTTTGTCTGATGGTCTATTCTGGATTCAAGGTAAAATTGGCTGGTTAACGGTTGTAATTTTGGCTGTATTCCTTCCGTTTATCGTGATGTTCGGCATGCACAAAGTGTTTTATCCCGTTATTTTCGCAGCAATGGTTTCACCTGGATATGAAACATTGATTCATAGTGCAATGCTTTCTTCTAACATGGCACAAGGCGCTGGAGCGCTCGCGGTCTGGTTCTTGGCTAAGGACAAGAAATTGAAGCAAGTTGCGTTGCCAGCCGGTATATCTGGATTGTTCGGTATTACGGAACCTGCCTTGTACGGAGTACATTTACGTCTGAAACGAACATTGGTAGCTTGTATGATTGGAGCGGGCTCAGCGGGACTGTTCGCTGGTATTGTTAACTTGAAGGCTTATGCAGCAGTAGGGCCGGGTCTTGCATCGTTACCTATGTTTATCGGGGCTGAAAATAACTTCACCTATGCCTTGATTACAGCGGCTATTTCTATCGTTGTTACTCCAATTGCCGTTTATTTCATCGGTTTTAATGATCCAGGAGTAGAAGATAATGCACAAGCTTCATCAAGAGAAGTTGCTCAAGTAGAAACAACTCCACCAGCTCCGAAGAAAGAGAAATTGAAATCGCGTTTGGTTGTCTTTTCTCCGATTGAAGGAGAGGCAATTCCGTTAAAAGCGGTAAACGATGAAGCGTTCTCCCAAGAAGCGATGGGGAAAGGTATGGCAATTAAACCAGCTAAGGGACAAGTTGTGGCTCCATTTGATGGCACTGTGCAAACCGTGTTTCGCACCAAACACTCGATCGGTTTGAGATCGGTAGAAGGCATTGAACTTCTGATTCACGTCGGCATTGATACCGTTAAATTAAAAGGACAGCATTTCAATGTTGTTGTTCAGGAGGGAGATATCGTGAAACACGGGCAACTTCTGATCGAGTTTGATATGGAGGCCATTGAAAAAGCAGGTTACGACACAACAACACCGGTTATTGTAACCAACAGTGGTGATTATCTTGAAATCCTTGGACATGAGCAGTCCGGTAAAATAGGAGCTGAGACACCACTTATAACCATTTTGTAATAATATGAGGGTGAGGTTCACCCTGAACAATAGAGGAGCATGGATATGAGAGTAGTTAAGGTTCTCAATACAAGTATTGTTTTGGCCAAGCGTAATGACAATAAAGAGGTTATCGCCATGGGCAAAGGAATTGGGTTCAGAAGCAGACCCGGGGACATCATTAACGAAAATGAAATTGAAAAAGTATACGTCGTTGAGAATGAAGGAATGTCCTCGGATATGACTGCACTGATGAGAGAGACGCCGGAAGAGTATTTAATTTTGGCAGACGAAATCATATCCTATGCTAAACAAGTATTATCAAGGGATCTCAGTGAGAATTTATACTTTTCGTTAACAGACCATCTTCATATGGCTGCCAAACGATTCAAATCCAATATTACAATACAAAATCGAATGTTATGGGAAGTGCAGAAGTTTTACCCGCAAGAATTCCTCATTGGGAAGCAGGCTTTGAAGTTTATTAAAGATAAGCTTGGACTAGACCTGCCGGAAGAGGAAGCAGCTAACATCGCCTTCCATCTGGTCAATGCACAGCAAACGGAACAGAACATGAGTCAGGTTATGATCATGACCAACACCGTGAAGGATATCCTTAATATCATTCGTATTCAATATGGAATTGAGCTGGACACGTTAAGTATTAACTATTCACGCTTTTTGACTCATCTGCAGTTTTTTGTTCAGCGATTATTGGAGAATACGATGCTTGAATCCAAAGATGATGAATTGCTTGAACGGATCTCTAGTAAATATCCGGAGGAGAGCAATTGTGTTTCGAAGATCAACAACTACATTGGTGCAAGATTTGAACGTTTTATGTCCAACGAGGAGAGATTGTATCTCATCATTCACATTAGCCGTGTGATGGACAGAGCGCATTAACAGGAGGATTATGATATGACGACCATCAGAACATTTCCCGAAGGATTTTTATGGGGCGGAGCAATTGCAGCGAATCAGGCTGAGGGAGCCTGGAATACAGCAGGGAAAGGCATTTCTACCGCCGATACGGCTATGAATAAGAAAAACATAAGTAAAGATGACTATAAAAAACAAAATGCTGTGAGCTCGGAGCAACTCGCGACAGCGCTTCAGGATCAATCTACCGTGAATTATCCGAAACGCAGAGGAATCGATTTCTATCATCGGTATCCAGAGGATCTTGCTTTAATGGGTGAGATGGGAATCAAAACATTACGCACGTCTATTGCCTGGACGCGGATTTTCCCGAATGGCAATGAAACGAATGCAAATGAAGAAGGTTTGCTTTTCTACGATCGCCTTTTTGATGAGATGATTAAAAATGGCATTGAACCTTTGGTTACCTTGTCTCACTATGAGATGCCGATGTATCTGGTCGATCATTATGGCGGATGGACATCCAGAGAGGTTGTTGATTTCTTTGTACGCTTCAGTACAACAGTATTCAACCGTTATAAAGATAAAGTGAAATATTGGATCACTTTTAATGAAATTGACGGCATTGTGCGTCATCCGTTCACCAATGGTGGCATTGTTCCGGATCGCTTCGAGAATGTTGAGCAAGCAGTATACCAATCGCTGCATCACCAATTCATTGCGAGTGCTTATGCGGTAAAGCTATGTCATGAGATCATTCCAGATGCCCAAATCGGTTGTATGCTGACAAGCCTGTTGCACTATCCTCACACATGTAATCCGCTGGATGTATTGGCAGCACACAAGAACAATCAATTTAATCTGTTTTTTACCGATGTGCAGGTGCGTGGCGCTTACCCAGGTTACATCGAGAGATATTTTAGAGAGCAGGCAATCATTATTGAAAAAGCTGAAGGCGACAGTGAGTTGCTGAAAAAGTACACGGCTGACTTCATATCATTCAGTTACTACAATTCCTTTGTTGCAAGTGCAGATAGCGAAGGTCTGGAAACGGTTAGTGGCAATACGATGGGCGGCGTGAAGAACCCTTACCTTCCTGTCAGTGATTGGGGATGGCAGATCGATCCGATTGGTCTGAGACTCGCACTTAACAATCTGTACAGCCGTTATCAGGTACCTCTGTTTATCGTAGAAAATGGTATTGGTGCTTACGATACCATTGAAGAGGACGGTACAATCAGCGATCCTTATCGCATTGAGTACCTGCGTTCTCATATTGAACAAATGCATGAGGCTATACTCGACGGTGTTGAAATCATGGGGTATACCGTTTGGGGAATCATCGACCTGATCAGCTACTCTTCTTCGGAAATGGAAAAACGTTACGGTCTAATCCACGTCGACCAGGATAATGACGGAAACGGCACGCTGGAGCGAAGACGGAAGGAAAGTTTCTTCTGGTACCAAAAATTGATTTCTAATAATGGACTTTAACTAGAATAGAGCAGGGGCTGTCCCAGCCATAATTATGACTTAGGGACAGCCCCTTTTCTTCTGTCATTTTGTACGGTTTAAAAGCATATTCAGATTTACATTAATCAAGTCGCTTATAAACAAGTAATTTATCCACATCGGTCAGGTTCTCCATATATTGAATCATCTCAAATCGTTCTTTGTGGGTGTGATCAAAAGGTGTGCCCGCAAGCAAGCGATTAAATTTCTGTTCAAGCATGTTCCAGCCAAATGGTGTTTCAATATCTCCTAAAGGTACGGGCATCCAACGTTCATGTACATGAGAATCATACGTTGTTATAACAACATGAGCAGCGCAAAAGTGGGTCGGATGATCAGCCAGATATTCCTGTACGTCATCATCCAGAGTTACCGTAATTTTTTCAACCAGTTCATGCACTTCCGGATCAGTGAAGCTATCGAATATTAATTCCTCCGAATCCATACGGCCATATTTAAGAGCCACGGCTGAAGTGAATTGCGTGCTGGCCTGTGCTCCGATGGCTGTCTTGGGTTTTGGATTCGTTAGTCGGTATACAAAGGAAGATGTCTTCACCTCAACAGACTTAATCTCCGAAGGCGTTAAATGATAATCTTCACGAAGTTCCAGCATGGCGTCAAGTGTAGCGTGTAAACCGCGCTGACAGGCATGGCGTTTAAAATAAATACTCGTTACTTTAAAATCGATTCCCAGCCCATTTAATACATCCCTTGTATCACAATGCCCGCTTGTACCTTTGAAGGCCTGAAAAAATCCATATCTTCCTTCTAATGCTGCATCAGGCCCCGTAAAACCACAGGATGCCAGTCTCACGGCTCTTAATCCGGTCAATGCGGCCCAGCCACTGCACAAAATTTTCCCCGATGTTCCATCATTCTGGTATTCAATCAAACCTCCTGTGAAAAGAGATGCAATCCCCATGGCATCTTTGGTCTGCTTGGTATCCGCATTGGTTAATTTGCATACCAAAGCCGCAGCTGCAACAGCTCCGCACACCCCGGTAGCATCAAAACCTCTTTCCCGATACATAAATGGATTAATAGCTTCACCTAACCTCGCATATACGTCATATGCTGAAACAATAGCTGTAATCATCTGTTTCCCATCGTTTCGGTGTAATTGGGCCATACTTAGTAGAAGTGGAACCAGCACAGAACCGGGATGACCCATCGCATGACGATACCCATCATCAAGATCTGCACAGCGCGCCATCATCGTATGGATAAAGACTGCATGGTCTGTACTCGTGCGAACATTCCGTTCACCAAGTAGTGAAACCAATTCTTCATTTTTAATAACCGAGTCTGCAAGAGTTGCATATTTCAGGATGCGTTCACTTGCTTCCGAGTATCGACCAAATATCATATTACCGTAAGAGTCCAGTATCACTTGTTTACCGACCTCAATCGCCCTCTCGGAGAGATCCTCATATTGAAGGCGAGTTACATAATCGGCCAGTTCAACAATCATCGTTTTCACAACAATTCACCTCGTTATTTTGACTTCCATCCACGAATGTATGGGAAGTTTACATAACAAAAATATATAGTTGGCACGCTGATGAACTCCAGCACAAGTTAACTGCAATCACTCAACTTTTGTATGCACAAGATGGCTTGAAGGGCAATATCGCTTCATCCGCTACTCGATTTGATGCACTTAAGGGTTGCAATAATGCTTGATTATTCTTTTCAGATCCTCAACGTATGAAGGAAAGATTTTGTTTCTGTGATAAATCAATGCGAGTGGGTGGAGATGGGCAAAATCAGCGATCGGAAATACATGAAGCGGAGAGTTGGTATGCCCGGACTCATTCAACGCCTGTATTCCTGAAAGGTACATCGTTAACGAAAAACTGGCAGCATAGTCCTCCGCACATAGAAGGTGATGAATGTCTGGTTGAGTTAATTCGTTAATGCAATATAAGGAAATATTACGTTCAGCTAGATGTTTATCGAGTAAAATACGAGAATTGAAGTTTTTCTTGTTAAGCACAAATGGAACATGTTGAAACAGACTCAGATCCGCACCTTGATTAAAGGTTTCGATACACTCGGGATACTGATCCGGGAAATAAAGCTTAAGCAGATTGTCTGAAATCACCATGTACATTTGTTCATGCAGAATCGTTTCATACTTTACATTTTGCGTCACGATGTTGTCTACACCCGAGAGAAAGAGATCCAGTGAATTGTTTAACACCATCTCCTGCATTTGCGGGGAAGTTGTACGATGAATTTCAAGCTGAACCTTAGGATGTAAAGTGCGAAATTCTTTTAACAGCTTCGGTACGATAATCGGATAACGCCCTTCGGTAATGCCAAAATGAATGGTGCCCGACTTATCCTCTTTCAGATCGGTGAGTTGGTTCTCCATATTTTGATCCAGCAATTCAATTTGGCGAAGCGTGTTTTGCATAATTCTCCCTGCAGGTGTCAGAGCAATTTTAGGTTTTCGTTCAAAAAACGCAACCCCGTGTTTTTCTTCCAGGCTTTTCAGATATTTGCTTAGGGACTGATGGGAAATGTATAGCCGTTTAGCTGCATTGGAAATGTTTAACTCCTCGGATAGAACCAAAAAGTATTTATAGTTATTCAGCATACTGACCTCCTGTGTTTCCTCTCTGTGACTTTGATTAACGGATGACATATACCAACAAGGTTAGGATCATCATACTGCAACTAATAGTTACATACAAGCAGTCTAAATGTGCTTTAGGGTTGCGGATATGTATGTTAAATTATGAATGTATCGCGGCATCTATAGCGTTGTAAGCGTGAGCAATAAGCAATTGCTTGCACTGAATAAAATAAACAGGAGGTTATGTGCGTGAGTAAAGTTGCAGTTCTTTTAGCAGAAGGATTTGAAGAAAGTGAAACGCTGACGATTGTTGATATTTTAAGAAGAGCCCATATCGAGTGTCACATGATTAGTACAGCGGGAGAAATGGTGCGCGGCAGTCACGATATCGAAGTGAAAGCAGATGCTCTCATCAGTAACGATGTTACAAATTACGATATGATCGTACTTCCTGGTGGCATGCCAGGAGCTGCCAATCTTCGTGATGATGAACGTGTGATCCAGCTACTTCAGGAAATGAACCAATCTGGCAAATATGTAGCAGCTATGTGTGCGGCGCCGCTTGCACTGGCTAAAGCAGGTATTTTGGAAAACAAAAAATTTACTGCCTATGTAGGATATGATCAGAAGATTCAAACGAGCGGTACGTTTAAAGAAGACATTGTGGTTCAAGATGGAAACCTGATAACAAGTCGTGGCCCTGCAACGTCTTACGCTTTTGCTTATGCGTTGGTGGATGCTTTAGGTGGAGATAGTATGGCTGTAAAGAATCGTATGGTATATTTCAATGCATTTGATGCTGAATAGGAGGAACTACAATGACAAAAAAGGTAGCCGTATTGATGGCGGAAGGTTATGAAGAGGGTGAAACACTGACGATTGTGGATATTTTGAGAAGAGCAGGTTTGACTTGTGACACTTTTTATTTTGGAGACTCGCTGGTGAAGGGAATGCACGGAATCTTTGTTAAAGCAGATAAAGCATTTGGCGAAGAGGTAAAGCAATATGACATGATCGTTCTGCCGGGAGGCCGTCCAGGTGGGCAAAATCTGAAGGAGAATCCCGATGTCATTCATATGGTGCAATACTTCAATGATAACGACAAGTACATTGGCGCGATGTGTTCCGGCACGGTAGTTCTGTCCGATGCCAAGGTCATTCAGGGGAAGCAGGTAACAGGTTATGTGGGATATGCAGAAAAATTGATTGGTGGCATCTTCAAGGATGAAGTTGTCGTAGCAGACCAAAACCTGGTTACAAGCCAAGGGCCTGCAACGCCTTATCCGTTTGCATACAAAATTGCAGAGATTTTCGGCAAAGATACATCTGACTTGCGTGAAAAGATGTTATACAACTTTGCCGGAGGCAAGTAAAGACAGCTAAGAGGGCGGGGGAATTATATGAAAACAGAGGAATTGGCTAAGGAAATTATCGCCAACATTGGACAGGATAATATTACGTATGCCACGCATTGTGCAACCAGACTGAGATTCAACGTCAAAGACGAGACTCAAGTTAACTTGAAAGCGCTTGATCGACTGGAAGGTGTCCTGCGAGCTCAGTTTAACAGCGGTCAGCTGCAGATCATTATTGGAGCAAAAGTCAAAAGCGTTTTTGACGCAGTCAGTGAAAAGCTTGATTTGGATAATCAGGACATCGAAGTAAAAGCAGTGCAACAAAAAAAGAATGTATTATCCCGAGTCGTAGAAACGGTTGCAGGTATATTCGGGCCCGTCATTCCCGTGTTAATTGGATGCGGTATGGTCAAGTCTGTGCTTGCGATCCTGACGACAATGAATCTTCTCGAAACAACAAGCGGCGCATATCAAACCTTTAACCTGATCAGCGATCTGATTTTCTATTTTTTCCCCTTCTTTCTAGCAGTCAGTGCAGCCAAGAAGTTTAAAACAAACGAGTATTTAGCTGTCGCTCTTGCCGGCGCTTACATGTATCCGACGATCATGGAAGGTGCTGCAAAAGTAGCAGAAACCGGCGTCACCAGCTTAAGCTTTTTCGGACTTCCGTTGTTGCTCGTGAACTATAAGTCAACGATTATTCCGATCATTATTTCCGTATGGGTTATGAGCTACGTACATCGCTTTGTAAATAAGCGTATACCCGATATGTTTAAAATCCTGTTCGTACCGATGATTGTGTTATTTATCATGGTTCCACTTGGATTGATTGTATTCGGGCCGATCGGAACCTATTTCGGTAGCGGGGTTGCCCAAATTGTAACGTATCTCTATACCGTTAATGGTGTGATTGGTGCCTTTCTGTTCGGAACATTCAGGCCGCTTTTGATCATATTTGGCATGCATTACGCGATTACACCGATTAACAGCCAGCTTATCGCAGAATATGGTTACTCGGTCATTTCACCTGCCAACCTGACAGGCAATCTGGCTCAGGCTGGAGCATGTCTTGGCGTATTCCTCCTGCTGAAACATAAAGCGAGTAAATCGAGTGCTTTGTCCAGTGGAGTAACAGCGATGTTTGGAATTACGGAACCGGCTATTTTCGGGTTCAATCTGAAATACAAGCGACCATTTATATGTGCAATGCTTGCCGGAGGGATCGGAGCAGCTTATATCAATTTCTGGGGCGGCGGAGCGACAGCCTTGATTCTACCCGGAATTCTTGCGTTGCCAACGTATATTGCCGATAGCTACATTCACATTATCATTGGTGTTGTCATAAGTATAACGCTTGCTTTGGTTGCCGTTTTAATCTGGGGGATTGAAGAGGACATTCCAGCTCCAGCAACAGTTAACGCTAGTAATGGAATGGTGAGTGCTGGAACGGCTAGTCCAACAGCGGCAACTTCTGAATCGTCAGCATCCACATCTGCAAATAAAGGAATTGATCGTGTAATTCGGCCTTCAGGAACGTTAATCATCGGATCTCCTATTAACGGCACAGTTAAGAACATAAAAGAGATTGACGATCCTATCTTTGCTTTAGGTAGCGGCGCGGCAGTCGAATCCATCGATGGCAAAGTATACGCACCATTTGACGGAAAGGTCGTCTCGTTGTTCCCGACCAAACATGCCATTGGACTAATGTCGAACGAAGGCGTTGAAATGCTTGTTCATGTAGGTATTAATACGGTCAAGTTGAAAGGTAAACATTTTAATTCTCATGTGCAGCAGGATCAGATCATTAAACAAGGTGATTTGTTAATTGAATATGACCATAATGCTATCCGTGCAGAAGGATTTGATACAGTAGTACCCATTATTATTTCAAATACGTTTGAATATCAGAGTGTAGAGCAGGTCGCTAAAGAAGATCGAATTGCCCAAAATGAGGCATTGCTGCGCATTCATGCTTAGAGGTGATGAGATCATGGACAAATTATCAGAACACTTCCTATGGGGAGGCGCTGTCGCTGCCAATCAAGTTGAAGGCGGCTGGAACAAAGGCGGCAAAGGCATAAGTGTCGCTGACGTAATGTCAGCAGCAGCGCATGGAGTTGAGCGGAGGATTACAGAAGGTATAGAGGAAAATGTATATTACCCTAGTCACGAGGCTAGTGATTTTTATACGAGATACAAGGAAGACATTCAATTGTTTCATGAGATGGGTTTTAAATGCTTTCGAACCAGTATTGCTTGGACAAGAATATTTCCAAACGGGGATGAGACGCAGCCGAATGAAGAAGGCCTGCAGTTCTATGATGACTTGTTTGATACCTGTTTGGCTTATGGAATTGAGCCGGTAGTCACCATATCCCATTTTGAAATGCCCTATCATCTGGTGACGGAATATGGAGGATGGCGTGATCGAAAGCTGATTGACTTCTATTTAAACTACTGCGAAGCAATCTATATGAGATTTCAAACAAAGGTCAAGTACTGGATGACGTTTAATGAAATCAATATGATTGTACGCAAGCCCTGGAAGCCAGGAGGAATTCAATGGTTTGAAGGAGAAAACAAACTGCAGACCATGTATCAGGCTGCACATCACATGCTGGTCGCTAGTGCCAAGGCAGTCAAACTCGGCAAAAAGATCAACCCGGACTTTATCATTGGCGGCATGTTTCTTCATCCAACGTCCTATGCAGCAACTTGCGACCCTAATGATGTACTCGCCCATGTCAAGAAACTTCAGCAAGCTTATTATTTTCTTGATGTACATGTCAGAGGAACATATCCGCGGTCATATTTTCGATTCTTGGAGCAACACCAATTGGAAATCGAATCTGCTCCGGGGGATGAATTGATCCTGAAAGAAGGAACGGTAGATTTTATCGGTTTCAGTTATTACTCTAGTTCAGTCGTGATGGCTGATCCAACGGATCAGGACAAGAGCGAGGGCAATGAAATCAGCGGTTATAAAAATCCTCTCTTGCCAGCCAGCGAATGGGGATGGCAGATTGATCCGGTAGGTCTTCGGATTACATTAAACTGGCTGTACGATAAGTATCAGATCCCCTTGTTTATAGTAGAGAATGGACTGGGTGCCATCGATGTGTTGGAAGCGGATGGAGCAGTACATGATCCGTATCGAATTGATTACCTGAGACAACATGTAAGTGAGATGAAAAAGGCCATTTTGGAGGACGGAGTCGAAGTGATCGGCTATACGCCATGGGGATGCATTGACCTTGTAAGTGCCGGTACGGGAGAGATGAAAAAGAGATATGGTTTGATCTACGTCGACAAAGACGATGAGGGAAACGGTTCTCTGAAAAGGGTACGGAAAGACTCTTTTTACTGGTACAAGGAATGTATAGCAAGTCACGGGGAAAACATATAAATCCTAAACAGCATATGTTAAAGATAAGCACTGTTTCGTTCTATAAAGACAACAGTGCTTTTTTCCAATATCCAAAAAGCTTTATCTTATAGATTAAGGCTTCTGGTTGCTTTTTCAACGCAAAATGTCGCAAAGTGTAGCAATTTATGTTGCAATGAGATGAACCTTTCTGTTTACAAAGAAAAAGGAATGTGAGATAAGCGCATATAATTGCAAAAACGGAAGAGGGTTTTAATGGCTTAAAAGAAATTGGCAGGGTCGTTGTCTCGATCCGTGATACGTTGGTGGAACGGACATCCCAGGAAAATAAGAGATGATTTCTGTATTGAAAAGGAATCATCTCTTTTCATTTATACAATGAATTGACAGGCTAAAACAAATTATAAATATATCTTTCAGCACATTCTTCTTTTCGGTAGAATAGAGTTATCTGATCTGTAATCTTTTTCCTTATTGATAACAGATTGGAAAAATGATTTGAAGGAGGAGAATGAATGAAATCGGCTGCTTGCAGGGAGAGGCAATTGTTGTACAGAAGGATGGGTGTGATGCTCGTATTCATCATGCTGGCCAGTGTTTTACTTGGGCCCGGCTCAACGGCTCGGGCTGCCGGGAAGACGATTACGTCCATGGAGTACTTTTCATCTGCTGACGGACCTGTCATATCCAAATCCGGGGTTGTCAAGGCCAGTTTCGGGTTCGTGATGCCTAAGTTTAATGGGGGTTCTGCTGCATGGAGCGAAGTGAACGGGGATTTAGGTGTTAATGTCAAGGTAGGAAGCGAGTGGGTGGATATTGATCAGGCGGAAGGCTTTACGTACAACCAAAACTGGGGACACTGGACTGACGCCGGCTTTCATGGATATTGGTTCACTCTCTCCTCAACCACCGATGTTCAATTGTATTCCAAAGCGAACGGAATAAAGCTTGATTATCGACTGGTCTTTCAAAACATTAACGAAACAACGATCACAGCAATGAGCCCTACACAGGGGCCTGACATCATTGCCAGCAGCACCGGAGGCGCCGGCTTTACGTATCCCACCTTTAACAATAATCCATCAGTCACCTATGAAGCCGTCGCTCAGGATCTCAAGGTGTATGTGAAACCGGTGCAGAGCAACACGTGGATTGATATTGACAATAACGCAGACAGCGGCTGGATTTACGATCAGAACTTCGGCCAATTCACTGAGGGTGGAGGAGGATATTGGTTTAACGTAACCGAGTCTATTCACGTCAAGCTGCAGTCCAAAACATCGGCTGTGAATATTATTTACACCATTACATTCAATGAACCTGTGCGTAATTCATTCGTAGTTACTGCCTATGAAGGGACAACTTTCACAGCAGATAAAAGCGGTTCCATAGGTATTCCGCTGCCCAAGATTGGCGGGAGCGCACCTATTGCGAAGGAATTACAAAATTTTGTATACCAAATCAATATCAATGGTCAATGGGTAGACTTAAGTAATAGTGGTCAAAGTAAATTTACGTATTCCGGCAATGGCTACAATCCGATTTCCGATGCCAATCAGTGGGGATACTGGGCCGATCATATCTATGGTCTATGGTTCCGACCTATTCAGGAAAATATGCAAATTCGAATCGGCTATCCGCTTAATGGACAACCCGGTGGAAACGTGGGCAGCAACTATGTGAATTATACACTCATTGGCAACCCGGATGCCCCACGTCCCGATGGTTCGGACCAAGAAGACATCTCTATCGGTACACCGAACAATCCGGCGATTGAAGGCATGAATCTGATTTGGCAGGATGAGTTCAGTGGTTCTGCGCTGGATACAAGCAAATGGAATATAGAAACTGGGTATTATCTCAATGATGATCCGGGAACCTGGGGGTGGGGCAATGCGGAGCTCCAGCACTACACTACCAGTCCCCAAAATATTTTTGTTCAGGATGGAAAATTAAATATCCGTGCAACACATAGTAACCAATCATTCCCTCAAGACCCGAATCGTTTTGCTAAATATGCTTCCGGTAAGGTGAATACCAAAGACAAGTTATCCTTGAAGTACGGGCGTGTCGATTTCCGTGCCAAGCTGCCTACAGGAGATGGCGTATGGCCTGCACTCTGGATGCTACCGCAAGATTCGGTATATGGCACATGGGCTGCATCAGGTGAAATTGACGTAATGGAGGCAAGAGGTCGTCTGCCTGGAACAACCAGTGGGACGATTCACTTTGGCGGGCAATGGCCTGCCAATCAGTATGCAGGTGGAGAGTATCACTTCCCTGCAGGACAAACTATTGCTAATGATTATCACGTATATTCTGTAGTTTGGGAACCGGACAACATCAAATGGTACGTGGACGGCAAATTCTTCTATAAAGTTACCAATCAGCAGTGGTCGTCTGCAGCTGCACCGAACAACCCTAATGCTCCATTTGATGAACCGTTCTATTTAATCATGAACTTGGCGATCGGCGGTAATTTCGATGGTGGCCGCATTCCGGATGCTTCAGATATTCCTGCAACCATGCAAGTGGATTATGTTCGGGTGTATAAACAGCAATAATGGTTTTAGCTTAGTCCGTTAAGTTAAATTAGCGAGAGCGAAATCGTGTAACGTAACATGATTATTAACGCTATATACCTGGGGTGAACTTCGGTTCACCTCTTTTTTGTACACGTAAGATAGGTAAAGGCCAGCACGTAATCATCGACATAGATGTCAAATAGTTGAGTTTTTTCTTTGTGCGAGTACATCGAATCCTAAAAATGTTGCAAACTGTAGCAATTTATGTTGCAATGAGATGAAACTTTCTGTTTACAAAGAAGAAGGAACGTGAGGTACGCGCATATGATTGCAAAAACGGAAGAGGATTTTAATGGTTTAAAAGAAATTGGAAGGATCGTTGCTTCCATCCGCGATACGTTGGTTGAGCGGACGGTTCCGGGTGTAACGACCAAAGAACTGGATGATTTAGCTGGAGAGCTGTTTGAGAAAGAGGGCGCCATTTCCGCACCCAAAAGTGAATATGACTTTCCTGGTTTTACGTGTATTAGTGTCAATGAAGAAGTCGCTCACGGGATTCCAGGGGATCGGGTAATCCAAGAAGGCGATATCGTCAACATCGACGTTTCCGGCTCCAAAAACGAATATTTCGCGGATACAGGTATCTCCTTTGTTGTCGGCCAGGGAGAAGAAGTGTTAACGAAAATCTGTGAGGTAGCCAAACTGGCTTTTGAAGCAGGATTGAAAAAAGCGAATCCTGGCTCTAAAAAGAGCGGCATTGGAAAAGCCGTATTCCTGACTGCCCGTCAGAATGGATTAACGGTTATTCGTAACCTCACAGGGCATGGGGTTGGACGTGCAATACACGAGGCACCGGATCATATCTATAACTACAATGACACATCCGATGATGAGTTGTTAAAAGAAGGTATGGTTATCGCATTTGAACCCTTTATCTCTACGTCCGAAGAAGAAGTGTATCAAAAAGGAGACGGATGGACGTTTGCTACGAAAAACAGCTATGTAGCACAGATTGAACACACGATCATCCTGTCTAAAAAAGGGCCTATCATTATCACTCTGTAACTATAGAGGTATCATCAGGTTTTGCAAAGGATATGCTTAAAGCCGATTTCATATATGGAATCGGCTTTTGCGTTGTGAACAAATTAGTGAGTTACTTTTTCAACAAGCGGTCTGTTCTGTAAATACAGATCCATATCCTTGCTAAAGCCATGCACAATCTGATCCGTAACGATTTTGGCAAGAACTCCGTTATACACCGTTCCGTTGTCGCCATAAGCCATAATGATATAACAATGCGGATAGGAATCATACTGGCCGATGACTGGTAAGCCATCATGTGTTCCCCCGTAAAAAGCTCCCAAATAATACTCTGGTTCCGCCTGAATATGAGGAAAAAGCTTGGTAAACTCGTGAATCAGTTTATCTTTGCTCGCCAAAATTTTGGAATCCCTTGTTTCGGCGTAGGCTGTATCCTTATCCATGCCACCGATAATAATGCGATTGTCCGGAGTTGTTCGCATATAAACATATGGACGTGCCGTTTCCCAGATTAATGTGCGTTTGTACCAGTTTTCTAAATCCGAGACTGGCTTGGTAATAACAGCGTAGGAGCTGGACAGGGTGGCATTTTTCTCTACTTTAAAGTCTTTATCTTCATAGCCGGCAGCAATAATCACATGTTTGGCACGAATCTCGCGACGATCCTTGGTGTAGAAGACAGCCGTATCATCGCCGAAATGTTTACCTGAAATTTCAGTTTCCTCGTAGATTCGAACACCTTCCGACCTGACTTTCTCGAGCAGTCCATAGACGAACTTTAACGGATTCATCTCCGCATCATCATGATAATAGAGCGCAGCCGGTTTAGAGAAAGGATACACACTTGTTATACGTTGCTCGTCCCAAAAACCTACGTTGAAACCATGCTTTTTCAGAAGCGCATATTCTTCTTGCAATGCCGGAATATCTTCCTGGTAACTCGCGTAATACAAGCTGTCACGCCTTATAAAATCTGGGTTGATCGGAAGTTCACTGCTGATCTGCTCAATGTGATGAATGGACTGCTCACACAATTTAAGATGACGAGCGGCTCTTTCTTCTCCGAACGTATGACTTAAGGAGACAAAGCTTTTCTCCCCGGCATATTGAATCAATGCAGTATTGGTACTTGTGCTGCCTTCTCCAACCTTACGCTTGTCTACAACAACGACAGATAATCCTTGATCACTTAAAAAATGCGCACATTGTGCCCCTGAACTACCCGCACCGATAATAAGAACATCACAGTTAATATCCTCTTCAAGCTTCGGATAGGAAGGAGGATTGCTTACTGTGGTTGGCCAATATAATTTACCGCTCTGCAGATCCATGTCGAATCTCTCCTTAGATATATTCGGTACGTAGTATAAGCACTTTGCTGGAAGTCAATGCAGAGAAGATGCTTCTTGCGGAGGAGTGTATTACGAAAGCTTTGAACAGTGAGTCATCTTTGAGCGGGGCGCAATAAACGATAAAAAAAGAACTTATTAAACATTTTTGTTTACAAAGTAGGGTGCTTGTTCTATATTAAAGATACATCTGCAGGTTTATTTTACTAATATTTCAATATTTATGGAGGTGTCCGTGACAAACGAGAAACCGATCGGTATTTTTAATCGACGTTACAGTACCATGACCATTGGCATTATGTTGGTATTGACCACTTCAGCATTTGAAGGGCTCGCAATTACAACCATTGCGGCGAAAATAGCTCAAGACATGCAGGGGGTTCATTTATATGGCTGGATTTTCAGCGCGTTTTTATTATCCCAGCTTGTAGGAACGTTGGTTATGGGTCAGCAAGTAGACAAACGAGGCGTGTTCACATCTTTGCTTATATCTTTTGCTGTTTTTGTACTTGGCACAATCATTGCTGCTGCATCTATGAACATGTATATGCTGATTTTGGGAAGAACCTTTCAAGGGTTTGGGGCCGGTGCATTAATTACATGTGTCTATGTGTGTGTAACGTTATACTACCCGGAAACGCTGAGAACACAGATTTTGGCGGCGTTCTCTATGGCGTTTGTTCTTCCATCGTTAATCGGGCCTTATTTTGCAGGTCTCATTGCTTCTTATACGTCCTGGAGGTTTGTTTTCTGGATTGTTATTCCATTGATTGCCCTCGCACTTCTCCTTACATATCGGTCGTTTCGTGATTTGCAGCGCCGTATGCAAACTACAGGAGGAGCAACAGCCGGTGACTCCAGAACAGGGCAGGCCATTCTACTAGCGATTGGAACGGGGTTGTTACTGACAGGTCTTGGCATGATTACGAATTGGCCAGGGGTAGCTCTTTCCATTAGCGGATTAATAATCATGATTCCGTTCATCCGCAAACTGATGCCTCAAGGGACATTTTTGGTCAAATCGGGTTTACCGGCAACATTGGTAACAAGGGGAATGTATGTGGCTTGTTATTTTGCAACCGAGAGTTTTGTTATTCTGGGTCTCACGGAGATGAAAGGCCTAGCCGCAGACACAGCCGGACTGCTTGTAGCAGCAGGCTCATTGAGCTGGTCAGCTGCAGCATGGCTACAAGCTAGATGGGATGCAAAAGACCGGGGTGGAGGACGTAAGAAGAGAGTGACGCTCGGAATTGGCATCATGATCGGCGGAGTTATCTTGGTCATACTGGCTTTGTTTTTGGCGAATACCGGGATTATCCTCATCCTTATCTCACAGATTATTGTTGGTTTTGGTGTTGGCCTGGCTAACCCTACTACCGCGGTCATCGCTCTACAACATGCAGAACTTGGACAGGAAGGAAAGATGTCTGCAAATCTGCAGTTTGTCGATTCTTTTTATGTAGCTGTGAGCATTGGCGTAAGCGGTTCATTGGTTGCATTAGCGAAAACGATGGGATGGGGCATATCCATAGGGATTCTGATGGTGTTGATGCTTCAACTGTTATTGGCTTTACTCAGCTTATTCTCGTCATTACGGATCGCAGTTGTGACTTCTCAATCACGTCAGCCCGCTGGACAAAAAATAGATACACTTCCGATGTAAACAAACAACCGGTCAGACGAGATACAGATCGGAGGCACATATTACATTAGGAGGTGCGCAAGATGGCGCGTGTGTTAGTTGTTATTACTCCGGCTGAAGGCCATGTCAATCCCTCACTTGGTTTGATCACAGAACTGGTCAAGCTTGGAGAAGAAGTTGTTTATGTATGTGCTGAGGAGTACCGTTCCCGGATTGAACAAACGGGGGCTCAGGTCATGACATATCCCTTTTTAGAGGATGCTTTTTCACATGACCCTATTCTCAAACCGTTGGAATATCGCCATCCATACCAATTCATATACATGATCACTTGCGGAGTGATACCCAAAATGATTCCCGAAGTGTTTCGTGTAATAGAGGATGAAACGTTTGATTATCTGATCTACGATTCCCTAATGGGCTGGGGAGGCAGGATACTAGCTGAGAAATTGGAGATTCCAGCGGTATGTACGATTGCTTCCTTTGCTTCCGCCGAGCCTTTGAGCATAAATGAGGAAGGTATCGATACACAGGAAATGTATGAAGCGATAATGCAAACTGCGAGAGAGATCGCAGCAGAGCATCAGGTTAGTGTACCAGCAGTGGAGGACATGACAGCACATACAGGTCTATTGAACATTGTCTACACCAGCCGTTATTTTCAGCCGCGAGCAGATGAATTAGATGATCGGTTTCTCTTCACTGGTTCGTCGATTATCCCGCGGAAGGATGCACCGGAATTCCCATTTCATTTGCTTTCTGAACGTTATCCTGAGACGGTATACATTTCTATGGGGACCATATTGAATAAAAGTCTGGAATTTTACAAATTGTGTTTTGATGCATTTAAGAATCTGCCCATTAACGTTGTTTTATCTTCTGGAAAATATACTGAAATGGAATCTCTTGAAGAGCTGATCCCTGATAACTTTATTGTAAAATCATATGTTGCACAGATTGAAATACTTCAGCACACCAACGTTTTTGTTACCCATGCGGGAATGAACAGTGTAAGCGAGGCCTTGTATTTTGATGTTCCACTTGTCATGATCCCGATGACTTCAGATCAACCTATGGTTGCGGGTCGCGTCAAAGAACTTGGAGCCGGGGTGGTGTTAGATCAATATCATTTGAACGCAATCCAATTACAGGAGGCCGTTATGGAAGTACTCCACAATCCCATCTATAGAGAGCAGGCACATCTCATCGGTAAATCTCTGAGAGAAGCTGGCGGCTACACACGTGCTGCGGCAGCCATTATGCAACAATTTGCCAAGGTATAAATGTGGAGCCTAAGTTTATCTACTGCAATAATGAATAACATAAGCATATAAGCATAACTATGCCCCCCTCTCTTCATTTAAGTCGAAAGAAGAGAGGGGGGCACCTTAGAAAAACAAGTATAGTTTGTTTCAGCTAGACATCAAGCCGTGACACTAGTTTATTTACTTACTCTTTTTCAAAATATCAAAAATTATTTTTGCATTGTCGGTGTTATCAATTAACCCGGAGAAGCGTTGACTTCCTGGGCCATACGCGTACACCGGTACATCTTCACCGGTATGTCCACCGGTTGTCCAACCTGTGAAGGAGCGGTTGTCAATAATGGCTTCAATGGCATTATCAATTTTGGTCACATCTGCACTCTGAGCAGCATCTTTAACGGATTGAAGTTCTTCGGCAGTCAGCTCAAGTTTAAGATACTTTTTCAAAGTTTCATCCACAGAAGCCCCTTTGGCAATTTGAGCAGCCATGAAGTCAGGAGTACGAAGTGCAGCTTTAATGGGATCTACGAAGAAGTTGTATTCACCATCTTTACCAAGGGTAAGACCACCTGTGGAGTGGTCAGCAGTTGCAACCACGAGGGTTTGACCGTCTTTTTTAGCAAAATCAATCGCGGCTTTAAAAGCGGCAGCAAAATCGTCCATCTCACTCATGGCACCCACAATATCATTATCGTGACCTGCCCAGTCAATCTGACTGCCTTCAACCATAAGGAAAAATCCTTTTTTGTTTGTTTTAAGACGATCAATAGCCGAATTTGTCATCTCAGCGAGGGAAGGCGTTGCGCTTGTACGATCAATGAATTTGTCCAGGCCGCCATCTGCAAACAATCCAAGTACTTGTTTATTTTTGTTCGCGAGCAAAGATGTACGGTCCGTTACATAACTATAACCTGCTTTTTGAAACTCTTTCGTAAGGTCACGGTCTTTACGTATAAAATTGGTTTTGCCGCCGCCAAGCAGCACATCGACTTTGTGTTTTCCGTTAATCATTTCGTCGTAGTAGTCGTTCGCAATAGCATCCATGTTTTTACGGCTAATATCATGAGCACCAAAGGCAGCAGGGGTGGCATGTGTAATCTCCGAGGTTGCGACCAAACCTGTGGATTTACCGATTTGTTTGGCTTGCTCCAATACGGTCTTCACAGACTTTTTATTCGTGTCCACTGCGATCGCCGCATTGTATGTTTTCACACCTGATGACATTGCGGTTGCTGCGGAAGCGGAGTCCGTAACGTTTTGTTTGTCATCGTCTGGATAGGTCATTTGAGCGCCTACAAGATAAGGATCAAATACGGTTTTCTCCATCACCTTGGTAGCAGGATTATCCTTCATGTAACGATACGCTGATGTATACGACGTTCCCATACCATCTCCGATCAGGAAAATGATATTTTTGATCGGTTTTTTCTCTGCACCTGCGGCTTGAGCAATCGTTGCTTGTCCAGTTGAGAGAAGAGTAGAGGCTGATACAGCCAGAGTTAGTGCTAATGCGGGCAATGCTTTTTTAGACAATTTCACACTTATTCCTCCTCGATATCTCTTTAATATGAATGCATGAAGTCTTGTTCATTTGTTCATCCTTAAGAAGATTATCATTCATTTGTAAATAAAAACCATCACAATTGTATGAGGAATGTAAAATAAACAAACCAATTAAAAACAACCCTTCACCTTTGAAAAGCGAATAAAATCAATGAATTATCCAAAATAGTTCGTAAATAATGTGAACAAAACCGGTTTTCCATTGACATCTAGTGTTATGTTTAATAAAATTCGAAATGGACATCAGGTTAGAAACATTAATATGTTCCTGAAAATTCACATTCGGAGCTGTTCAGATCCTAACAACGAATATAGGAGCTTGAGTATTCCCATCCTATAGGTGATTAGGATTTTTTTGTTTTTAGCTGTGAGAATTCAAGAAGACAATATGAAAGTTGGAGGCTGGCTTTACGATGGACAACTGGTTCAAACTGAAAGAAAGAGGAACGAACGTTTCAACCGAAATTATTGCTGGTATTACTACATTTTTCACCATGGTATACATAGTGATTGTGAATCCCGGAATTCTTAGCGGCACGGGAATGAGCTTTAACGGGGTATTTATTGCTACGATTCTGGCGAGTATTGTGGCAACGCTGATTA
The DNA here is from genome assembly GCF_052691815.1 of Paenibacillus sp. TSA_86.1. Classification (NCBI taxonomy): domain Bacteria; kingdom Bacillati; phylum Bacillota; class Bacilli; order Caryophanales; family Paenibacillaceae; genus Paenibacillus; species Paenibacillus sp. TSA_86.1. The sequence continues at coordinate 445,868 of NZ_JBQZGE010000002.1, read as the reverse complement.
TGGGACTGTGGTCTAATTATCCGATTGTTATCGCACCTGGCATGGGGTTAAATGCCTTTTTTGTTATTAGTGTTGTACAAGGGTATGGCGTAACTTGGCAGACAGCACTTGGTGCTGTGTTCATTGCGGGTATTTTATTTATTATTTTATCGCTTACTTCGTTTCGTTACATGCTGCTGGATGCGATTCCAGCAAGTCTCAAATACGCGATTACCGCAGGAATTGGACTGTTTATTACAACGGTAGGTTTGCAAAATGCAGGAATCATTGCGGATTCAAAATCCAATCTGATTACACTTGGAAACTTGGCACAACCTATGACGTATCTGACCCTGATCGGGCTGATCATCACTGTTACGTTAATGGCCTATAATGTAAAAGGTTATCTGTTTATCGGAATGGTCATTACCGCAATTATTGCGTGGTTCATGGGACTGTTCCAAATGCCTGCATCCATTGTAGCGATGCCGTCAGGACTCGGGGAAACCGCGTTCCAGATGGATTTGGCGGGCGTTTTCTCCAATGGACTGTACACGATTATTTTCACGTTTTTGCTAATTACATTATTTGATACTACAGGTACGATGCTTGGTGTGGCAGAACAAGCCGGATTACTGAAAGACGGTAAATTCCCGCGTTCTCGTGGCGCATTACTCGCTGATGCTGTGGGTACCACCACGGGTGCAATGCTCGGAACAAGTCCAACGTCGGCTTATATTGAGTCCAGTACGGGTGTGGCGGCAGGGGGGAGAACAGGACTGACTGCGGTGACCGTCAGTATATTGCTAGCAATAACCTTGTTCTTCAGCCCAATCGTAAGTGTTATTTCCAGCATTCCGGCGATCACATCTCCGGCGTTGATTATCGTAGGTTTCTTCATGATCAGTGTGATTAGCAAAATGAACTGGAGTGATCTTGAAGAGGCATTCCCGGCCTTCCTGATCATCATTCTGATGCCGCTGACGCACAGTATTGCAACAGGGATCGGCATTGGATTTATTTTCTATCCTGTGCTGAAGCTGCTTCGCGGCAAAGGCAAAGATGTTCATCCGATTTTTTATGTTTTTGCGATCCTTTTCTTCATTCAACTTGTATTCCTCGACCACTAGGAATGTTCGGAACCACGGAAAAGAGAGCTGCTTGTATATAAGTAGTTCTTTTTTTTCATGTATACTACTTAAAAACGATATAAAATGAATGATTTATTTACACAAAAACGGAGAGGACAGAAAAAACCTGGAAAAGCGGAGCTAAAAACTTTCTGAAAGAAAGCTGCATCGTAAGCATAAACTTCGCCTTTATCAACGGATTTATCCCTTTCAAAAAGGGAATCAAAAAAATCTGGGGATAACAGCTACTCTCCAGGTTATTCTGTCATCGGAGTGCTCGTGTAAAGTAATTCAACTTATATATGCCAGTTCATATTCCGTTCATATTGGCGTCACGATGGCGACATCTTGCCAGATTATACTGTAGATAAGTCACCAAGACAGTTACACAGACTAAGGACGGGAGAAGATGAGAGTGGAAGAAATCGTAGAAATTAAACCAACAGAGAAGAAACGCGGCAAGAAACGCAAGTTATTCTTAAAAATATTCGGGGGAATCATCGCAGCGCTCGTGTTATTTATGGGCATTGTATTTGTGATTCATGTCATTAGTAATGGGATGGAAAAGAAAAAGATTGAATCCTATGGACAGTATGTACAAGTGGATGGCAAAAACATGAACGTCTCCATACAGGGCAGCGGGAAACAAACTATTGTGCTGCTTCCAGGGCAGGGGACGCCATCTCCAGTGTTAGATTTTAAACTGCTGATTGATCAACTGACCTCCGATTACAAAATTGTGACGATTGAACCATTTGGGTATGGATTAAGTGATCGTACCGACAAAGAACGTACCACTGAAAATATCGTTAGTGAAATACATGAGGCTGTGAATCAGCTCGGCCTTGACCGATATATTCTCATGGGACACTCTATTACGGGACTGTACAGCGTCTCTTATGTGAAAAATTATCCAGATGAAGTGATCGCATTTATCGGTATAGACAGCAGTGTTCCTAATCAGCCTAACATGGATGTGAAGCTACCCCTGAACTTGATGAAGTTTTTTCAAACGTCAGGATTAATGCGATTAATCAAAAATGTGAGCGCAGATCCTTACAAATCAATGGATTACGATGAGCATACCATAGAGCAGATGAATCTAATTGCGAATCAGGTTTCTAGCAATTCGACCCTAATGAATGAGTTAAAAAATCTAGGATCTAATTTCAAAAATGCAGAAAACTTGACTTATCCTCGCAGCCTGCCGATGTTGCTCTTCGTTCAATCCAACAACACGGCGAATCCAAATTGGATCCCCCTACATGAGGAACAAATCAAACAATCGGATCAGGGCAAAATGATTCCGATGGAAGGCTCGCACTACCTGCATCATACGAAGTACAAAGAGATTGCTGAAGCATTCAAAGCTTATATGAAGAGTGTTCAATTACAATAAAGTAAAGTTGTAAAGGGAGAAGAATATCTCTCCATTGAAGTCGCTATTTTAGCGGCTTTTTTGTTTTATTGGTAATAGTTCGTATCTCGTTACAAGGACAAGAACCTGTACCAATAATTTTGTGTGAGTAATAAAGCTCTGGAATCTACTTAAATCCCGTGGGAGAACGTTACACGGGATTAATTAATATAATTCTCAAGCTTCCTTTATCTGAGTAATCTCCCCATGCTTCAATCCGAACTTTTCCATCATATCTAAGATCGGTAGGAGATCGCGACCTTTGTCTGACAGAGAGTACTCTACTCGCGGTGGAACTTCAGGAAATACGTGTCTGGATATGAGTCTATTTTCCTCTAATTCCCTCAATTGTTTGGTTAATGAACCTTGCGGTATGTCATTCAGAAATGACTTAATTTCATGAAATCGTCGTGCCTGATCCTTTAAAAACCATATAATGAGAAACTTCCAACGTCCTGATAACACGTGCTGAGTGTAAGCCATGCCAAAAATGATAGGATACTTTTCCCTAAACTCTTCGTGAAATCCATCCTTGCATATCCGAGTCATACATTTCCTCCTCTCAATGATTATCCTATAGTATTAAAAAAGTGACTATGTTCATTATTTTTGCCTACTTCTAACTTATGGAGGTCTCAGCTAGTATAGAAGACATTAAGGAATTCTTCAAACTAAGCTTGAAATATATATAAAAAGGGGCTCGTCAGATGAATAAGATTACCGAATTATTAAATATAGAATATCCCATCATTTCTGCAGCTATGAATTGGGTAACTTCAGCAGAGTTTGTAGCTGCCGTTTGTAATGCAGGGGGAATGGGGGTACTCGGACCAAATGCTGGACAAACACTAAATCCCACAGGCTTGAGAGAATATGCTGATAACGTGCGAAACGAGATCCGTAAAGTGAAGCGGTTAACGAATAAAAACTTTGCCGTAAATTATATATTCCCTCTAGATGACAGTGGCACTCTACCATTTGGCACATTGCTTTTTGATATCCTAGTAGAAGAAGAAGTTAAATATGTCGTAGCCATTGGTAACCAGATGGTAGCAAGCGAAATGATAAAATTAAAAGAGCAAGGTATAACCGTTATCTATAGGCCGCTAAACCCTACGGTTCATAACATTTTAGAAGCTGAGGAACATGGAGCTGATGCAGTTATCGTTACTGGTAGCGAGGCCGGGGGACATTTTAGCCAGTATAATATTAGTCTATTTACGCTGTTACCCCAAATAACTTCAGTTGTTAATTTGCCTGTGATTGCAGCTGGTGGAATTATTGATGGACGTGGGGCTAAAGCAGCCTTTGCGATGGGGGCACAAGGCGTTTACATGGGAACTAGATTCATAGCAACCGTAGAAAATCCCGCGAGTCATGCCGCCAAGCAAGCAATTATTAATGTCAAAAGTGAAGAAATGCTTGAACTGGAAGGGGTTTATGAGCGAACAATCCCGACTCCAGGAGGAATAAAAGCTTATCAACTCATTAATGAAGGGAACACACTGGATGCCGTTCCGTACCACAAAAATGGATATAAAGAGACGCTCCTATTAGGAAATTTAGATCAAGGAACAATTAGCGTTTCTCCATCAGCAGGGGGGATTCTAGAAATTTTGACATGTCAGGAAGTTATAGATGAGATTATAAACCATATAGGTTATTAATTAGCAAGATAATGCTAGCCAAAAAACGGATTCCTTGCCAGTATGGACAACTAAAATCTATACGCAGCAAAGAGCGGTGCCAAATATGGTATCGCTTTTTAGTAGACACATATTTAACATCTTCATGTGCGAGTGATGGTGAAATAAATAATTTTTAAAACATATCGAAAAGTACTGCTTTCATTCCAAATGGGATATTAAGGGTTATTTGTCATCGGTTTAAGCTTTTCTACATCATTTTTATTAAATATATATCTTCCCTTCGCATTGAAAGATATAATAATGGCTGAGCAAGTAAAATTAGAGTTTGTCCAAAAATCAAGTGCATTCGGAGGTAACGATCAGCATGAATATTCAGTTTGGCACTCCAGCCACTTATTGGGTTGAAGCACTTCCTATCGGCAACGGTAAGTTGGGCGGAATGGTCTTTGGCGGTATCGAAAAAGAACGTATTGCATTGAATGAAGACACGTTATGGTCAGGTTATGCACAGGATTGGAATAATCCGGAAGCACGGAAAGTATTGCCTCAGATCAGGGATTTAATCGCCCGTAAACAGTATGTAGAAGCGGATCAACTTAGCAAAAAAATGATGGGGCCATTTACACAATCGTACTTGCCATTTGGTGATCTGGAGCTTGTAATGGAGCACGGGCAATTATGTGAACGGAAAACCTATCAACGCAAGCTTGATTTATCTACAGGTGTTGTAAGCGTTTCCTATGAAATCGGTGGAGTACGATATGACAGGGAGGTATTTGCTTCCCATCCCGATCAGGGTATCGTCATTCGTTTAACCGCAAACAAAGAAGGAAGACTTAACTTCCATACCAGACTGAGCAGTCCGCTGAGACACGAAACTTCTGCTGCGAACGCTCAATATGAATTGTCCGGAACGGCTCCGGAGTATGTCTCACCAAACTATCACGATGTTGAAGTGCCTATTCGTTACGGAGATGCAGCGACTAGTCGTGCGATGACTTTCCATGGAAGACTCGCTGTATCTCATACCGGAGGTTCACTGCATTCAAGCGGTGGCGGACTGCAGATTGTTGGTGCAACGGAAGCGGTCATTTACTTTGCAGGGGCTACGAGTTATGCTCCTACAGCTCAAAAAAGTGACAGCGTAATTTCCCCGAAGGAGAAGACTGCGGACGTTATTAGGCAGATTATGACACGTGATTACACCGAATTGCGTCAACGTCATGTAGAGGATCATCAAACGCTGTTTAATCGTGTTCAACTCCATTTGGGTGAAAGTCTTGCTCCGCAGGACATGCCTACAGATGAGCGCATCGAGAAATATGGAAGCAGTGATCCAGGCTTAGTCGAGTTGTTGTTCAACTATGGCCGTTATTTGATGATCGCCAGCTCCAGACCGGGAACGTTGCCAGCGAACTTGCAAGGAATTTGGAATCAGGAAACACGTGCGCCTTGGAGCAGCAATTATACACTGAATATTAATGCAGAAATGAATTACTGGCCTGCGGAGACGTGTAACATGGCTGAACTGCATGAACCGTTGCTTGATTTTATTGGAAAACTTGCGGAGAATGGACGTAAAACGGCTGAAGTAAACTATGGCGCTCGAGGCTGGGTAGCGCATCACAATGCGGATATCTGGGGGCAAACAGCCCCTGTAGGGGATTATGGTGCCGGTGATCCGTCATGGGCTTTGTGGATGATGGGCGGCGTATGGCTGACGCAGCATCTGTGGGAGCATTATGTGTTCTCAGAGGATAAAGAGTTTTTGCAGGAGACCGGTTATCCACTGATGAAGGATGCCGCCTTGTTCTGTCTGGACTGGCTCATTGAGAATAAAGAAGGACATCTGATCACAACACCATCAACGTCACCGGAGATGAAATTTGTGGTTAACGGAGAGCATGCCGCTGTTAGTGAAGCAACGACAATGGACCTTTCCCTCATTGCTGAGCTGTTCGAAAACTGTATTCAAGCAGCTGAAGTGTTGCAAACGGATGCGGAATTCGTGGATCTCCTGCGAGCGAAAAAAGAACAACTGCTGCCTTTGCAGATCGACGCAAGAGGTCGCCTTCAGGAATGGAGCGAGGATTTCACGGAAGAAGATCCGCAGCACCGCCACGTATCCCACTTGGTTGGTGTATTCCCGGGACGGCTGATTACACAGAAAAAATCACCTGAACTGATGCAGGCTGCCCGCACTTCCCTGGAAATTCGGGGGGACGGTGGTACAGGCTGGAGTCTTGGCTGGAAAATCGGTTTATGGGCTCGTTTTGGAGAAGGCAACCGTGCTGAACAGCTCATCTCTAATTTGCTAACTTTGGTTAAAGCTTATGAGCCAAGCAAACATGAGACTGGCGGAGTGTACGCCAACTTGTTTGATGCTCATCCACCGTTCCAGATTGACGGCAATTTCGCCGCAACTGCAGGTATCGCCGAGATGCTGCTGCAATCACATCAGGGATATCTGGAGTTTCTACCAGCTTTGCCGGAACGCTGGTCGACAGGTTCGGTTAAAGGGTTGAGAGCAAGAGGGGGATTTGAAGTTAGTCTGCGCTGGGAGAACGGCAAGCTGATCGAAGCAGAAATTCTCTCGCATACAAGCAATACATGTTATTTGCAGTCTGTACCTGGTCTAAAAGTTCATCAAGGGAATACGGTTGTGCAAACCACCCCGGAAAAAGATGATCAAGTTAGCCTGCTTACGCAAAAAGGACAAACGTATGTCATTTCATTTGAATAAACATGAACTTGAATTCTAATGTTGTTCGAATGTAATGACTCGTATTGGATCAAATTATTCACTGTTGGAGCATGATAAGTTCAAGAGATAAGAGTTCAAACCGCTGATCAATTAAGATCAGCGGTTTTCTTTTATACAAATTTGATAAGTTAAGTGTTGTAATGAAAACGGTTTTATGCTATTTTGAATGTATAAAAACGTTTTAATAGCAAAGGAACCTGAAATTTATGGGAAAAATCACAATCAAAGATGTTGCAAGAGAAGCCGGTGTCTCCATCTCTACCGTTTCGAATGCCTTGAATGGTGTCGATGTTCTGAATCCGGAAACGAAGTCCCATGTGCTCAAAGTGGCCGAACGCTTGAATTACATCCCCAATCTCAATGGGAAACTGTTGAAATCGGGGCAGACAAAAATGCTTGGTTTCTTCACGACAAGTGTGTCGGGGCCGTATTTTTACAAGTTAGTCGAAGCCATGTCGCGTGAGTGTGACCGTCTTGGTTATGGTCTCAATGTGTTTGTGACAAAAGATAAACATGTCATTATGAGCAATATTCTGGGCAGGCGGGTGGATGGCGTAATCATCTACGAAGAGCTTCGGATTGATGAACAGGATATTCTGTCGATGGAAAAGGATAAGATTAAAGCCGTTTTCCTGGATCGTGTGTATCAAAGCGAGCGAATGGGAAGTGTTATTTTTGACTCCTACGAAGCCAGCTACGAAGCTACCAAATATTTGATTGGGCTAGGTCACAAAAAAATTGCCTACATCTCTGGTGTAGATGAGATGTTTGACAGTGCACAGCGCCGGGAGGGTTATCTGGCAGCCCTTCGAGAATACGAGCTTCCGGTAGACCAGGACTATATTATTCAGGGATATTTCGAAGAAGAGGCCACCTACAGTGCGATCAAATCCTTCGTACATCTGCATCCAGGCAAGTTACCAGATGCTTTTCTGGCCGGTAATGACTTAAGTGCAATCGGATGCATTCAAGCGTTGAAATCCCATGGTTATGAAGTTCCGAGTGACATCAGCGTGGTCGGATTCGATGACATCGATATCGCTCCGTATTATTCTCCACCGTTAACGACGGTTCGAAATCAGATTGCAAGACAAGGCATTCTGGCTGTCACGCAATTGGTCAATATGATCAAGGAGCAGGAACAAGGGACAGCACAAAAGCTGGCAGGGGAACTGGTGGTACGAGGTTCAAGTCATGTAAGAATGAACCGAAGAGATACCCGCTAATAACGGGTGAAGTATTCTTCGGTTACTTCTTTTATTGATATTACAGAGAAGGGAGTTTCCCGAAGCAAAAATAAAAACGTTTTTATGAATAATGGAATAAATGCGTTATATGAACATACAGAGGGGAGCAACGAAAGATGAGTCATCTGACGACCACAACAGCAAGCAGTCAGCAGCAACCTCTAAAACCTGGCGGCAAATTGCCGTTGAAACAACGATCCAAAATGTTTTGGATTGATTTCGCCAGACAATGGGAGATCCAATCCATGGTTCTACCCGGAATCCTGTTCATGATTGTCTTCTGTTACATACCGATCTACGGATTAACAATTGCTTTTAAAAATTATACCGTCATTGATACATTGTCCAGTGCACCTTGGGTTGGGCTGGATAACTTCAGAATCATCATGTCAGACAAATACTTCTGGGATGCTGTCGTCAATACACTCGGCATCAGCTTTTTGAAACTGGGAATTGGATTTGTTATTCCAATTATTCTAGCCATCATGATCTACGAATTAAGCAGCGGACGATTCAAGAAATTCGTGCAAACGGTTTCATATTTGCCTCACTTTCTTTCGTGGATCGTACTGGGTGGCATGCTCATTACCTGGTTCTCCACAACTGGATTGTTCAACGAATTGTTGTTAGGTCTCGGGATCATCTCCCAACCACAAAACATTTTGCTGGACGCAGGCAAGTACTGGTGGATTGCTACGTTATCAGATATCTGGAAAGAAGCTGGATGGGGAACCATTCTGTATCTCGCCATCATGTCTAAGATCGATCCTACGTATTACGAGGCTGCCAAAATAGATGGAGCCAGCAGGATGCGTCAGATATGGAATATCACTTTGCCTAACATGAAGTCCATTATCAGTCTGAATCTGATCCTGACGGTCAGCGGACTACTCGGTTCGAATCTGGACCAAACGCTGGTGCTCATGAACTCACAGAACCGCGAGAAGGCCGAAGTCATTAATTCATATGTATATCGCATGGGGATGTCGCAGGGTGACTTTTCATATGCTACCGCCGTAGGTTTGGGTGTTTCCATCATTTCTGTAATTCTGCTCGTCACGGCAAACAAAATAACTAGCAAGCTAAATGACAACCAGTCTGTGCTGTAGAAGGAGGTTCCCTCATGAATGGAAAAGCGGCCAAAGAAGATCTGGACAGCCGGATCTTTGATACCCTCAATATCATTTTTTTAACGATCTGTACCATCGTCATTATCGTTCCGCTCTGGAATGTCATCATCTCGTCCTTTAGTTCAGGCAAAGCACTGGCAGAAGGTGGGTTCATCTTCTGGTCACCCGAGTTCTCGCTGGAAAACTATCGAGCGGTGTTTAATGATTCAAACATCTGGCAGGCGTTCTTCATCTCTATATCCAAAACCACGATCGGTGTCGTGACACATGTATTCTTCTGTGCCATGGTCGGATACGGACTGAGCAAGAAGTACCTAAGAGGGCGCAAATTGTATGTAGCCATGGGTGTAATTACAATGTTTTTCTCCGGCGGCATGATTCCAACCTTTTTGCTTATTAAGGCGCTAGGTCTCCTGAACAGCTTCTGGGTGTATATTATTCCGGCTTTGTTCAGTTTCTTCGATGTTGTCATCCTGATGAATTTCTTCCGTAATGTACCGGATTCCTTGGAAGAATCGGCGAAGATGGATGGGGCTGGAGACTGGCATATCTTTCTCAAAATCTTTATCCCGCTGTCCATGCCAGCCATGGCAACGATTGCTTTGTTTAACGGGGTAGGCCAGTGGAATGACTTCATGACCACCAAACTGTATATCACAGACCAATCACTGTACCCATTACAGATGATGTTATATGAGATTATTGTGCAATCCCAGACCCAGTCCATGCAGAACGTTGGCGGATCTGTAGTGATCGAAACAACAACCAAAGGCGTGCAGCTTGCCACCATTGTCATTACCACATTGCCAATTGTGCTGATCTATCCTTTGTTACAGCGATATTTCATTTCAGGCATGATGCTTGGAGCTGTTAAGGAATAAAGCGATAGATTCACATCAACGATTCATATTCGACTACGAGGGGGAAAACATATGTTTAATATTCAACGGGTACTGGGCAAAAGAGGGGTTAAAGGATGTGCAGCATTACTGACAGCTGTGTTCATGATTACGGGATGCAGTGGTGGTTCCGATGGATCGAGTGAAGCAAACTGGGTATCCATTGAGAATCGTTATACGGTTGATCCGGAGAAACCAGCATGGCAGCTCGATAAAAAGGAAGAAGTCACAGATCTAACCTGGTACGTCAATGCAGACTGGTGGAATACCGATTTTGGCAAAGATATCGTTACTAAAAAGATTAAGGAAGACTTGAACATTAACATCAAATTTATTACAGGCGATGATACCAAATTAAATACCTTTTTTGCCGGTGGAGATATGCCTGATATGTTGACAGTGTTTGATTCCAATTCTCAAGTCGTGAGCAAAGCATCAACCTGGGCCATACCTCTGAACGATTTGGCTGAGAAATATGATCCGTATTTCAACAAGGTCGCAGCTGCGGACACGCTGAAGTGGTTCCAGCAAGCGGATGGCAAGACCTACGGTTATCCGAATTATTCCAACACACAAGCAGATTATGATAGCGGTAACATTCCAGCAAAGACCGCCTTTATTATCCGCAAGGATGTATATGAAGCATTAGGCAGTCCAGTCATGGGAACACCGGAACAATTCCAGAATGTGATGAAACAGATCAAGGAAAAGTTCCCATCGCTCATTCCGTTTGGCTTTAACGCCATCGGTGGAGGTACCGGTTCACTGGGTGATGCCTTACAGGATTTTATCGGCGTACCCCTGGAGACGGAGAACGGAGAGTTCTATGACCGTAATCTGGACGAAGACTATCTGACTTGGCTGAAAACATTAAACGCCGTGTATAGAGACGGTAATATTAGTGATGACAGTTTTGCGGATGACGGCACAGCCTTTGAAGAAAAAGTGAAATCCGGTAAATATGCGGCGATGCTGCTCGATGGTACACCTCAGCAGGGTGGAAACCTTCAGATCTACATGAGTGATAACGAAGGCAAAGAGTACATGGCCATTGATGGGCCTCAAAGTACCAAGGGCAACGCACCAACATTGAATCAATCCGGTATTACAGGCTGGATGATTAATTTCATCTCCAAGGATGCCAAAGACCCGGCTAAAGCGATGCAAATTTTCACGTATTTGCTTAGTGAAGAAGGCCAAGTTCTGATGAACTATGGCGTTGAAGGAGAGACGTTTAAGAAAAAAGAAGACGGTACAGTGGAGTTACTTCCGGCGGTAAAGGACATGCAATTGCATAATGCGGACCAATTCAAGAAGGATTATCGTCTGGGTGAATTTATGTTTTTCGGTCACGACCGTCATAAGGCGCTGAGTGCCGATGCCTTCCCGGAAGCCATTAAACAAATGCAAGCATGGGGCAAAGGCAAGCTGACACCTCATTTTATTCTTGAAAATATTAATCCAAACCTGGGAACACCAGAAGCTCGTGCTTTGTCGGCAGTTAACACCAAATGGAACTCCACGCTGGTAAGCATGTTGCGGGCAAAGGATGATGCCTCGTTTGACAATGCCCTTGCGGCATATCAATCGTTCCTGGAAGAAAATCGCTGGCCTGACATCGTAAAGATCCGTAGCGAGAAGATGAAGCAGAATAAAGAGAAATTAGGCATGCAATAATGAGGAGGCTACGCGATGACAACATTTAAACTATTCAAAACTGCGGGGGAAAATGACCTGTTCCGTCTCGTTCACCCCGAGGAATACAATCCGTTCAAGTCTACGGACGCTAATTCTTCAACCGTAACCGTACAATTGGATGATCGCCAAACGTACCAGGAGATGGACGGCTTTGGAGCATCCTTTACGGACGCCGCGGCATACCTCATGAATCAAAAGATAACGGAAGAACAGCGGGCGGAAGTGATGACGCGGCTGTTCCACCCGACAGAAGGAATCGGCTTGTCGGTAATCCGCAACCCGATGGGTGCTTCGGATTATGCCCGTACTGTATACAGCTATAACGATCTGCCTGACCAACATACAGACCCGGAATTAGCCGGGTTTAGCATTGCACATGATGAAGCGGATATCATTCCGTTAACGCAGCAGGCGCTTGCACTGAACTCCGATTTAAAACTGTTTGCTTCGCCGTGGAGTGCGCCAGGCTGGATGAAAACAAGTGGTTCCATGATCACTGGCCAGCTTAAGCCCGAGTGGTATTCGGCTTACGCCGAGTATTTCGTAAAAACCATTCAGTCCTACGCAGTACATGGCCTGCCGATCTATGCGATTACGCCGCAGAATGAGGCTTTATATGAACCAGCTCATTACCCTGGTATGTTAATGCCTGCAGAGGCACAAGCAGATTTCATTGCAAATCATCTCAAGCCTGCTCTCGTGCGCAACAACCTTGACACCAAAATCTTCTGTTATGACCATAACTGGGATCGTCCGGATTATCCGTTGACTGTTCTGGAGCAAGCGGGAGAAGCAGTCGATGGGGTTGCCTGGCATTGGTATGGGGGAGATGCCTCTGCTCAATCCAAAGTATACGAAGCCTTTGCGGGAAAAGAAGTGCATTTCACCGAAGGTTCCGGAGGGGAATGGATTCCACCGTTTGAACAAGCATTCTCCAATGTGATTCGAACAGGCATTCAGATACTGCGAAACTATAGCAAGTCACTCGTTTTATGGAATATGGCACTGGATGAAAATAACGGTCCTACCGTACCGGGTTTTGGACAAAGCACTTGCCGCGGAATTGTACAGATCAACCAGCAAACGGGGGAGTTAGTCTACACGCTGGATTATTACGCGCTAGCTCATTTTAGTGCTTTGATCCGTCCTAAAGCAGTTCAGATCCAATCGGTTTCCAGTGATGAATCCGTATATACCGTAGCTTTTCGGAACACGGACGGAAGCACAGCATTGGTACTGTTTAACGATGAGCAAGAAGGCAAACAGGTTAAGATTGAAATGCAAGATCAAGAAAGCCTTGTTGTACACATGGAATCCAAAAGTGCTATATCCATATTAATATCGATCGATTAAAGGGCAGTAGCCCGGCTATGACCTAATGGTTGTAGAAATGAAAACACCTGTCTCAGCATGTATTCATGCATTCTCCACATTCCTAGAGAGCAATAATGCGAACCATGCAGACCGCCAACTTTGGCGGTCTTTTATCTATTTTCTAATCTGTTGTGTATTTTTTGATCGTTTTCTGATCATTTTTCTAACCTTTTAAGGGGATTTGATGCATGCAGTCCGAATAAAGTACAAGATAGGAATGTACCTATCCCTGAATCTTTTGGGTGATGGCTCGTGTATAAATAACCAACTTTGGAGGACTTCCATGTATAAACTGATGATTGTGGAGGACGAATTGCTGATGCGCGTGGGCATTCGTTCCATGCTGAACTGGGAAGAATACGGTTTTTGCGTGACAGGTGAGGCTAGTAATGGAAAAGAAGCACTGGAGCTTGCGCTTGAAAAGGTACCTGACTTGATCATTACAGACATCCGAATGCCCGTAATGGATGGATTAGCGTTAATCAAACAGTTATCCCCATCGTTAAAGAACTGTAAATACGTCATTCTGAGCAATTTTGATGAATTAGATTACGTGAAAAATGCTTTAAAGTTCGGTGCCACCGATTACTTGATTAAAAGCGAAATTAATGAGCAATCGCTCATCGAACTTTTGACAAATATACGGGAGAAGTTGCAAAGTGAACAGCATCCATTAAACGCCTTGCCCTATAAATCCCCCGATTATTCCAAGAGTATCCGATATTTAAAGGATAGTTTTTTTCAAGATGCTGTAAGCGGATTCATAAATGAAAAGGAATTGCTTACCAAAGCAGAAGAACTTCATTTTCGCATCCAATCCAACCACCTGGTGGTTATCAAATTCATCGTTAATCATTATGAGAAGGTCAAACGCAAGTACATTGAAAAAGGGGAAAAGCTGCTCCGTTTCTCGATACTCAACATTATGGAAGAGGTTATTCCATCCCGGTGGGCAAAGGAGATTTTTGTGGAAAGTTCGTCTGAATACTGGATAGTCGTAAACGTACGTTCTGACAAGGGCTCACATGTTGACGTGAACAAGCTGATTCGTAAAGTACTCACTTCCCTTAAGGATTTTATGAACCTGTCACTTACAGCGGGAGTAAGTTCGATTAGTTTCGGCTTTGTGTCGCTGCGGAAGGCTTGTCAGGAGGCAGAATTTGCGCTTAAGGAACGTTTTTTTACGGGTGAAAGCCAGATCCTGTATGTTGAGGATATACGTGAAACCCCCAGTAGGGAAGACGTTGAACATCTGCTGAGTCCTCAGCAGGAGCAACAATTCATGAAAATTTGTATGAGCAAAAATAAGGAGAAAGCCCGGCAATTTCTTGAAGAAATCTACATTGACCTGAAGACCGTAAGGGCAGGCGAGAACAGTATCCGCAAGCAATACCTTACGTTGCTCGAAACAATGCACGCCCATTTGCTGAACAGCACATCACGAAGCAAGCTTTCCATGACGGAGAAATCCCCCTATGAGATTGTCCTGAACGGGGAGCATTGGCAGGATATCCATGAGAATGTGCTGACGTATATCACGGAGACATTTAGCGCCAGCTCCCAGGTCACACATGAGCTCAAATACACAGACCTCGCAATAGACATCATCAACAGTTATTATGCAGAGGACCTTTCCCTGCAAAGTGTAGCTAGCCAGATTAACGTGAATCCGTCCTATTTAAGTCGTTTGTTCAAGCAGGAGAAGAAGGAAAATTTCATCTCATATCTGACCCGAGTTCGTATTAATCATGCGAAAGCTTTTCTGCTCAGCAAAGAGCTGAGAATATATGAAATTGCCGATAAAGTCGGGTATCACAACTACACGTATTTCAGTAAGATTTTCAAAAAGAACACAGGGCTTACGCCAGAGGAATATCGGGAACAGCAGCATGTGCATGCCATTCGGAAATAGAGGTGTGATCGATGAAATATAAGCGGCCTTTTCAGATTAAATACAAGATTATGGTGATCTGTATGATCGTCATCATCTTTCCTGTCGTTGTGATGACCATTAATTCGTACTATTCTTCGGAGCGATTATTATCACAAAATTACAATACATTACTCAGCGACTTAACCAAACAGACGAACATTCGCATTGACGAGTTTTTGAAAGAAATCGAAAAGATTACCCTGCTCGCCAGTAATGGACTCAGTGACAGTTTATCTGCTACCCATGAAGGCAGCTTTCCGATCCAGGATTTTCTGCGTGTAAGTAATGAAGAAAACGAAATCTCGGCATATAACATACTAATGAATTACATCATGATGAAGGATCGTGTATTTTCCATTTATCTCTACAATATGAACGGAGGAGAAGACCTGTTTGTAAGTCCACATCAACCGATTGACAAGGCCTTCAATGTGAGAAATGAGCTGTGGTTCAAGAAGTTTATGCATGAGGATGAGCGTACGATCACATTAACAACCCGGGTTGACAAGCAACTCGAAAATAAAGTACTGGCCGTGTCCCATGCACGAAAAATTCATGATGTCACGAACGGCAAATTGCTTGGCGTGATGGTGGTTAGCATCGATATTAAATTTATCGAAATCGTCAATCGTAACTTGCAGGAAGGACTTCGATCCAGATTCATGATCATTGATGAGGACGAAAAAATCGTTTACAACGTCAACGACCAGTTAATTGGCACCTTGTTTCGGGATAACGTTCGTCCATCCGAAGCAACCAACGTCGTGGTAAAGAGTCCGCTTAGTCAGCAGAAATGGACTACATATGTCTATATGCCGCTGGAAGAGCTAACTGCCGATGGTAGAATACTAGGTAAAAACCTCGTAACGCTAGCGATCGTCATGTCACTTTTCGCTGCCGTGATCTCCATTTTCCTGTCTCACGTCATTACACGTCCCATCAAAAAGCTGTTAAACAATATACGTCTTGTCGAAAAGGGGCAGTTTGAGCAGGTGCAGGATATTCGCTCTCGTGATGAGATTGGTCATTTATCCACCAGATTCAACCGAATGTCCCATGAATTGAAACGAATGGTGGAACGCATGCAGCAGGAAGAGATCGAGAAAGCCGCTGCCGAGATGCGGGCACTGCATGATCAGATTAACCCACACTTTCTGTATAATACTTTAGGTTCCGTGAAATGGATCGCTTCCATGCAGCAGGCCGACAAAATCGTGGATATGACTGATGCGCTGATCTCTATGCTCCGTTATGCAACCAAGTCCGATGGATGTCTCGTCATGATTCGTGAAGAACTGAATCACATTGCACATTACGTGACCATCCAAAATGTTCGATATTACGGCAGTATTCAGATGAAATATGAGATCGATGAGAACCTGCTGCATTATGCAATGCCTAAAATGATCCTGCAGCCCATCGTTGAGAACGCGTTCTTTCACGGCCTGGCCGAAATCGAAGAGGATGGCGTAATTACGATTCGAATAGGATCTCAGGAGGAAGACATCTGCATTGAAGTTTGTGATAATGGAACCGGCATGGATCAGAGTATGGTACGAGGCTTGATGGAGGAAAAGCATGAAACAGGAAATGGAGGCCGGGGGATAGGCCTCTATAATGTACAACGGCGTATTCAACTTCACTTCGGTGAGCCGTATGGGATACAGGTGAAAAGTGAGGTCGGCAAAGGAACAACGTTTGCGATTCTGCTTCCAGCGATCTCCTGTTTACCAGATAACAAGTGAATGTGGGTTAGACAGTCGCATGCGAAGTGGCCCTTGATGTCACACTTTAACCTTTAACACTGCCGAGTACCAGTCCTTTGGTAAAATACTTTTGCAAGAACGGATAGATCAGCAGAATCGGTATCGCACCGAGGAACATCTGCGCGGCTCGCCCTGTCCGGGCATTCATCATGGATAACAGTTGAGTGTAATCCGATCCGGATTTCAGCATCATCTGCTCAAAGCTTTGAAGCAGCGTCTGCAAATAGCTCTGTAACGGATAGTTGGCGGGATTGTTCATATAGATAATGCCGTCAAACCAGGAGTTCCAGTGACCCACAATGCTGAACAATCCAACCGTCGCGAGCGCAGGTTTAAGAAGCGGCAGCATAATGCGGATCAACACTTGCAGAGGGCCTGCGCCGTCAATGATAGCCGATTCTTCAATCTCTTCAGGAAGCCCACGAATAAAGTTCATCAGAATAATCATGCTGAACACAGGGAGCGCTCCTGGCAGAATCAGAGACCAGATGGAATCAATCAGTCCCATTTTCACT
This sequence comes from Paenibacillus sp. TSA_86.1, assembly GCF_052691815.1. NCBI lineage: Bacteria > Bacillati > Bacillota > Bacilli > Caryophanales > Paenibacillaceae > Paenibacillus > Paenibacillus sp. TSA_86.1. Next base: position 428,367 of record NZ_JBQZGE010000002.1, on the reverse strand, counting down.
ACAACGAGATAGGTTGGGATTAGACCGCCGCTAAACAGCATCGTTACGATAAAAAATCCCATGTAGACGTTGCGCCCCATCACTTTCTGTTTGGTTTTGGATAAAGGGTAGGCTGTGAGCACAATTAAAACCAGATTCACAAGTGTACCCAGAACCGTTCGCTGGATGGCAACCCATAGCGAGGAATAAAATGCGCCACCAGAAAGGGCAAACTCATAAGCTTTGGTTGTGAATTCGACAGGCCAGAAGGTAACACTTCCTGCCGATACCGCTGAACTGCTACTGAAGGACACAGCGAGTAAATTCACAAATGGCAACACACAGAGTAGCGAGATGGTCAGCAGGATGGTGTAATTTATAATAAGAAACACGCGTCTGCTTATACTTTTATCATAGATCATGCGAATATGCCCTCCTTAGAAGATACGGTAACCCGCCACGCGGTAAGCTAGAATGTAAGAGACAGCTACTAGAATGCAGGAGATCACGGATTTGAATAATCCAACGGCGGTCGCAATGGAATATTGGGCCTGCTGTATCCCCAGACGATAGACATAAGTATCGATAATATCACCGGTCTGATAAACGACAGGAGAGTAGAGATTGTAAATCTGGTCGAAACCGGCATTCAACACGTTTCCAAGGGAAAGCACAGACATCAGAACAATCGTTGGCATGAGTAGGGGCAGGGTGATATAGAGTGTTTGCTTCCAACGCTTGGCTCCATCGATCACTGCGGCTTCATATAGTCCGGGGTCAATGCTGGTTAAAGCCGCCAGATAAACGACCGTTCCAAAACCAAAACCCTTCCATATGTCACTCACGATCATTGTCCATGGGAAGATTGAAGGGGTACCGAGAAAAGAGATCGGCTTGACGCCAAACAAACTCAGAAACGTATTCACGATGCCATTCGCACTTAGAACATCCAGCATGATACCCGCCATAATGACCCACGACAGGAAATTCGGTATATACACGAGGGTCTGAAAGGTGCGTTTGATCCCGTTGTGCAGGACTTCGTTCAGTAGCAGCGCGAAAACAACCGGCACCACAATGCCGCCAAGCATTTTGAATATGGACATGTAGAGAGTGTTCCAGATCGTTCTCACAAAGTTAGGCTGATTGAATACATGCGTGAAATTGTCCCATCCGACCCACGGTGAGTTAAAGCCGAGACCGGGGTTATATTTTTGAAACGCAATAATGAGTCCATAGAACGGGATGTAGCTAAAAATAAATACCAGCACAACGCTGGGGATCAACATGAGGTGGTAAGGACTTTGCTGCTTCCATTTTTTCAGCATGGCTTTTCCTCCGTTCAGTTATCAAAAAGAGGGGATGAGAACGGGCTCACCCCCTCAGGCTTCACAGCGCAAATGCTTTATTTCCCGTAGGCTTCGTTGACTGCTTCAATGGCATTGTCTCCGCCAGCTGCTCGCCAGTTCTGTACGACCACGTCAAAATAATCGATGCTTTCGCTACCCATAACGATTTTCGTAAATCCTTCGGTCAGAATGTCATCCAGCGTTGTGCCGTAACTGGAGAGAGCTTCCGGCGTAACGCCCCATAGCGCAGTTTTGATATAGTTATTGCTATCAAGCACTTTTTTGGCCAGACCATACGCATTTTTCGGAGCTCCCTGCTGCAAGTAATCTCCAGTTGCGCCTGGTGTAGCATTTTTGATAAACTCCACGCTATTATTGTATTTCTGCCACATCCCTGAAGTCGTAAGTCTGCTCGTATCCTTCGTTTCAAGAGCTTTGGACACAGCCTCAAACTGCTCATAGTCCGAATTCGGATTAAGTACACGGAACGCACCAACCACGTGGGCAATATCATTGTCGAGCAGGGCAGACAGTGTCTCCGGCTTTTCCTTGCCATTACCTTCATCTACGATGTAGGCATAATCATTCAAGATTTCAATCACCGCTTGCGGATTGGCGGCATCCTTTTTCATAACAATGTAGTTATTGTTGGCAAAAAAGATGGACTGTTTCGCCTCCTTACCGTCCACGGTTGGAATGAGATATGGATAAAAGATCGCATCTTTGCCCAGATTGGCAATCGTATCTACGCCCGGATTATACCCCCACCACTGATAGTAAGGCTGGATGCCTACTTTACCAGCAACGATATCGGCATTCATCGCGTTGAAGTCTTTAATTGCAAATTCGGGATCAATAATGCCTAATTTATACCACTCCGCCCACTCGGCAAGCGCATTTTTCATTTCAGGTTGAATGGAGCCATAGGTGAGTTTTCCCGAATTATCTTCTATCCACATGTCGGGATGTGCATTCCATGCAATGGCAAGCAGATTGAGGTAGTCCAGGGATTGATCCACAGCGATGCCGTATCCGCCGTGTTTTTCCATAAATTTGAGTGCCATATTTTTAATATCTTCAACGGATTTCGGATCTTGCAGTTTAAGTTCCTCTTTCCAGTCGTTCCGTATCCAGATAAAGTCGGGCTGTTCAATTAATCCCCAGTGCATCTGCGGTATACCGTAGAGCTTCCCGTCTTTTTTTCCTGATTCGTAGCTGTCTGCATCCGCTCTCATATAACCTTTCAGACGCTCCGAGGCATGCTGTTCAAAGGCTTCGGTCAAATCCATGACCATATCGGCTTCAACCAACTGGCGTAGCTGAGAAGGGTTCACCCGGAAAACGTCAGGTAGTTCATTGGAAGAGATGGCGAGATTGAGTTTTGTTTCATATTCATCACTGACCCAGTCCGTCTTGACGTTAATGTTTAACTTCTCTTTATACCGGCGAGTCCAGACATTATTGGTGATATCATCGCCCTTTGGATATTTCGCTGAACTATACTCCGATGTGACCGTATGAATGGTGACTGCACCTGTGCCATCATCGTCCGCATCGGTCTGTGTTTTACCTTTTCCCGTGTCACTACAAGCTGTGATGAGCAGAGCGGACATACTCACCGACATGATTAGAAGCTTCATCTTTTGGTTCATTCACGTTCCCCCTCAAGTTCAAGTCATATTTAGGAAAGTTGTACTTGAAGATATTGTAATGGAGAATAAGAGGAGGGGATATAAACGTTATTGACCAGAATCTGTATGATTTTTTACTTTAGAGGGATGTAAGAAGTAAGAAGTGAGATGTGCATTGCACTTATTTTACCGGGTTGCACTTTATTGACCTAAGTGAATCGATGGAAGGGCATCAGACTCTGAATTCGTTTATCATAGTTCATCTTCTGTTCATATTGCATTCATTCTGGGGACATCCAAGCCGAGTACACTTGGTTTGATCGCAATATCCACCATAGAAAGAAACAGGACATAAAGGAGATGAAGGTGTTGATAGAACCAAGTCATTCGGACTCAAAAAAATCAAAAGCAAGCCAGTATTCCAAAACAAAGCGAGTTCTTCTACTTTTGCTAAAAATTATGGTTGCCATTGTCATCGTCATCCTGTTATTCATCGCGACTGTATTCACAGTGAATCAGGTCAGCAGTCATTCCGAGCAAAAAAGATTAGAGCATTACGGGCAGCAGGTGCCTGTCGATGGAAAGCATATGAACGTATTGATGCAGGGTGAGGGAAAAGAAACGGTTGTCATTTTGCCCGGGTTCGGAACAGCCTCGCCTGCGCTTGATTTTAAACCGCTCATATCCGAACTGAGTCCTCAGTATAAGGTCGTAGTCGTTGAACCTTTTGGATACGGATTAAGTGACCCGACGGACAAAGAGCGTAGTTCTGCTAACATTACACATGAGATCCATAGCGCTTTGCAGAGCCTGGGGATCAAACGTTATACGCTGATGGCTCACTCCATCTCTGGTCTCTATAGTCTGGATTATGTGAACCGATATGCAGATGAGGTACAAGCCTTCATTGGGTTAGATCACAGTGTTCCGTCTCTTAGTGAGCAAAAAGTTGAAGCATCCGACATCGAGCCCATTAAATGGTTCCGTAACCTCGGTTTTGCCCGTGTGCAGTTGAAGCTAAGTGATGACCCGTATGAAGGGCTTTCCTATGACGACGATACCAGAGATCAATTAAACATCTTCATCCGAAAAAATATGTATAATAACACACAATTAAACGAGGCCGTAAGCATGTATTCCAACTTCCAGGCAGCAAAACAGCTTACATGGCCGAGTGATTTACCTGTTCTTTTCTTTGTACAGAAGAACCACCCTGTCGTGAAAGAGTGGGTTCCAGAGCATCAAAAGCAGATGGCGAACTCGACACAAGGAGAACTGGTTTTACTGGAGGCCGGACATTACTTGTATCGCTCCCATCCCAAGGAGATTGCTGAGAAGATTAAAGAGTTCACCGAAAAAATCACTACACATTGAAGAAAACCGTTATGCGGCGTACTTGGAGTACCCGGATAACGTTTTTTTTGTTATTCTATTGTTTTACGGGCAACATGCAAATACATCATATAGTGAACATCAAATCAGGAGGTTTCTTTATGCATATTTTAGTTCTCGGAGCTACTGGACGTGTCGGAAGTCATATCGTTACATACGCGCTTCAGGACGGTCATCAGGTAACTGCATTGGTTCGTGCGCCAGAGAAAATAAACACGCGTCACGATCGCTTGACGATTATACAAGGTAACGTGCTGGAATCCCAAGATCTCCTCCGTGCCATACAAGGCACTGATGTGGTGATCAGTGCGCTGAATACGGATGGAACAACCACTCTTTCGGAAAGTATGCCGTTACTTATGGATGCTATGGTGCACGAAGGCATACAACGAATCATTACCGTGGGAACGGCTGGTATTCTGCAAAGCAGAACCGAGCCAGCGAAGCTGCGCTATCAATCCAGTGAATCCAAGCGCAAGTCAACCCGAGCGGCTGAGGAACATGAACGGGTGTATGCGCTGCTTAAAGAATCTAATCTGGAGTGGACCATGGTGTGTCCAACGTATTTGCCAGATGGGGAACGTCTTGGTACCTACCGGGTAGAACGAGATATGTTGCCAGAGAGCGGCACTGAAATTTCCGTTGGGGATACTGCTGAATTCACTTATCGTCAACTTATGGATCGTCAATTTATCAACTCGCGGGTAGGTATATGCTACTGAGGAATTTGGAACTTGAGGAACATAAATAACGTGTGGGAAAATATAGAAATTTTCTCTGATAACGCAAAAACATTCCGTCACATTCGCATGAAAAAAGCCTGACTCATTTAATAGGAGCCAGGCTTTTTTAGCCTATACAGAGCAGTGACTTGAGATTGAACAGAGTACCCTATCAAAGAACTTTAACCTATTCGAAAAATTACTTCATACGTCTGGAGATGGGGTGATCCTCATTCATTTGCAGCAAATCCCACAGGTTCCCATATAGGTCTTTAAATACAGCAACGATGCCATAGTCTTGTTCCTTTGGTTCTCTCACAAATTCAATGCCTTTGGCAACCATGTCCTTATAATCTCTCCAGAAGTCATCGGTATTCAGGAACAGAAAAACACGCCCACCAGCTTGGTTACCGATAAACGGCTCTTGCTCCGGTTTGGAAGCTCTAGCGAGTAATATGGTTGTGCCAATCGAACCAGGAGGGGCAACCACCACCCATCTTTTATCCTGCTCAGGTTGATAGGTGTCTTCAAGCAATGTGAAGTTCAATTTTTGAGTATAAAACTCGATCGCTTCATCATAATCGTTAACGACCAAGGCGATATGTATAATCGACTGAATCATAAGGGGGCCTCCATTTCATCTTTTGGTCAACGATACAGTTATACCATTGTAATTGAAGAGACTACAACGGTAAATAAGGAAAAGCAGGAAGTTTCCCTACTCCTAAACTCTGATTTGCAGTATGATATATACTAGGTTAAGCGCTTTCTTTTAGATCAAATTCAATATACATACTTAGGAGGCTACTAAACTTGTTGAATACAAACACAAATTACACAGGATATCTTTTTGTGCATTTTATCGGCGAGCAGCCCGATGGAGAGCAGGTTTATTTTTCATATAGCGAGGATGGCCTTCATTGGAAGGACTTAAACGGGGGTAAGCCCGTATTGCGCTCCAATCTGGGGGAACAGGGTGTACGCGACCCGTTTCTCATTCGCTCCGCTAAGGAGAATAAGTTTTATCTGATTGCAACCGATCTACGAATCGCAAGCGGCAAAGGCTGGGGTGTTGCTGTAAACGAAGGCAGTCGTGATATTGTCGTATGGCAGTCCAGTAATCTCATGGATTGGTCTTCTCCTTGGACAGTTACACTTGGCACCCCGGGTGCAGGTTGTGTGTGGGCACCTGAAGCCGTATATGATGAAGCGGCTGATGAGTTTCTTGTATTCTGGGCCTCAGCCACACAAGATGCAGATGAATCTGAACGTAAACAAAAGATTTACAGCGCACGCACCAAAGACTTCCGTACATTCACTCCATCGGAAAAGTATATCGAGCGTGAAAATCACATCATTGATACAACCATTCTTGCTTCATCTGGTTCTTACTACCGATACTCCAAAGATGAAACAACCAAAAACATTCGTGTTGAAAAGGGGAACTCTCTGGACAAGGATGCCTTCACTCCAATCCATGCGCCAGTGCTGGAAGCGCTGATGGGTGTAGAAGGGCCGCAGATATTTAAATTTAATGACCGGGATGAGTGGTGCCTGATTGTGGATCGTTTTGCAGAGGGGAAGGGGTATCTTCCGCTGTTGACGACTGATCTGGATAGCGGAAACTTCCGAATAGCTTCAGATGATGAGTTTGATATGGGAAAAACCCAAAAGCGGCACGGCGGCATTCTGCCAATCACCGCGGAAGAAGGAAATCGTCTACTGGCCGCTTATGGAGACGGTCACCAGGTACTGGCTGGTCAATACGCTGACCCTGATGTGGCGAAGTTTGGCGACCGCTATTATATGTATCCTACTACGGATGGCTTCGACGGGTGGTCAGGTACGCAGTTTAAGGTGTTTTCCTCCAGCGATCTGCAATATTGGCAGGATGAAGGGATTATTCTTGATCTGGCAACGGATGATGTGCCTTGGGCCATCGGGAATGCATGGGCACCAGCGATAGCCAGCCGCAACAACAAATATTACTATTACTTCTGCGGCAAAATGCCTAATCAGGAAAGTGCTATTGGTGTCGCTGTTGCCGATTCCCCAACAGGTCCATTCCGAGCGGAGCCTCAGCCTTTGATTACAATGGACCAATTAAGACGTCTTGGGATCACGATGGGGCAAGCTATTGATCCTTCAATCTATGCAGAGCAGGATGGCAAGATGTATCTGTTGTTTGGCAACGGAGATGCTGCTATTGTTGAGCTCGGTGACGACATGATTACTGTTCATGAAGAAACGATGCGTAACCTTGCAGGATTGCATGATTTCAGGGAGGCCGTAACGGTGTTAAAGAAGGATGGCCTGTATCACTTCACATGGTCTTGTGATGATACGGGAAGTGAAGATTACCATGTCAATTACGGTACGTCGGAAAGCCTCTATGGCCCGGTGACTTATCACTACCCTGTTTTAAGTAAAAATGTAGAAAAAGATATGCTTGGAACAGGACATCACTGTATTTTCCATGATTCTGAAACGGATCAGTACCACATGGCTTACCATCGTTTTGTCACTCCGTTATCGCGGTTCTCCGAGGGGAAAGGGTACCATCGGGAAGTGTGTATTGACCCGATTCAGTTTGGAGCAGATGGTCGTATGAAGCCTATTGTTTTGTGAAATGATGTGATGGTTGAACAGTATTGAAGCGAACAATCACGATACAAAACCGAAGCAATTCAAATAGAGTATCGTAATGGAGATTCATCATTTGTACGTCTCATGGAAGCCGCTAACCATAGCGGCTTTTTTAGATTTTGCTTATATACGTACATGGGCCGAATTATCGCTGTTACACAAGAGAGAGTGACTGCTTGCAGAAGAATTCCTTTTATCGATGAAACGTTTCGAGTTGAAAATCAAAAGATAAACCTAAATAAAACTTCAAAAGTAAGGGTTTTCATTTTGTTATTTACCAGGTATGTACATTCGTGATATCATAAATGCGAAACGTTTCGAATTCATTTTTGAAGGGAGAAAAGAGATGAACATTGTAAAAAGGTTAGGATTCATTTTAACTTTTTGTCTGTTTGCCAGCACAGCTTTCGCTCCTGTCATATCTGCACATGATTCAGGCAAGCCGCCAGGCTTCAAACCGGAATTGAAAGCGGTTGCCAAAAAAACGTACAAGTACTTCAAAGATTTTACCGATCCCAAAACCGGGTTGACGTATGATGAAGTGCGAATGAAGGAAACGGGAACGGAAGAAGCCAAGCTTACCTCACCAACAAACATTGCGATGTACATGATGAGTACCGTTTCTGCGGAACGAATGGGCCTGCTTTCGAAGAAAGAAGCCGTATCCCGCCTGAAAACAACGTTAAACACGCTGGAGAAGATGGATAAGTGGAATGGGCTCTTTTATAATTGGTACAACACGGACGATGGTTCCGTCAAAAAAGATTGGGGGCAATTTATATCACAGGTAGATAACGGCTGGTTATCCGCAGGATTAATCGTCGTTGGACAAGCGTATAAAGAGTTAAATGCACAAACCAGCGCTCTCGTTAAACAGATGAACTATACAACGTTATACGATCCGGAAGTCGGCCAATTCCGTGGTGGCTATGATGTCGCGAAAGGCGCACTGACAGAGCATCATTATGGGTCCTTTTATACGGAACCTCGTGTAGGAAGTTATATTGCCATCGGTAAAGGAGATGTACCAAAAGAACATTGGTGGAAGATGTACCGCACGATGCCACTTGAATGGGATTGGCAGTCTCAGATTCCTCAAGGTCAAACGGTGAATTATGATGGCGTCGATGTCTTCGAAGGAAGTTATGAGTATAAAGGTAAAAAGTTTGTTCCTAGCTGGGGAGGCAGTATGTTTGAAGGACTGATGCCGGGTCTGGTGATCAAGGAAAAAGACTTGGGTACTCAGGCACTAGGTCTAAACAATAAACGTCATGTCGATCTGCAAATCGAATATGCCAAAGAAAAAGGGTATGCAGCATGGGGATTCTCCCCGTCAGCAACACCTACCGGATATAGTGAGTTTGCAGCAACACCGCTTGGCATCTCAGGTTACAAAGACGGAGCAACGGTAACTGCGCATGCAACATTCCTTGCCTTGGACTATGCGCCTGAAGAGGCACGCAAAAACATCAAAACACTGAAAAAGTTAAACATGATGGGGAAATACGGCTTATATGACTCCATTAATCTGGAGACCAGAGAAATCGCCAAAGCTTATCTGGCACTGGATCAGGGCATGATTATGGTATCTATTGCGAACTATCTGGAGGATGGAGTTATCCGTGATTATTTCCACAGCGATCCCATCGGTCAGAAACCAGAAGAATTGTTAAAAAAAGAAGTGTTCTCCATTCAGTAGACCCGATTCAAATGGAACGAGGCATCGCTTGATGACGCTTCGTTCCTTTTTTTGTTGAATAGGCATATGACTTTTTTATGTATAACATAGTTTAAATTGTTTACTACATATTTTTAAGCTTTTACGATCGTTACAATAACTTATAAGAGAAGTAGTTGATTTTTACTTCATGAAAACTGCAGGGGGGATAACAAGTGAATGATTTTTTTAGAATTGATAAGGATGAAGAGCGGCAAGCGTTATTAATCAGAGCAAGGAAGGTTGCTTTATCAGCAATCCAACAGTATGATTTAGAATGGGATAAAATCGAGTTTATTCAACTATCTGAATCGATCACGTATAAAATTGAAACCAGTACAGCTAACCATTATTTGCTTCGCATTCATTCGGACCGATTGAGCAGAGAGGAAATTCGTTCGGAGCTCCTACTGTTACAAGCACTAAAAAAATCGAAAGAACTAAATGTATCCGAAGGGATACCAAGTTGTGATGGTATTTATGTTTTGGAGATTGAAACAGAAATGGGATATAGACGGCCTTATGTAACAATGATGCGGTGGATCGAGGGTGAAAAAACAACAGGGGAATTTACGGATAGTCATGCGTATAATATGGGAGTAATGATAAGCAGGCTCCATGCAGCAGCAAAGGATTTCAATCCACCTTCTGATTTTGTAAGGTCTGCTTGGGGAGTAGAAAGCTTTAAACGAGAACTGGCTAAGTTGGAACGTTACCATCAACGTTTTTTATCCGAAAAGGCATGGAAGCTGTATCAAGATGCAGCGGAGAAGGTTGTATCCCAACTTACCACTATGCGTCCAACTGAACATAACTACGGACTAATTCATGCTGATTTACATACCGGTAATATGGTTTTTAACGATGATCAACCTTCACCGATTGATTTTGAAAGATGTGGGTACGGGTATTTTCTCTACGATATGGCAGGCACCATGCTGGAGCTTTGGCCTAAACATCGATGGCAGCTTATCAAAGGTTATGAGAGTATTAAGAAGCTGGAAGCGGACTATACTCGAGATCTGGAATGTTTTTTCATCATGTTCATGATCGAGAACTTCTGCCATCACGCCTCCGATCCAAGAGAAACAGCCAGTTTAATCGATGAACAAAAATATGCCCAAGCATACATAAGAGAATATTTGAACGGTAATCCATTTTTATTCGAAGTGGTCGAGCCTGTAAAAATGGATTAATACTAGCTTTCAGACGGAACGAAACGGAGAACCTACCCCGAATCTTTCCGTCTTTTTCTTGGTGTTTTGCTTCAAAAGAATAAACGATCACCCCCGCCTAATACGTCTCACATTCCTATTCATTAGACGACGAACCACATGGCTGAATATCATTCTCTTGATTGGATTTAACTTTTGGGGATGGAGAGAAAAGAATTGATCTGGATTGTCAAACGTACCGAAATCCTGGACAATGCCTTCTTTCCGCACATAGGTGTCATTTTCATTCCAAAAAATAGCAGGTTTCTGAAAATCGTCCGTAGCCACTCCATAACCACAAAATGAACCCGTACATTGCTCGAACTTTTGCTGAAGCTTGCTCAGATAAGAGAGATCAACGATGAAACCCTCCATATTTAACCACCTGTCGTTATATAAGACTTCAATCCAGCTATGGATGATCTCTTTCGGAGAAAGGTGATAGTACCAGCCATTCATAGCTCCTTTTTGCAATTGCTTATGAATCGTAAAACCGTGAGTGCGGCAATGGATGCCCAGTACTCTGAGCAATGCCATGAACAAAATACCTTTTGTATTGCACTGCCCGTAGCCGTCTTGCAGCACTTCTGAAGCTTGAATATCATCACCGCGATTATAACCAAATTCAATCTCGTCACGAACGTAATTATATACGTGCAGAATCTGCTCCTTTACAGGGAGTGAGGCCCAATTACGACTGCGAATGAGACTCTGGATGGCCGAGTGATTAAAGTTTAACAATTCCGTCTGCTCGAGATAGTGATTCATGTTATTCATGATGAGCACCTCCTGTAAAGATTGTATCGTCAGTACAGAGAGGAAACTTGCAAAAACAGTACGAATAGAGTGCTCCGAATCCGTGCAATTCTTCATCAATTGGATCAGTTCCTTGATTCGAGAGTCCGTGATTGCAGGTTGCATGATGTCCAGATGAAAGAAAGTCATGAGTATCACCTCATAGATAAAATAAGTACATGCTCACTGTCTATTACACTACTTATGGGATAACTTTCAAATAGATTGTATCATCTAATCGCCTAAAGTGGAGATACATATGTGGTGGATGAAAAGGATATTTTATCTGCATATCAAGGGAAAACGGAAGAGGTTAGTTGAGCGGATCAGAGAACATTGGTCAGATCGTTAAAGGTGATGTTCATCAGCGCTATTATCTATTATGATAAAGCTTAATGAATATTTTCATAACAACTTCATGACATGGAGGTAAAATAATGACTCTAACTCAGAGAAAAATAGCAATCATCACAGGTGCCAGCGATCCAAGAGATATGGGCAGTGCTTTTTGCCGCAAGTTAGCTTCCAGAGATATTGATATTTTCTTCACATACTATAAGGCTGACCCTGAATGGATCAATGCCTTTCACAAGGAAATAGAAGATATGGGGGTCCGCAGTGCATCCATCGAGATCGATCTATCAGACCGTGATGCAGCTCATCAAGTATATGAACGTGCGGTCCAGCAGCTGGGACAACCCTCTATACTGATTAATAATGCGGCTTATGGTGTCAACACCGATTACAAGTCCTTTGACGCCGATCTCATGGATAAACACTATGCTGTTAATATGCGATCGACGTTTCTACTGTGTGCGAAATTCGCCCAGGAATTTGAAAAATCCAATCTAACCTCAGGCAGAATTATCAACATGACGTCGGGACAGGATATATCGCCGATGCCGGGCGAATTAGCTTATGTTGCAACCAAGGGTGCGATTTCCGCCTTTACCACGTCTTTATCCCGTGAACTTGCACCATTGAAGATTACCGTAAATGCCGTAAATCCGGGGCCGACGGATACAACGTGGATGGACGACTCCATTCGTGATTTTCTATTGCCAAAATTCCCATTAGGAAGGATCGGGGCACCTGAGGATGCAGCCAACATTGTTGATTTTCTGGTCAGTGAAGCAGGAGCTTGGATCACGGGTCAGGTCATTCATTCTGAAGGTGGATTTATAAGGGAATAATCGAATACGGCTGACGAAAATAATAGATTGAACTCATAAAAAAGCTCAGCTAAGTTAGCTGGGCTTTTTCCAAGATATAATCAAAGTCTTGAACGAGGGATAGAACGCTCTTCCAATTAACTCAAGAAATACCGCTGTGCCATTGGAAGTTCGTCAACCGGATGGCATCGCAGTGTTTCACCATTCACGGATACCGTATATTTTTTCGGATCAACCATAATATTCGGGGTTTCTCCGTTCAAAATCATATCTTTTTTGCTAGCCGCACGACAGCCCGTTACAGGTTTTAATGATTTACTGAGTCCAAGAGGGGAGAGAGTGCCTGCATCGATGGAAGCTTGTGAAACAAAGGTCGCACAAATGGCTGAACGTGCTTGGCCATAACCTCCAAACATCGGTCTGTACATGTATGGCTGTGGTGTAGAGATGGTGGAGTTCGGATCTCCCATCACACTATGAATAATCATGCCGCCCTTAACGACAAGTTGCGGTTTAACTCCGAAGAAAGCTGGTTTCCACAGGACGAGATCTGCCATTTTACCGACTTCAATTGAACCTACGTATGTGGAAATGCCATGGGTTATTGCAGGATTAATCGTGTATTTCGCAATATATCGTTTTACGCGCTCATTATCAGCCTGATGATCACCGGTAAGCGAACCACGTTGTTTTTTCATTTTATCCGCCGTCTGCCATGTTCGGATTGCCACCTCACCTACACGTCCCATCGCTTGTGAATCTGAACTGGTCATACTGATTGCACCGATATCATGTAAAATATCTTCCGCTCCAATCGTCGTCTCACGTATCCTTGAAGCGGCAAAAGCCACATCTTCCGGAATTTTAGGATCCAGATGATGACAGATCATTAACATATCCAAATGCTCATCGACCGTATTTCGAGTGTATGGCATAGTGGGACTGGTGGAAGAGGGGAGCACGTTCGGCATGGAAGCGACACGTAACAAATCCGGCGCATGACCACCGCCTGCTCCTTCCGTATGATAGGTATGAATGGCACGGCCATTGAACGAACGCAAACTGTCTTCGACATACCCGGCTTCATTGAGAGTATCCGTATGGATATTGACCTGAATATCATATTGTTCTGCCACACTTAAACATTTATCGATAACATAAGGGGTACTGCCCCAGTCTTCATGAATCTTCAGTCCGCCGACACCAGCAAGTACTTGTTCCATCAACGCTTCAGGCCTGGAACTGTTCCCCCGACCAAGCATGACAAAATTCATGGGCAGTGAATCAAGTGCCTGCAGCATGCGTTCAATATGCCACACCCCTGAGGTACAGTTCGTGGCAAGCGTACCTGTAGCCGGGCCGGAGCCTCCACCAACCATCGTGGTAATCCCACTTTGCAATGCAATCTCAATTTGCTGCGGAGAGATGAAGTGAACGTGGCTGTCTACACCGCCAGCGGTCACGATCAAATTTTCTCCAGAGATCACCTCTGTACCCACCCCAATAACCATGTCGTGATCGACACCATCCATCATCATTGGATTTCCAGCTTTGCCGATGCCCCGGATTAGTCCATCCTTAATCCCGATATCAGCTTTAACAATTCCCCAAGTATCGACTATAACAACATTGGTGATGACCGTATCCAGAACACCTTCGTCCCGGGTCGCTAAAGGATGTTGTCCCATGCCATCTCTAACGGTTTTACCTCCGCCAAAAACACACTCATCTCCATACACCGTGAAGTCTTTTTCGATCTCAATTTTTAACGAGGTATCCGCGAGCCGAATCCGGTCTCCTGTCGTTGGACCATACATGCTTGCATACGTCGCGCGATCAATCGTATTCATGACTCAGCCCTCCCGTTAGTTAACCCGGCAAACCCATGGATTTCTTTCGTACCGCCAATCTCAACGAGTGTAATCTCATGTATTTCTCCCGGTTCGAAGCGAACGGAGAGACCTGAAGCAATGTCCAGCCGATATCCTTTGGTTCCTTCGCGGTCAAATGATAAAGCAGGGTTCGTTTCAAAAAAGTGAAAGTGTGATCCGACCTGAATAGGACGGCTTCCCGTATTGGTCACGGAACGGGTCATTCGTTTCCGGTCAGGCAGCAGCACAATGGGGTCATCCGAAAATTCGTATTCACCGGGTATAATCGCACCATCGATCCGGGCAACTGGCTCATGTACAGTCACCAGCTTCGTTCCATCCGGGAACGTAGCTTCAATCTGGACTTCGCTCAGCAGCTCAGCTACGCCATCCATTACCTGATTCGCAGCCAAGAGGTGACGAGCTTCTTCCATCAGTTGTTTCACGGTTTTTCCATCCCGCGCACCTTCTACAACAAATCCTGAAATATAGGCAGCCGCTTCCGGATAATTGAGCTGAACGCCTCGTTTCAGCCTTTTATCGGCCATATCTGCAGCTAGATACATCAGTAATTTTTCGCGTTCCTGTACAGTTAAATGCATAGTCAGCAACTCCTTTGCCGGGTTAAAATAATGAGAAATAACAGGATGAATATCATGTAATCTTTTTCCAATAATCACTTATGTTTGAAAATGTAACATGCTTGTCGGTGTCAGTCAAACAAGAATGTCAAATAACATAACATCATGAGTTTGATTTGTGCAAGATAACAAATGATTTTGAAAAAGGATCTTATAAACATGAATTTAGATCTAACCACGAAAAAATAGACCCTAACCTTAAATGCGGAGGTTGGGTCTAAATTAGAGAAATTAGATAAGTTTAAGTGAATTATCCTAACTGGGGCGGTTACTCATTTCAATCTCAGGATTGTCAAAACTGCTAAAATAATTTTCTGTTGAAACACGCCCTGATTCAATTAAGACATTCTTTTCTAATTCCGTAATGTTAAAATTTACTGCTGAGGTTTTGTTGGTGTTTAATACATAGACAGTCCGGTCTGAATCAAGATCTTGCAAGCTAACATTTTGCTGAAAGTCTAAAATAGAACCGATTAAATTTTTTGTGAAGTCATACACATTTTTTACTTCTCTCTTTTTGGGAGCTAACCCCAATAAGATATCCCGCTGGGTCGAGTTTTCGATTCTAAATCCTAGTGTCTCCGTATTTGTAATAAACGGATCAGAGAGACTTTCTAATTGATATTCGTCATATGATTCAGTGGTAATCCCATTTTCAATATTGTTTAGATAACTCTTTCTATCAAATATTTTAATTGGATAGTTGAGTAGCACGCCTCCATCTACATAAATATCTTCTTTGAACTCAACCGCTTCAAAAAATAAAGGTATAGACATTGAAATACGAACAGCATCTGCTATTCTCATATCACTGTATTTTTCATGAGAAAAAATAGTAGAGAAGTGTGTATTTATATTGGTCCCGATAATGTAAAGATCTTTGAATGACTTTTCCACTTTTTGTCTCTGAAGATCCCCAAATGTAGTATCTGAATTACCCGTTTTACATTTAACTTTTTCTTCTAGCCAACTCAACATTGCTTTTCCTTTATGCCAACCATATTTATTAAACAGTCTGCTGGTATCACGTATGATCCCCCAATCGTCATCAACAAACTGTCTTAAATCAAGCTCTTTGAGTTCCTTCATGATTTCTGTACTTGAGTAATTAAGACTAATAAGAAGAGCTACGATGGCTCCGGCAGATGTTCCACCTACCCTTGAAATGTTAGAAAAGACATCTCTCTTTTGTAAAACTTCTACGACCCCTACATAAGCACACCCTAGTACGCCTCCACCTTCAAAGACCAAATTTTTAAAATGATATGTCACTAAAACCATCTCCATTTTTAGTTTTTAGTAATTAATGTTTTCATTTTTTCCAATTTAAATACTTTCATTCAAACAAGACCGCGTTAGGTTTGGCATATCTGATCTGAATAAAAATAATATCACTTGACCTTAGGTCTGACTCAACCCATATGCTTCATGTTGTATTTGCAACTGCAAACATCATGGAGATGGATACGGTAGGGCTATAACATGGACGTACATAACCAAAAGGAAGAATCTTCGGTCTAGACTTGGCAAGAGCACTAGCTATCATTGGTATAATTCTGGTCAATTATAAGCTGGGAATAATTCCAACCGCCGGGCCGGAATGGTTACAAACGGCAACGGGAGCAATCGAGGGACGTGCTTCAGCGCTGTAAGGTGCTCAATCCTTATTCGGTACGAAACCGATGCCTCCCAACCCGATGTATTTCTGCGCCGCAGCCGCATCAGCACTCGCCGTGCTGATCATCTGTATTCAAGTAGCAGAGAGGTGGAGATTTCGCCTCTGGGTTCAAGCGTTAATTAGCACAGGACAACTGTCGCTGACACATTATGTAGCGCATGTTATTATGGGACTTGCCCCACTTCAGTTATTGGACGTATTAGAGAATGGTAGTGTAATGTTTTCAACGTTCTATGCATTTCTGTTCTATGCTGCTGCCATCGTATTTTCAGTCTACTGGAAGAAACAGTATAATCACGGCCCGTTGGAAAAGTTGATGTCGCGATGGGAGTAAGTAAATTCTAGAAGATTGAGGTTTTATAATGACTAAATATATAATTGGAATGGATCTGGGCGGCACGAATATCAAATCCGCTATTTTTAATACAGAATTCAAGAAAATCCACGAACGAAGTGATGCCACGGAAGCCGATAAAGGCTCAAACCATGTGTTACATAAAATGGCGAACATAACTCAAGAAATGATGTTGGCCGAAGGAATCGATGCAGATGAGGTAAATTGCATGGGTATAGGCATACCTGGCTTATTAGATCCACAAACGGGTTTATCTATATTTTCGCCTAATTTCACCGAATGGGAGAATGTCCATGTCGTGAATCATATGAACCAACATCTTGATTTCCCCATTTTTATCGACAATGATGTACGTGTTAATCTATATGGTGAATGGCTGTTTGGTGTAGGCGTCGGTTGCCGCAACTTGGTATTAATCACCTTAGGAACCGGTCTAGGCTCTGGAATCATCAATGACGGGAAGGTAATCTACGGAGCAACCTCAAGTGCAGGGGAAATTGGACACATGAATATGTATAGAGAAGGCCGTCTTTGTCGTTGCGGGAGTTCAGGTTGCCTGGGCAGATACGTATCTGCCATTGGAATGGTTCGAACGTTGACGGAAAAGCTGGAGGCAGGCCGATCCAGTATGATTACGGAGTGGGTAGAAGGAGATCCGTCCAGAATTACCGCTCATATGATCTCGAATGCGTATGACCTTGGCGACGCACTTGCTGTTGAAGTCATGCACGAAACAGGAGAGATATTGGGTTTCGGCCTTTCCAATGTGATCAATATGTTGAATCCAGAAATGATTATCGTAGGTGGCGGCATGTCCGCAGCTGGTGATCGCCTTCTGAACACCGTTCGTAATACCGTTCAAAATCATTCATTAAAGCTCGCTTCTGGAGCTTGTACTATTGCGCAAGCCCAATTGGGCGGACAAGCGGGTGTGATCGGTGCTGCAGCATATGCGAATCACAGACTACTTACGAACACCGGAATGTAACTTGTAAGTTACTAAATAGACCTTCAAAAGCCGATTTAAAGCGGCTTTTGAAGGTTTCTGATCAAATTTAATTTAATCTTGTTTTCTTTGATCTTTAAATTGTTTAGGAGTACATCCCGCATACGTTTTAAAGACTTTCGCAAAATAACTCTGATCGTAGAAGTTCAAAAGAGTAGAAATCTCCGCCAATGAATAGTGAGAATACGTCAACAAATGTTGAGCTTCTTCAATTTTCGTTTTCAGAATAAACTGCGAAATGGAGATGCCTACTTCTTTTTTGAACAGATTGGATAAATAATTCGGATGCAACGAAGTGATTTTAGCCAGTTGTGCGATCGTAATCCGTTCATTTAAATGGTTGAAGATATAGTTTTGGCATATGTTAATCGGTTTCGAGTATTTGTGTTTTTTACTACGCTTCACACGTTCCGCAAAATCAAGCAGAGCCACCTCCATTAAATCCTCCACCGCTTGGCTGTCGGTTAAGTCCTCAATTTTAAGGATATAAAAATCACTAAGATTATAAGCAATCTCTTGAAAAACACCACCTTCTACCGCTGACCTTGTTGCAAGCGTGACAAGAGAGATCGCCAGATTCTTTTGACTACGCAGATAACTCGTCTTGGATAACACACTCTTTTTGCCTTGTTTGTGAATGGTATGAAAGGATTCTAGCACCTTATCGGTTCTGCCCAATCGAATGAAATCAAATACTTGCTTCTCTTTATCGATTTCCGTGTGAACGAGATTATTTAGACGGTCGTCTATGATTTGCTTATACGTTTGCTCGATTTCCAGCGTTTTTCTCCAACGCTCATCCTCATTTTTCATTAAGATTTCGTCGAGCGTTAGCTTTTCCTGATAGAGCATGAAATACATCGTCATACTAAGATTAATCAATTTAAAAGTACTCATCACAGGGACTCCGTCGTAATACATCTTCATTTCGTGATGATCCGCTTTGGCTAACAAATCACTTAGAGTAACACGAATGATTTCCTCTGTCATTTTAAAATTGATAATCGGGCCTACAATGATGATTCCGATCCACTGATGATCCGAACGAATACGTATTGCGAAAAATTTCTCCAAATAGATTGTTTCACGAAGGACGGGGAATGGCTCGATTTGCGTGCTGGAAAACAGGTCTGTCATGATCTTATCGTCAGAGGGAAATAAGGGATTATGCTGAAAATCCGCAGGGGTAACCTGATAGATTAGCTTGTAATCGTTATCAAAATAGTAGACGGGTACATTGTATAAATGATGAGTCATATTACATATATATTCAACGTTTTCATCCGAGAAATTATACATCACCAAGCCTCCGTTCCAGTCTAAGAAGTGAAAAACACATGTGAATATTCTTATTTACATGTGAAACTTACCATATGAAACCTCACAAGACCGATTATAATTTGTCATGAAATCGATTTCAAGCATAGATTTAAGGGGGATCAGCTACTTAACCAATATAAAAAACGACCCACACCCTGAATTGAGAGCGTTATCAAATGATCCGATTTGTATTGCAATAAAACACAACAATAGGTTACTCCAAATTTTGAATAAAGAGGTGGATTTTTATGCGTCCTTTCGGATATAAGGATAAATTCGGCTATTTGTTTGGTGATTTTGGAAACGATTTCTTTTTCGCCCTGGTTGGCTCATTTTTGATGGTCTATTACACGGATGTCTTTCATATTAACCCGGCTGCGGTTGGAGGGTTATTCCTGTTAGCTCGTTTGTGGGATGCCATAGCCGATGTCACGTGGGGACGTTTTATTGATACGCGGAAAGCAAGCAAACATGGTAAATTCAAACCATGGATTTATCGAATGTCATTTCCGCTTGTGATCTCCGGGGTACTTATGTTTGTCTACATCCCTGGAATGTCGGATGGATTCTATCTTGCCTACGCTTATGTTACTTACATTCTGTGGGGGACGTTGTATAGCACCGTTAATATTCCTTATGGTTCCATGGCCTCAGTCATTACATCTGACCCTGTGGAGCGTACCGTATTATCTACATGGAGATCGCTTGGAGCCACTTTAGCTCAATTATTTGTAGGCGTTGTGGGTCCATTATTATTGTTTGTAAACAACGAAGCAAATGCGAGCCGTTTTTTACTGGGAGCTGTTATTTTTGGAATATTGTCCATTGCTTCTTATATGGCGTGTTATAAATTATCGCTAGAACGTGTTATCCCGGATATGGATGAGAAGCCAAACACCAATTTGAGAAAGACATTATATGGACTTTTGAAAAATAAACCACTCATCATATTTCTGATCGGATCGCTCATTTTCTTAATCAATTTAATGTTGCTTGGTACGGTCAATACGTATTTGTTCAAGGACTATTTCGGGAATGCCCAGTTACTTAGTGTGTTCAGTCTAGTTCAAGCTGCGCCTATATTCATTGGAATGCCGTTAGTCAAACCGCTCGTAGCAAAGTTCGGTAAAAAAGAAGTCGCCGCTGCAGGCTTTTTACTCTCAACGCTCGTATACTTGCTGCTGTATTTCATTCCGAATCTTTCGGCTGTTCAATACATGTCGATCCTGTTCGTTGGGTTGTTTGGATACGCTCTGTTCAATCTGATCAGCTGGGCGTTTATTACAGACCTGGTTGACTATCATGAACATGTTACAGGGCTTCGGGAGGATGCGACGATATACTCCATTTATTCCTTTTCGCGTAAAGTCGGGCAGGCTGTTGCGGGCGGTATTGGCGGGGTAGCCATGGCGGCTGTCGGGTACAATGCTGCAATGCATGTGCAAACCCCACGTACACTTGAAGGCATCTATTTCTTGGCAACGCTTGTTCCGGCTATAGGTCTGTTTCTTGTATTTATCTGCATTGCTTTCCTATATCCATTAAACAAAAAACGTACGGCACAACTTGTAAGCGATATCAAAGAAAAACGAACGAACTGATGCCCGAAGCCCATTTCACAAGGTATAGAAGACAGGAGGTAGAGGAAGCGCCTATTTTATAGAGAATGAAGGAGATGTTCATATGTTATACCCTATATTGACCGAAACACGTAATCTGATCGATCTGAATGGCATTTGGAATTTCAAGCTGGATACCGGAGAGGGATTTCAGGAAAGTTGGCAAAAGGAAAAACTCCAAGATCCGATGCGCATGGCTGTCCCAGCCTCATATAACGATATCGGAGTAAGCGCCAAAATTCGTGACCATGTGGGCTGGGTATGGTACGAGCGGGAGATCACCTTGCCGAGTGTGATGAGTGAAGAGAGAGTTGTATTAAGGTTCGGCTCCGTTACTCATTTGGCCAAAGTGTATGTAAACGGGGAGTTTGTTGCCCAGCACAAAGGCGGCTTTTTACCTTTTGAAGCTGAAATAAACCGTTACTTGCACAAAGGGAAGAATCGCATAACCGTCGCTGTAAATAATATCGTGGATGAAACGACGTTACCCGTTGGCTCTGTCATTGAAAAACAACATTCTGACGGACAAAAAACGCTGCACAATCTGCCAAACTTTGATTTTTTCAACTATGCCGGTCTGCATCGCCCTGTAAAAATATATACAACACCGCAGACCTACATTAAAGATGTCTCCATTGTGACCGGACTGGATGGTCGGGTTCAGTATTCCATTGATGTGGTTGGATCTGCGTCAGTGAAAGCTAAAATTATCGATGAATCCGGCTCTTTGGTTGCAGAATCCGAAGGCGAATCAGGCACAATGATCATATCAGATGTTAGACTCTGGGAGCCGCTGAATGCCTACTTGTACACGTTGCGCGTAGAACTTGAAACCGAAGGGGAAACAATGGATGTTTATGAACAGCCATTCGGGGTGAGAAGTGTCGAAGTGAAGGAAGGCAAGTTCCTGATTAATGATAAACCCTTTTACTTCAAAGGGTATGGCAAGCATGAGGATACGGCCATTCATGGCAGAGGTTTTAATGAAGCCGCCAATGTGCTTGATTTTAATCTGATGAAATGGACAGGAGCCAACTCTTTCCGTACCGCACATTATCCGTACTCAGAAGAAGTGATGCGACTGGCAGATCGGGAAGGTTTTGTCGTGATTGATGAGGTGGCCGCGGTTGGCATGCATCTGAACATGCTGGTCGTTCATCGCGGGGGCGTGCTGAAGAATACATGGGATGAGCTTGATACGTTTGAACATCATCAGGACGTCATTCGGGAACTCATTCAGCGGGACAAAAATCACCCCTGTGTAGTTATGTGGAATATAGCTAACGAGCCTGCCTCTGAAGAAAAGGGAGCCTATGAATATTTTAAACCGTTGATTGATCTAACGAGAGAATTAGATCCACAGAAACGTCCGGTGACTATTGTTACTCAAATGGAATCCTCACCTGAGAAGGATCAGATTGCGGAGCTGTTGGATATTCTCACCTTTAACCGATATTACGGCTGGTATGTGGATGGTGGGGATCTGGATGCTGCCAAGGAAAAGCTTCGTGCTGAATTCAATGGCTGGCTTAAGCGATGCCCGAACAAACCGTTCATGATGACTGAATACGGGGCAGACACTGTCGCGGGATTACACGATGTTGAACCTGTAATGTTTACTGAGGAATACCAGGTCGAATTTTATAAAGCGAATCATGATGTATTTGATGAATTCAAACACTTTGTGGGTGAACAAGTATGGAATTTTGCTGATTTTGCCACCAGTCAGGGAATTATTCGTGTCCAGGGGAATAAAAAGGGTATTTTTACACGGGATCGCAAACCGAAAGCTATCGCACATGAACTGAAAAGACGTTGGACAACTATCCCGGATTTTTATTACAAGAGTTAAGAACGAATAAGGAATATGTACATGAAGCAATCCAAGTGATCAAGAAGTAATTAGAAGTAATTCGAGTGATCAATAAATAAGGCAGCTAATCATAATGATTAGCTGTCTCTTTTTTGGTCGAGTGGCAGTGAAAAGACTAGTTGCAGGAGCAGGCAAGAGAGGAGTTCGGTGTCCTTAATCGTCAATGTCCGGTTCTTCAAACAACTGCTGAATCATCTTATCCTTGTTATTCAAAAATTCCTTCATAATCAGGAAATGATCGGTTTCTTCCAAGGTCTGAATCTCAATTCCATTCGGTGTCAGGTTGAAAATCTGCGCATCGGGATACGCCATCAGAATGGGAGAATGGGTAGCGATGATCAATTGTGAGTTTTGTTGCACGAGTTCATGGATTCGAGTAAGCATGGCCATCTGGCGAAGCGGTGACAACGCGGCCTCTGGCTCGTCCAGAATATAAAGACCATGACCCCCAAACCGATGAATAAACGTGGAAAAAAACGACTCTCCATGGGATTGCTCATGTAACGATTTACCGCCATATGAATCCTTGATTGGAGCACCATAGGAAGGCTCACGATCCAACTCATCAATGGTTGTTGCCAGATTATAATAACTTTCAGCCCTGAAAAAGAAACCGTCCTTGGGACGCCGTGTGCCTTTGACTAATTGAACATACTCATACAAGTTGGAATGCGTGGCTCGGGTAGAGAACGTAAAGTTCATCGTGCCACCTTCGGGATTGAATCCCCATGACACAGCAATCGACTCCATTAGCGTAGACTTGCCCATCCCGTTTTCACCAACGATGTATGTCACTTTCGGATGGAACTCAAGCGTTTGTAGATTACGAATGACGGGCAAGTCAAAAGGATACTCATCGTAAGCGGCAATTTGATTGCGTTTCAGCTGTATTTGTCTCAAATAGGCTGGAGTTCCTTTCAATTCACTTCACCCCCGGAGATTAATAATACGCTTCGTCTGACCCGAAGCAATGAAGCTTCCTGTATACCCGGAATAGCATACGACATTTATTTCGTGTTGAATGACCTCACCCGTTATATCTGGACATTATAGCGATCACGAAGGATAGACAAGTGATGTAGCTCATGTCCGGTAATCACGTAAGCAATAGAGCGGGCGGAAGCCACTTGATCATTGACCAAACCTTTGCGTATCATGGCTTCGGGACTCAGACGACGAAGTAGAAGAAGCGTGGAGTGTCGTACCGCTGCATATTCTTCAGCCAGATTCACCACGGTATACGTTTCAAAAGGATGACCTGCCATAAAAATGTCCTGATCATAGCCCGGAAGTGAAGTGTTATCCCCTCTGGCGATACGAAGCAAACGGGCGCTCATAATGCGCTCATTATCAATAAGATGGCCGAAAACCTCTTTAACACTCCATTTCCCTTCACCATAACTGAAATTAACTTCTTCCTCCGATAGAGAGCGAATTGCGCTTTCTACTCGTTCAGCTTGCTTTTCCAACAATTCAACTACATTTCCTTCGGGAACAAGGTGGATATATCCTTCGTAGTATGCTGCATATTCTTCTTGATTAGGTCTTTCGTTCATGTCATATCTCCTTTGTCTGATGATTGATTTTTTTGTTTATTTTACCACTAATTTTAAAAGAATCGAAGCGGCTCGCCGCACTCGATATTATTCTAACGATCTCAGACGAGCTTATTTAACCGAAATAGGGCTTGTTGGAATTGTAACGATCACCAGAAACCCTATTTCACTCAAAACACAAAATAAACGTGGCATTTCACAGTAATTTCCGAAAATAAGCTCTCCTGTGATCGTTAGAGAATAAAAACGAATAAAATCACTCAAATAGCGTTTCTGGAGATCGTTAGAGAAAATCTGATGTTAAAAACTACTCTCATATGAGGATTGATCAATAATCGGTCAGGATAAGTCATTGTATGCATGTGGTCAAAACCTTATCTTAATAATAAGAAAGCGCTACCCATTTTACGCAGAAAAACTGGGAAACAAATACGTCTGTTTCTGAAATGCAGATGCTCATTACGACTCACTGATTGTGTTGAATCGCTTAGGCGATACACCTGTCAATTGTTTGAATTGCCGGCAGAAATGTTCGACATTACGGTACCCACACCTGTCCGCAATCTCTGCAACCGTATAGGGATGGTATCTAAGGTACTCTTTAGCCAAGCGAATTCGGCTATGGATGACATCATCTATACACGACAAACCAAATGATTTCTTATAAATAAGTTGCAAGTATCCCGGACTGATATTCATGGTTTTGGCCATTGTAGCCACAGTCCATGGATGACTTGGATTGTTGTGAATTTCTGTCCGAAGTTTCATCAGAGGATAATGTTGCGGGCCAATGTTCTCTTGACCACAAGATTCCAGCAACTTGTTAAACAACGTTCGAAGCAAATAATCTATGGATGATTCCCGGTAATCTTTCTGAAAGGAGTGCTCCGCGACAAGCAATTGAAACAGCTTATGACAATATTCGTGGTCATCTAATGGAAAAGGCTCCCCCAGCGGCAGAGAAGTATCGGTTACATACAACTCATCACTAGCAAAACGAATCCAATCGTTCATATATTGCTCTGAACAAGCGCGGTAGTATATTTTCTGATACGGCGGATACAGAACAGCACAATGGGGCGGATATTCTTCCAGCTTACCATTCACCCAGAACTGTGCTGGAGTCTGCGTAATGACCAACAGCCAGCAATCATGACCTTCGGGTATATCAAATACAAACGGACTGTGATGAGCAGCATCATATTCAACATAAAAAATAGTATTCATTTTTCATTCTTCACCTTTCTTCATAACAACATTACTTTGACAAGGGGTGCTTTTAAAATGAAAAAACAAGGTTTCAATCCCTATCTTCCATCCTGGGAATACGTCCCTGACGGAGAGCCCTACGTGTTTAACGACAGAGTATATGTCTACGGATCACATGACCGCTTTAACGGACATGTTTTTTGCCTGAATGATTATGTATGCTGGTCGGCACCGGTCGATGACCTAGGGAATTGGCGTAATGAGGGTGTTATTTATCAAAAAACAGATGATCCGCTGAACAAGGACGGTCATATGTGTCTTTATGCACCCGATGTAACATCGGGACCAGACGGTCGCTATTATTTATATTATGTACTCGATAAAGTGCCGGTGGTTTCGGTTGCTGTATGCGATACACCCGCAGGTAAATATGAATTCTATGGATATGTAAAATATACAGACGGCACCCGGCTCGGCGAACGAGAAGGGGATGAGCCGCAATTCGACCCTGGCGTGATGACAGAAGGAGATTTTACTTATCTGTATACCGGTTTCTGTGGACCGGGCGACCACTCCAGACATGGCGCAATGGCAACGGTGCTCGGTCCGGACATGCTCACGATTGTGGAAGAACCCGTATTTGTGGCACCGAGTCAACCGTATAGCGAGGGCAGCGGATATGAAGGACATGAATTTTTTGAAGCACCTTCCATTCGCAAAAGAGGAGACCTCTACTATCTGGTGTATTCCTCGGTCGTAATGCATGAACTCTGTTATGCAACCAGTACGTCTCCAACCACAGGATTCAAGTACGGAGGCGTCATTGTGAGCAACTGTGATCTCCATATCGATACGTACAAGCCAGCCGACAAACCGATGTATTATGGAGGCAACAACCACGGCAGCATCGTTGAGATCAACACGGACTGGTATATTTTCTACCACAGGCATACGAATGGAGATGCATTCAACCGACAAGGATGTATTGAAAAGATTGTTATTGAAAAAGACGGTTCCATCCCTCAAGTCGAAATGACCTCATTGGGCCTGAACGAGAGACTGCTACAAGGTAAAGGGGAGTACCCCGCTTATATTGCATGCAACCTTTTTACCCAAGATGATCAAGTGTACACCGGCGGTTTCGGTGCAGGCGCTTGGTTGGACAGCCGTTTCCCGAAAATTACACAGGATGGCCGAGACGGCGATGAAGAAACCGGATATATTACAAATATGACGGAATCAGCGACAGCGGGTTTTAAATACTTCGACTGTAACGGCATCAGCCAGGTCACAATCAAGGTACGTGGATATTGCAACGGACACTTTGAGGTGAAAACCGCATGGGATGGTCCGGTTCTAGGAACAATCCCGGTACACTTCACCAATGAATGGAAACCGTACACGGCTGCAATAAACATTCCTGACGGTAAGATGGCCTTATATTTTACATACCGTGGAACGGGAGGCGCAAGCCTGGCTTCATTTATACTGGATTAACTTAGGCACTTATAAAAATTGGCCATATTTCATTCCTTCATAACACCGCATCATAAGCGGTATAAAATGATGTACAGATTCCCTCTACGCAAAGACCAAGCAGCCACTGGTGAGGCCACTCATCTTTGAGCTGCTTTTTATGTTTCCATCGTATTTTATCGCAAACCTACACTTGTTCTCCATCTTGCGCATAGTTCATAGCGCCCAACTGGGCATGAGTGCGAAATTCGCTTGGCGCGATACCTGTCCACCGTTTAAACTGACGGCTGAAATGCGCATTCGTTTTGTACCCGAGCATCATCGCAATGTGATCCACGTTCAGATCCGTTTGTTTTAATAGCCGCTGCGCTTCATTCAGTAACGTTTCCGATAAATATTTGCGTGGTGCCTGACCATATACTTCTCGAAAAATCCGGTTGACCTGTGACGTACTCAAGTTTAATGATTTCGCAATATCCTGAATCCAGGTACGGTTATTATCCTGAATTTCACTATGTAAATGAATATATCGTACCGAGTCCTCAATGTGCTCAGCGATCTGATGGGCTACGCTCTCTTTTCTGGAAAGAGTAACGGATGCGTTATGAGATAATTGTCCTACCAGTGAACCGAGCAGCTCAAATACGGCGGCATGCACCTTCATTTGTTTGGAGGAGGACAATGAATCGGACAAATTCTCTTTGGACAGCTCATATAAGGTAGAGAGGATAGGGGATATTGCCAGTGCCAGATTCGAATTCGCCGGATAATAGGTATCTTTGCAGCGATTGAGTTCCCGACAGAAGGAAGTATCATGTACGCTGAAGTGAACCGAAAAATATGTAAACCCTTCCGGCCCCGCTCCTGTGCAGGAATGGGTCATCCCCGGACGAATGAACAGAAGATCTCCCTTGGACTGCTGATGCAGCTTTCCATTGATCACCATGCTCATCTGCCCCTCCATCATCCAGTGAATCTCATACATCGAATGCTCATGGGAGGGATACGTCCAGTTCGAATCTGCTTTTCTGGCATGCAATCCCATTAATTGAAACGACAGACGAACATCAGGCAAACGGCCTAAATACATGGCTTCTGAATGATTTGTCACAGCAGCTCAACCCCTTTTTGAACGATTCTGTGAAACGTATAAACTCATCTTAACAGAAAATCAATGCGTGAAAAGGGTAAATCATTAGAGTGATTAGAACATCGTCATGAGACATCGCTGATGCTAATGTAGAAATATCAACCCGATAGGGGAAACAGGGGGCACGCTTACATGCGAATTATTCGATTTCTGGATGGAGAACAGAAGTGGCTGGCAGCCGTTACGGATGATGAACAAGCCTATCGTTTGCCGCAGGCCGATTTCATGACCTTGATCTACCAAGCAAGAGAGCAGGACATTACGCCGGTTCAACTTGTTGAAAGCGCTTTTAAACCAACGAATAAACTGACGGATGATTGGACAACCCTGCATATTGTCAATCCCATCGAAGCCCCGGAAGTCTGGGCAGCAGGTGTGACTTATCAGCGAAGCCGGGAAGCGCGTAATTACGAAGCAACGGATGGCAAGCTGGATGCAACTACTTTTTACGATAAGGTTTATGATGCAGAGCGTCCGGAGATCTTCTTCAAATCCACAGCTGCACGTACGATTGGCCCGAATGAAGCGGTCACGCTCCGCAGCGATTCCACATGGCAGATTCCGGAGCCTGAGCTTGGCCTCGTAATTGCCGCAGATGGTAGCATTGTAGGATACATCGCAGGCAATGATATGAGCTGCCGGGATATCGAGGGGGAAAACCCGCTGTATCTGCCGCAGGCCAAAATATGGCGTAATTCCTGCTCTATCGGACCAGCAATTCGATTGGCAGAAACGGTTCAGAATCCATATGACCTTAACATTGTTTGCGAAATATACCGCAATGGAGAGGTCGTGGTGAGAAGTGATGCCAGTACGAGTGATTTAAATCGTAAGCTGGATGACCTGGTTTCCTTTTTGGCAAGAGACAATGATTTGTTTGACGGAACCGTGCTCCTGACGGGTACCAACATTGTACCGCCGAATGATTTTACATTGAAGCCAGGAGATCGCATTGAAATATCAATCAGCGGGATCGGCACACTCATTAATCCTGTTATATCCAACTAAAGTCAATCTAAATTTCCAAATGATTTATGTAGAGAGGATGAAGAAGATGAGCGCTTTTCAGGTAGAGCAGACCTATAACAACTTTATTAACGGAGAATGGGTGAAGGCCGCAACCGGCGAAACTGAATCCAGCATCAATCCGGCAAATCGAAAAGAGGTCGTGGGCAATGTACCCGCCTCAGGCATAGAGGATCTAAATCAAGCTGTAGCAGCGGCTAAAGCAGCCGCGAAGACTTGGCGGAAATTAACTGGCGCAGAACGAGGTAATTATCTTTTTCAGGCAGCCAATGTACTGGAACGCAGGGCCGAAGAGGTAGCGGAGGCCATGACGAGAGAAATGGGCAAAACCTTCCCGGAAGCTAAAGGAGAAACGATGCGCGGCGTCGCTATCTTGAGATATTACGCAGGTGAAGGCATGCGTAAAACGGGTGATGTCATTCCGTCAACAGACAGTGAAGCTTTGATGTTCACCACGCGTGTACCGCTAGGTGTTGTGGGCGTTATTGCACCGTGGAACTTCCCGGTAGCTATTCCGATCTGGAAAGCTGCACCAGCGTTGATCTACGGGAACACAGTTGTATTGAAACCTGCTCAGGAAACAGCGGTAACGGCAGCCAAGGTATTCGAATGTTTTGAAGAGGCAGGTCTCCCGGCAGGGGTTCTCAATCTTGTGTGCGGCAAAGGCTCGGTGATCGGTTCGGCACTGGCTGAACATCCAGATGTGAACGGAATTACCTTCACGGGTTCCAATGAAGTTGGTAAACGTGTCGGTGCGGCGGTACTCGCTCGAGGAGCGAAGTATCAGCTTGAGATGGGTGGCAAAAATCCGGTCATTATTGCTGCGGATGCTGACTTAGATTTGGCTGTTGAGGGAACGATCAGCGGTGGTCTGAAATCAACGGGGCAGAAATGTACAGCTACCAGCCGCGTAATTATTGAACGAAACGTATATGATGCTTTCAAAGAAAAGCTCCTGTCACAGGTTCAGGAAATTCGTTTGGGCGATGGTATGTCTGCGGGCAGCTGGATGGGCCCATGCGCTAGTGAATCACAACTTAATACCGTGCTGAGTTACATTCAAAAGGGACATGACGAAGGTGCCGTGCTGCTAGCTGGAGGAAACAGACCGGACAGTGCTGAGCTTGCAGAAGGATTTTATGTACAGCCGACGGTATTTGAAGGTGTCGAACCGCATATGGCCATAGCTCGGGAAGAAATATTTGGCCCTGTTCTGGCCTTGATGCCTGTAGATTCCATTGAAGAAGCTATAGCGCTGGCCAATGACAGTGACTATGGATTGAGTGCTTCGATCTATACGCAAAATGTGGGTTCTATGCTTTCGTTTATCCGGGATATGGATGCCGGACTTGTGAGAATTAACGCGGAAACTGCTGGTGTAGAACTGCAGGCTCCGTTTGGCGGAATGAAAATGTCCAGTTCTCATTCCAGAGAGCAAGGACAGGCAGCTATTGAATTTTTCACCGCAATCAAAACAGTCTTCGTGAAGTCATAAACTGCGTGGAGGGTGTCATGTACGAACAGATCTTAACCATTATGGGTGAAAATTCGCCTGATATGAGCAACAAAGCGTCTAAATCAGGGGACAAGGTAGCTGGTCCGAAGGAATGGACTTCTGATCATGGACAAAGGCAGTCTAATCTCTTCGAGATCAAAGCCCATGCTCCCGGGGTAGAAGGACGTCTGCCGTTAACCGATGATTTGCTGCGAAATGCGCCAAGTGGCGATTTGTTCGGTATGTCCCAGAATGTCGGTATGGGTTGGAAGCCTGGAGAATTAAACGGAAAGCAGTATCTGATCTTAAGTACGCAAGGCGGCATTCGTAACGAGGACGGCAGTCCCACTGCGCTCGGTTATCATACGGGTCACTGGGAGGTGGGACTCCTGATGAAAGCTGCGGCAGATGAGTTATCCAGCCGTGGGGGAATTCCGTTTGCCGGTTATGTCAGCGACCCCTGTGACGGCAGATCGCAAGGAACAACCGGCATGTTCGACTCGTTACCGTACAGAAACGATGCGGCGATGGTTTTCCGCAGATTGATTCGTTCTTTGCCCACCCGCAAAGGTGTGCTTGGTGTTGCAACATGTGACAAGGGACTGCCCGCCATGATGCTTGCCCTCGCAGGTATGCCGCAGTTGCCAGGCGTTATTGTTCCCGGCGGTGTCACTCTTCCGCCTACGGATGGGGAAGATGCAGGCAAGATTCAGACCATTGGTGCAAGGTACTCGAATGGAGAGCTTTCCCTGGAAATGGCATCGGAGTTAGGTTGCCGCGCGTGTGCGACACCAGGTGGAGGCTGTCAGTTTCTGGGGACAGCGGCAACCGCGCAGGTTGTAGCTGAGGCGCTAGGCATGACCGTTCCTCATGCTGCTCTGGCACCTTCGGGGCAACCGATTTGGATCGAGATGGCACGTCAATCCTCGCGTGCACTGATTCAAATGGAGACTCAAGGGATGAGAATGGCCGACATTATCACCGATGCGTCGATTCGCAATGCCATGGTTGTACATGCGGCCTTCGGTGGATCTACCAATCTGCTTCTTCATATCCCGGCCATTGCCCATGCGGCAGGTTTAACACTGCCCAATGTACAGGACTGGATTCAGGTCAATAAAAATGTCCCGAGACTCGTGAGTGCGCTGCCGAACGGTCCTATCTTTTATCCAACGATTCGGGTGTTTCAAGCTGGCGGTGTGCCAGAAGTGATGCTTCACCTCCGACGTCTTGGTTTGTTGGATGAGACTGTGAAGACAGTAACCGGCACAACTTTGGCTCACGTACTGGATTGGTGGGAGTCATCGGAGCGCCGGCAGGTTATGCGAAAACAATTGCAGGAGAGGGACGGAATCGATCCGGATAGTGTCATTATGAGTGCAGAGCACTCCCAGCGCCTGGGTATTTCCTCCACCGTCACATTTCCAACGGGCAATATTGCTCCGGAAGGCTCTGTTATCAAATCAACATCCATTGATCCGGATGTACTCGATGAAAATGGCATATATCGTCACCGGGGGACAGCCAAGGTGTTTACTACCGAACGTGAAGCGATTCGAGCGATCAAAACAGGGGGGATCCTCGCCGGTGACATCATCGTCCTCCTCGGACGTGGGCCATCCGGGACGGGGATGGAGGAAACGTATCAGCTTACCTCTGCACTTAAACATCTGTCTTTTGGAAAATATGTTTCGCTCATTACTGATGCCCGCTTCTCTGGTGTATCCACCGGTGCATGCATAGGTCATGTTGGCCCCGAAGCGCTGGCTGGCGGACCGATCGGCAAGTTGCGAGATGGGGATTTGATTAACATTATCGTGGATCGGAGTACGCTGGAGGGAAGTGTTAATTTTGTCGGAAAAGAAGGGATGGAGGTTTCTCCTGAAGAGGGGGCTCTCATCTTGGCACAGAGATCTTTTCATCCAGACATGCGTCCAGATGAAGCTCTGCCGGATGATACACGCTTATGGGCAGCGCTGCAATCCGTCAGTGGAGGCACCTGGAGAGGGAACATATATGATGTTGACCGCATCATAACTGCACTTGAGGCTGGAAAAAAGGCGCTTGGTTGGAACTGAGGCCCTGAAATCAACCTGTACTTTTACGATGTGCTAGCCAGCAATGTTTTATAGCTATTAATTTTACCGGAGGTTGCTTTCATGAATACAACCACAACCATGATTACCAATCCCATTCTAACCGGCTTTCATCCCGATCCTTCCATATGCCGGGCAGGAGAAGATTATTATATCGCTACTTCCACCTTCGAGTGGTTCCCAGGAGTACGCATTCACCACTCCAAAGATTTGGTTCATTGGCGTGCGGTACCTTCACCATTGACTCGAATATCCCAGTTAAACATGGAGGGCAATATTAACTCCGGAGGCGTCTGGGCGCCTTGTCTAAGTTATGATAACGGTGTGTTTTATCTGATATATACCGATGTGAAGAGTAGGATCGGTGCTTTTAAAGATACTCACAACTACCTCGTGGCTGCAACAAATATCGAAGGCCCATGGTCTGAACCAATCTATCTGAATAGCAGCGGCTTTGATCCTTCTCTGTTTCATGATGAAGATGGACGTAAGTGGCTGGTAAACATGATTTGGGATCACCGTAAGGGCAAAAACCGCTTTGCAGGTATTGTACTTCAGGAGTATTCGGTTCAGGAGCAAAAGCTGGTCGGAACTGCTATCAACATTTTTAAAGGAACAGAACTGGGACTGACAGAGGCACCACATCTGTATAAACACAACGATTATTATTATTTAGTTACAGCTGAAGGCGGAACGGGTTATGAGCATGCGGTGACGGTTGCCCGTTCACGTACATTACAAGGTCCATATGAGGTTGATCCGAGCAATCCGATGCTCACTTCAGAAGGCAGGCCGGATTTAGCGCTGCAAAAGGCGGGACACGGAAGTCTCGTTGAGACGCATACGGGCGAATGGTATATGGCACATCTGCTAGGCAGACCTGTTCAGGAGAAACACTGTATCCTTGGACGTGAGACGGCTCTCCAGCATTGCATCTGGAGTGAAGACGGATGGTTGAGACTTGCCAGCGGGGCGCGATATCCGGAGCTTCAGGTGACTGCGCCGAAAATTAAACCTCAACCGTTTGAACTGGCAGGGGAAATAGATCACTTTGATCAAGCCGAGCTTGGTAACGACTGGAACACCCTTCGTATCCCACCAGACGCATCTTGGCTTACACTGACAGAACGTCCTGGTTATTTACGTTTATATGGCATGGAATCTATGAGTTCAACTCATAGACAAAGCATGCTTGCTCGCAGACTGCAGGATTTTGAGTGTGAAGCCGAAACGTGCCTGGAATTCGCACCGGATCATCCACAGCAGATGGCAGGACTGATTCTCTATTACGACACGCAGGACTATCTCTACCTAAGAGTAACGTTTCATGAAGAAAAGGGATTGTGCCTTGGCATCATCCATTCCAAGTATGGGGTATATGATGAACTTGTGGAGGATATTCCATTGCAATCCGGGAGTCGTATTCGCTTAAAAGCCGTGATTCAGCATGATCGTGCTTGCTTTTATTATGCGATAAACGGTGATTCGTCATGGATTCAGGTAGGGGAGTGGACAGATATTACCCATCTATGTGATGAATCCCCGGAATACATCCGGTTCACCGGAACCTATATTGGTCTCTGTGTGCAGGATCTCGGCGGTACCCGTAGGCATGCTGACTTTGACTATTTTCGTTATTCCACATCATAAAAAATGATGAAGATGGCTCCTGTTTTCACGGGGGCCATCTTTAAGCTTCCGACATATAACCTAGTTTTAATTAGTTCGCGCGATAAATAGAGTTCAGGTATTGTAGAATCAATGCGCTGTCCTCCATGGAAGTACGTAATGCGATGTATCCGTCGGGACGAACCAATATAAGCGTTTCGCTCGTAACATCGTACATTTGATAGGCATTACCTGCCGTGTCAATGATACATTCTTCTCCTTCCACAGGTGACGGCACAATGCAATGCGTGTGGAGTTTATCAAAAGTGAAGTCTAGGAGAGAAAGGTGATCTGTACCGTTTACAAAAGCTAAAAGAGTCCAGTGCGGGCCGCGCAACAGGTCAAAGACATCTCCTGTGAACTCAGCACCTTGCAGGCCCTCGGCATTAGGAGCACGATCTCCGGGCATTAAACGGGTAACATTGGGTTGAAGAGAGGGGCGGGTAAGAGAACTTGAGTGATAAGAAATAAGAAGCCCGCTCGTTAGATCATCGGATACGTTGCTCAAAGATTGGGATAATGCTCCACGTTCAGTCGCTGTCCCTAAGATTGCTCCCATTTTTTTTGTGCTATCCTCAAGCACCACTTGAGCCACGGGACGACGTTCTTCATCATAGGTGTCCAGCAGGGTGGGATTTGCTCCGCGTATGACGGATTCTAGTTTCCATCCTAGGTTGTAAGCGTCCTGTATCCCGGTATTCATGCCTTGCCCTCCGGCTGGTGAGTGAACATGCGCGGCATCGCCGGCAAGAAAAACCCGACCGCTGCGGTAAGATTCAACCATTCGCACGTTGATCCGGTAGATAGATAGCCAGGAGGCATCCATAATCCGAACATAACCAGCACTTGCCCGTCGGTTAAACAACTCCTGATACACCTCTAAAGACGGCTTTTCCGGTTCCTTGATATCGGACGGAATGGTAGCTTGCAGTTGCCAAATGTCGGATTTAGGTAATGGTGTCACTCCGACCATCCCCTCCGGAGAAGTCCAGATATGGATATGATCACGATCCAATCCTTCCAAACGCACATCGCCAAGATACCACCGTTCATGATCGTGTGTCTTCCCAACCAACGGAAGTTGGATAAACTTGCGAATATTACTTTTTCCACCATCAGCGCCAACCACATAACGGGCATGAATTTGCTCTTTTCCTTCTGGTGTATTCACCGTTACCTTTACACCCTCCAAGTCTTGAACAAGTCCTACTGCTTCCATATCCAGCTCAACTTTACCACCAAACATTGTATATTGGTCACGTAATGCCTTTTCCACATCAAATTGAGCAATCCAGACCGGATCTGGATAGGGGGATCCCAGTTCAGCGCTGGCCGTAATGGTAATAGAAGGCTTAACCATACTTTTGCCATCCTCAGTATAATAGCGCACGGGTAAATCCACGACACCTGTGTCCATAATGTAACGAACGGCTTCCAAATCATCAACGACTTCAAGCGAACGGGGCTGAATTCCTTTGGCACGAGATGCTACGTTATACGACGTGCTTCGTTCGATAATCCGATGTTCTACGTTTCGACGGGCAAGGTCGCAGGCAAGTGTCAGCCCTGTAGGCCCAGCCCCGACAATAAGAACATCAACCAAAGACTGTGGCGTGTTCATAAGTTAATTCCTCCTTGATCATGGATTTGGATAGGTTACATAAACTAAACTATACCGTGCAGTGTAGTTTGTAAAGAGGAACTCATTTTTGATAGTATAGTCATAGGGGGGAAGCTTAAGGATGAATACGACGGAAATCAAAAAAGTCCGCAAAGGCTCTTCTGACAAAAGAGCTAAAATTATGGCGGCGGCACGAGATTTGTTTCTCTCGGAAGGGTTTGATCGTTCCAGTGTTGATGCGGTCGCAGCTAAAGCGGGCGTTTCCAAACGGACCGTTTATGATTATTATGGTGACAAACAGAACTTACTGCTTGCTGTTGTAGAAGAAACCAGCGGGGCCGTTTTGGACATGATCAAACAAGGGATATCAGACTACCTCTCGGAGTTCGAGGATTTGGAGCAGGCTCTTATTTTGTTCTGTGAACAATTCGTAGTTTCTGCGAACGGTTCTTCTGATTACAGTGCTTTGATCCGTCTGGTTACGATGGAAGAAGCCAACCTACCCATCTCTTTTTTAGAAAATTTAGACAACTCAACAGAAGAGAGGCTGATCAGGAGATTTACCGAGTTTGGAGAAAACGGACTGCTTAATGTGCCCGATCCTGAACTGGCTACAAAGCATTTCGCCGCATTAACGTTTTTAATGGTATTTAATCAACCGACAAAGATCGGAAATTTGCACAATGAACAAACCAAACGAATCATCACCGAAGGGGTACGTGCTTTCCTTCGCGCCTATGGACAACGCGCCATTTATCACAAAAATGAAGAATTGTCCTGATCGTTGGTTTCACTTCTTCAAGAACTACATTCTGGAGGGATTACATATGAAGCAATACAAGGTAATTCACCCGCATCAGTCGAATTATCCAGACCCTATTGTATTGGCTAAGGGAGATATTGTTCATTACGGAGAGGAAGATACTGAATTTCCGAACTGGATTTTTTGTGAATCTATTGAATCTAAAAAGCGTGGTTGGGTGCCGAAGCAAATACTGAGCACACCGAATGAAGAACGAATGGCAAAAGTAAAGGAGGACTACGTTGCATACGAATTGAACGTGACTCCTGGTATGATCGTCCAGAAAGAACTTGAGCTGAACGAATGGAGTCTTGTGCACACGACTGAAGGTGAGAAGGGGTGGGTACCTAATAAAGTCATCACCCCATTAAAACAGTGACAATCAGCTTCTTTTCTATGATTAGAATGGATTACTGACGCATATTTAACCATTCTGATTGCAAAATCGTGTATTGAAACTCATAAATAAACCTCAGTTCGTTTTTGATTTAAAAAACTCGATCAACCATTCCGCTAGCTGCTGCTGCGCTTTACTGATGAACCGATCAGCGTAATATGTCAGCTCCATGTGCCGAACAGGTGCGTCCCCCGCAATAGGTATCGTTACAATATCTTCCCAACCCGAATGCTGCTTTAACAGTTCTTTCGGCTGGATTGTCGCACCAATGCCAGCCGCTACGAGCTGCAGTAGGGAGGATGCGGAACCAGCTTCCATAACTGTAGTTAACTCCAAGCCTTGTTCCCGGAAAACCTCATCCACCAAATCTCTGCCTATATAGCCTTTGGGGTACATGACCAGCGCAAGCTGCGTCAATTCTTCGAGGGTTATTTCATGTCTTTTCGCAAGATCACTCGATGAATGAACAAACAGTTCATAAGGCTCGCTCCCCAAAGGGATCTGCACCAGCCGTTTATCCTTAGGCCCACGTAGCCCAATGCCAAGATCCACTTTATGTGTTAATACTTCGTCTCGTACATAGATCGTTGAGAAAGCCTGCAGTTTGGTGTCCGGGTACCTTGTCTTAAATTCTACAAACAGCGGAACGAGTTGAAAATCAAGATCAGAGGGTAACACAGCGAGTCGAACCGTTCCGCGCTTCTCCGATCGCAGCTCTTGAATCGCACTTTTTGCATCCATTTCAGCCTGAATCATTTTCATGCCGTATTGATGGAGCAACCTTCCAGCCTCGGTTGCGACGACTTTTTTGCCAATTCTATCAAAAAGAGGCATACCCACTTCCGCCTCCAGCAGACGGATCTGCTGACTAAGCGTAGGCTGCGAAATGCCTAGAATCTCTGCGGCTTTTGTGAAGTGAAGATGCTCAAAGACCGTCATAAAATACGTTATATTTCGAGTATCCATCTTTTCTCCTCCGCATAAATGATAGTATTTTACTATCATAATAATACGAATTATTGGATTGATCAATGAATAGAGCAGCTTTATACTCATATTTAATTCAACAAGATTCAGGAGGAAAAGAACCATGAAAAAAACATTATATTTATTCGCTCTATTTATTGCGGCATTGAACCTACGACCCATCATTACTTCCGTAGCATCCATGATGAGCATGATTCAAACCGAGTTAGGTATAAGCGCATTAACAGCAAGCCTTCTGACCACACTGCCTGTCCTGTGTATGGGATTGTTTGCTCCCATCGCCACCACGTTAAGTCAGCGTCTCGGTTTGGAGCGAACTATTTTTATTTCGCTTCTTCTCATTACACTCGCGACTGCACTCCGCAGTGTAGATCCGTCTGTTACTATTTTGATCGTTACCGCGTTGGTAGGTGGGATGGGTATTAGTCTTGCCGGGCCATTGTTGTCCAGCTTTATTAAAAAGTATTTCCCGGCAAACCCCGGCATAGTAAGTATTTACTCCGTATCCATGACAATTGGAGCGGCCCTGGCATCGGGGTTGACCATTCCGATTTACACACAACGTCAGCATAATCTTTCATTTGCTTTGTCCTGTTGGGCTATTTTGGGGATCGTTGCTGTATTCTTCTGGATTGGACTGATTCGAAAAAACAAACCCTCCAGCAGCAGATCACAACGCGTTAAACTGCCTCTGGGTAATAAAAAAGCGATTCAATTCACTTTGTTTTTTGGCTTCATGGCCAGCATGTTCTATAGCTTGACAGCTTGGATTTCGCCAATCGCTCTTAGCTTCGGATACAGCGCACCAAACGCAGCGTTGCTTCTGACCGTGTTTACATTGATTCAAGTTCCTGTCGCATTACTGATTCCGAATCTTGTAAACCGTTCAGGCAAGATCAAACTATGGCTTGTCTTGTGTAGTGTTTCTGAACTCATCGGTTTAGTGTTACTCTTGTCTCCTGTACCCATGCTTCCAGCCGTGATTTTTCTCGGTATCGGGGCTGGTGGATTGTTTCCGCTAGCATTGATGCTACCCATTATGGCAACAAATACGGCCGAGGAAGCAGGATCGTGGTCAGCGATGTCACAGATGGGAGGTTATATCATGGGAGCCTTCGGTCCACTTGTTATTGGATGGATCTTTGATCTCAGCGGACGGTTTAACGTATCCATTATTGCCATGCTGATCATTGTACTGCTAATGATTAGTGTACAGCTGTCCATGAACTTGGGAAGAAAAGCTGTTGGAGCTCCTAAGGGGAATGAAGCGCGAAAAAGCTGATAAGCGAAGTGACCAAAGCCAGGTCAGATCATTCAGCAAGAACGCTTAAGTTGTTACCAATCCTACACAAATTCACAATACAAATCGCCGCAGAACGAATCTTGAATCTCTGTTATCAGAAAAGAAGGGTGCAGGATTAGGCTCATCCGTGCCTGTTCATGATTACTCCATAAATTAAAAATAATCGAATTTTATGAGACATTTCTTAGTTTGATTTGCCCAAAATGCTGCTTTCTATCCATTTTAGGCAGGTGAGAACTGGGGATGTCTTTTTGCTTCTCATTGGCGATACTTAGTTTATCCAATATACAAAGTGTTGTAAACATGTTATTATCACACCAAGTTCAAGTAAAAGGTGGTGCAGAGCCATAATGGATCAATATCTCAAACGAGCGATTGTCAGCGGAGAAACCTCGCTTGGCATTGAATTTGGATCAACCCGGATCAAGGCTGTTCTGATCAATAACAAATTTGACATCATTGCTTCCAGCAGCTACGAATGGGAAAATCAATGGAACAATCAATACTGGACTTATCATCTTGATGAGATGATTCAAGGGTTGCAAGAAGTGTACGCCAAACTGAAACAGCAGGTTATGATGCATTATGAAGTAACGCTGAGCAGCATAGGCTCCATCGGACTATCCGGCATGATGCAGGGTTATCTTGTTTTGGACAGCATGGGAGAATTGTTAGTTCCATTTCGTACTTGGCGTAATATCGCAACGAGTCCTGCAGCAGCATTCTTAACCAGGGAGTTCCAATATAAAATTCCGGAGCGATGGAGTATTGCGCATCTGTACCAAGCCGTCTTAAACAATGAAGAACATGTAAGGAAGATTAACTATATGACAACCTTGTCGGGTTATATGCATTTTCTTCTAACAGGCAATAAAGCGCTTGGTGTAGGGGATGCTTCGGGGATATTTCCGATCAATAGGATGACCAGAGGATACAATGAAGAGATGATTGAGCAGTTCAACGAATTCATTAGCCATAAAGATTATCCATGGAAACTTGAAGATCTTTTACCTTCTGTTTATTCGGCTGGTGAACGTGCAGGCTATCTTCATGAAGCCGGTGCACGTCTCATCGACCCGTCTGGCGAACTACAAGCCGGTATTCCGTTCTGCCCTCCGGAAGGGGATGCGGGAACAGGCATGGTAGCTACGAATAGTATCCATACAAGTAGCGGCAGTCTATCCGCAGGAACATCTATTTTTGCTATGATTGTTCTGGATAACGATATAGGGGTGTATCCCGAGATTGACATTGTGACTACACCGGATGGAAGTCCTGTTGGTATGGTTCTTGCCAACAATTGCACTAGTGATATCAATGCATGGATCAGAATTTTTCATGAGTTTTATGAAGCATTGGGATATAAAGCTGACGCCAGTCACTTGTTCCATGTTCTGTTTAATAAAGCGCTCGAAGCAGACCCGGATGGCGGCGGTTTGCTAAGTTACGGTTACTATTCGGGAGAGAAAATTACCGGTATGACTCAAGGGCGTCCGTTATTTGTTCGTTCTCCAGAGAGCCGCTTTACACTCGCTAATTTTATGAGGACGCATCTGTTCAGTGCGTTTGGTACATTAAGGCTCGGGATGGACATTTTAACGCAGAGGGAGAATGTAAAGGTTGACCAGATCTTGGCACATGGCGGACTATTCAAGACGCCCTTCGTTGGCCAGAAAATGTGTGCGGCTGCACTTAACGTTCCCGTATCTGTCATGCCGACTGCTGGTGAGGGTGGTGCATGGGGTATAGCCATACTAGCTTCCTATATGGTTTGTAAGGAGAACAACGAAAGTTTGACAGATTACCTCCATCTGAAAGTATTTAAAGACGTCGAAGCCCTGAAGATTGATCCGGACATTTCTGATGTGAGCGGGTTCAACCGGTTTATGGAAAGGTACACGAAAGGAATAGCCATTGAGCAAGCAGCGGCCGATCATTTATAGAAAAGAGATGAAATCCATTGACTGAATTCGTTTGGGGAATATTCGCAGTAGATGCCTCTGCACACTTTCCTAACTTTTTTCCCATTGGCATGTACAGCACGAGGGAGGAGGCCGTGAAAGAAATCGACACTTTACCCCGAGATCACAATTATCAATTGCTGCGATTGCCGCTGAATCATAACTTTGCGTTTTACCACAAAAAAACGGGGAAGCTGACAGGAATGGATTCAATCCATCACGAACATTTCCATTTTAAGGATGAAGGTTGACTATAGCTCTTATTTTTCAGATGGACTAGACTATGCTCAAACGTTCTGGAGGAAAATATTGTAAGATAGGGGCGATGTACGTTATGAATAAAACGATTCTGGAATTTGTGACCTGGGCTGAGTCAAACGGATGGATTGTAACTCTTAAATCCGAACGTGACCTCCATCTGGATCCTCGTTTACTTAATAGATACACGGATATTCCCGCGGAGTATACAGCGTTTTTGCGTGTGGTCAACGAATGTATGACACCTAGCGAGCAGACGTGGTTCCTGTGTGAGGCTGACTATAACAATAGCTCTGATTCGGACTTTCACTGGAATGAATTTGAATTAATCAGCCTGGATGCAGCAGTGGACGATGAGGCGTGGCGATCAGAAGTTACGACATGGTGGGATAAGTATCTGCCGATTATGATGTCTGTTCGTGATGGATATTCTTTTTATGCCATTGATTTAAACAACGAGATTGGTTCTATAGTACGGGGAGAAGAACCTGAGTTTGAAGAGGTTAACAAAGTCGCAGACAATTTGCATCATTTTTTACGACAAATAATGTCCGATTCAATTAAACTTTAATAAGCAGTAACCCGTAGAAATACGTCCACAAGTTATACCACTTGTGTAAACATGGAAGAGCAGTCTTCTTTAAGAGAAGCTGCTTTTTTGAGTTTCCACTTTGTATCATTACCATTTTTAAACAAACCTTAAACATGACGTGGACTGGTTTTAAACAGAGAATGTTAAGCTGAACTTCATCACAGCAGAAGGAGTGTCAGCCTAATGAATCCATGGTACAAAAAGGTTTTATTATCCACAGCAGTAATCTGCAGCTTAAGTATGGTGTCTGTGAGTGCATCGGCGTATATGGCAGGTTCTTCTAAAGCGGGACAAGAGAGCTTTATTTCTCCTGATCTAATCTGGAAAGAACACGTTCGTACAAATGCCAAAACGATCACATCGGTCAAACCGGAAGAAGAGGATGCATACAATGATTTGAAGTTTCTGAAATCTGTTTTAGCAGATAAACAAATCGTTAGCTTGGGCGAAGCTTCGCATGGTGCATCTGAGTACAATTCGATGAAAGTGCGGTTAGTTCAATTCTTGCATGAGGAATTAGGATTTAACGTTATCGCATTCGAGTCTAATCTTTCGGATACAGCTACTGCGTATTCACAGGTACATCAGACGACGCCGGAACAATTGATGAAAAAATCTATTTTTGGTGTGTGGCAGGTTAAAGAAAACTTGCCTTTGTTTGAATACATTGCAGCGCAGAGCAAGACCGATCATCCATTGATTTTAACCGGATTTGACGCACAAGGCCCAAAGGAATCTTTCATTACTTTGATCAAAGATTGGTTCGCCCAAGTCGATCCAAGTAAAGCCAAAGGTTTTGTTCAAACGGAACAATGGTATTTGACAATGAACACGATTACCGACATGGAAGAATTCAACAAGCAGAAAAAGAAGATCAAAGAAAAATATCTAGCTCTTCAACAATTCGTAAGCGAAAATCAAGATGAATTACATCAAGCGCAGCCAAAACAATCCGAATTGGTACCCTTGATTGAACGTGTATTGCAAAACCGTTTGGATATGCTGGATAACTATCATCCACACATCATAAACATGTTTGCTGGAATTGACCCCGAGAAGCAGTTACAAATGGCGAGTTATGAACGTGATCGCGTTATGGCCGATAACCTGACTTGGCTTGCCAAAACGGTATATCCCAATGAAAAAATGATCGTATGGGGACATAACTATCACATTCGTAAACATAATTCTACGATGATCACAGAGCATAACGGTTATGATTTTGACGAGAATCCATATCCAACAATGGGGGAGCTTCTGCCTTATTCACTGAAACAAGCTAATTATGTAATCGGTTTATTTGCTTACCAAGGAAGCTCATCCAAAAATAATGGCGAAGAGGAACCGGTTCAATCTCATGACAAGGGTAGCCTGGAAGATATTCTAGGAACGGACATG
The DNA here is from genome assembly GCF_052691815.1 of Paenibacillus sp. TSA_86.1. NCBI lineage: Bacteria > Bacillati > Bacillota > Bacilli > Caryophanales > Paenibacillaceae > Paenibacillus > Paenibacillus sp. TSA_86.1. The sequence goes on along the minus strand of NZ_JBQZGE010000002.1, from coordinate 384,392 downwards.
GGTGCAGCCCGATTTATTAACATTAGAGACCAAGCATTAAGCCCAGCGACGGAATGGATGTTTACACCGCGCATAGCCAAAGCATGGGGCGTATTGGATGAAAAGATGATTCCTCGCGATCAATATGACGGAATCTTGTTGATTCGCGACATTCATCCTTCAACAAAGTAGAATTAGCAAAAAATCTAATGATACCTAAACGAACTGAGCGAACCGAGTATTTAGAGGAAGTACTCAGGAAGTTTAAAAAAGCCGCTCAATAGCGGCTTTTTTTAATTTTGGTTTAGATTAGACTTTTTTACAATGTCATTTTTCAAAATATCTTTTTGCTAAAAGTTATCGATACTTCTGCTTATTTTTGGATAATGTCTACAATCTGTTTAAGCGCCTTTTTCGCTTCAGGTATCGGAAATACGGGGAAGACATGATTCATTTTTGGATACTCAAAATAGTTTATGTCAACCGACTGACGGACAGCTTTTTCTCTGAATTTTCGAGCATCCGGAAGGAAAAGTTCATGTGTACCAATAAACAGGGAAATCTTACCCAGATTTTTAATTTCTCCATGAATCGGACTCACTAAATAATGTGAACGAGATGTTTCACCAGCGTATCTCTTTCCAGCTTCAACCAGCATGTCCCAATCCAACATGGGCTCTTTATCAATCATGGCAAGGACTTGCGGGCTATTTAGGGTGATATCCAGCCACGGAGAGAGTAGAATAATGTCCTTAGGCTGTGGCAATTCTTGCTCTAATAAATATTGTGCAAAGGCTAAAGAGAGACCACCTCCGGCAGAATCACCCATGATGACCATATTTTCAGGTTTCGCTATTTTTAATAGATACTGGTACACCTTAAGGACACTTTCTATTGCAGCCGTATATTGATTGTCTGGAGCTTTCGGGTAGATTGGCACAAAAACCGTGCAATTCAATTGCTCCGTTAAGTTGTGTAAGAAATGCCAGTGCCAAGTTAGTGGTTGCTCAACATATCCTCCGCCAGGCAAATACAACACAATTCGTTCGTCGGAACGAGAATTTGATTTTAGTATATACGTATCCAAAGGCAGGTTACCGTCTTTAGTGATATTGTACTTCTGTTTAAGTTTAGCAGGGACCTGATAGGATTCGCTATTGATCTGACTGCGTTTCTCCATAAATTCATTTACGTCCAGCTTTTTTTTCGTGATTCTCAGCAATACTTCTACAAGAAAACTTCGTATACTCCGCATTATATCGTCCTCCTGTAATGAGAATACTTGATTTTAAACATAAAAGATATTTAAATATAACTTAGTATCATAAATATATATTTAAGAATAAGAGGAATGAACATGAATATTTCACAGTTACAATATTTGATTTCCGCCGCACAATGGGGTTCATTTACGAAAGCTGCGAATGTACATCATCTTACCGTACCAACCATTAGTCAGTCGATCAAACAATTGGAAGATGAGCTGAATACTGTTATTTTCCACCGAACAAAAAAGGGTGTCTTTCTAACAGCAGAAGGGGAGCTGATTCTCCAGCATGCGGCAGCCGTTCTCAAAAATATTGAACAGATGCAAGGTGCATTACTTACTCTAAAAGAAGAATCCTTAGAGAGTATTACAATCTCCAGCATTCCGGGTTTTGTTCCTCAAGTGGTGCAGACGATGCTGGAACTGATGAAAACCTATCCGACACTTAGAGTTCAGATGATCGAAGGGGATACTCAGAAAGTAATGAAGGACGTTCAAGAGGGTCATGCAAATATGGGCTTGCTATCGTACCCTAAAAGCCAACGGAACACTTTATTTGATTGGGTCCCAATTGTTGAAGGTGACGCAGTATTGATCATGAACACCCGTTCACCTTTACGTTTTTTTAAAACGATATCGCCTGAAGACTTACATAATGAAGTATTTGTCCTATATAAAGATGAACAGATCGAAACTATCGCACACACATTAATGTGCACCAATCATACCAACCGTATCGCCTTGATCACTAATAATATGGATGCATTATGTCAAATGATTGTTTATGGGAATACCATAACGATTGCTCCCGATTTTATATTAAATGCGTTATCTTCGATCTATCTGGAACAATTAGTTACGGTTCCTTTGCAACAATTCAGCGCAGAGAAAGCCGTTCTAGGAAGAATCACACGAACAGATGAACCAATTTCTAAAATGGTGGGAGAATTTACAACCAAGCTGACAAATCTCGTGCAAAACACAAAAGGCTCATCGTAGGAGTGATCCAGCGCGAGCCTTTTATTATTGTTTTTGGTTTTTGTAAGAAACAAGTTTAATTTTAGCGGAGCTTATTCAATATGCCTTCAGTGTTCAATTGAAAGAATTTTGTTGAGAGTGTCTAGAAAAAGAGGGAGCTGAATCGTTTAACAACTTGTCTTATTCCAAAAGGACAAGTATTTTTCGCTCATTTAGAGGAAATTCGACCAGGGTGAAATTCCTCTTTTAAACGATGATCTGGGTAGCAATCAGCTAGGAATTCACCATAGTTCTAGCTTGGCTTGTAATATTTTATTCATCTGTTCAACCATCTCTTCTGGAGAATAAGGCATGGACTCAGCCACCCACCACTCAATCAAACCTGTAATGGAAATGGATAAAAATTGTACAAGCACATCTCTATGAATCTCTTTTTCCAGTTTCATCTCGTTCACTATCACGGTGATATTGCCCTTAATCATCTGTGTCATACGATGTCTAAATGTTGGAGTGCCTTTGCTCGTGATCAGCACGCGATAGATTGAAGCATTCTCTTTCAGATACGCAAATGCACCGATCAGTAGATCTCGTGACAGTTCAGCGCCAGACCCTTCCTCTGATAAACAGCTATTAACAAGCATCAGCAGGTACGTCTCCACGCTCTGTTCGAGTAGGTCATATTTATCAGTAAAATGTAAATAAACGGTTCCCCGGTTCACATTCGCCCGATCCGCGACACCTTGAATCGTAATCTTCTCGAAATCTTGTTCCCCAAGCAGCCCAATGAACGCTTGCATAATCATTTGCCTTGTTCGTACAATGCGTCGATCCATGATTTTACCTCCTTCTTGAACACATTCCTTATCTATTGTTCATTTCTCAACAGAAGCAAAAGAGATTAGCTATTGTTGTTATATCTGCTTCAATGATACTTTAATTGTAGTGCACAGCTGTTAGATATACAACAAATGTTGATTATTTAGGGAGGGGAAGAAATTGAATATTCTTATTTACGGAGCAGGTGTGCAAGGAAGTTATCTGGCGCATGTCTTGATACGTGGTGGTCATGACGTGACCATGTTAGCAAGAGGACAACGAGCGGAAGACTTGGAGGAGACGGGATTGGTCATCCGGCATTACCTTCAGCGCAAAACAACTACCGATCCGGTTCGTGTAACTCGGAAACTAGAGCAAGACGACACATATGACCTCATTTTTGTCATGATGAAATATTCGGACTTTGAGGCAGTACTGCCGATCCTCGCAGGCAATATCAGTTCCCATATCGTATTGGTTGGTAATAATATGGATACCTATGCTATGCAGGACTATTTAAGTAAAAATGGGCGGTCACCTAAAGAGATCGCTTTTGGATTCCAAGCTACCGCAGGGACACGTATGGACGGTCGAGTCATTTGCATTCGTGGCGGTCATGGAAAGATGGTTATCGGGAGCCTGGAAGGAAATATTCCGTTTCGTCCCTTGCTAGAGCAAGTTTTCGAGCGAACCAAGTACAAACTCAGCTATCATGATCAAATCGATGCATGGCTGAAAAACCATATGGTGCTGATAGTTCCCGCGAACATGGTCATACTATACCATGGTTTCGAGATGAGAAAGGTTGCACGTGATGACAAACGAATGCGTCAGTTCGTAGCGGCGATGGGCGAGGGCTTCCGTGTGCTTGATTCATCGGGGTATCCGTTGATCCCTGTGGGGCAGGCGTCGTGGATTACACGTTATCCAAACCTTATTCGCTGGGCATTGAAGCTGTTCTTCATGCTTCCGGTTAGCAGGTTGATTGATGGAACGGCAACGGAACTCGCTGCCTTGAATGAGGCCTTTGCTGAATGGAGGGCAAGGTCGGATGTGCCTACGCCAAACTGGGATGCATTGGAGACAGAGTGGCTAAATCAATCCTAATCCATCTCGCCACCCTCATAATGAAAGAATGAATATGCATTTTCATCCGTTTAATACGAATGAAAGCAACTTGTTAATGACATCCTACAGAAGTAGTATCATTCTCATTTCCTGAGGAGGAGATCTTGTATGGCTCGCCAGAAAAAAAGGCAGGAAGCTGCTTGGAAGTCTCGGAAGCAAGAACAGCACCCTCATGGTAAAATCAGATCGCTCAAAGAAATATCAAGCGAATATGAAGAGAAACATACTACGGAGTAAGAGCATGACTGTCGGCGTTATTTGCCGACAGTCATTTTAACATTTACATTAAAAAGTAGCTCCTGAGAACAGAGTCAGTGGCCTGATTATACGACCGTAATTGCGACAGATGATCCATAAAATGGCAAGCACTTTATCATGGACGGTACCTTGATAGAATATAAGTACACATGCCACGAGCATTGAAAAGCGTATACGTTTTACTTTGGGCGAGTGAAATCCACAAAAGATTCCATAGTTAAAGTTATGTAAACTATAACTCTAAAACGAGTACTTAGGCTGATATCCCCACAGGAATTTTGTTTAGTGCCGAGTGAAAAACAGCATTCCATGCAGCTGAGAGTTATCGTTGTATTCTACACAAAATTCAGCTAAAATAAAGCTACAAATTTGATATTATGCTTGTTTTTATCCCCGGGTAAAAACGATATAAAGCATTGAGTCTCAATCCCCACTAGGGCCTATGTATATAGGAGGGATGAGATTCAATGCTTTTTTGATGATGAAGGAGGTATAACTTATGCGATTTTTAAGTGATAACGATGTCAGACAAGGGTTGAATGTCCCCAAAGTCATCCATCTCGTTGAAACGGTATACAGAGCCAAAAGTGAAAATAACACCGAGAGTTGGCCAACGATCTTTTATGATTTTGATCCAGGCAAGGCAGATATGGACATCAAATCAGGATATCTGAAGGGCGAAAAGGTTTTTGGACATAAAACGATCACATGGTTTGCCGAGAATGAAGCGAAGCAGCTCCCCACGTTGACGGGGCTCATAAACGTATTTGATGCCGAAACAGGCAGACCCTTAGGAATAACCGAGGCATCCTTTATTACAGGCATACGTACAGGTGCTTCGGGAGCGATCGGAGCAAAATATCTAGCAAGACAGGATTCTGAAACTCTGCTTGTCGTAGGATCAGGAAATCAGGCGATCTTCCAAATAGCCTGTGTCTTGTGCGCGTTTCCAAACTTGAGTACGGTATGTGTTGCCGCCAGGGACCAAGAAAAGCTGAACTCTTTTGTAAACGCAATACCACACAGACTTCAATCTGAATTTGGTATGAACATAGAGAACGTTACATTTGAAGCAGCCGAATCACTGGAACAAGCAGTAAAAAACAGTGATATTATCATCACCGTAACCTCATCGAGAACCCCGATCATTAAGAAGGAGTGGGTCAAGGAAGGTACACACCTTTCTTGCATAGGTGCAGATATGGTAGGGAAACAGGAGATTGATTCCAACCTGATGTCACAAGCACGCCTCTATGTAGATGACCGGGAACACTGTATACAAGTGGGCGAGATTGAAATACCGCTAAAAGAAGGCAAGATTGCGGAAAACCATATATGCGGTGAGATCGGCGATTTAATTTTAGGGAAGATAGAGGGAAGAACCTCAAACGAACAAATCACTATATTTGATGCGACAGGTATGGCAATTCTGGATATATATGCAGCGAAAATGGCGTTACGGACTGCAGAGGACGGAAATTTAGGAATTAAAATTGACATCTAGGGGAGAAAAAGAAATGACTTTTAGCTATGAACATGTGGTACAAGCGTATGATCGAATCAAGCAACACCTCAAAAAAACACCACTTGAAGAATCGTTCTATCTAGGTGATCTGAACAGAAGATACTTTTTCAAACTGGAATCCTTCCAACGGGCAAAGAGTTTTAAAATCCGAGGCGCTTTAAACAAAATGATGACACTATCTGAGGAAGAAACGAAAAGAGGCGTTGCCGCCATCTCTTCAGGTAACCACGGTAGTGCTGTGAGCTACGCGGCTTCCATTCTCGGAATTCATCACGTCAAGGTGATCGTTCCAGAAACGGCAGCACAAAGCAAGATTGATAAAATGAACTATTTTGGGGCAGAAGCGATGAAGTTAGGCAAAGATTTTGACGAGGCTCATACACTCGGCATGAAGTACATTCATGAACATCATTTAACTTATATTGATCCATACTACGATGATCCTGAAATTTATGGTGGACAAGGGACGATAGGCATTGAAATTTTAGAACAAAACCAAGATATTGATACGATCGTCGTTCCGGTAGGGGGTGGGGGCCTGATTACAGGGATTGCGGTTGCTGCCAAATCGATCAAGCCGTCCATCCGAATAATTGGAGTACAAACCGAAGCTTGCCCGGCCATGATCAAATCTTACGAAGATCAAACCTTGTATGAACAGTATCCTAGCGAGGAATCCCTCTGCGATGCACTCCTTGGTGGGATTGGAAAACTGAGTTACGAGATGGCTAAAGATTATGTTGATGATTTTATTGCCGTGTCTGAGCATTCGATTGGCCAAGCCGTAAGTTTTCTGGCGAAAGAAGAAAAATACATTATTGAAGCAGGAAGCGCTACTGTGGTTGCCGCAATTATGGAACACAGAGAACGAATTGGAGGGCAAAATATCGCACTTGTGTTAAGCGGTGGCAACATTGATGGGAATGTACTCCTGAACATTTTGTCCAAATATTGACCTTTAAAAATCTGAAATGCAATTTCGAAGAGACCGCTATCATCCCTAGGCTGTGATATAACCTGTGCCTCCGCTTCGGCAAGTTTTGAGGAGCCAGCTCCCCGGACCGCTGTCTTGAAATAGGAAATTTATCACAAACTGAGTCATATCAAATGTTGGAGGTGCAGTATGGGGAGTTTCACTGCTCTCTTGTATAGCTGATTTCAGATACAGGAGGGAGTAAGTACTGCTTGAATTTGTATGCAGCCCTTATGCAACGCCATTTAAAGGTTCACCGATCCGTATGGACGGGGGAATGGTTCCAACAATTTACTAGTGAAGTTACATCCATAAGTGGTTTACATGGACAGGAACTAACAAGAGATTATAAAAACATCCTAGCGGACTATCATTCGATAGTTCGTTTACTTTAATTCGCGGATACAACAGGAATAATATAAATCAAGATCGAATACAAGATTAAGTAACTCTCTAATTTCCAATATTAGCTATTGGGGTACCATTAAGAAGATTTACCTTCTAAAGGGATGTTCATGGCTGTCCTTTTATGAAAATAATTTGAAGGGATTGATAAGTATGAAAACTAAACAATTAATCAATTTGTATACGTACGAGAAAGATGGCACGAATGGTTTGATTATTGGAGTCTTAGATTCACAAAAAAAGAAAAGCTGTGAAAGCGAGGAGCTAATTAATGAAATTAGTATTAAAGGATTTAAGGAAGAGTTTTGGTGAGAATAAGGTTTTAACCGATATAAATTTTTATTTGGAAAAGGGTAAGATTTATGGCCTTCTTGGACGAAATGGTGCCGGAAAAACAACATTATTTAATTGTTTGGGTGGAGAGATTCAAGCGGATAACGGCACGATGAAACTGGTGAGTGAATCTACATCACGTGATTTAGAGATGGATGATGTAGGTTACGTATATTCTCTGCCCATATTACCGGAATTTCTTACAGGATATGAGTTTGTACGTTTTTTTATTGAAGTTAATAGTGATGTGATCGAAGAGCAAGGAAAGGATATGGATCGTTTATTCGATATGATGCACATGTCACATGAAGACCGCCACAAGCTCATTAAACACTATTCACATGGAATGAAAAATAAAGTTCAAATGTTGTTATTTTTACTCATCAAACCTACAGTGATCCTGCTGGACGAACCGCTTACTTCCTTTGATGTTGTCGTTGCCAGCGAGATGAAACAGCTGTTGCGTGATATGAAAAAGGATCATATCCTCATTTTCTCCACTCATATTTTGCAATTGGCAACGGATCTGTGTGATGAGTTAATGATTTTAAATCATGGGAGTTTGACTTCGATCTCACCTGAAATTCTCACTCAACCCGACTTTGAAGAACAAATTATCAAGTTATTGCGAAATGAAAACGAACTTGGTATGGGGGAGGAGAATGCCGATGCAGAGAATCTTTAGTACGATTTCTCGCATGTGGCAGCTGCAGGTGATTACGTTAGTCAACCGTTTAATATATTTCATGCAAAGGTTACCGGTCGTAGGCATTTTAATTCGTGATCAAACGTATGCTGCTTTCCGGACGAAACGCATATTAGGTGCAGTAGCCGTAATTCTCATGTTTGGCGCGGGATTATTAGAAAGTTTACTCTACTTCTGGGGCATGCTCGCACTTCCCGTCTTATTATGGACGGAAGATCATTCTACGGATCGATTGGCGCTTCTTCTTCATATGTATTTTTGCATCAGTGGCCTAATGGGAGGCATAACTAGTGCAAAAGTGTTGGAATCCAACAAGATGAAATACACTGCGACCAGGCTGATGCGAATCGTTCCAACCCGATTTATGCGAGCTGTTCTGCTTCACCGCTATACAACTTTCATCTTATATCAAGGGATTTCATTTTCTTTGGTTTCCGTTTATTTCAACTTTTCAATCGTTCATGCTTTGCTGGTCGTGGGGATCATTACCTTATGGCGAGTGCTATGCGAATTATTTCATTTGGCAGTATTTCAACGGATGGGCATAGTCCTTGTACAGAAAACATGGGTTATGAGTTTAACGATGTTCATCGCACTGACTCTTGCTTACCTTCCCTTAACCCCATGGGGTATCCCTTTATTTGGGGCTCGGATACTGGATCAAGGATGGATTATGACATTGATAATGTTGTCAGGCGCTGTCGCTGGGTATGTTCTGTTAAAACATACGGATTATTCAGCCGCTGTGCGCGCAGTAACAAACTGTGCTGATCCATTGTTAAACACAGAAATCATGTTGGCTGATCTTCAACAACGAATGATCCAGTCCAAAGACAAGGATCAGAGCGAGATTTCATCCTCTATACCTTATGTCAGCGAGCAGAGTATCTCAAGCCCAAAGGGATACAAGCAAATTCACCAGCTATTCGTTACGAGGCATGTTCATCTCCTTCGGGCACCGTTTCGAAGACGTTTAATAGCTATTTTGATCATTGGTTTAGTATTCTCTTTATTGGCATTCATCTTCAATGATCACATCTCTCTGGATTACATTGCAAGATTCAGCCCTTTACTCATTCTGGTTATGCTAAACCTGACAGTAGGTAGTCAAATCTGCAAGGTTCTATTCTTCCATTGCGACAGGCCACTTATGCGCTATGCATTTTACCGCAAGCATTCGAAGATGCATTTCCTTCTAAGATTTAAAAGTTTACTAAGCATGAATCTACAATTGGGTTTGTTGTCCGCAGCTGTAATGAGCGTACCCATACTCATATTAACGGAGGGACGGAATTCAGGTTCACTCCTTGCGATCTGGATTTTGATTATTACGCTGGCCGTTTTCTTCTCATTACATCATCTGTTGTTGTACTATGTGTTTCAGCCTTACACAACGGAGTTGGAAACGAATAATCCTTTGTTTACAATTGCGAACAGTCTTACCTCATTAGGCATTGTTATAGGGATGTTTTTAGGACCTACACTTTGGGTATTATCTGCTGCTCTAATTGTATTGACTGTAGGTTATTTGTTCAGTGCTATACCCCTTGTCAGCAAATATGCTCCAAACCATTTTAGAGTAAAATGAAGGAGAGTATAGGTTCATCGATCTTCGTAAAACGATCTTCATTTAAACGCTAGAGTGCATCCTCCCTTTTGAAAAGAAGGGGGGATTTTGTTATTCATCCGGCTTTAAAATGAGGGAGAGATTAACGGGATACCTGCACAAATATTCGTATTTTATAGTCGTCTGGATTCTTTTCTGTCCAATAGGTGTGCAGTTCCAATGCATATACAGCTCCGCTTATATTCATTCCTTTACGTGCAATGAACTTTGTAATGACAGAATACGTTTGTGGCATGCTATCGTAGGACCCTTTGTGATCTATAACTGCATATAAACCTGCAGGTTTGATCAACATCTTTTCTTCAGGAATGGAGGTCTTTATTTGGTTAGCTATGTATTCAGGATAATAGTCCCGAGATTCAAATCGGTCTTTACTTATAATCGTCCAAATCGGAAATTCATGATCGATATAGTTTGTTTCACAATAGTCTCGATGTTCGGTTAATTTTTTGGCAAACTCCTTATCACCATCACCTACATCCAGTTGGGTAGTTATAAAATATTCCTCCAGGCATTCCAGAATCTTTGGTGAGTTTCGTAATTCTACTGTTGCTTCCTCAGTCATCTTGATGGCACTTGTCAGAATATTTTGCATTTGAGTAATTCTACGTTGTTCTCTTTCCAACTCCACCTGTTTTTCTTTTAACATATTTATTAATAGAGGCGTATTTTGCTTCTGAAGAAACACCTTGATTTCCTCTAGTGAACTCCCGGCTTTTTTGAGCACAATAATCAAATCAAGTACAAGACATTGTTGAACGGAATAATAACGGTAGCCTTTAGCATTGACAAATTCAGGTTTTAACAGTCCAATATCATCGTAATGAAAAAGGGTGTGTTTAGTCACTCCGCAAGTTTTAGCTAGTTCGCTGGTTGTGAAATATTCGTTTGATATTTTCGACATTTATCTATCCTCCATGCCTCTATAGCTATTTATTAGTTACGCTGAGATTGTTTGTTGACTATAGGGTTACCCTATACATTATAGTTCAATATGTTAAAAGTTTAAAATAAATCGTACGGAGGAAGATTACTTATGTCAACATTCAAACGCTGGATGATTTTAATCATTGTATCCAGTGCACTCTTACTCATCGTCATGGATATGACGATTCTTTACACGGCTATGCCAACGTTAACACATGAATTAGGTGCGACTGCTTCACAAAAATTATGGATTTTAAATGGTTACTCACTTGTTATGGCGGGTCTGCTTCCCGCAATGGGAACATTAGGAGACCGCCTTGGTTATAAACGGGTTTTCTTAATAGGTTTGATTATATTTTCAATAGCTTCACTTACTGCGGCTTTTGCTCCCAACCCCTATGTTTTGATAGCAGCAAGGGTACTTCTTGCTGTTGGAGCATCGATTATGATGCCTGCTACCATGGCAATCGTCAGAGTTACTTTTACAGATCCACGTGAGTTAGGCTTGGCTATTGGCATTTGGGGTGCTGTTGCCTCAGGAGGTGCAGGACTTGGACCTATTGTAGGCGGACTTCTTCTCGAGTATTTCTCGTGGGGATCTGTATTCTTAATTAATTTACCCATCGCAATACTAGCATTTGTACTAACCATATTGCTCGTTCCAAAACATGAAGGTGATAGAAGTAAAAAGTTTGACTTAACCAGTTCAATCCAAATTATGATTGCCTTGGTGACTCTAATTTATGCGATCAAGGAGTTTACTCGCCGCGAAGGTTCGGTAACTTTTGCAATAATTGGAGCTGCTGTCGGCATTGTGGCACTTGTTATCTTTATACGTCGTCAGAACAGAAGTTCTGATCCACTTATTGACCTTTCATTATTTAAGATACCTCTGTTTACCACAGGATTTATTACGGCATTGGTAGGTTTATTTGGTATGACGGGAATCCAATATATTGTGACGCAACGGCTTCAATTGGTAGAGGGTTTCAGTCCACTAATAGCTGGAGTGTACACATTAACGATCCCTTTTGCATCTGTCATTGCAGCCCCAGTGACCGGAATGCTCTTGAATCGCTTCAATGTTATTTATATCAAGAGTGCTGTACTATTCATTGCAGCAGCAGGGTTGGGAATCTATCTTGTACAATTTGATTCAGGCATTGCTGGGCAGATTCTTGGATTAGCACTTTTCGGTGCAGGCTTAGGTGGCGGGATGACGGTAGCATCTCATTCTATAATGAGCAGTGCTCCGTATGAAAAAGCAGGTATGGCTGCATCGATGGAAAGTGTGGGATATGAAGTTGGTGGAGCTACAGGAATAGCTATAATCGGAAGCCTATCAGGTCTTGTGTACACGTTAACCATGAAAATTTCAACAGGATTGAATGTTTCAGTAAAGGTGAAAGATAGTTTGGATGAAGCTTTAATCGTAGCAGAAGGGCTTCCTGCATCAGCCTCGGAAACATTGAAACAGGCCGCACGATTTGCATTTGATCAGTCCTTTTTCGCTGTTATTGTAGCCATTATTGTGTTATTCATAGTTGCTTCATTAAGTATGCTATGGATTGGATCACGATCAATAAATAAAGTAGAAGAACCGCGGCGCTTAGGATAAGCTGCGGGAGGAACAAACTCTGAATGTTGTTTATGAACATTATAAGCAAGTAAAAACCTGTATAGTATAATTAATAGAACTCGCTGTTGATCGACAACATGAGACAGGAATTGTGATAACCATCTGGAGGCGAATAAAGTGCTGGAGTTAGAGTTTACTACGATAAAGACGTGGGATGAAGCATTATGGACGAGGATGGAACCGATCTATCATGAGGCTTTTCCAAGCGGCGCCAAGACAAAAGTGATTCTGCGCAGTATGCTGGATCGGGGGATTGGTTATTTACACACGGGCGTGCATCATGGGGAAGTGGTTGCAATGGCTGTTACTGGACTCGGGGGAAAGGGTGAAGAACGCCTCCTGATCATCGACTATTTGGCGGTTGAACAGAAGTTGCGTGGGTCGGGTATAGGGACATGGATGCTGAAACAGCTTAGAGCTTGGGCAATAAGGGAACATGGGATCAAAGGTATGATTATCGAGGCGGAGTCCGGGACAACGGAGGCTCATCTGGAACGCATTCAGTTCTGGCAACGGAACGGGTTCGTTCTGACCTCCTATGTTCATCATTATAGAATGGTGCCTGAGCCGTATCAGGCAATGATGCTGCCACTCGATGGAAGCGCGCATGTGCCCGATGATGGTAAAGCACTATTTCGTTATATCAATGCTTTTCATAAGGTTGCTTACCGGAAGAGTTAGACCGCAATTATGGTAACTGCAGCATATCCGTCAAGGGACAAGAGCTTGTCCCGGTTACTTATGGCCTTCACGATTAAGCAAGATCTTGAGAGGTTTTATTTCAAGTCGTTTACACGATGCTCACTGCGATATTTGGAGGGAGACTGGTTGTAATATTTTTTAAACGAATGACTAAATCGTTCGGGTGTGGAGAAACCAGCAGCATTAGCTACATCTCGAATTGTTAAATCGGTCGTCAGTAGAAGCTGCGCTGCAGCCCCCATGCGCGCTTGCCATTTTTTATCCTGAAACGACATTCCGTATTGCTTCTGTACTGTCCTTTCTGTCTGCCTTGTACTTAATCCAATTTTGTCTGCAAGCTGTTTCAACGTTATAGATTGATAATTATACAAGAAAGTGTTCTCAATGATCACAAGTCTGCTGTCGTTTAGTGTTTTAACCGGTGCATTTAACACATTAGGACCTTGGTGATAGTGTCTGATGGATCGGGTCACAATCAGCTCAAGTATGTTTGTTGCCATTTGATGATAACCAATATGTTTAAGAGACACCTCCCGAGCAAGCATCTCAAATAAAGACATCATATTTTCCTGATCGGGTCCGATCCAAAAAGGAGTATTCAGTAGCCACTCGGATAGAAGCCCTTCCCTTGAAAGATCACGATGGTTCGGTTGAAGCTGGAGTGGCCCAAACACAACCTCGAAGAACACACAGTACTCGGCCATGGGATCGGTCTCATCTGGAATTTGCTCATGCTCGACCTCAGGACCAGTCACAAACAACGTGCCAGGTGTCAACGAATAATGCTGACCGTCAGCAATAAGAAGACCCTTTCCACTGGGAATATAATGTAGCTCATAGCTTCCATGACTGTGGCTGTGTTTGGGCATCGTTTGATGAAAATAACCGAATTTTACATAAAGTACGTTAAGGACAAGATGATCTAAATTTAACTTGATATCCATGTCCTCAATATCAATGGGGGGTAGATTCATGATTTATTCTCCTCTGTCATAATGCGACATCCTGAACGAAACTTGGTCAGTTCTTGAGATAACCTATTTTATCTCTCACCTCTATAATTATATCTATCCATGAATGATTAGGAAACGGGGGAGAAGAAGTTGGGAAAAAAGACATCACATCTATATCACAAAGGCAATCACGCTTTGCATTATACCGAATTACCTACTGTAAATCCGGGGCAGGCCTGGAGAGACGGCATGGTAAGCGGTAATGGAAGAAATGGCTATGTTACGTCAGGTTCACCGTATTCGGACAGCTTTATTTTTCAACATATGTGGTTTAACTTTCCTTCGGCAGACCCTAGAGAGATTCCGGAAGAACTTACTGGTCAATTACAGGAAGCCAGACAAAATGTATTTGAACAGAATGATCAGTGGAAAATCAAGCATGACAATGGTCAGACCCGCGTGAGGACGTTCTATTACAGTTATCATCCAGGTCATCAGCTGCGTCTGAACATGCTGAACAGAGGGCAAGTTTCGGACTATGAACGGTGGACGAACTATGAGACTGCTGAGACAGGCGTAAGATATCGTAATAACGACGGGCTGTGGGTGCGCACTTCATTTACATCCAGAATAGATGACGTGTCCATCACCAAGCTGGAGCATTCCGATTTTGGCCGAAAGATCAATATGGTGTTACAGCTTGATGATATTTCATATATGAGCGGAGCACATAACGGGGAGTCAGAGGTACGCGCGCTTCGATACAAGAAACTGGTGGATTCCGACGCTCATTATCTTGCTCAAGTGGCACATTATCCGTCTTATGCAGACAGTGAGTTGTCTCATGGAGGATATGCAGGGGTCACTCAAGTTATTGTTGTTAATGGTACGAAGGAACGGATTGTGCTGGAAAATACGGACGAGGAGATGAATGTAGGACTTGAACAGAACCCTGCAATTCAGATTAAGGATGCGGACGCTGTATACCTGATTACAACTTCGGGACGAACTCATGACATGGGGAGCATGGAGACTTTTGCTGACGGTTCAAACTATTCCCTTGTAAATGAGTTGTTACAGCATACCCAGTCTGTCGCGCAGAAGTATTGTCATGCAGAATGTGTATTTGACTATGATCAGGCTCTATCGTTACATGCCGAATGGCATTCCCATGAATTCAATGCTGTACGTTTTGCTCTGGATGGTGATGAGGAGCATAAAGAAGCGAATAATCTGAAGCTTATTGAGTTGCAGCAGGGATCCACAAACCGAATTAATCATGCCTTTATGGAACAGGTATATGGCCAGGGGCGATACGCTATGATCTGTTGCAGCGGAAGCAGTGCCCCTCGCTTATACGGGATGTGGACGGGTGAATGGAATCCGGGATGGAGAGGGATTTACACACTTGATGCCAATGTGAATCTGCAAGTTGCAGCGATGAATACGGGAAATTTAACACAAGCTCAGCTTGGATATATTACATTTTTCCTGAGAAATGCTCCGGATTTCGAAGCCAATGCCCGTATGGCCTACGGCATGAATGATGCGATTCAAGTAAGTGTTAACTCAGATGGAGACCGTGCCATGCATGTTGAATATGATAACGACTATCCTTTTGAATATTGGAATGCCGGAGCGAGCTGGTGTTTACTGCCTATTTTCGAATACTGGCAATGTTTCGGCAATCGTGATATTCCCATTGTAGAGGAGATAAACATCGACCTTCTGCAATCGCTGTTATCTGTCGATGACAACGGCTTATCCGATGAGGCATTGGTAAGTTTGAAGGAACGAGGTACGCTGAATCTGCTTCAGGATATTTTGCTGCCCCTGCTCACCAAGCAGGCAAACTTCTGGGAACAGATCTGCACACCAGAATATTTTACAGACGTTACAGGACGTTCATGTTATGAACCAGGCAAAAGCTCATTACTTCCCGGTGAGCATTATATGATTATTCCTACGTATTCTCCTGAAAATCATCCAATCGGTTATAACAGCACCCTCACTGCAAACGCTACGATGGACATCTCTGCAGCCCGAGATGGATTAAATATGGTTATTCAAGCAGAGGAGGCTTTGAAGCGCCCGGGATATGAGCAAGCCGTAGAAAAGTGGAAAAAGCTGATGGGTCAGTTACCTGCTTATCGTTACGATAAAGATGGTGCGCTGTGCGAGTGGGCGATGGCCGAATATATTGAAAACAACAATCATCGGCATTTGAGTCATTTATATGCTGCCTGGCCTGCTTATGAAACCCATAGTGACACTGAACTCGCGGCGGCTTCTGCCATAGCTCTGGCAAACAGAGACAAGTTTAACACTACAGACGCTACAGCAGGACATGGCTGGATGCATAAAGCACTCGTACATGCACGCTTGAAAAATGCGGATGGTGTCCTTCAATCACTCCTGCCAATGATGATCGAAGGTGGTTATTATGATTCTTTAATGACCGATCACGATACGAATCGCAGAAATCACTGTTATTGTACGGATACTGCTTTCGGTGTCGTGGGTGCGGTACAGGAAGCATTGCTCTTTTCCAACACGGGAGAGATTGAAGTCTTACCAGCGCTTGCTTCAGACTGGGTATCCGGCAGCATCGACGGACTAATGGCAAGAACGCAAGTGAAAGTAGACCATTTATCATGGATTCAATCCACGGGTATGACACATGTAGTGCTTTCTTCATTTAAACCAGATAACACCATTCGCCTGAGTTCGGGGTTGCCATGGACAACCGTTCTGGTTGATGGCGTGGAGACACAAGTGCACATGAATGGCAACCAGAAATATGTGCACTTAACACTGCAAGAAAATCAGGAGACTTCAATTGTTTTCAGTAGGGCTTAAGCGTGGACTAAGTGGAATATGGCTATATTCGAACATCAGCAAAAACCTTTTACAAATATTATCAGTAGGTTATAATACAATCACTGGATGCATTACCCAACAATAAAGTGAAATATTGTTATTCTTCAGTGAAGTCTGATTCATAACTCATTTAGGCTAACAGAACAATTTCATAAAAAATATGGGAGGTATCGTTATGGTCAAGAAGAAAATTTCTAAAGTCCTGACTGCAACTTTAATCGTTTCTATGCTAGCTACTGGTATAATTGTTTCAATCCAAGGTAAAACGGCATTAGAAGTAGCGAAAACAGCAGGGGATAAGAAGGTTGAAGTTATCAAAGGTATTGAAAACAACTGACGCGACATTCACCCAGAATCAAAGACTGCAACAGGATAGGAATTTTCAAAAAATAGTTAATGGATTAACCTCAGGATAGTAATCATCTGAGGTTTTTTCGTTAATGCAAATAATCTGCTTGAAAATCATTGAGGAAAGATGATTTAAAAAATGAATGAAAAAGAAAACAGCATTTGGATTTCTAATGAAGGAGGAATGATATGGACTACAATTCAGGTGAAAAAGCATGGTTTGATACGGTACGGCTTCGCAACTCTACCATCGCAGCGGGTCGCCGTCATACCGTTTACAAAAAAAGCACCCGCCTTTAAAAAAAAGCAGGTACCTTTTCTATAGAGATTCAATATACATTATCCTCCGATAATTTCTTTTTGCGAATGTTCTTGTTCCTCCAGCAGTTGTTTCAGCTTCTTACGCTGTTGTTTTTCCTTCTTTCGTCGCTCTTTGTCTTCAGCCTGCAAAGCCCTCAGTAGGGAGACGCACATACCAATAAGGACAACAGCGAACGGCAAAGCGGCCACAATGGAGGCTGTCTGGAGGCCATTCAAGCCTCCACTGATCAATAGTACAACAGCGATGGCAGACTGCATAATTCCCCAAGTCAGTTTCACTCGTGCACTCGGGTTCAAATTGCCATCTGAAGTCAGCATGCCCAGCACAAAGGTAGCAGAATCAGCCGACGTAATAAAGAAGATCATGATCAGAAGTGTGGCGATGGATGCTACGATCGTGCCCAAAGGCAACTGCTCCAGCATAAGGAATAGGGCAGTTGTCGTGTCTGCCTGGACAGCCTCCGCCAGATGGGCGCCATTGAACAATTCCATATAAATTCCTGTACCGCCAAAGACGGAGAACCAGATAAACCCGAAAAGGCTCGGGATAAGCAAGACGTAGATTACAAATTCCTTAATGGTTCTTCCTCTGGACACCCTAGCGATAAAAGTACCGACAAAGGGAGCCCACGCGATCCACCATGCCCAGTAAAATAATGTCCATGCTCCAATCCAGGTTTCTTTTGAGAATGGCGTCAATCTCAAACTCATATTAATAATATTCTGCATGTAACTACCCAAAGTTGTTGTAAACGTGTCAAATATAAAAGTAGTCGGTCCAGTCACCAATACAAAAAGCATTAATAACACAGCGATAACAAGGTTGGTGTTACTTAGAATTTTAATTCCTCTATCCAAACCGGAAGTTGCCGAGATTAAAAATAGTACGGTCACAACTGTGATAATGATAACTTGGACTATTGTCGAGTTAGGGATACCGAATAAATGATTCAGCCCGCCACCAATCTGCAGTGCACCCAAACCAAGTGAGGTCGCAACCCCGAAAATGGTAGAGATGACCGCCAGAATATCAATGGCCTTCCCAAGCCAACCCGCTGCAAGCCGCTCACCGATTAAAGGGATAAAGGTGGAACTAATCAATCCTTTGTATCCTTTCCGGAATTGGAAGTAAGCAAGGGCTAAACCAATGACGGTATAGATCGCCCACGGATGCAATCCCCAGTGGAAAAAGGAATAACGCATTGAAAGTCTTGCTGCCTGGCTTGTCCCGGCCTCTGCTCCTTCTGGCGCAGATAAATAGTGCGACAAAGGCTCAGCCACTCCCCAGAAAACCAGTCCAATGCCCATACCAGCGCTAAACAGCATGGACAGCCAAGAGATCGTAGAATATTCCGGTTCATCATCGTCATCTCCCAGCCTTATACCACCAAATCGGCTAAACGCCAGATAAAAAGCGAAGATCAGGAAGAACAGTGTTGCTAACAAATAAAACCACCCAAAATTCTGAATAGAGAAGTTGTAGGCAACGTTAGCTACATCCGCCAGTTGATCTGGAGCGACAGCACCCCATATGGCAAACAGTGCAACGATGATAATTGTGATTATAAATACCATGAAGTAAACCTCCGTTATGTAATCTTCATCCAACTTTTCCTTAGTATGTACTAATCTACCTTGTAATATTTCGGAAAGCCAGCTGTTGATTAAATAAAACAAACCGTCCAGTATTGAAACACCTGTCAGTTGAAATTTAGTTACAGAGAACCGTAACATAAACTATGGAGAAAAAAAAGAGTCAAAAACATAAAAAAAAGCCCGACACTTATTGAATCAAGCATCGGTCTTTACTTATTATTTATCCAAATCGTGGATTTCGATTTGAAATTGATCTGAATACGATTTGAGGTTGTCAGCAAGGAGGGTTAGCTCTCCGGAAATGTCTGATAGTTCATTGGCCGAACGTTGCTGCTCTACAGCACTGGCGGAAACTTCTTCGGACATGGCTGATGTTTCTTCGGTTGCGGAAGCAATGTAACTCAAATGCTGCTCCACCTCTTGGCGAATGGATTGCATATGGATTGTCCGATTTTCCAAACGTTGAGCAAGCTCATGCACTTCAGAGGATAAGTGGCTCACTTGTTTGAAACTTTGAAGACATTCAGCGATCTGTTCTTCCTGCTCCTTCGCAGCCAGTATATTTGAATCCAGATGTGTTCCCATATGGTGAATTTCTTGAACAAATGAACTTAGAATTTCATCAATCTCCTGGATCGAACGTTCGGATTCCTGAGCGAGATGTCCCATCTCATTAGCAACAACTCCAAAACCTTTACCTGCTTCACCCACACGGGCTGCTTCGATCGAAGCATTTAAAGATAAAATTTGAGTTTGTTTTAATATGTTGTGAATCTGTCCACTGATGGAAGAAGCAAGTTCCGAGCGTGTCGTCAGCGACTTGGAAATATTTTGTTGATCCTCGACAAGCTTGGCGTTCTCACGGCCCTTTTCCAGCAGAACTTCATGTTGGCGTGTAACTTGTATTTGCAATGCAGATAACTGATCAGAAGTACGGGTGAACTGTTCCACATAAGAACCTACTTCATTCATAATACTGCCTAAATTTTCAGAATGCTGGACAGAGCGTTCTGTCTCTTCAGCTTGTTTCATGGAGCCTATGGCGATTTCCTCGATTGCTCTGGAAAGCTCTTCAGACTGACGCTGATTTGTAAGAGACGTTTCGGCAATATTTTTCGAAGACTGCTGCAGTGTAGCCGAACCTTGTTGTATTCCCTTCATAATGTTCGTTAATTGCACAACCATAGTATTAATTAGGTTACTGATGTCCCCGAGTTGATCGTTTGTCATCCGAGTGGATACAACTTGGAGATTCCCGGAAGAGACCTGTCCTAGGCTAGACTTAATGTCAGATACTTGACGAAGAATCCCCCTTACGACAAGCAGCATAATGATGAACGATAAAATTAAAACCACTGCAAAAATCGGGATAACTTTACCATACGTATTATTCAACGTTATTGCAGAAACGCCTTCAACTTCTGCTGCAGACTGGTCCATACCCAAATAACCAATAATATTTCCTTGCGAATCTTTAATTGGTGTGAAAGAGGACATAAGCAGTCCCCAGACAGGATCTTCGACAAGCCCAGTAGTTACAACTTCACCGCTTGCCAAACGTTCTAGAGTTTGAGAGTTCAGCTCAAACGTAGTTCCGTAAGGACTGTATTCCGCATCTTCCCAATCCGCGCCATCCACGGTGTAGACCCATCCATTCGGTGTTTTATTATACATATAAACATAAAGGGCCCCCGATTGAAGGCGAGCCTTAACAAGCTGTTCTCTAAGTGTTTTGTATTCGGAGCTTTCCTCCGAACCTGAAGCGTATAACGAGTTGATTAACGCTGATTCCTTACCCATCTCAGAAGCGATGTTCACTGCAAGCTTCTGGTTGTTATGTTGCATTGTCATCAAGGATGAATTTTCACTGGAGTAGTTCGTTGCCCACAGAATCAGGCCGCCCATAGCCAGTAGTGGGACAAGGATGATCGAATATAGTTTTAATCTTAAATCCATTCTTTTGTTGCGCGTGTGTTTCACGTTATGTTCCCCCTCGGAAGTAAATAAAGCATATTTATATATGAACCTATAGTATTTTATCGTAAACTTGAGGAGTAGAATGTAGTCCAATGCTAAATTCAGTTTCATCTTGTCCGTTACTGGAAGTCAAATCGGATATATGATAAAGGCTACTATTTTAAAAACGTTTTATCTCGTTTTAATTTGATTTACAAAGAATAATGTTTTTGGGAAAATGATTCTAAATCATAAAATGAAGAAGGGGAGAGCTTTCAATGCAGGTTCAGAAGGTTAATCATCATGAATTCTTTGAGCAAATATATAACCAAATACCGATTGGAGTTGCTCTCATAGCTCCGACGGGAAATTGGCTGAAAGTGAATCCTGCTTTTTGCCATATGACCGGTTTCACTTGGGAAGAACTAATGGAGCTCCGTTGCCAGGATTTAACGCATTCGGAGGATTCCTCGAAATATAATATTGAAGAAGCTGGACTTTTTGATAACAAAGTAAAAGATGATATATATGAAAGGCGCTGTATTAAAAAGAATGGCGAAGAATTATGGTGTTCATTTCATGTAACTCCAGTCAGCGACGATGTAACGAATGAACTCCATTACTTTATTTGCTTTATTATAGATATCACTGATCGTATCCGATTTGAACGGAAACTTTCCCACAGGGAAGGCATTAGCGCAAATGCCGAACGCTTGGCGAAGATTGGAAGCTGGGAGTGGGCTATAGTTCATGATCACATCACCATTTCTGAACAGGTACTGGAAATCTTTGAACTTGACCGCACAAACCAATATTATTGCGCAAAAGATATCTATAAGGTAATGAGCACTGCTGATGTTGCATCTTTACGAGAAAAAATAAGAGATGCAGAACAAAGAGATCCATTTGTTTTTGAATTTAAATACGCTCGCTCCGAAGCTAGAGTAAAGTATATTCAATTACGTGGGTTAATTATTTATGACAAACATCAACAGCCCATAGAGTTAAAAGGTGTACTTCAGGATATTACCGAACAGAAACAGATCGAATTCAGGCTTCAAGAAACCATTGAACGTTACACCTCGCTCAAAAAGTATAATCATGATGCTATTATTTCATTTGACATGAGTGGAAACATTATTAACGCTAATCCTGCAGCCGTAAAGATGACAGGTTACGCAGTAAACGAAATGATTGGAAAAAGTATAGGAAGATTTATTGGAGCTAGTAATCTAGGCCTCATTTTGCGGAGTCACTATAGTTTGGCTGAGAAGAAAATGAACACTGTTTTGCACAAGGATGGCCGTGAAACGGAAGTGTTGGTAACGCTCGCTCCAATTATTATTAATAATGTCAATGTCGGCTACTATTTAATAGCCAAGGATATTACCGAACAGAAAAAGCTTCTCATTGCCAAAGAAACAGCTGAAAGGATGAATCAGGCGAAAAGCGATTTTCTGGCCATGATGAGCCATGAAATACGCACACCTATGAATGGTGTGATCGGAATGACAGATCTTCTTCTTGATACCCCGGGACTGACCCAGGAGCAAACAGAATATATTCAGATCATCCAAAAAAGCGGGGACTCCTTGCTTACTATTATCAATGATATCCTTGATTTTTCTAAGATCGAGTCAGGGAAAACCGATTTAGCGGTTGATCCTTTTGATCTTCAGGAAATCGTGACAGAAACGGTGCAAATCGTAAAACCTTTGATCCGTGAAAAGAAGTTAGACATTCATATTTGTTTAGATGAGACGCTTCCAATTCCGCTTTATGGTGATGCGTCTCGTTTAAAACAAGTACTTACTAATCTCATCGGTAATGCTGTGAAGTTTACGCTCGAAGGTAGCGTTGAAATTGAAGTACGGGTTAAAGAGCAATGTGAGGAGAACGTGTATCTCGAGTTTAAAGTCAAAGATACGGGAGTGGGGATTGCAGTAGAGAAAAGACAACAATTATTTGAGCCATTCTACCAGTTGGATAACTTTATGACCCGCAAAACGCAAGGAACGGGATTGGGACTGGCGATCAGCAAAAAATTGATAGAACTCATGCATGGAGATATATGGATTGAAGATTCAGATGATCCTGGTACAACGTTTATATTCACAGCCTGTTTTAAAATAAACAATGAGGACGTCAGCCAACGCTTAGAGCTCTCCCCAAAAAAGAACAGAGATACCTCTCTCCATATTCTGATTGCAGAGGATAATGAAATGAATCAACTTGTCCTCAGTAAAATGATTGAAAAAAAGGGACACTTCGTAGATCATGTCGTGGACGGAAAAGAAGCTTTAGAGGCTGTCAAGAGAAATGCATACGATATTGTATTTATGGATGTGCAGATGCCAGAATTAAATGGATTTGAAGTGACTCAAGCCATCAAAGAGAATTTATCTTCTGATGACTGTCCTTATATCGTTGCAGTGACTGCAAATGCTCTAACAGGGGATAGGGATCAATGCTTGAAGGCAGGAATGGATGAATACATTAGTAAACCCTTCAAAAGTGAATCTATTTATCAAGTGATGGAGACGTACTATAACAAAAAACAGATGAATCATTCGTAAATATTAAAGTTAATGTAATGAAGAATAAACAAATTTATTCTGTACCTCACTGGATCATTAGTAGCGATTGCTTCCGGAAACGGGTGAAGCAATCGCTATGTATATTTGCGGATATTTTCATTTTCCGTCCTCCACATGTGTACAATGAGTGGAAAAGATGCTACATTGAAATCAGAATAAATCCTTTTATAATAAG
This sequence comes from Paenibacillus sp. TSA_86.1, assembly GCF_052691815.1. NCBI lineage: Bacteria > Bacillati > Bacillota > Bacilli > Caryophanales > Paenibacillaceae > Paenibacillus > Paenibacillus sp. TSA_86.1. Next base: position 360,303 of record NZ_JBQZGE010000002.1, on the reverse strand, counting down.
GTTTTTCCCAAAAATATTTTGTCTCCTGTACGAGGACATGCGTATATTAAGGAGGGAATGAAATGTCAAGTCAAGCATTGGACCAATTTTTAAATTCGAACATTGAAGATCTAAAGACTAACGGTCTATATAATGTCATCGATACGTTGCAGGGTGCAAATGGACCTGTTATTCGTATCGATGGAAAGACCTTAATCAATATGTCTTCTAATAACTATTTAGGACTGGCAACAGATCACCGCCTGATTGATGCTTCAATTAAAGCATCGCAGGCATACGGGGCAGGCGCAGGAGCTGTGAGAACCATTAATGGTACGATGGATCTTCATATCGAGCTAGAAGAAAAACTGGCCCGCTTCAAAAAAACGGAAGCCGTTATCGTCTATCAATCGGGATTTAACTGCAATATGGCTGCTATATCCGCGGTCATGGACCAGCATGATGCAATTTTATCAGATGAGCTGAATCACGCATCAATTATTGATGGTTGCCGCCTGTCGAGGGCCAAGGTGATTCGCTTTAAGCATTCGGATATGAATGATTTACGACAGCAAGCGAAAGAGGCCAAGGAATCCGGTCGGTATCATAAAATCATGGTCATCACCGACGGGGTTTTCTCCATGGATGGTGATATAGCAAAGCTGCCGGAAATCGTGAAAATAGCAGAAGAATTCAATCTGATCACTTATGTGGATGATGCCCACGGTTCGGGCGTTCTCGGAGCAGGTGCGGGAACCGTGAATCATTTTGGATTGTCCGACCGCATCGACTTTCAAATAGGTACTCTTTCCAAGGCAATCGGCGTTGTCGGCGGTTATGTCGCGGGTAAAAAACAACTGATCGAATGGTTGAAGCTGAGAAGCCGTCCGTTTTTGTTCTCGACATCGCTGCCTCCGGCTGTAATTGCTTCTTGTAGTGCTTCTGTCGACATTTTGATGAATGACAAAGAACTAATCGAGAAGCTGTGGGAGAACGGCAATCATTTGAAAAATGGCTTGAGCCGGCTTGGATATGATGTAGGCCAAAGCGAAACGCCGATCACACCATGTATCATTGGCGATGAAGTAACCACCCAACAGTTTAGCAAACGGCTTTATGAAGAAGGCGTTTACGCCAAGGCAATCCTGTTCCCTACGGTTCCGAAAGGAACCGGAAGAATACGCAACATGCCGACAGCTGCCCATTCCAAGGAGATGCTGGATCAGGTGATCTCCGTTTATGAGAAAGTTGGCAAAGAAATGAAGCTGATTTAGTTGCACCTACGGGAGTCTATTTCGGGAGGAATGTCTTATGAAGAAGATATTGGTGACCGGAGCACTGGGCCAGATCGGTTCTGAGTTAGTTGTTAAATTACGTGAAAACTATGGTGAGGATCACGTCGTTGCTACGGATCTCAGGTCATCATCCCACGAAATTACCCGATCCGGGCCATTCGAACTGCTGGATGTGACAAATGATAAGGCGATGTTTGAAATCGCCAAGCGGTACGAAGTAGATACCGTCATCCATTTGGCTGCGCTACTGTCGGCTACGGCAGAGGAGAAGCCCCTGCTTGCCTGGAACTTGAATATGGGCGGACTGATGAATGCACTTGAAATATCCAGGGAGCTCGGTTGCCAATTTTTCACTCCAAGCTCCATTGGATCTTTTGGCCCTTCGACTCCGAGAGACAATACACCGCAGGATACGATCCAGAGGCCCAATACGATGTACGGCGTGAACAAGGTGTCCGGCGAACTGCTTTGTGATTATTATTTTTATAAGTACGGTCTGGATACGAGGGGGTTACGATTCCCCGGATTGATATCTTATATGACGCCTCCCGGTGGAGGAACGACGGATTACGCGGTGGAAATTTACTATGCAGCTGTGACGACCGGTCGGTATACATCTTATATCGCCAAAAACTCTAACATGGACATGATGTATATGCCGGATGCCCTGAACGCTATCATTGATTTAATGGAAGCGGATTCATCCCGGTTGATACATCGAAACTCATTTAATGTCACCGCAATGAGCGTCGATCCAGAGGCGATCGCTACCGCGATTCGGGAAGAGATCCCCGGCTTTCTCCTGGATTATGATGTTGATCCGAAGAGACAGGCCATTGCCGATAGCTGGCCGCATTCCATGGATGCAACAGCAGCAAAGACAGAATGGGGATTTCATGCCCGCTACGACTTGAAGGCCATGACGAAGGATATGCTTTCACACCTAAGCGATAGACAAATGCTTCGCAAAGCTTAATGTTATGTTGAATTCGCTGTGTAAAGCGAGTCAAAATACAAAAGAAGCTTCATCAAGAGGTTTGGCGTTACCACGACCTTTTGTTGCAGCTTCTTTTTTCATCAGTCCGCTAGTTTTCTGGATAAACTTAATGCAGTAAATAATAAAATGAAATAATAATTGCTTCTCAAGCGTGTATGCGATATATTGCATAATAAGAATAATTGTAATGAGGATGAAAGCCATGCCAATTCCAAAAGATTTTGCCTTACCCGTCCGTATGTCAGCAAAAGAAAGAGCGTTTTCTCAAATTCAGCGGTGGATTATTGATGGAACACTGCAACCCGGTGAAAAGCTTATTGATGCAGAAATGGCTGAATCGCTTGGAGTCAGCCGGACACCGATCCGAGAGGCACTCCAGTTACTCGAAGTTCAAGGTCTCGTATCTATGCATCCTGGAAAAGAAACAAAAGTAACGAATATTGAGAAAAACGATATTTTTAAGATGTATTCAACCATGGCCGCCCTTCAGGCTTTAGCTGCTGAAATCACCGCCCAAATGATTGTTCCAGAACAGATCGAGAAACTAAGATCCATCAATTTGGATTTTGCAAATTCTATTAAAAATGGACAAGTTTATCAAGCTATGGAGGTGGATGAGCAATTTCATAATTATATTGTGGAGCTCTCCGATAATCCTTATGTGGCCACATTTAATGCATCTCTCCAGATTCACATTAGGCGATTTAAATATGTGTTTTTAAAACAACCTATTACGGCTACACTAGCTTCAGTCGAAGAGCATGATTTGATTATTAAAGCCTTTGAAGGAAAAAATAGCGACGATGCCCATAAACTAATGAAACAAAATTTTATCCGACCAATGCAGGAACTGAATGAAATATTTTGAAATGAGGAGTAAAAGAACATGGGAAATAAAAAAGATCTTCGTATTCGAAGCAAGGTAATCAGTGAAGGTGCTAACCGGGTACCGAACAGAGCGATGCTGCGTGCAGTTGGTTTTCAAGATGAGGATTTTAAAAAGCCAATGATCGGCATAGCGAGTACGTGGAGTGAAGTAACACCATGTAATATGCACATCAATGATTTAGCAGTGCAAGCCAAGCAGGGTGCACGCGATAATGGCGGTGCTCCACTAATTTTTAATACGATTACCGTTTCGGACGGGATTTCGATGGGGCATGGCGGGATGTTGTTCTCGCTGCCAAGTCGGGAAGCTATAGCTGATTCGATCGAAATTGTGACCGGAGCCGAGCGTTTTGACGGCGTTGTTGCAATCGGCGGTTGTGACAAGAATACGCCTGCATGTCTGATGGCTATTGGACGGATGAACATTCCTTCCGTTTATGTATATGGAGGAACGATTCAACCTGGTAATCTCGATGGTAAAAATGTAGATATCGTTTCGGCTTTTGAAGCTGTGGGTCAATATCAGGATGGAAAAATAACAGATGAACAGTTGCATAAGGTCGAATGTAGCGTATGTCCAGGTCCAGGCGCTTGCGGAGGCATGTATACCGCTAATACGATGGCAGCAGCTGCAGAAGCAATGGGCATGTGTTTACCCGGTTCTTCTTCGACATCAGCGATTTCAGCGGATAAAGCTTTGGAATGTGAAGCAGCCGGTAAACAGGTCATCTCACTTCTTGAACAGGAAATCTACCCAAGAGACATTATGACGAAGAAAGCATTTGAGAATGCGATCACGGTTGTTATGGCTCTAGGTGGGTCAACCAATGCGTTTCTCCATCTGCTAGCTATTGCGCACTCGGTTGAAGTAGATCTAACCCTGGATGATTTTGAGCGTATTCGCTTGCGTGTTCCTCATTTGGCAGATCTGAAGCCAAGTGGTCAATATGTGATGCAGGATTTGAATGATATCGGCGGCGTTTCAGGAGTAATGAAACTGTTGCTCGCTGAGGGATTACTACATGGAGATTGCCTCACGGTAACAGGTAAAACGTTAGCGGAGAATTTAGCGGAATCCGATCCACTTGAAAGTGATCAAGAGATTATACGACCACTCAATAATCCGCTTAAGCCAAATGGGCCTCTGGTTGTACTTCGAGGAAATCTGGCTCCTGAAGGCGCTGTTGCCAAAATGTCAGGCATGAAGATACAGAAGTTTTCCGGTCCCACAAAGGTATACGACAGCGAGGATGAAGCGACAGTAGCGATTATGAATGATGAAATTAAAGAAGGAGACGTCGTGGTCATACGTTATTGTGGTCCGAAGGGGGGACCTGGTATGCCTGAGATGCTTTCTGTTACAGCACTTATCGTAGGAAAAGGACTCGGTGGGAAAGTCGCCCTCATCACAGATGGTCGATTCTCGGGTGGTTCACATGGATTTGTAGTCGGGCATGTATCACCTGAAGCACAAGTCGGTGGACCGATCGGTTTGCTTAGAAATGGGGATATTATCACGATTGATAGTGACATCCAAGAGATGAAGGTTGAAGTGTCAGAAGAAGAGTTAGCCGCTCGAGCGAAAGCCTGGGTACAACCTCCACTGAAAGTAAAATCCGGTGTACTTGCCAAATACGCCAAATTAGTTTCCTCCGCTTCCAAAGGGGCAGTAACCGATTGGATGGAGTAGACAAATAACCATCGATACTGCATATAAAATGGGACGGTAGAGGCTGCTACAACAGTCGTATATAAAAAGATTAAAGTTTAAAAACCCGCTAATCAGAAAAGATTAGCGGGTTTTTGTTGACCAGGATGGAAATGAAATGATGATGTGTATGTCTAGAAATTATCGAGGGACAAGAACATGTTCCCAATTACCAATTAGATGGATACCTAATTGAAGTTTACAACTTTTTCATTATGCTAACAGGCAGGGTGTTCCATTATATGGTATTATAAGTGTGGGTAGATAAGACCAACGTGATCTAGGTTAGGAAAATAATGATGGATTGTACTTGGTATCGCCTTTTGAACAAGAACAGCTATTTTCTTGAAAAAAAACTCCACGCAAGCTCGGTGTGGTACCAGAAATGGATATGTGTACGTGCCGTTGGAGTTCTTGTCCTATATTCTGAATTTGAAGGTCATATCGGATAGGTAGGAATAGTACATTTTTTAGGGGTAAGATCTTTAGTATGCGTATAGGAAAGTACAAGCGGGACTTGTACAATTACATTAGAGATTGTAAACGCTTGCTTTGATTTCAGATTAAGGGGCGGGCAACGGTACAAAGAACGCCAACCCCACTTATTATGAGGAATTCACTTATTACAATACCAAAGGAGATGCCTTATGAATCAACAACAACCACCTAAACCCCACCAGCCGCTCGTAACCCACATCTTCACTGCGGACCCGTCCGCCCATGTCTACGAGGGCAAAATCTACATCTATCCTTCCCATGACCTCGATCATGACGAGCCGAGCAACGATAATGGCGACCAGTATAAAATGGAAGACTATCATGTCCTCTCGATGGACAACTTCGATTCCCCGGTGATCGATCACGGCGAAGCGCTGCATCTGAGAGATATTCCGTGGGCCTCCAAGCAGCTCTGGGCACCGGATGCAGCTTATAAGAACAATACCTATTACCTGTTCTTCCCAGCACGGGACCATGACGGTATCTTCCGTCTGGGTGTGGCAACATCAGAGTCTCCGGCAGGACCGTTCACACCGCAGCCGAATTATATGGAAGGCAGTTTCAGTATCGATCCGGCCGTGCTGGTGGATGACGACAATCAGTCATACATCTATTTCGGCGGACTCTGGGGTGGTCAGCTGGAGAAATGGCAGACTGGCAGCTTCGTGCCAGATGCGGAAGGACCGGCTCCTGACCAGCCTGCGCTTGGACCGCAAGTTGCACTGCTTAGTGACGACATGCTGTCCTTCCAGGGCAAGCCTGCCGAGATATCGATTGTCGATGAAGACGGGAATCCGATTCTGGCCGGGGATGAGGACCGAAGATATTTTGAAGGCCCATGGATGCATAAATATAACGGTTATTACTACCTGTCCTACTCTACAGGAAGCACGCATAAGCTCGTATATGCGATTGGCAAGAACCCGATGGGACCATTCACGTTCAAGGGCGAGATTCTCTCTCCGGTTATCGGCTGGACAACCCATCACTCCATTGTGCAAGTTGAAGACAAGTGGTATCTGTTCTATCACGACAGCTCCATGTCGGAGGGCGTCAACCACAAGCGTTGCGTTAAATATTCCGAGCTACAATACAACGAAGACGGAACGATCCAGAAGATCAATCCTTATCCGGATGCCGAGTAAGCTGACGGGTTAGCGGAAACAGATCAGATTACAAGAAAAGGTATAATATGAAGCAGCTCCTTACGGGGCTGCTTTTTTGATAGCAGGTTTTGGATGAACATAGACATTGTATTTCTCAACTAATGGAACTCAAAAAACAGATGAACAAGCTGAATTCCCGAGCTTTCCTGGATTCATGAAAAACGGGTCTTACAGAGTTCAGTAAGAATTTCTTCAGTGTTTGGATGGAGACGGTAGGGAAGAGAAGTAAAGAAATGGGATGAAACCTTGTCGGTTTAATAGATGGATCTGATCAAAGACAATAGAAAGTGACTGAAAGTCACTCTCGGATGTAGAATCGGTGTTTAAGAAACTGCACAATCAGTAAGAAACTTTAGAAATCCTTAATACTTTACCACTATTTTCTTAAGCAATCTTTTCTAAAATTGAATCCAGAGGGAGGCGAAACAGAAACCCGAATGAAAAACAAATTGACAGTGAAAGGATGAATCTAGAAAACCATGAAAAAATGGCTCCGTAAGGATGCATCGGCGGCCATGTTCTTCCTTGTGCCAAGCGGCATCGGATTTGCTCTCTTTTACCTTATTCCGTTCGCCATGGGTGTGTATTATTCGTTTATGAGCCATTCGGTAGATGGTCATTTTGTGGGTCTCAATAATTATCGTGAGCTACTCGGAAGTGCTTCTTTCCTTAAAGCAGCTTCCAACACGTTATATTTCAGCGCGATCAGTGTTCCACTTATGATCATACTGTCATTGGGACTCGCGATGCTTTTGCACAAAAATGTCTATATCCAAAAATGGCTTCGAACAGCATATGTTATGCCCCTTGTTGTGCCCACCGCTTCGATCATCATGATTTGGCAGATCCTTTTTGATTGGAACGGCTCCCTGAACGCTTGGCTGCACAGTTTCGGATACAATCGGGTGGATTGGATGAAGTCCGAGTCGGCACGCACAGTCGTGATTATCGTGTATATATGGAAGAACATAGGATATAACGTCACTCTATTCCTTGCCGGACTGCAGCAAATCCCAAAGGATTACTACGAAACGGCACGAATTGAAGGTGCTGGTCGTTTACGGCAATTCCGGAGTGTTACACTGGTTTACATCACCTCGACCATGTTTTTTGTTGTGATTATGTCGATTATCAACTCATTTAAAGTGTTTCGGGAAACATATCTGATTGCAGGCGATTATCCCCATGACAGTATTTACATGCTGCAGCACTATATGAACAACATGTTCATATCACTTGACATTCAGAAACTAACGGCAGCGGCAACCTTGATGTTTGTCAGTATACTACTGATCGTTCTGGTGCTGTTTGCGATGGAGCGTCGGCATCGGCAGTACATGGAATAGGAGGTGAAATGAAGTCTGTGCGAGTAGTGTACATATTGAAAAATGGTGTATTAACATTCGGTCTGATTATTATTGCCCTCATCTTAATATCACCTATTGTGATTATATTCACAAATTCACTGATGACAGAGCAGGAAATTGGAATCAACTATAGCTCGATTGGGCAAATGACGGAAGCAGCAGTCGGTAGAGATAGTATATTTGCGAACCTGAAACTGATTCCGGATAAGGTGTCCTTGGCACAGTACGGGAAGCTATTTATCGACAATCCAAAATATCTGATGATGTTCTGGAATTCGGTGTTCATGGTGGTGCCGATTATTGCAGGTCAGACTCTTGTCGCGGCTCTGGCTGCCTATGCTTTCTCCAAGCTAAAATTTCGCGGCCGAGACTCCATGTTTTTGGTATATGTCATGACGATGCTCATGCCATTCCAGGTCACGCTGGTGCCGAATTATATTATGGTAGATCGGCTTGGGATGCTGAATAGTATAAGTGCCATCATTGTTCCTGGCATCTTTGCAGCTTTTGGTGTATTTATGCTCAGACAATTCATGCTGGACATTCCCTACGCTTATATTGAAGCTGCCAAAATGGACGGAGCGGGTCATTTACGGATTTTTGTTACGATGATTATTCCAATGATCAAGCCAGGGTTAGCGGCTCTTGTGATCCTGCTCTTCGTTGATTATTGGAATATGGTGGAACAGCCGCTTATTTTTTTGGATGACCCGTTCAAACAGCCGCTATCCGTCTTTTTATCCACCATTAATCAAAGTGAGCGGGGGATGGCTTTTGCTGCATCGATGCTCTATATGGCCCCAATGGTGATGGTATTTCTGTATGCGGAATCGTATTTCATTGAGGGTATTCAATTATCCGGCGTTAAAGGTTAACTTTTCAAAGCAGGTTTTGGGAGGAGAGAAGAAAGGACATGGAGTTAGGTTCAAGGACTGCCGAGCAGAGACGAAAGCGAATCATTGTAGTCGTGTTCATCGGTTTTATGGGATTGTTGTTGTTTTTCACATTGTTCAGCAACACGCTGCAATCCCTGACCTTACCGAAAGTGACCACGGAGCAGCCGAAAAAGGGAGGTATCCCGTTAGTTGTCGAAGGTAGTGGAGTCCTTCAGCCGATCGCTGAAGCGAAGTTATCCGGCTCGACCAACTGGAAAACTCAGCAGATTCATGTGAAAGAAGGGGATCGTGTCAAGAAAGGACAGAAGCTTATCACTTATGACAGTAAACCGGCAAAACAAGATATTGAAGTTGAAGTAACGAATCTGGAAAAGCAGAAGATCGAGCAGCAGAGTTATCAGGACCAGTTTATCCTGGCGTCTTTTGAAGAAGATGAACTCAAGCGGCGCAGTGCACAACGTGATATTGAAAAAGGCAAACTGGATATTGCCGCACAGGAGCGCAAGATCAACGAAATGAGAGCGCATGTGTCCAAAAATCAGGTGCTGACCGCTCCGTTCGAAGGTATTATAACGAAGTTGAACGCGGTAGAAGGACTGGGTTCCGCAGGCGAGCCGGATATCATTGTCTCGAAAAGCAGCCAAGGGTACAGATTCGAGGTTAGAGCGGATGCAAAGCGTCTATCTACCTTAGGCATATCCATCGGAGAACGGATCAAGGTAGAGGTAGATACAGATCAAGAGCAGCAAGCCAGAAGCATGGATGGCCTCATTGAAGAAATCAATAATGAGAAGCCACTTATAGAGGGGGCATCGGAATCGGAATCTAATGAAGGAGCGGGGATGATAACCATGCCTCAAAAGATTCTCCGCATTAAGCTCCTTGATCCCAAACTGAAAGGAGGTGAGCAGGCTCGGATCAGAATCGAGAAAAGTTCTCTTGATCAAGGTCTGCTTGTTTCCAATGGAGCTATTCATCAGGACCGGCAAGGCACTTATGTTTTTGTAGTGGACCAGAGACCTGGTGCACTTGGTAATGTATTTGTTGTCCGTAAAGTTGACATTAAGTCCAGCGAGAAGAATGACAAAGAAACGATGATCCAGACCGACAGCATCTATGCAGAGGACAAAATTATTTTGAACAGCAGCGAGCCGATGCAGGATGGCGACCGTATTCGCTTGGAATAGGGAGACGTAATTATAAAAAGAAATCAGGAGGAATTTAGAATGAAAAAGTGGCTTTTGATCCTTGCTATGGGGACAATCATTACGAGTTTAACCGCATGCGGTTCAGAGGAAAGCACTACAGCGGATAAAGTGAAATCCAAAGATGGCAGAACAGTACTTACGCTGTCCTTGACAGAGTCAAGTCCATTTTATCAAACGGTGGAGAAAAAATTCGAAGAGAAATACCCGGATATCGATTTGCAGATCAATGCTTATAAAACGGGCGAGCAATGGGGCCAAGGCGAATTCGAAAAATACCGGAATTCAATGAATACAGCCATGTTATCGGGAAAAAGCATGGATATCATTGAAATTGACAACCTGCCACTTAAAGAATATGTGAGCAAAGGTTTTCTTCTCAACATGAACGATTTGCTCAAGCAAGATCAGACATTGGATAAAAACAATGTGCAAATGAATATCTTGAACGGTTTGAAGATGAATGATGGATTGTATACCCTTCCTTTGGGGTACATGTTACGAGTATTTGTAGGAGATGAGGCGATGCTGAATAAAGCCGATGCTAAATTTGATGATAAGACCTGGAACTGGAAGGAATTCGAGAAGGTTTCAAAGGATATTATTCAAAAGAAAAGCGGCCAGGATAAGATTTATGCATTAGCATCCTACCCGCCGGAGTTCCTTTTTCAAGAGATGCTTTTTGAGAACTATGCGGCATTCGTCAATCCCTCAGCCCAAAAAGCAACATTTGATTCTCCTGAATTTGTGAATATGTTGGAGCAAGTTAAACAAATGTACCAGGATAAGATTATGACATCGGAAGAGGCAAAGCGGGGCAACCAAATATTTAGTTCAACGTCGATTACTTCGCCAATGGATTTGATTGAAGGGCCCTACATGCTATTTGATCAACCCAAGCTGTTGCAATCACCACAAGCAGGAGAAAACGTAAATCGCAAAGGCTCACGAGTTTCTATCATGACACAATTCGCAATTCATGCCAAATCACCCGTAAAAGATGAAGCCTGGAAGTTCATTAGCTTCTTATTGTCGGAAGAAGTGCAGATGCTGCAAGATCGACAAGGATTCTCGATGCTAAAATCCGTGAATGAAAAGAAGATCGAGGAGCTCCAGGAAAAAGTAAAAAATGGCGAATACAAGCTTTCGAATGCGGAGATAGCAAAAGTACCGGATGAACAGTTCACCGTGTTTGAACAAGTTGTTCAATCCGCCGATCAATATGTAGATCTGGACGTTAAAGTGTTAAGTATTGCCGGAGAAGAGTCTCTCGCATTCTTTGGCGGACAGAAAACGGCAGAAGAAGTAGCCAAGCTGATCCAAAACCGGGTCACCACATATCTAAACGAATAGCTGAACGCCATGGACTGATCATGGGGGTGATTGACCCGAGCAGAAAATCCATTGAAAAGTTATTAACGCTCAGTCTACTGTTTGTTCCTCCAACCTAACGGAAAATATCACTTCTTAAAACAAGAAAGCAGCTGACCCGTGTGATCGGCTGCTTTCTTTGTTATTTAATTTATAACTAAGCATTACTTCCTGGTTCTGTTGAACTCCATTTTTCTATCATCTTAGCAATACATGGCATAAAAACATTTAAAATGGCCCCACTGAAGCAGACAGCCAGTGCAGTTCCTATACCTATGGGCCCATTAAAAATGAATGCCATGAACAGGAGCACAACGTTAATCAGAGTTCTCGCAAAAAATATATTCGTTCGAGTTATTTTTTGTAGTGAGAGTGTTAACCGATCGATCGGAATCGGTGCAAAATTGGTCTGTAGATACATGGCCGTTCCTAATCCTGCAACAACCAAACCGCAGCCGAAACACAAAAATTTGAAAAACAATAGATCAGGTGCCACCCAAGCCCGTAACAATAACAGCCAGAAATCAATACAAATACCTGTTATAAGGGCAGTTACTAAGCCCAAATATTCAGGGTTCTGTTTTTGTAGCAACGAATTAAAAAATATCATAACTAGAGCAATGATAATCTCCCAGCTGCCAACAGTTAGACCTACGTTTAGGGACAATCCGACCAGAAGAGCGTCGAATGGAGAGCTTCCAAGCTCTGATTGTATGGTCAACGTAATGCCAAGAGTTAGAATAAAGATACCTATTGCATAAATTAAATATTGATTTACACGTGATAACGGCATCATTTCGATAATAAATTTTTTACCATTAGATAATGCGGAATTCCATCTTCCATAAATATATTGGAGGTAGTCTGGTATCCTAGCTTGTGATAAAATCCCTCTGCATGTGTCTGTCCGTGTAATTTAACTTTGAATATTCCTTTATTTTCTGCAATTTCCTCCAGTGATGTAACGATTAATTTACCTAGACCATATTGGCGATAAGGTTTTAAGATACATATTCGATCTAATTTACCTACGCCGTCTCGAAAAATAATTCTGCCTGTTCCGGCGGGTAGTTCATTAAAACAGACCAGGATGTGCTCACACTGTCCACCTAAATTATCATAATCATCAAACTCATCTTCAAGTGGTACATTTTGTTCTTTCACAAACACTTCTTCTCTTATTTGAAAAGCGATGTTGAGCTCCTCAATGGAGTCAATTTTTTTTGATTTCATTTCTTATATTCCTTTCAGAAATTCATTTTGTAATCATAAACAAATTAAACGTTCTTTTAAATGATTATAAATGATAATATTTTTGTTGTAAATACAACAAAAAAAGAGAAACTGAAGGACTACGATTACGAAAGACTGTCCCAATCCATGTAACCAATAGATGGATTGGGACAGTCTTTACGTGGGATGTCGCGGTACAAGAACACTGCACCATTGCCAAAATGGAAAAGATCATTGTAACATTTATATCGCTGCGGGCTTTCCTGCGCCACTATCGACTACTTACTGAAATCAAGCACGAGACGACCCCGAACGCCCTTGGCTTCAAAGCGACGGTGTGCATTGTAAGCTTGCTCTGCTGGAAAGATGTCTGCCACTCGGGGAGTCAAAATTCCCTTTTCAACTTCTTCACTAATATAACGTAACGAATAGTAACTGGTTAAAGACACATATTCTCCAACAATTCCTCGACCCGGTTGCCCTGGCCAAGGTCTTAGAAACGCAATCCGTCCATTATCCCGGACGGCTGGAACGACCGCTCCCATCTGAGCAGCGGAGTCTGCGAGACCGTCTACACCACCAGGAACAATTTTTCGAATATTATGACCGATCTCTTCGCCGCGACGAACAACCTCATCGGCTCCAAGGTCACGAACAAGTTGTTCGTCTTCAGCGGTAGCATCAGCGATAACACGTAAACCCCGTTTTTTGGCAAGTTGAATGATATACCCACCCACGATTCCAGCCGCACCGGTCACTGCCAAAGTCTGTCCTGGTGCAAGATTAAGTTGATCCATTGTCGTATGAGCTGTAACACCATTCATTGGTAATGTGCTTGCCGCTGCAAAATCTAAACCTTCAGGCATGCGGGATACATGCTCAGCAGGAACCACAACCTCATCAGCATAGGCACCGCCATAGGGGCTGAATGGAGCTGCGATTGCCATCACACGATCACCAACCTGCCATTTGACTCCACTTCCCACTTCACTGATAACACCTGCTGCCTCTTTTCCAGGAATTAAAGGACGTACTCTTCCAGCGAATCCTCCCATTTGTCCAGATCGAAAAGCAATGTCTACAGGGTTAACAGACGCAGCATACACTCGAATTCGTACTTCTCCGGGACCAGGATGTACCTCTTTTATATCAAAGACTTTTAACTTGTCAGGTCCTCCAAAATCATTCATTCCCACTACACGCATCGACTTTCACTCCCTTTATATCGTTTTAAGTACAGAATCATTCTATTGGGGTATTTCAGTTTAGTAAAGTACGCAATTTTTTTAAACTAGGTGTACTTTTTTAAACCTATATACGATCAATTGGTTCTAATTTACGGGTATCTACACATGTCTATTTCTATAAAATTTCGAACTAAAACTCTACATTGACAAGCTTTTAATAGAATGTTAGTTTAAATATTATACCTACAAACATTTTGTTACTAAATGTGGATTGTAAACTTATAAAACTATACTATCTTTGTGAGGTAAACAAGATGAACCATAATTCAGATGATATCTGTCTTATATCTATAAAAACAATTACAGATATCTTTAGCAGCAAGTGGTCATTTGTGATCATGGGAGAGTTAAACTCAAAACCTAAACGTTTTAATGAATTAAGAAGGAGTACAGAGATAAGCACAAAATCTCTCACTGATGCCCTGAAAAGTTTAGAAGCAAACGGAATTGTGACACGGACTGTATTAACAGCCTCACCCGTTACAGTCGAGTACTCATTAACTGAAAAAGGTCGTGACTTTGAAGGTGTATTTGTCTCAATGAACAAATGGGGAGATAAGTGGCTGAAAGATTAACTATGATGATCTATTTGTATATATACAGCAAGATTTTCTTTTTAATCTCTGATTCTCTGATTCATCTAAGACTGAGAAAGGAGGGGACGACCGATGGAAACGAAAAAAACGGCTTGGCAGGCACCGGAATTAGAGGTGCTGGATGTGCAGCAAACGATGGCTGGCTATGGATACAGGCAAATTGATTGGATCGAAGAACATGATGCAGACCTCTATGATCCAACGTCTTGATGATCATACTTAAATTGAAAATCGTATTCTTGCTTAAAAGGTCGCCTGTGGGCGGCTTTTTCGATGCTTAGATGAGGGAAAAGAACATGTTCCAATTTCCAATTAGATAAATATCTAAGTGTAGTAGTCATGTGATACACCAGGGGGAATGACAAACAAATCGCCTTTGGAAACCAAAATACATTGTCCCCAACCTGATAAAGCCCTTCTCCTTCATATACATAAGCGATTTCAACAAAATCATAGTGGTGCATCATCGTAAACAGCACTTCTTTTGTCAGCTTCAAATGGAATTGAATTGTGCATGATCAGATTCCCTCCGCTTCGTAAGTCATTTGCTAGGAAGCATTGCTTACGGACAGTATGTATGTATTTTTTGTCTCATTCAACCATATATTGGATTCATTTATTGTGTTAGAATAGGTTCTACACCATTTATAGCGTTGTGAGAGGGGAGTGATCATTTTGAATACTTCTAAACAAATGATGCCTCATAATTCCAATGATCGTTTTGGTAAACTTGGAATTTATAGCGTCCAAAGTGCCTTTATTATTCTGTTCTTGCTGTTAACCCCTGTCTACTATTTGAACAAATGGGACTTTAAACGTCACAAAAAGCGGAAGCCTTTCTACACCAGTAAATTGGTTCGATTGCAAGAGCGTTATCCGATTTTCTACGAATTGGCCATGTACGTTCAAAATTTTCCTATTCCTCGTAATGTCTACAAAGTTTTACCCCCTTTAAAGGGCGATGTTCTTCAGGTGGGCTGTGGTACAGGTTTATTGAACAAGTATCTTCGCAAGCAGAAGGATGTTCGTTTTCTCAACATGGATCCGAATTTAAATGCTCTAAAACTTGGAAAGAAGTGGGGAAGGTTTGATTCTTATATCCATGCTTTCATTGATAAGCCGACTTCTTTACCTGATCATAGCTGCGATATGATTTTATTTGCACGAAGCTTTCATCACATTCGCTATCACAAAAAAGCCTTCATAGAGAGCTGCAGACTGTTACGTGACGGTGGATCTATCATTATTGCGGACCCGGTTGTTCTCAAGTCTCTTTCAGGTTCTGTAACGGACGAGGGTTATATGGCGAACTCTTCGATTGATGGTGTAATTTGGAGATTTACCAAAGAAACATTAATTACTCACATAGAGCGCTGTCTTCCTCCTGAATTAAAGATTGAATCCGTAACCGAAACGAGACAAGTGCATGTAACGAATTATAATTTATTTGTACCTCAGACAGATATCGTAGTGGTACTGCGAAAAAGAGAGACTGTATACAATGACAACTAAATCTATTTATGGTGTTTGAAATCTGTAGCATTATTTAATGTTTATCCTTTGCTCAGCCAGAAACATGTCTTGCGGATAAATTAGCCAAAGGTACCTCTCCACAGAGGTGCCTTTTTTTTGTTTATAATAACGTTCAGCCACTAAATAATGATTTTGAAATATAACAACTAGTTCAGATTTAAGAGGGACAAGGACTTGTACCGATTGCCTGAAAACTCTCTGCACTGACTGCTATGGAATATTATTCTCAGCCAGGCTTTGAAAAAATAGAGAAAGAATTTTTGATACCAAGAGTAAAGTCTGCCAGGGCATGAATAAAGGTGATACGGATACTGGGAAAAAATATCAGTTAAAAAAGGAGTTACTTATTAGGATTAATTAATGAGTTTGATAGAGAACGAGAACAGTAGACACATTTATAAGCTAATCATCCTAGTATATTTGCGTATACGCGTACATTGGCTTATGAACAGGTGTTGGTCTTAGTTAATCTTTGTGAACAACACGTAAAGCTGCGTGTAGATGAGAAAGAGAATAACTTTTTTGAGATCTAGCTGATAAACTACGAAGATTGCGACCATTCTAAACAAGAGTTGGATGAAAGAATTTGGTACAGGTGATCTATAAAAATTATTCTGAATATATTGAGTCCATGATATTAATAATAAACACTGACTGCGAATGTAAGGAATATTATTTGCAGAAAACAACACATAGGAGGACATACGAAATGCAGCAGCAAAACCATCTAAACATTGAGACAGGCATTGTTCCACCCCAACTGAACCATGGTGGGCATGAGATGTTTGATGTCCATGAAGTATTGGCAGGAAGTATCAATACAATGAACACGTACACCATGCTGAGTGAGCACGTACAAGATCCAGAACTTCGGGATATCTTACAGCGTCAGAAGCAATTTATGGCTGATGAATATAACATTACATTGGAAAGTTTCAAAACCGGACAAGATCCTTCAAAACGGACCCAGAGCTATAAAATGAAACAAGATAATGATTTTACTTATGGGATGAAACCAAGTCAACCGACAAAGCCAATTCAATCTGCAGCTGAGATATGTGATCAATCCATATCCCTTAGTATGTTAAACTCAGTAAAATCAGGGGCTGTAATGAAAACAACAGCAGCATTGGAAACAACAAACCCGGTTGTACGCCGCGTACTTGCAGATTCCTTACCAAACTGTATTGAGATGGCTTATGAGATCTCGATTTATCAAAATAAAAATGGCTTTTACCAAGTGCCGCAGCTTACCCAACAAGACATGCAGCAAATGCAAAATGGTTACGCTCCTGCACCGGTTCAGCCACAAAATTCCGGTAATCTTCCCCACTAAAAATCAAACGCCGTATCTCATGTCAAGATACGGCGTTTGATTTGTTACCCCTTTGAAACAGGACTGTAAGAAGCGAGCTTACAAACTAGGGATGCTCAGTTAAACTGGACAAAGGTACTGTCATTTCCTGCTCCGAATTTCCGATCGGATAGATTCGAGCCGTCTCATCCTCATTAACATGCTGGATAAAAACCGGTGCATCCTGATAAGTTACATTTTTCATAATGGTCGATTCCGAAATTTCAATCGCTCTTTGTTTGTTCAACAAAATCCCTCCTTATTTTTGATTTCTTTACTTTTAGCTGATAACGCTTCCTTCCACTTTTATGATCTCCCATCTTATGCAAAATATTTGTCGATCAATGGATCGGCTGTCTTTTATGTTGAACGAACGGGTGGGATATGAAAAAAGGCAATCGTCAGAACTCGTCCGAATACTTAGGGTTACTCAGAGAACAGGCATTGAAAAAGCCCTTATTGAGTGTGTAAAAATTCTATGATTAATATTGCTAGTTAATCAAAAAGGCCGCTGATCCACCTGTTTCTAATCAATCCAGGCTCATCGTAGTGACTATTCTCAAGTTTTGGTTTTAACCTCCAATGACCCTTCCCAACTTTCGTATTTTTCGATATATCGCAATTGATCTAATGTTCTGTTCATTGTTCACCTCATAGTCAATCTTTATTGAATCATACAGCTTTCTCATAAGAACTAATATCCATGCTAAGTAGGCAGAGAGAATCAGTGTTTTCTTGTCACTCTGTATTCTTAACAAAAAAAGGGCAGATAGCTATTAAAGATGCAACATGAATTAGATGTGTTAAGAGGTCCAGTTTTATATATGTAGCTTGGGTCATAGACACAAAGTTCGGGATACTTAACATAATTCTCAGCACTTGAGCAGACTGACTAGAATTTTGATATGCTCGGAAAATATATGAGTACCATGATTAGCAAAGCAAACCTTTTTAAAAAAAAGTGATATATACGAAGCCATGCTTGATTATCAACAGCGTAAGTTGCGGGCATTAAAGGTTTAATGTCGCGATGGTTCATCCATTCCCGGCGATTATAAAATCAATGAGGCATCCGCTCTCCAGCCACATGTACCGTAACATTCCGAACTCTGCACCATATACTATGTTCTATGTTATCTTACAACAAGATTTGTTCGAGCCTAATCACTGTTATCCGAAGGCTGACCCTTCAATAACAATCCTCCCGATCTAGAATCCATTCTCCTCACTTAGGTCTCGGCTACGAAAAGGAAAAGAGCAGCGGTCATGTCTTTAACAACAGCATCCCGCCGCTCCTGAATCCTAGCCATCCATACTATCTTTTCAATAAATAGACTTATGGACTGGACAAAAAGCATATACTTTAATTTTTATGCTGACATAGACTATATCGTGGATCGACATTAAGGAGTCAGTTTCAGAATAGTCACCGTGGTGTTCAGATTGTTATGCAACTGTACAGGAGTTGCATTCGCATTGACCAGTTGAATCGTTGTCGGAACTGTTGTGACCGTAATAATAACTTCAGCAGATATGGGGCCTCCGCCATTACCTGTGAAAGGCACAGGTGTGATGGGCGTCCCATTCACTGTAAGGTTGAAATCGGCATCGCCCTGATTATGAATGGAGAAAGAGATAAAGTAACTTCCTGTTTCATTGATGGTTATCGTTGAAGATGGCGGCACGAAGGTAAAGGCACCCCCCACGTTAGCCAAAACACCAGTCAACGTAATTGGCGAGTTTCCTGGAACGGTGTCCGTACCTGTGCCGGGATCAGCTCGGAAAACACTCAGGAAATCGGAGATTCCAGCCCCCGTTGGCCCGGCAGGACCTGTTGCTCCTGTTGCTCCTGTTGCTCCTGCTGGGCCAACCGGGCCTGCTGGGCCAACTGCTCCGACCGCACCAGCCGGACCCACGGGTCCTTGTATACCAGGAATTCCTTGCAATCCGACTGGACCCGGTATCCCTTGAGCACCAGTGGCCCCTTTGGGACCTATCGGCCCTATTGGACCAGGAATCCCTGGTACGCCTTGTGGTGCATTAACTGTAACCTTAGGTTTAACCTTTACTACCTTAACCTTCACACCGCAAGGTACATGTTTTTTGAATTTACGTCTACAAATCCGTTTCCCGTGATGATTGATCAATGAACTCACCTCCGTGATATTTCTCCACATACTATGTGCAGTAATCACTGAGGGCGTAGACAACTAACTATATTTCAGAAAATTACAGGGCCCATTATGAGGAAAGTTGTCTATCTCATGGAGCAATATTTAGACGTTAAGCTTCTTTTACATATTGAAAAGCCTCTTACCAAACAGCCAGGAATACAATGCAAAGCATATTAAATTTCTATACGTTACACATGTTTGGTATGTTATGCTCTACCCGCAAGCCAGTACGTGAATGCACCTGCATACGAGAAAAAAATATAACCAAAACATATTTTGATGAGAAAGTTTGAAGGAAGACAATTCGAATGGATCTATATGGAAATTTCCGCATCAGACAAAGAAACGATTCATACACCTCAGAAAATCTCAATGATAGGACAAGAACTTGTACCGATTGCCGATTAGATGTATATCTAATCATTATTTAGTCGTTAATGCATTAAACTAACGGTTAGGTAATTATTTTGTTAAAAATTAAAATAAGAGTTGCCCTACATAACCCTTCTTTGATATAAATACTATAAATACTGCCAAAAATGGTTCAATTGTAAGTGTGTCGTTTAGTAGGTTACAAGTCTTCTTTGTCATGGATAGGAATATATAGGTAGGAGGTTTCTGCATGGTGAAAGTACAAGAACGCCGGCATTTAGTCTTGATTGGTAACGGGATGGCTGGGATCAACACGGTGGAACAGATCTTAAAACTGGCGCCCAGCACCTACAGGATTACCGTATTTGGGAGTGAACCTTATCCCAACTACAATCGCATTCAGTTATCGTATGTGCTAGAGAAGAGTAAAGCAGTAGAAGACATTATTTTGAATGACAGGAACTGGTATTTAGACAATGGAATAGAGCTATATACCGGAACGACTGTAACACATATTGATACGGAACAAAAAATCGTGAAGGCAGACAATGGTATGGAGGTTCCATATGACAAGCTCATTGTTGCAACCGGTTCCAATCCGTTTATGCTTCCGGTACCAGGAGCAGATAAAGAGGGTATTGTAGGTTTCAGAGATATCGCAGATTGCCAAAACATGCTGCATGCAGCAGATCAGTACAAGAAGGCTGCTGTTATTGGTGGGGGCCTGCTCGGATTGGAGGCTGCCAAGGGGCTACTCAAACTGGGGATGGATGTGACAGTGGTCCATCTGTTTGAGGAGATAATGGAACGTCAGCTCGATCATACCGCCTCACTGATGCTTCAGGCAGAGCTGGAAAGCCAAGGATTGAAATTTGCTACCGGCAAACAGACTGAGGAGTTTCTCGGAGATGATCGGGTCAGCGGTATTCGTTTTACCGACGGAACGACACTGGATGCAGAATTCGTAGTCATGGCGGTGGGAATTCGACCAAACACTGCATTAGCCAAGAAAAGCGGCATTGTGGTTAATAGCGGGATTCTTGTGGATGATTATATGTGTACTTCAGCACCGGATGTTTATGCAGTAGGGGAGTGTAACGAGCACCGGGGCATTACATATGGGCTGGTAGCTCCACTGTTTGAACAAGGAGCTGTCCTTGCGAAGCATCTGTGCGGAGTGGATACGAAGCCATATGAAGGATCTGTGGTATCTACTCAACTAAAAATATCTGGTGTAGACGTGTTCTCCGCTGGTGAGTTTATGGATGCAGAAGGACTGTCTATAGTGCGGATGCATGATGAGTGGTTACGTATTTACAAAAAAGTGCTCCTGCGCGGCGGACGGATCGTCGGCGGTGTTCTGATTGGTGACGGAAAGGAATCTTCCAGACTGCAGCAGTGGATTCGAACAGGCACTGTAATGACAGAAGCCATTCATAATGCGATTATGGGACAAGCCTCGGTCGAAACCGGGAATACAGCCGCAGAGCTGGCCGATGAGGAAATCGTATGCGGTTGTAATGGTGTGACGAAAAAACACATTGTGGATGCCATTAACGAAAAAGGATTAACCACGGTAGAAGAGATCAAGGTGGCCACAAGTGCATCGCGTTCTTGTGGAGGTTGCCGACCGGTTGTAGAGCAAATTCTTCAATATGTGCTCGGGGACAAGTATGATTCAGCGGCGGCTAAACAGGAAGCAATCTGTTCCTGTACCACACTGAGCAGAGATGAAGTCGTGACGGCGATTAAAGAAAAGGGGCTGATCACATCTAAAGAAGTAAGATATGCGCTGGAATGGGATAACCCGGAAGGCTGCTCTAAATGTCGTCCTGCGCTGAACTACTATCTGGGTATGATCTGGCCAACTGAGCATGTGGACGAGAAGGATTCACGTTTTGTGAATGAACGGATGCATGCGAACATTCAAAAGGATGGAACATTTGGCGTTGTGCCGCGGATGTACGGCGGGGTAACCACACCGGACGATCTCAGACTTATTGCTGATATTGCGGTGAAATACAACGTCAAGCTGGTTAAAGTAACCGGTGGTCAGCGGCTGGACCTGCTTGGGGTCAAAAAAGAGGACCTACCAAAGATCTGGAAGGACCTTGGCATGCCGTCCGGTTATGCGTATGCGAAGGCGCTTCGCACGGTCAAGACATGCGTGGGATCACAGTTCTGCCGTTTTGGTACGAAAGATTCGATGGGGATGGGAATAATGCTTGAGAAGAAGTTCGAGCGGTTAGATATGCCGGCCAAGTTCAAGCTTGCCGTTAACGGCTGTCCGCGTAACTGCGCGGAGTCAACAACCAAGGATATTGGGATCGTCGGTAATGAGGGAGCTTGGGAAATTTACGTTGGCGGTAATGGCGGAATTAAAGCCCGACTTGCTGAACTGCTGTGTAAGGTGCGAACAGATGAAGAACTTCTGGAGATTGTCGCCGCGTTCATGCAGCACTACCGGGAGACAGGCAAATATCTGGAGCGGACCTCGGAATGGATTGAAAGGATGGGATTGGAATCCGTCACGGAAGCCGTAGTCAATGATCTGGATAACCGCCGGGTTTTGGCTGAGCGAATGGAGGTCGCTCTGGCGCAGGTGAAGGAACCATGGAGTGAAATCCTGAATAATTCGAATTTAAGGGAAAGGATGTTCGAAGAGATTAGTATCTCTACGAAACAGGACTAGAAACAGGAAGGGGCTGCATGATGGAACCGAAACTGAATAAAAATGAATACACGTATTATCTTGTTGGCAATGTAGATGATTTCACAGAGAGACTGGGACGAGTAGTGCGCTTAGGTAATGAAGAGATTGCGATATTTAAGACAACGGACGGACGTATCTATGCTCTTGAGAATAAAAGCCCTGGTCCGCGCGGAGGCACGATTGCAGAAGGAATTATATCCGGGGACGTCCTGTTCGACCCAATCTGTGACTGGAGGATTTCGTTGACGGATGGTCAGGTGCTTGATCCTGATACGGGACAGGTTCGGACTTATCCGGTTCAGGTTCACGTAAAAGAGGTACGAGTTGGATTACTGAAGAATGGAGGAGAGATTTCCCGTGAGTAAAGACCTTCAGAACAAAAAAATTGTCATTGCCGGCTCGCAAAAGACGGAAGAAATGGCTGAGATTATTGAACGAAGAGGTGGAATCTCCCTTGTCCGGTCACTGCAGGGATTAACGGATTCTAATTCGATTGAAGTGGAATTGGATGTAGAGCGATTTATCGAGCAGGGGGCGGACTGGTTTATTTTCACGACAGGTATTGGTTTTGAAGCCATGATTCAAGCTGCGGAGAGGCTTAACGCTGTATCTGAATTTGAAAATAGATTGAAAGAAACCAAAATCGCCTGCCGCGGTTACAAAACAAACGCCATTTTAAAGAAATCTGGTATTCATCCGGTCGTTTGTGATGACGATGGAACGATTGCCAGTATGATCGAAAAGCTTGAGGTTTTTGATTTTAAAGATCAAAAGGTGTGGATTCAGCTTCATGGCGAGTTATCGTCGCAATTATATCAGTTTATCCAAAGCAAAGGCAGCATGGATGTTCAGCCCGTACTGCCTTATCGTTATCATGCTCCTGATCAGGAAACGCTTGCGTCGATTATGAATGAACTGATTCAGCGAGAAGTGGATGCCGTTTGTTTCACGACAAGAGTACAAGTCGGATATTTGTTTGATTATGCAAGAGAACATGGACGTGAAGAAGAGGTGAAATCCGTCTTTGAACAGGATGTACTGGCTGCCGCTATCGGCAAAGTCACGGCTGAAGCGCTTCGAGATAAAGGAATAAGCCGGATTATCGTGCCGGAGATAGAACGAATGGGTGCTTTAATTGTGGAGATTGCGAATTATTATGAAAGTCAGCGAAGTGGAGTAAAGACAGATTAAAAGGTTCGAATAGGTGGGCTGTAAAACATCACTCATATCATGTCGAGGGACAAGAACATGATCACATTAAAGTCGCTATTTTTAGCGGCTTTTTTTTATTTTATCAGTACGAACAAGTTCTTGGTCAGTCATGATTTGTCAGTGGACAAGAACATTGTTTCATTTAGGTTAGAGCGCCAGCTTTTTCAAAGAGTAGCATCTCCCCATAAACTTTATGATTTTATAATCAATTGGTTATATAAAGCTTATTTCATATATATATTAATACGGCACGTAAAGCGCTTACCGCTTAAATTAACAGAACTAACTAGTCAGCCGACTTTTCAAATGCATAACAAAAAAGAGAGGATGACGAACAAATGAAAAAACGCAGTGCTTTAATCTCCATCGTTACACTTCTTATTATGTCACTTGTCTTTACTGCATGTGGTAATCCTTCTGGTTCAAAAACGGAAACAAAGCAATTAGGGGCTAATGCCGGTGAGAATGCAACAGAATTATCATTTTGGACATTCGTAGATTTGCACGGCAAGCATTTGGATAAAATGCTGGGGTTATGGAACGAGCAGAACCCAGACAGACAGATTAAGTTGAATGTAACGGTTATGCCTTACGATGATATGCACAACAAGCTCTTATTGGCAGTTACAAGCGGAAAAGGTGCTCCTGATATCGCGGATATCGAGCTTGGTAAATTCCCTAAATTCTTGGAAGGTGACAACGTTCCCTTGGAATCTTTGAATGATGTATTTGCACCATACAAAGACGCTGTTGTTCCTTCACGTGTCGAAATTTACTCCAAAGCCGATCAGGTCTATGGCTTTGATTATCACGTAGGTGCTACGCTTGCTTTCTACAACACTGAAATTCTCGAACAAGCAGGTGTTGACTACAAGACAATCAAAACGTGGGAAGATTACAAACAAGCGGGTATCCAGGTTTACGAAAAGACTGGCAAGTACTTAGGTACTGCTGATACATCAGCTTCGTTCCAAGCATCGCTGCTACTAGCTCAGCAAAATGCTGATTTTACAGATGAAAATGGTAATCCAAAAGTGAACTCGCCTGAAATGATTAAAGCGTTTGAAATGTTAGTCGATCTGCAGAAGAACAATGTTATTCATACGATCCCTGGCGGCCAACCCGACACAGAAGAAGCAAAAGGCGAATATAACAAAGGCAACTACGCAAGTGCATTAATGCCTGAGTGGTACATGTCCCGCTTTGTAAACGAAATGAAAGATCTTAAAGGGAAGTATGCAATAGCTCCATTGCCTGTATTCGAAGAAGGTAACCCTCGTTCCGTTGGCTTAGGCGGTACTGGCACAGTTGTTACCAAGAATGGTAAAGACGTTCCGTTGGCAAAAGAATTTGTAGCCTTTGCCAAGCTTTCAAAAGAAGCTACTACGGAAATCTGGAATACACTTGGATTTGACCCAATCAACATGGAAGTATGGAAAGATGATGCAGTTACGAAAAACCCTGAAAATGAATACGTCCAATACTTTAAAACAAATGCATTTGATACTTTAAATGAAATCAAGGACGAAATTAGAGCGATAAAGTCCGTTAAAGCTTCACCAACCATCGGCAATATATTCAATACGGTTACTTTGAATGCGATCTTTGAAGACGGCCAAGACGTGAAGGAAGCGTTGGATGAAGCACAAGCAGCAATTGAACAAGAATTGAAATAAATATATGAAGTAAATGATCTGACTAAACCTGTCGGCAGGTATAGTGGTCGGCAGGTTTAACCATAGTCAAGGGAGATTGAGAATATGATAAAGAAATTTGTATACTCTCAAAAAGTTGCACCATATGTTTTTGTATTGCCATTTATACTTATATTTTTGATATTCTGGTTTTTTCCGCTTATAAATTCATTCGCAATGAGCTTTCAAGATAGAATGTTGGGACAGGATCCTAAATGGATTGGTGAAGCAAATTATTCGAAATTACTTACGGATAAAGTGTTTTTGACATCTATTAGAAATAGCGTTGTGTACATGTTAGGAACTTTAGTGCTGTTGATTCCTTTTCCCATGTTATTCGCCGTTATGATCAATAGTAAGCTAATGATGGGAAGAGAGTTTTTTAAATCTTCATTCTTTCTCCCTGCTTTGACATCTGTCGCAGTTGCGGGTACTATTTTCCGCCTTACATTCGGTGAGATGGAAGGTTCATTAATGAACAGTTTCCTAGGTTTATTTGGTGTAGAGCCTATTAAATTTTTGAAAGACGGAAATTGGAGTATGGCGGCACTTTTAATCCTCGCATGTTGGAGATGGACGGGCGTTAATATGCTTTACTATCTATCGGGTTTGAAAAGCATTGACAATGAATACTATGAGGCTGCTTCAATTGACGGTGCATCTGCTTGGCAGAAGTTTAGAACGATCACAATGCCATTATTGAAGCCGACCACGGTATATGTTACCACAATTAGTGTGTATGCAGGTTTAGCCATGTTTACCGAAAGTCTGATGATGTTCAACGGTAACAAATCACCCCAAAATATTGGTTTAACCATTGTTGGATACCTGTATAGACAAGGGATTGAGCAGAATAAGCTGGGTTACGCAGCTGCAGTTGGTATCATTCTGTTGGTCATTGCTATGGTTATCAATCTAACGCAGTTGAAATTTAGTGGATTGTTCAAAAAGGAGGAGGATTAGAGTGGGCAAAAGTCAGACGACGAATAATTTTATTTCCAGAATAGTAATGATTTGTTTATTCATTATACTATTCGTTATCATTATGATTCCATTCTATGCAGTGACCCTATCTTCCTTTAAACCAGGTGAATCATTAATTAGGTATGGTCTTAACCTAAGCTTGGATTTTGAAATCATGAGTTTTGATAATTTCATCTTTCTGTTTACTGGAGAACATGATTATTTTGTGTGGTTTTGGAACAGTACGATTTTAACCATCGTTCAAGTGGTATTAACACTTTTTGTAAGCGCATTTGTTGCATATGGTTTTGCAGCATATCATTTTAAAGGTAAGAACTTCCTCTTTATATGTGTTTTGCTCATTATGATGGTGCCTTTCGAAATACTGCTGGTTCCTTTGTACAGCCTAATTAATGATTTGGGAATGGTGAATAGTTATTCGGCAATCATTCTGCCTGGTATAGCCAATGCCGCGACCATATTTTTCTTCAGGCAATATCTACGTAGCATACCCAAAGAGATTATTCAATCTGGGCGAGTTGATGGTGCAAACGAGTATGCGATTTATTTCAGACTAATTATGCCGATTATGAAGCCATCCTTTGCAGCAATGGCCATTTTGAATGGTATGAATAGCTGGAATAATCTATTGTGGCCATTCATGGTGCTCGGAGATCAGAGTAAATATACACTTCCAATCGGTTTGAAAACGTTGTTAACTCCTTATGGCAATAACTATGACCTATTGATCGTGGGGTCATTCTTTTCCATCATTCCAATTTTCATACTATTCATTGCTTTTCAGAAATATTTCATAGACGGTATGACTGCAGGCGCTGTTAAAGGATAAGGTTCGTACCAAATGGGAAAGCTTCGCCCTCGATGCCACCTCATGGAGCAAGTCGCAAGCAGCGGTTCTCTCGACAGATGAGAGTATATCAATGTATAGTCCTGGTCATAATTCCTTTACGGTGTCAGAGGACGGCGAAGAGACGCTATTTCTGTTTCACGCAAGAACCTACAAGAACATCTTAGGAGATCCGTTGTACGATCCGAATCGCCATACATTCGTGACAGCGCTTTTGTGGACGGCTGGCGGCAGATCCGATTTCCGGGGCTCTGTTGCAGCACTTGCACGTTCTTTACAATGAACGAGTGTCCCAACAAGCTGGTTCATAGATTAGAGTTCGTTTATCCGACTTCCCAAAGAGAGAAAGGAAGGACATCGAAGGCACCCTAATTGGGTACAGTGTGCCTTCCCGAACTGTGATCAGAGAGAGCTAATGGAAAGGTATGAGAAGGAAGTGGATCTTACTAAAGAAGGGTCAACAGTATTTAGTCTATTTTCTGGGGGAGCAATACCCCATTCATTTTCCTCAGTTAAGGGAAGATATTGCTCAGACAGCAGTAGAGGAAGGCTAAGTATTTCCTTTTACTCATTTTTCATTTCATTTCTTATTATCCTTTCAGAAGTTCATTTTGTAATTAAAAACAAATTAAACATACGTTTAGAATAATTATAAATGATAATATTTTGTCGTAAACACAACAAAAAATGAGTAACTGAAAGACTACGATTACGAAAAACGGTACCAATCCATTTAACCAATAGATGGATTGGGACCGTCTTTACGTGGGATGTCGCGGGACAAGAACACTGCACCATTGCCGAACCCAATTGGACACTTGAATTAATTTGAATGTATTCACTTAATATCGTTATCATCTTCGCCTATAAAACGGTTGTTATTAACGCATCCATTTCTTAATTACTTTTAAGCTGCTTTAATAAAATCGAAAGGACAGGATTATCGATTACTTACTGAAATCAAGCACGAGACGACCCCGAATGCCGCCGGCTTCAAAGCGACGGTGTGCGTTGTAAGCTTGCTCTGCTGGAATGATGTCTGCCACTCGGGGAGTCAAAATCCCCTTTTCAACTTCTTCAGCAATATAACGTAACGAATAGTAACTGGTTAAGGACACATATTCTCCAAAAATCCCTCGATCCAGTTGTCCGGGCCAAGGTCTTAGAAACGCAATCCGTCCATGATCCCGGACGGCTGGAACAACCACTCCCATCTGTGCAGCGGAGTCCGCGAGACCGTCTACACCATCAGGAACCATTTTTCGAATATTATGACCAATCTCTTCGCCGCGACGAACAACCTCATCGGCTCCAAGGTCATAAACAAGCTGTTCGTCTTCAGCGGAAGCATCAGCGATAACACGTAACCCCCGTTTTTTGGCAAGTTGGATTATATACCCACCCACGATTCCAGCCGCACCGGTCACTGCCAAAGTCTGTCCTGGTGCAAGATTAAGTTGGTCCAATGTCGTATGAGCAGTAACACCATTCATTGGTAATGTGCTTGCCGCTG
This sequence comes from Paenibacillus sp. TSA_86.1, assembly GCF_052691815.1. Taxonomy (NCBI): domain Bacteria; kingdom Bacillati; phylum Bacillota; class Bacilli; order Caryophanales; family Paenibacillaceae; genus Paenibacillus; species Paenibacillus sp. TSA_86.1. The sequence continues at coordinate 331,461 of NZ_JBQZGE010000002.1, read as the reverse complement.
CAAAATCTAAACCCTCAGGTATGCGGGATACATGCTCAGCAGGAACCACAACCTCATCAGCATAGGCACCGCCATAGGGGCTGAATGGAGCTGCAATTGCCATCACACGATCACCAACCTGCCATTTGACTCCACTTCCCACCTCACTGATAACACCTGCTGCCTCTTTTCCAGGAATTAAAGGACGTGCTCTTCCAGCGAAGCCTCCCATTTGTCCAGATCGAAAAGCAATGTCTACAGGGTTAACAGACGCAGCATGCACTCGAATTCGTACTTCTCCGGGACCAGGATGTACCTCTTTTATATCAAAGACTTTTAACTTGTCTGGTCCTCCAAAATCATTCATTCCTACTACACGCATCGACGTACACTCCCTTTATATCGTTTTAAGTACAAAATCATTCTATTGGGGCATTTCAGTTTAGTAAAGTACGCAATTTTTTTACACTAGGTTTACTTTTTTAAACCTATATACGATAAATCGGTTCTAATCTACAGGTATCTACACATGTCTAGTTCTATAAGATTTGGACTAAAACTCTACATTGACAGGGTTTTTATGAAATGTTAGTTTAAATATTATACCTACAAACATTTTGTTACTAAATGTGAATTGTAGTCTTATAAAACTATATTATTTTTGTGAGGTAATACAAGGTGAACCATAATTCAGATGATATCTGTCTTATATCCATAAAAACAATTACAGATATCTTTAGTAGCAAGTGGTCATTTGTGATCATGGGAGAGTTATACTCAAAGCCTAAACGTTTTAATGAATTAAGAAGAAATACAGGGATAAGCACAAAATCTCTCTCTGATGCCCTGAAAAGTTTAGAAGCAAACGGAATTGTGACACGCACTGTATTAACAGCCTCACCCGTTACAGTCGAGTATTCATTAACTGAAAAAGGTCGTGACTTTGAAGGTGTATTTGTCTCAATGAACAAATGGGGAGATAAGTGGCTGAAAGACTAACCTGGAATAACGAATATGGTTCCTTAATTTCCGAATTTATAGATTAACGGATTTTTGTTGCAGTTAAAAGATATAACTTAAAGACAATAGGAGGAATATTGTCGAGGGACAACAACATATTCCCATTGAAGTCGCTATTCTAGCGGCTTCTTTATTTTATCGGTACAGGTTCTTGTCCCAAGCTAAGGACAAGAACTTGTACCGATTGCCGCATTTGACAAGAACATAGTCCGATTCCCGATTAGGTGTATATCTAAATGTACGGACAGCAAAGGAAATAAATTAAGCCAAGTAAAAGAATAATTTTACATTGATAAAAAACCAAATCCCCGAGTTAGCTGTCTATATAACAGGAGGTGAAGGACAATGATAGACGCACAGCAACAAATCAACGCCGCACAAAACGGAGATCACGATGCCTTCGTTTCTCTTATAAAGGATCGAACGGATAAGCTGCACCGAGTGGCTCGCCATTATGTACGGGAGTCCAAAGATGCGGAGGATATCGTTCAGGATGCCCTGGTTAAGGCTTATGAGTCACTGCACACGCTGCAGCAAGCCGAAGCGTTTGAGAGCTGGCTTACCAGAATTGTGGTGAACCGGGCGCTCAATCATCTGGAGAAATCCAAGCGTGTTCACCTGAGCGATGACCCGCAGGTTCACGAGCATGCAGTCGTTAACGATATCGATCAAACCCTGGATCTGGAGCGTGCATTGGCCAGTCTGAATCCAAAGCTGCGTCAGCTCCTGTTCTTAAAGTATAAGAAGGACCTGACCCAGCAGCAAATCGCCCATCTCCTGGATATGCCATTAGGTACTGTAAAAACACAATTACGGAAGGGGCTGGAACATTTGCGCAACGAAATGGCTCAAGATTTTCTCGAACGAGACCTGGATACATTACGCCTGCAGTTAAGACAACAAGCAGAGCACCAGTTTGCCGTTTCACCGGATTATGATCTGATCGTGAATGACTATCAAGAGAATACCATGAGGGGAAAAGGAAAAGGTGAAGCAGGATTTTTGTGGGTTAAATCAGGGAGTGATGACGCCGTTTCTGCTACGCTCTCCAAGGACGGCAACTTGATAGACTATTCCATTTCCTGGGCCTCATTGGACAACGAGACACGGCTATCTGAGGAGAAACTCAAACAGCAGGCAGAACAATTCCTGGAAGATCATTATCCCAGCGCACTGCGTGATTTTCCGTATTGTGAGATGGAGTGGATGGAAGGGATGTTTGGGTACACACGACAACAGAAGGCGATGGGGCTGCCACTTCCTGAGACGGGATGCCTGATTATGGTTCACCCCAGCGGTCGCGTGGTCGGATTTAGGTACTACGGAACCGTTTCAGGACCGGCACTCCCAACCATGATCACATCAGAAGACGAACAGATGGCGTGTATGAAGGCGAATTTTTTGCTACATTTGGAATATTGCGTATTGGACAAAGCCGTGTACACGGATGGTGATGATCAAGTCCATCTTGTTTACGCTCCTCGAAATAGAGGACTAATCTATACTGCATCATCACAGGAGGAAATTTCGACAGCCTATAGGGCAGAAGCTGTCCCCTCTGACTCAAGAACTCTGGACGAGTGGCCAGGTGAGTTTCGGCCCGCGCGAAGCCTAGAAGAGTGGATTGGCGTAGACAACGACCAATTTCAGTTAGTACAAGACGACAAGATTGACTCGAACACCAAGTTAATGGTGTGGAAGCAACAGAATAAAGAACGTCCAGCCAAGAATGACCGGTCTTGGAAGGCCTATTGGGCTGAACAGATGGAGGGAGCGGTCAAGGCGCGAGTAGACAGCCAAACCGGACAACTGATTGACTTTGTTTCGCATGGTAAGCCAGATCAACTAGCTCCATTAACCTGGGATCGAGACGCATGTATAGAAGTAGCTATGGACTATGTCCGAGGATTAGCAGCCGAAATGTTGCCGTATCTCAAGCTTCTAACTGAAGAGACCCATGACGAAGATCGTTTGGAAATCATTCGCTTTGGTGTATATGTTCAAGACGTATCTGTCAGGGATGAATGCTATCAACTAGCTGTTGACCGCTCTAATGGGAGAGTCAAAAGTTTAATGTCCCCCTCCATAAGGGCAGAACAGTTAAAGAAACTGGAGACCGTACCTTCATTTGATTCCCAGACAGCCATCCTCCGATGGACGGCACAGGCCAAGCTGCGTCTGCAATGGGAACGGATGCACAATGCTAGGGCAGAAGAGGCCTCGTACGAACTAGTGTATCGAATGATTGGTAACGAGCACGAGCGGACGCCCGAAGTGCTTGATGCGCATACGGGGAAGTTATACGAAAATACTTTTTACTGACAAACGTAGAACACTAAGTCGCTATTTTAGCGGCTTTTTTTAATTTAACAAGTTCTTGTCCCAAGACAAGGACAAGAACTTGATCCTAATGCCGATTCGTTTTAGGTTGGGCTCTAGCGTTAAATTAACTGGAAACTTGATTTAATTAGATGAACCGCTTGATATCACTCACCGGAGAGAGGCCGAACAGGCGCGTATATTCCCGACTAAATTGGGAGGGGCTCTCATAGCCTACCTCGAACGCGATATCTGCCACGTGAGTAGATTCGGTGAGTAGGCGACGGCGCGCTTCCTGCAGTCGGATTTGCTTCTGATACTGTACCGGAGTCATGGCGGTAAGTTCTTTAAAATGACGATATAACGAGGATGGGCTCATGTTCGCCAGTTCAGCTAATTCTTCGATGCGTAGCAGCTGGTTGTAATCCCTCTTGATCCGCTCGACCACCTCTGCAATAGAGGCATAATTGCTTCCTGCAATGGCAATTTGCTTGAACACATCCGCGTGATCATCGCTAAGGAGTCTATAAATAATTTCACGTATGACGAGGGGGGCAAGTGACGAAATGTCCTTCGGCGTCTCTAAAAGACAGACCTACGAGTCTAACGGCTGCATCGAGGAGGGCGTTATTCATTTTTCCTACGAATAGTCCTTTGTGATATCTATTGGTGCTGCTGGGAAGTAATTCTGTTTCCTTCATGATCTGAAAGATTTGGTTGGCCTCTAAATCCAGACGAATCGCCAAGTAGGGGGCTTCAGGTGAGGGCTGAGTGGCACGGCCGGTTATCGGTACATCCAGGGACACCGCCAGGTAATCGGATACTCCGTATTGGTAGCGCTCATCTGCGAGCATGATAACCTTCTCGCCTTGAGCTACAATGCATAGCGAAGGTTTCTGAATTCTGCATATCGGAACCTCGGAGTGAGAATCTCGAACCAGATGCAATGAAGGGATCGGGGTAGGATGGTCGCCATCTTCACCAGAGAACTTCTCAACGAGTTTTGCAAGTTCCAACTGTTTGAAGTAAGTTTTTTGAGCTTCATCTAGCATGTGCATCGCTCCCATTACTGTGATCAATTTTAATCATTATAAATTCTTGAAATGTATTTGTTAAGCGGATGAGAATAATAGGCAAGAATGTGGAAGTAATATGCTAACGGAATTTAGCCTGGGAGGAACATAATAGGTTGTGACCGGTGCTTCGAAAGGACTGGGACTGTCCTTGGTTAGAAAATTGATTAAGAACGGATACAGAGTCGCTGCAACTTCACGTAATATAGAAGATTTAAAGCAAGCTGTGGGTGAGGTGCCAGAAGGACAATTCCTGCCATTGGCGGTTGATTTGACCCAAGCGGTTTCCATTCAGGCATCCGTGAGCGAAACGTATGAGCAGTTCGGGCAAATAGATGTGGCCGTTAACAATCCTATATGCGGAAGGAGCGTTCAGGGCATATCTTCAATATTTCTTCAATTGCTGGCTTCGCTCCCTCTATGGGCTGGGGTGTGTATGCGGCCACGAAGTTCTCGCTTATGGGATTGACCGAGGTGCTTGCTCAGGATGTGATATCTCTGGGGATCAAAGTGACGGCTGTAGCACCAGGGGGATTTAGAACACATTTTAATAAGCCAGATTCACTTGTTTTGTCTACCAATAAAATAGAGGATTATAGCGAGATTCACTTTGGGCACAACCAGTTCGTAGCGACTGAAGGCAAACAACTTGGCGATCCTGAAAAGGCGGCAGAGGTGTTAATCAATCTTGCGGAATCACCGAATCCCCCGGGAAGTGACGCTTACCGGAGAGCATCCGAAAAGCTGGTTCGATTGCATGAAGAGCTGGAAGCGAACAAGGAGATCAGTTTCCGAACTGATTTTGAATAAGCGTTGTTCAAGAGCTACTTTGGAAAAGAAACAAATATTTAACGAATGATTTAAAATATTGGGGACAGTAAAGAAAAAAATACGATTTGATGTCGAGGGACAAGAACATGTTCCCATTGAAGTCGCTATTTTAGCGGCTTTTTTATTTTATCGGTACAAGTTCTTGTCCCAAGCTAAGGACAAGAACTTGTACCGATTGCCGAAATGGACAAGAACATAGTCCGATTACCGATTAGATGTATATCTAAACAATGCACTCATGGACTTAAAACCTTTTTTAGCACCATAATACATGAAAATGTTCACATTGTTATGGACAACTGACAAATTAAGAGGGGTAAATAACACGTGGTTAGGTATTAAAATCGAACTGAAACTAGCTGCTGAGGACAAGAACTTGTACCGATTAACGTATTGGACAAGAACATGTTCCTATTGCCGATTAGGCGTGTATCTAATCGTCATCCAGACCTTCAATTCATTAAACTAACGGGTAGGTTAGTTTAATACGGAGCTGAAATAAATTCTTTGAATATGAAGTGTTAAAGTGTCTGGTATAATATGGATAGATTAATCTCATAAAATTACATACATTCGTTATCGACGGGACGTACCAAACAGATCGGGATTGTGAATTCTGCAACAGGAGAAATGGTTCATTCCATGCTTACATTCATGAATCAATTTATGGATACAGCCATGGATTACGGCTATCAGACTATTATCTACACATCCCGCAGGGGATAAAGAAATCGAATTGCAGGCTTTTGAAGATTTGCGCAGCAAAAGGGTGGATGGTATTGTCATCATGGCCTGTGTCAACGATCCGAGAATGCTCAAAGATTATTGCCAGTATGGACCCATTGTATCCTGGCAACGCATGGGCAATGACGAGATTACTTCGGTTGCACTGGATCAAGCCAATGGTTATCGATTGGCGCTCGAACATCTCGTATCCAGAGGGTACACGCAAATCGCTAACATGTTCGGAAGGGTGGAGAGCCATAATGTTCAGAGCAGACGCATTGCCTATGAAACATTTATGGAAAGCCGCGGATTGCTCGTGTACAAAGATTGGTATCAATATTCTGTATATTCGGCATCGGATGGAAAGCAGGCGATCATCGGTTTTGATGACAATGAGCTGTCTAGAATGCTCGGCATTACAACGATTCGCAACCCGGTGGAAAGCCGCTACTATTAGCGGCTTCTTTGATTTTGATAGGCATCTTAAAGGGGGAGGTTATCTATAACTTTAGAAGCACACTCTGAAATCTACCATAAAACTTATTATATAAAAAAAAGGTGGAATAGTTGGTTTTAAGGACAAGAACTTGTACCGATTTCCGATTAGATATACATCTAATATTATTACGTGCACTTAAGACTTCATTAAGTACCTAAATACATGAAAATTTTCAAATTTGTTTAAGAGCAACTGACAAGATGAAGGTAAAACATAAGTGCTCAGTATTAGAAGATCGAACATTGGTACGAGAACTTGGAGGTTAGGACAAAAACTTGTTTCGCTTACCGAAATAGACAACAACATGTTCCCCTTTCCGATTAGATAAGTGTCTAAGTTTGAGATGAGTCTCTTTATGAGTGATTGAATCGACTAAGGGCTTCAAGGCTAGAAGGTATTTGATAAAAACCAAATACTTCAAAGACCTAAGAACTTCCTGTACAGAGTCTTTGTCATCAGTTAAATTTACCTAGCAAACGTGTGATAAGTTTTTTCTTTAAAACGCTCTTAGTTTCTTATGTCCGAAAGGGCATGTACTAAAGTACTATTATTCCTGGTGAAAAGAGGTATACTGGATACCGAGGTGAATCTAATGTGGTTTAAAAGAAGACCAAATACCGCTTCAGATGTAAAAGAACATATCGATCCTTTATCCGCTTCACGGATCCCTGTGTTAATATGGCTCTGCCTTGTTACCACTGCAACTCTTATATTACAGAACATGTCAGCACCTACCATTATTTCAAGTGTTTTTTTTGTCATAGTGATGCTCGCCCATAGTTACTTTTACTGGATAACAGGTTCAGTCGTTGCTTATTCTAGGCCGTTATATATTATAATCCAAGCAATTTTAATATACGGTAGTGCTATTCTTATGCCGGATGGCATGCCGGCGATTCTGATTGGTCTTATACCTGTATTGATCGGGCAAACCGTTGCGATCTATTTCGAAACAGCAAAAGTGGTTTTCGTAGCATTTGTGCTCTATGTCATGTTTTGTTCTCTAACTTTATTTAATCGAACTGGCCCTGAGGCGGCATTGCTTGTTTTATTACTTTTACTCATGATGGTTGTAGTCATATCTTACGCGTCATTGTTTTACAAACAAGTAAATGCACGTGTCAGGACCCAAAATTTCTTGCGGGAATTAGAGCTGGCTCACCAAAAAGTAGAGGAACTTACACTCACTAGTGAGAGACAGCGGATGGCAAGGGACTTACATGACACATTGGCCCAAGGTCTTGCCGGAATTATTATGCAGTTGGAGGCTGCTAGTATTCATCAGGAAAAGGGGAATCAGCTCAAAGCACAGGAAATTATACGTAATGCCATGGCACAGGCTAGACAATCACTGGCGGATGCACGACGAGCAATTGATGACTTACGCACAAAATCTACCCCTTCCATCACGCTGAGCGAAGCGTTTCAAGAACAACTGGAACGTTTCCGACAGGCGACTGGCATTACAATTGAATTTCAGGGAGAGCTCTCTTCACAGTTGTCCAAGGTGCAGATGGAGCATATTTTGCATATTTTGAGCGAAACCCTTATGAATATCGCCCGTCACGCACAAGCGAACCTTGTCAAGATAACTACCAGCCATAGCAATAATCAGTTTAATCTGGACATCGTTGATAACGGCCAGGGATTTAACACGGATCACATCGGAAAATTACATGGCCACTACGGCTTGATTGGTATACAAGAGCGCGCTAGACTCATTGGTGGGAGTATTGAGATTGAAAGTAATCCACAGGGAACAGCTGTATACTTAAGCGTTCCATTATAATTGGTAGGAGAAGAGGGATAGCCGCATGAAGCACAAAGTTTTGATTGTTGACGACCATTGGGTTGTTCGAGAAGGTCTGAAGCTTATTCTTGAAACAGATGATAATTATAGCATTGTAGGAGAAGCGAGCGAAGGTGTTGAAGCATTAAAGCTCATGGAAAGTTTAGAACCTGATGTCATCCTGATGGACCTTAACATGCCGGGGGGGCTTGGGGGACTGGATACAATGAAACGAATGCATGAGCAAGGCCTGCTTATTCCCGTTATCATTCTTACTACATATAACGAGGACGAACTCATGATTGAAGGTTTATCCCTGGGTGCCAAAGGATATCTTTTAAAAGATACCAGCCGTGAAAATCTGTTCCGCACATTGGACTCTGCACTTCGTGGAGAGACTTTGCTTCAGCCAGACATTACAGCTAGAGTATTTGCTCATCAGACCCGATCGTTAGCCAAAAAAACGGGGCCTACCTTGCTTAGCGATAAAGAAACGATTGTTCTGCAAGCCATCGCAAGAGGGATGCGTAGCAAGGAGATTGCTTTTGATATGGGCATTGCCGAACGTACGGTGAAAGCTCATCTTACGAATATTTACAACAAACTTGGCGTAGATTCACGGTCTGAAGCGGTTGCTGTCGCTGTCGAAAAGGGACTTCTGCATCTCTAAGTAAAATTAATGACTCGCATTGTCTTGATTTAGCTAACGTACATGCCCAATCATGCCCGATCGTACATTTGGGGAATGCCCTTATGTACGATTTTTTTTCGTCTATTTTTCAATACAATACAGACATAGGGTGGTGATGACACACTTCCTAATTGCAGAAAGTTTTGAAAGGGGCATGACATTTATTATGGCAAAATGGTTATATCGTCTCGGAGCTTGGTCTTCGAGAAAAAGAAAAACAGTAATTACGGCAACACTCACACTTCTCATTGTAATGGCATCTCTCGGTCTAGGCATGGGGACTTCGTTTACAGGTGAGATGACCATACCCGGAACAAAATCCGACCAGGCTGCCGAGGTACTAAACTCAGAATTCCCCGCGTCGGATGGTGGTGGTCAGATTCGTCTAATTTTCAAAGCGAATCAGGGATTGCTCACATCAGAGGGGAATCAATGGAAAATAAAAAAGGCATTGAAAGATGTTAAAACGGATCTGTCCGTCGTCTCCGTTTCCAATCCATACGAAACCATGACACTAAGTCCAGACAAAAAAATCGGATATGCTGATATTACGTACAAACAAGCCGCAAGTGAAGTAGGAGAACATTCAAAAGAACATGTATTAAACATAGCTGAAACATTAACGAAGAATGGAGTGCAGACAGAACTCGGAGGCAGTGTGGCTTTCTCTGAAATTGAAGTAGGCGGCATCTCTGAAGTCATTGGAATTCTGATTGCGTTTATGATTCTGGCTTTTACCTTCACGTCATTTCTTGCAGCCGGATTACCTATTCTGACAGCCGTGATCGGTTTGGGAATTGGCTTGATGACCGTAATCGTTGGATCAAACTTTGTATCCATGTCTTCATTTTCAATCACGCTCGCTGTAATGCTTGCTTTAGCCGTAGGTATTGACTACGCTTTGTTCATTATATCCCGCTACCGTCAACAGCTGGCTGAAGGTTATGACCGTGAGACGGCCATTGCGCAAGCCAATGCTACTGCCGGAGGGTCAGTTGTTTTTGCAGGCCTGACCGTTATTATTGCCCTTGTGGGGCTCTCCGTTGTTCAAATTCCGTTTATAACCATGATGGGCTTGGCCGCAGCAATCAGTGTATTTGTCGCTGTGCTTATTGCCATCATCTTTGTTCCTGCTCTTCTGGCTGTTGCTGGAAATCGGATCAGTCCGGCACGGGAAAATCGCTGGCTGCGCAAATGGTCGGGCCAAAAGAAAGATAAGAACAAAGATAATGCCTGGGGAGGAATGATCACGCGAAAACCGTGGTTAATTTCGATTCTATCCATAGTCATTCTTACCGTATGTACATTGCCATTCCTGCACATGGAACTAGGCTTGCCAGACAGTGGGCTTAAATCAACCGAAACCACGGAACGAAGAGGTTATGATTTATTAGCAGAGGGTTTTGGAGCCGGCTTTAATGGTCCACTTGTCGTTGTAGCCAAAACCAGTGAAGGCAAGGATAGCCAGACCAAGATTGCAGAGGCAACGGCTTACATTAAAGATATTCCCGGTGTTGCAAGTATATCGCCTGCGATCCCTAGTCCTTCAGGACAAGCAGCAATCATTACCGTATTGCCTGAGACTGGACCACATGATATTCGCACGACTGAACTAGTACAAGCTATTCGGGATCAATCGGAGAACGTGCCAAAAAAAGACAAAGTAGAGATTATGGTAACCGGTGGAACGGCAGTCAATATTGATATATCTGAAAAATTACAGGAGGCACTGCCTAAGTTTGCATTGCTTATCGTTGGACTCGCCTTCGTTCTGCTAATGCTCGTATTCCGTTCTATCCTGGTTCCTATTAAAGCCGTTGCCGGCTTCTTGTTCACGTTAGGTTCAACACTCGGTTTTATCGTATGGGTTATACAGGATGGGTACCTCGGTAGCTTGTTCGGCATCCCAGAACCTGGTCCCGTATTGAGTTTCTTACCTATACTTGTAACAGGAATTTTGTTTGGACTGGCAATGGATTACGAAGTATTTCTGGTCAGCAGAATGCGTGAGGATTATACCCACACGGGCGACGCCCACCGTTCAGTAAGAAGTGGATTAACTCACAGCGGGCCTGTGGTTACAGCCGCCGGACTTATTATGATTGCTGTGTTTGCCAGCTTTATTTTTGCCGAGGATACAATCATCAAATCGATGGGGCTCGCCCTTGCATTTGGCATCCTGGTAGATGCCTTTATCGTACGAATGACACTTGTACCAGCTGTCATGACAATACTCGGCAAACACGCTTGGTATTTGCCTAAATGGTTGGATCGACTTCTACCTAATATCGATATTGAAGGTGAATCCATTATGCAAGAGAATATGAATAAGAACAGAGTAACACCAAATACCAAAGTTCAGACGGAATCAAACATTTAAATAAAAAAGATATCTTTAAGCTTTGAGTGCTGAAAGAAACGTCGTTTTTAGAATGTTAAATTGTTGATTCAAGTCTACCCGGGTATTGAATGCATCCGTATCATGCAGCATGGACATTTTTTTGGAGAAATTACCGAATACATTCATCATTGTAATCAATGTTTCTACTGTATTCATGTCAGTGCGCACAGAACCATCCTGTTCGCCTAAATAGGCAAGATCCGTAAACAGGTGGATCAGTTGGTCATATGCATCCTGATAAATCTGTAAGTTCTCCAAGGGTGCTTTAGACAATGCAACATAACATTCAAAAGCTTCTATAAGTTTGGAATTCTGTTGATGATGGGCCTGATGATAGAAAACCAAGGCGTCAAAAATGCGCTCCATTTTTTCATAACACGTACCTTCGTCATTCAATACGTCTTGAAGTATCTCAATTTCTGAATGCACGATGTTAGCTGCAACTTCCACAATAAGGTGTTCTTTCTTTGGGAAGTAACGGAAAATGGTCGCAACGCCCAGTATCGCTTCATTTGCAATTTCCTGCATCGTCGTTTGCTCAAAACCCTGGCGTGCAAATACAGCAGTAGCCGCTTTAATAATTTCGATCCGGCGTTTCTGCCGCAAGCTGGTACGCTCCTGTTCTAACCTTTGTTTGGGCTGAATGAGAATAACCTCCTTAAGTTCAATTAAATTATGCTATCAACTTAGATGTGGTTTGTCAACGAAAGAGGAGTATGCATAATACAAAGAAGAACCTTCCACCCATAATCATCGATGGGATGGAAGGTTTTTTTCATATTATAAATTAACAGATGATCTTGTTGTAAAATTAACGGTTCCGATATTCTTGAGGTGTACAGCCATATTGTTTTTTGAAAATTTTTATAAAATGTGGGGGTGCCATAAACCCAAGCTTTTTGCTCACATCAGCAACTTTCAGGTCGGTTTGGGTCAGAAGATGAACAGCTCTTTGCATGCGAAGCCGAAACAGATAATCGCCAATCGTTTCTCCTGTCGCTGTTTTGTAGACTTTAGACAAGTAGACCGGATGCAGTCCAACATGATCTGCAATAATTTGCAACGAGATCCCGTCTGAAAGATGATTCTGAATGTAAGCATGCACGCTTGAAACAATGTCATCGTGAGTATGCCTGATCTGATTTATCGCTCTGCTTCGATGAAATTGAATTATTTTCTCAGCCCAGGCATATACGCGGTGACTCGAAATTTGACTTTTCTTTCGAATCATCAAATCGAACTCTTCATTGAGGAGCTCATCTAACGTAAAATGTTGTGAGCGGAATACAATGGCAAAGGTAGATGACAGGTACAGCAAACATGTATAAAGAACTTCATGAGACAGGTCCGATCCTTCTCCATCCACTGAAAGCACACGTTTGATTTTGGCGATCGCTTCTTCCCAGTTTCCAGCTTCCAGCAATTGCGGCAGAAGAGGAGGCTCCAAAAGTTGAAGATAACCTTGATCCATCACGGGGTTCGGCAGCTGATCGTCGACGGTAATAAAATAGCTTTTATGCTCACCGACATTTTGTTGAATAACCGCCACGCACCGATTAAAACCTTCGCTTAATCCTTCAGGAAAAAGTCGCTCTTGTCCCAAACAGATGGAGATTGCCCCTTTTAGAAATTTCTGCACATGATTTTGCAGCTTAACCGCAAAAGAATCGACAGAGTTTAGTGTTTTACGATCCTCATGATGAATGAGGAACACCAGATACCCCTGATCGGTAATACAATGCCATAATCCAAATGGAGTGAAAACTTCATCTGCAATATTGGTAATCGCATATTCAAGGAGGGAAAGAGATTGAAGATCATATCCTGAAAATTCCTCTTCCATTCGAATCACCATCATTCGATAGTTGTCTTCCATACGGATAGGAAGATCAAGAATCTTCAGGCGCTCCTCCAAAATGTGCTGACTCATAGGTTTGTTTTGAAGTAAATCATTAAGAAACTGATTTTGCAAAACGGGAAGATTAGCATGTAACATGTGCTGAATCTGCTGCATTGAACTTATATTTTCCCATTCTTGCTCGATATTCTTAATGGCCTCTTCAACAGCCTTGACAAGTGCCTGAGTATCCACAGGTTTAAGCATATAATTCATCGCCTGATAGCGAATAGCTTGCTGGGCATATTCAAATTCATCGTGTCCTGACAAAATAATACTCCGAATGCGAGGAACGGATAAACGAATCAGGCGAATTAATTCAAGACCATCCATTTCAGGCATACGTATATCCGTAATCATCACATCAATCGCAAACCGGGACGTGATATCCAGGGCTTCTTCGGCGGAATAGGCACGATGCACTTCTTCAATGCCGCTATCTTCCCAAGGAATCGTGAGAGCAAGACTATCCACCACAGATTTCTCGTCGTCTACAATTAAAAGGGCATACATAAGTGCAACAACTTCCTTCCTGATGATTAGTCTTCTTATTGTAGGCAATCATCCTAGGCATTACAATCCGGATTTCGATATAAACCTGTAAATATTAAGAAATCGTTATCAGTCTTTGGATGTAGTTATCCATAGATATATAGAAGGATACAAAAATTAAAATAAACCTTGCGAAATGCGTTATGCAATCTTAAGAAAGCGTTATATGCCTTCTTCTCTCTCAACCTTAGAATAAAATAGATACCTTTGAATGATACATAGCGAAAAGGAGTGTCAATGGATGAAACGAGATATTAAACAGCTCATAGATCAAATGACCATCGAGGAGAAAGCCAGTCTGTGTTCCGGCAGCACTTTCTGGACAACTACAGGAATCGAAAGATTGGGTATTCCATCGATTATGCTAGCCGACGGACCACATGGACTACGAAAACAAGATGGAGAATCGGATCATCTGGGGCTGAACGAAAGTGTACCTGCGACTTGTTTTCCTACAGCCAGCGGGCTGGCTAGCTCCTGGAATCGCGACCTGATAGAACAGGTAGGAAGCACCATAGGTAAAGAAGCCCAAACCGAGAATGTAGCTGTTTTACTGGGGCCAGGTGCGAATATCAAGCGCTCCCCGCTGTGCGGACGAAACTTTGAGTATTTTTCCGAAGATCCGTATCTTACGGGTGAACTGGCTTCATCTCACATTCGCGGTGTACAAAGCCAGGGAGTCGGCACTTCGCTGAAGCATTTTGCCGTGAACAATCAGGAGGATCGTCGAATGTCTGTTAATGCCGTAGTGGATGAAAGGACATTACGCGAAATTTACTTAACCGGCTTTGAAAAAGCGGTCAAACAAGCCCAACCATGGACGCTTATGTCTGCCTACAACAAAGTGAATGGGACCTATGCATCGGAGAATCCTTACCTCCTGAATGATATATTGCGAGATGAATGGGGTCATAACGGATTTGTCATGTCGGACTGGGGTGCAGTCAGTGAGATTGTTCCTAGCGTAGCGGCAGGCATGGAACTTGAAATGCCACCTTCCAATGGTGAAGCCCAACGTAAAATTATTCAAGCGGTTGAAGAAGGCACACTCGACATCTCGTTACTTGATCAAGCGGTCGAACGCTTGCTTACGGTTATTTTTAAATGTGCAGATCATATGCAGCAAGATGCCACGTACAATGCTGAAGAGCATCATGCATTTGCAAGACAGGTGGCCCAAGAGACCATGGTATTGCTAAAAAACGAGAATGGAATCCTACCCTTGCAGAAAACGGGTCATATCGCTGTGATTGGAGAACTAGCCCAATCGGCCCGTTACCAGGGCGGGGGAAGTTCACACATTAATCCAACGAAAGTGGACATCCCTTATGAAGAATTGCTTCGTTCTGCCGGGGATCAAGCGCAACTCACCTATGCGCAGGGATATGAACTAAGCTCGGATGAAACCAATGCTCCATTATTACAAGTTGCTCTGGAAACGGCAGCGGCAGCTGATGTAGCCATCTTGTTTGTAGGGTTGCCTGACCGTTATGAATCTGAGGGATATGACCGCAAACATCTTAATCTTCCCAATAATCATCAGGAGCTCATTACCGCTATAGCTGCCGTTCAACCCAATGTAATTGTCGTGTTGAGCAATGGTGCCCCTGTCGTAATGCCTTGGCTCCACAACGCCAAAGCCGTTCTTGAAGCTTATCTGGGGGGGCAGGCTACTGGAGGCGCAATCGCTGATATTTTATTTGGTGATGCCAATCCGAGCGGCAAGCTGGCAGAGACGTTCCCGCGTTCAACAAAGCATAGTCCATCCGCATTGTTTTTCCCTGGTGATGGAAACCAGGTTGAATACAGAGAGGGGATATTCGTAGGTTATCGGTACTATGAAGCTAAAGATATAGAACCGCTGTTTCCTTTTGGTCATGGACTAAGCTACACACAATTTGAATACTCCAACCTGATTGTTGATAAAAGGGAGATCAACGATACAGATTGCATCAACGTCTCGGTAAACATCAAGAATACTGGTTTCGTGCAGGGTAAGGAGATTATTCAATTATATGTTCATGACACAGCATCCCGTGTTACACGTCCAGACAAAGAGCTGAAGGGCTTCACTAAGATAGACTTAAAACCTGGTGAAGAGAAACAAGTCACCCTAACTCTCAATAAACGTTCATTTGCATATTACGATGTAGAGCGATCCGATTGGCATGTGGACAGCGGCGAATTCGAGATATTGGTAGGTGCATCATCTCAAGATATCAGGCTTGCAACAACAGTTGTCGTACATTCTACATCCCGTGAGATTATACCAACATACCATCGCGATACCACCTTCGGGGAGTTGCTTGCAAATCCCAAAACGACGGCGATTCTTTCTCAAATGCAACCTCAAGCGGATCAGGATCAAGGTGAGGTTCAATCCAGTGCAGTATCGGCTGAAATGGTTCAAGCCTCCATGCAATATTTGCCACTGCGGAATCTGATACCTTTCACAGGGATGACAGAGGAAGCCTTATCACAATTACTTGCAGCCTTGAATCAGGCAGTACAAAGTGACACATAGAATCTGATCTTTCTTTTCAGCTTGATTTCAGATAAAAGTCGCCATGAAGGCGACTTTTATCCTTTGTATAGCCTTTCCCTTAACTCGTACATGCATAAAGGCATAATAATTACAAATATGTAACTTTAGAGAAGGTGGATATCAAATGAGTATTCGCAAGAAAATGCTATTTGCGTTTGGGACTGTTATTGTACTTTATCTCGTAGCGCTAAGTTACCAAAATTACAAATCTTTAATCCAAAATGAAAAGTTAGAAGAGATACGAAAAGTTCAGTTTACCTCCTCGCTGAAAGCACAGGAGATGCAGGAGAGTCTGATGGAATACCAGGTTCAAATGATGCTTCCAGCAATCGGATATGCGTCTAAAGAATCCGTTGAAGAAGCAAGTGCACAATTGTTAGCAAAGTTCAAGCAAGCTTTGCAAGAGTATTCTGCATTGAATCCATCCGAAAAAAATGAAGTAGATCAGATTCAGGAAGCATACTCCAGTTACATTGACCAAGGTCAATTGGAGGGGGGACAGAAACTAAACGAATTAATCCTTGGATTAAAATCCAAAAGTGTGATTGATGTGAATTCCAATATTCATACCTTGATCACGTCCAACAAAAATGCATTTTGGCAGTCCGTCACATATCAGTTATTCGTGACTTTACTTGTTATCGTCATCTCACTGCTACTCGCGCGTTCCATTATTAAGCCTACGGAACGTCTCGTTAAAGGAACGGAACGGATTCATAATGGAGATTTAAGCCAGTCATTTCAATCAAGCGCTTCAGATGAGATTGGCAAACTTGCAAATATGTTTGAAGTCATGCGAACCGGTCTTACAGGCTTCATTCGTTCAGCCCAGGATAATTCAAATGTGGTTGTACATACAAGCCAGCTTCTAATAAACAATTTGGAGAATTCTTCCAGTTCAATGAGGAAAATCGCTCAGTCGGCAACTGCCGTTTCAGACGGAGCGCTTGTACAACTTCAGTCAGCAGAAGAAACGGTGCGAGCCATAGATGAAGTAGCCCGGGGCATTGCTCTGATCAGTGAGTCAAATAATGAAGCTACAGAATGTTCATCTATGACTGAACAACAAGCTCGAAAGGGAGAGGAACTTTTACAGAACGTTAAGCTCCGCATTGACCTCTTTAATCGCACGATGGATGAAATAGAAAGCTCTGTTGCAAAAATGAATCAGCATTCCTTTACTATTCAAGAAATCGTTCAACTTATAGCGACAGTTGCTCGTCAAACGGAATTGCTCGCTCTTAACGCAGGTATAGAGGCTGCAAGAAGCGGGGAACAAGGAAGAGGCTTTTCCGTTGTTGCAAGTGAAATTCGTTCACTGGCAGATCAAACCCGTCAATCGTTAAGTAACATATTCGATACGATCAGCCACATTCAGGAAGATACGGTTTCAGCAAGCACTAGCGTAGCTCAAGGAAAAAAAGAGTTGGCACAAACGATAAATGCAGTAGAACAAGCAGGTCAAGCATTCGAAATGATTCTTGAATCTGCCAAAGACGTTGCCAGTCAGATGCAAGAGATCTCTTCTGCTTCTGAGCAGTTATCCGCAAGTTCCGAGGAGGTCAGCGCTTCAATGCAGCATTTAGCTTCTATTGCCAAACAAGCGCATACAGAAAGCACAACGATGGTTCAGGCCGTTGAACATCAGATGGTCATTGCAGAAGAAATACAGCATTTTTCCGATAACATCCGAGGTTCCGCTTTTAATATGAGAGATCAAATATCCAGTTACAAAACCTGATATATATGAGGATGAGGGCATAAATAGAAAATGAAAAGAATCGGGAGAGTTGATACTACATTCGAACTGTTGCATTCAGTTAAACCAATCATTTAGATTACGTTATTCCATATTTGTTATGCGTTATATCCCTCCCATCATAGAGTTATTAAAATAAAGATATAAGATAGAGGGCTCATTCGAGCGCTAAACCAACCAGATACCGGAGGGAAACAGCATGGGAACCATAGTAAACAAACAACCCATCGTAACCGAGAACGTTAAGCCCAATCAACCTGAACGAGAAATCCCGACACGCAGATTACTTGGAGACTCCATGGGTCAATTTGGTCTTAACATCTCCAGCGGCTTGCTTGGCTTAATTACGTATTATTATACCGATGTAGTCGGTGTATCCGCTGCAATTGTCGGTACAGTACTACTGTTAACTAAAATATTGGATGCGTTTGCAGACGTAGGAATGGGAGTGCTTGTGGACCGCACCAAGTCGAAATACGGGCAGGCTCGTCCATGGCTTCGCTGGATGACCATCCCTTTGTTCGTCTCGCTGCTGCTCGTGTTTTCTGTTCCCGACATCAGTCCAACAGGAAAAATTATTTATGCTGTCGTGACCAATCTTATTTTTTATCTTTTTGTGTATACACCAACATCTATTCCTTATTCAAGCCTAATGGCACTAACGACACGTAACAACTATGAACGTTCATTGATGGGGATTTTCCGCTCCGCAGGAGGATATTTGTCCGGTATGATTGTTGCCATTGCTTTCATTCCCGTGGTAACAGCTATGGGGGGAGGAAGAAAGGAATGGACGATCTTAGCCGGTGTATTTGCTGCCGTTGCTGCCATCGGTATATTCGTTGCCTTTTTATCCAACAAAGAAAAGTATAATAATGTTCAATTGGATGAACTTGGTTTTTTTCAGGATAAAGTTCCGCTGTCACAAGGCCTTAAAATGTTGTTTGCAAATAAGTACTGGGTTCAAATCCTCATCGTGATGACAGTTGTAAATGTATTGTTTGCTCTTAACGTAGCCGCAGGAAGCTATTTTGCCAAATACATTTGGGGAAATGTCAGCCTGGTTGGTTTGATGGGGGCAATCGGTTTGATACCCGTTATTATCGGGTTTTCACTCTCCGGACCTTTCATCAAACGTTTTGGGAAACGGAATACAGCCTTGGGCGGCATTATTATAGCGTTAATCGCGGCTGTGATCAGACTGATCTCACCGGAAAGCATTATTCTGGGACTGGTCTGCTCCATCTTTCAGGCTCTTGGCACGATTCCGCTTATGGCCGTGGGTACAGCTCTGACGACGGATACGATCGAATACGGGGAATGGAAGTTCAATAAACGTCTGGTTGGATTGACCAATAGTGTTATCGCATTTGGTTCCAAAGTAGGAACAGCAGTTGGAACCGCTATGATCGGTTGGCTGCTTGCATTAGGAGGATATGTCGAGCAGGCTGCTACACAGGGAGCAGGAGCTAAACAAGCGATTATTGCCCTGAACATTTACGTTCCTATTTTCATTTTGCTTATTCTTGCTGTGGCCTTGTATAAATATAAGCTTGATAAAGAATATCCTAAGATCATTCAAGAATTGGATGCCCGAAAACAAGCCTGATTCATTAGAAAAAGAAGCTCTCCCATAAGGGAAAGCTTCTTTTGTTGTAAACCGTTTTAAATACATTCAAATTAGAAGTTAAACTCTACTGACTCAAGATATTTAATGCAATATTAGGATTATTTATTCTGACGCACACCATGGCTGCTCTGCTGCCTGAAGTGAGCAGGTGTAATATTTAAGGATTTTTTGAATACGGTCTGGAAGTGACTTTGGCTGGAAAAACAAAGATAGTTGCTAATTTCACTAATGGGTTTGTTCGTATAAACAAGCAAATTCTGAGCTTCCTTTAGCTTGCAATCCATAATAAATTGATGCAGGCTTTTACCGATCTTTTTTTTGAAAGTAGTTGAGAGGTAGGTACGACTGTAACCGAAATGTTTTGCCACGTGATCAACGGTCAAATTCTGATGCACATTATTAAAAATATATTGAATCAGACTTCGCATGCTTACGTCATTTTCTGTATCGTACCTTGCGGCTTGGACCCTCCTGGCTAAATTAAACAATGCTTCTTTCATAAAATTTTGAATGGATTCAGGAGTCGATAATTGTTCAATCTCTTGGAGATAGAGGTCGGATAACTGAAAAGCAACTTCTGTGTCTAATTGACCTCGAATGGCGGCTCGTGTAGCCAGTGCAATCGCAACGATAGACGT
Organism: Paenibacillus sp. TSA_86.1; assembly: GCF_052691815.1. NCBI lineage: Bacteria > Bacillati > Bacillota > Bacilli > Caryophanales > Paenibacillaceae > Paenibacillus > Paenibacillus sp. TSA_86.1. Next base: position 311,112 of record NZ_JBQZGE010000002.1, on the reverse strand, counting down.
ATTTTTCGTCTGACGAATAGTGTTGCCAGCGGTCATACCCTCATGGACCATAAATGGCTGTTCCAAAAATTGTTTAAGGCCAACCTCATTACCGTTCTCAATGTAATAACACATCCGGTTTTCAATCTCGTAGGAATTGTTAAAATATAAGTTTTCTTTATTCTCGTAAATTCGTTTTGTTTGCTCGTTGTTAATTTCCTTCATTGAATTCTTTTGAAGTAAGTCCAAGTAACTCATCTCTTGGCCGTTCACAAAATAATGAATGGTCACAAGATGATTTAGAAATTGCTGCAGCGGCATTGGTATGATCTGCTTTAGAAAACTTTCGAAGTTTGCTTCATCTTGACCGGAAACGACAAAGGCTTTTTTAGCGATACGCAGTGTGTCTTTCAAATAAGGTGTTTGACTGACGGGTCCGACAAGAATGACATGGCCCGGAAGGGAGCTAACTTTGATCGCACCATAATAAGCAAAGAAGGAAGTAGACAAATATGTAACCTCTTCGTGTGAAAGCAAAAGCTCAGAGAGATACTCAAGTGGCGGATGAGTTAATTCACTCTGAGCAGGATGACTAAATTTATGGTGCTGATGGTTATACAAATACGTCGGAATCAATGTAGATTGGTATAGAAATTTCAATGTTTTTTGTAAGCTCTTCAACAAAATTTCCTCCAGTATAAACGAATGAATGGAGTGCCAGCATTCTAATTATTCATATCAAAATAGCAAACTCGTCCGAGACAGTCAATATATTTTAAGAACAAATCTGAAATTTTAAGTACAGATATGAAAGATAGCACTTCCATAATGGAATACAATAAATCTTAACTAATGCATCCGGAGCGAAGGGAGAAAAATCATGCAGACCGTTGATGAACTGATTCAACGTATGACGGTAGAAGAAAAAGCGGCTTTAATGGCTGGTGTGGATTTTTGGAAAACAAATCCAATCCCGAGATTGTCCATACCATCTATATATATGACGGATGGGCCTTGCGGCTTACGCAAACAAGGAGAGAAGGCAGACCATCTCGGTCTAAACAACAGTGAGGAAACAACATCTTTTCCCACAGGAGTTACGCTTGCTGCCAGCTGGAACCCGGACAATATTCGTAAGATGGGTGCAGCTATAGCGAAGGAGTGTCACCATTTCGGGGTTAATATTCTCCTTGGTCCTGCTGTTAACATTAAAAGAAATCCCAAGTGCGGCAGAAACTTCGAATATTTCTCTGAAGACCCTTACCTCTCGGGAATTCTTGGCTGCGCTTTTGTCGAGAGTGTTCAAAATGAAGGGATTGGAGTCTCACTGAAACATTTCGCTGTAAATAACAACGAAAATTATCGTTTCATGGGAGATTCTGTGTTGGATGAGCGTGCATTACATGAGATCTATCTCAGAGCATTTGAGCGAATTGTCAAAAACACAAAGCCAGTAACTGTGATGAGTGCATACAACAAGATTAATGGTGTCTTCTGCTCTGAAAATCACAGACTATTGACTGAAATTCTAAGAGAAGAATGGGGTTTTGATGGTGCGGTGATCAGTGACTGGGGTGCTGTATCTGATCGGGTAGATGGCATTAAGGCAGGAATGGATCTGGAGATGCCAGGTGATTGCGAATATTTTAGAAAGTCAATTATAGATGCAGTTGATAGTGGTGAATTACCGATTTCTTCGCTGGATCAGTCGGTGAGCAATATTTTGAATCTGATTCGGCGTACACACGATATTCAGTACAGCCTTGCTTTTGACAGAGAAAAACATCATAACCTGTCAGGTGAAATCGCAGCCGATAGTGCTGTTCTTATGAAAAACGATGGCATCCTGCCATTAGATCCATTGCAAAACTATGTTGTCATTGGTGAATTGTTTGAGAAGATGCGTTTTCAGGGGGCCGGAAGCTCTTTGATCAACCCGAGCAAGCTTACTTCGCCAAAAACTGCTTTTGATCAACGCGGCATCCGCTACGATTATGCAAGTGGCTACAGAGAGTCCGAGTTTGAATCAGAACCGGAATATGTTAGTTCAGCTATGGCAAAGGCACAGTCGGCTGATGTTGTCTTATTCTTCGCAGGACAAACCGATTATACAGAAAGTGAAGGCTATGACCGGGAGTCGATGACATTACCTGATAATCAACTTGCTCTCCTGCGCAAGCTGGTCCAGCTGAACAAAAAAATTGTTCTTGTATTATTTGGGGGTTCACCTGTCGAATTGCCTTTTGAAGATGAGGTTCATGCAATTTTGAACATGTACTTGCCTGGTCAAGCGGGGGGTGAAGCTGCGGCTCAACTCCTTTTCGGAGAAAAAAGTCCTTCCGGAAAGCTCGCTGAGACATGGATGAACAGTTATACAGACGTACCCTTTGGTGAACAGTTTGTGCAGCAGAAGTCAGAGCTTTACAAGGAATCCATCTATGTAGGCTACCGCTATTATGATTTTTTGCAAGGAAAAGGTGTACGCTATCCGTTTGGTCATGGACTTAGTTATACACAGTTTGCTTATGAATCGCTGCAAGTCCAGCAAGATTCAGAAACCTTCATAGTCACATGTGAAATCTCGAATACCGGGCACATAGAGGGCGGAGAAATCGTACAGGTATATGTTGCAAACCCAACCTCAGATGTGTTTAAGCCTGCCAAGGAACTTCGTGCTTTTGGCAAAGTATATTTGAAGCCTGGTGAAAAAAAGCAAGTGAACATGAGCTTTACTCTAAATGATCTCGCTTACTATCATGTGGACCGGAAAGAGTGGGTTGTAGAAAATGGGGATTATCAGGTCTTGGTTGCTGCTTCCGCAGCAGATATTCGCTTGTCAGCCAGCATTTCTATCACCAGCCAGCCTGACATTGCAAGCCCGTATTCTCGCGAAAAATTAAAGCATTACTTTTCTCCCCATTTGTTATCCCAAGTGAGCATGGAAGAATTTGAAATTCTACTTGGCAGGAAAGTAACAGAATCATCGAACAAACAATTAACGAAATATACTCTGGATTCCAGATTGGATGAATTGCGGGAATCCTTTATAGGAAATTTATTTTATACATCGGTTATCGGTATTGGCAAAAAACAGTTTAAGCGATCACAAAAGATGCCTGAAGGTCCCGAGCGGGACATGGAGCGCAAAAATGGCATGTTTCTGATGAAAATGATGCCGAACAACAGCATTCGTTCCATGTCGGTATCGAGTACAGGCCGTTTTGGCTACCATATCGCAGCCGGGCTGATTGACATACTGAATGGTCAGATCATGCAAGGCATCAAACGAATGCTTCGAAAAGAACGTTTGTCCCCTCTTCCGAAAGACCAGAAGTGACTATATCTTAAATCACGAACATACAGGAGGAAACAACATGAGTCAGACCATGATCAGCAAAAAACGTGTTTTTATTACTGGTGCATCCGGTGGCATGGGACAGGAAAGCCTGAAAAGAATGATCAAAGACAGCCATCTGTATGACATTGTTACGTTGTGTCTGGATACGGAAAAGGATCGCAAGGCCCTGGAGCCTTATCAAGAGTTGAACGAAGTAACGATAAAGTATGGAGACATACTGGACTATGAAAAAGTGCTTGAATGTGTCAAAGATGTAGATTTGATTCTGCACATTGCTGCATTTGTGTCACCTGCTGCAGATTATTTTCCCAAGAAAGCTATGCAAATTAATTATGGTGCCGTCAAAAATCTGGTGAGTGCTATATACGAACATGGCCAAGAGGACCATACCAAGCTGGTATTTATCGGAACCATCGCAGAGACCGGTGATCGCATGCCACCTATCCATTGGGGGCGAGTAGGTGATCCCCTTAAACCAAGCATGTTTGACTATTATGCCGTTTCTAAAATTGCAGCCGAGCGTCTTGTGATTGAATCCGGGCTCAAATACTGGGTAAGCCTGCGCCAAACCGGAATTATGGGACCCGCCATGAGTAAAATTATGGATGCGATTATGTTTCACAACTGTCTGGACAACGTCCTGGAGTATGTATCCGACCGTGACTCTGGCAGAATGATGGAGAATTTGTGCAATTATGAGTTTACAGGCAAGCTGCCAGAGGATTTCTGGTGTCATGTTTACAATATAGGAGGCGGAGAATCCTGCCGTGTCAGTACCTTTGAGATGTACCAAAAACTCTACGGGGCAATTGGTTTCAAAAACCTTGACCATGTGATTAATCCGAAATGGTATGCCACTCGTAATTTTCACGGACAGTACTACCTCGATTCGGACAAGCTAAACGATTATTTGCATTTCCGTCAGGACGGTATGGATTATTTTTATCGTTGTTACCTTGAAAATCTGGGTTCTCAGGCAACCGCGGCGAAAATTCTGTGTAAACTGCCGTTTGGCGAACGAATCATGGGAACTGTCATGAAAAAAATATTTGAAAAACCGGCCCGAACGGAACATGGCACATTGCGGTTCATCGAAGAGAATGTGGAAGACCACATTGATGCGTATTGGGGCAGTAAAGAGGCATGGAACAGCATCCCTGATAAATTAAGCGAGTTCCAGCATTTCAAAGACTGGAACACCGTAGTTCATATTGATCATGGATACGATGACACCAAACCTGAGAGGGATCTCGGAATTAATGATGTAAAGTCGGCCGCTGCATTTCGGGGAGGACAATGCTTGTCCTCAGAGATGGAAAAAGGAAACTGGAGAAATAAATTGAGTTTTACATGTGCATTTGGACATACATTCCAAGCCAGTCCGAAACTGGTGCTGCATGCGGGTCATTGGTGCCCTGAATGTGAACGTGAGAGTTGGAATTATGCTGAACGTGCAAAAATAGATCCATTTTTTGCTCAAGTATGGACTCCGTTACATGCTCCGAATGAGACCAGAGTTTATAAAAAAATAGTTTCCGAGCTGGATGTATAATATTTTGACAAGGCAGGAGAGGCCATAATGTTAATGCTATCTTCCATAAAGATCAACGGATTGGAATTCGGCTGTATTACAGATCATGCACCCATGATTTCGTTTGCACTTTCTTCAGATCGAGCTGGAGAAAAGTTGCAAGAAGCCATCATTGAAGTTGGTGACTGGCGTGTGACCACCACAGATCAGATTAACAATCTTTACACCGGGCCGCTAAAACCGCATACGGAATATCATGTCAGGATCATAGCAACCGGAACCAGTGGAGAACAGGCAGAGCATTTTGCTTTATTCAAGACAGGCAGAATGGGTACAAAATGGTCTGCTCAATGGATTACCGATATGTCCTACGATTTCCCTAAAAAGGTTTCTCCTGTACCTATGACGTTTCGCCGTAACTTTGAACTCACGCAGACGGTGACAAGGGCGTGGATAAACGTAACGGCACTGGGGGTATATGAACTTGCTCTGAATGGTGAAAAGGTGGGAGAAGATTACTTTGCTCCAGGGTTTACTTCATATGATCATCAGATCCAGTACCAGACCTATGATGTTACACATCAACTGAAATCATCAAACGCAGTCACAGCTGTAGTAGCAGGGGGATGGGCTGTCGGTTCATTTAATTATGTTCGCAAAAATAAAATTAGTGCTGATCGTCAAGCATTATTGCTGGAATTGTACATTGAGTATACAGACGGTACATCAGATTTAATCGTTACCGATCCAACGTGGGAAGTTACTCTGCATGGAAACTATCGTATGGCAGAATGGTATGACGGTGAACATTATGATGCCGCTATTGATTTGGACCTTGTTCGATGGAAGCCGGTAGATATAACCCGCCCTCGCAAAAATCCGGAACTATTAGCGCAGTATGGTTTGCCCGTGCGTGTACAGGAAGAATTGAAACCGGTATCCCGCACAGTAGCACCGAGTGGTGAAATCATCTATGATTTTGGTCAAAACTTTGCAGGCGTAATCACAGCCAAAATTGTAGGAAAACACAATCAAAAGATTGTGTTCCGACACGCTGAAGTATTGGTAGAACAGGAACTCTTCGTAAAATCTTTACGTACCGCGAAGGCTGCTGCGACATATGTTTGTCTGGAAGGAGAGCAAACGTATTCACCTCGGTTGACTTATATGGGGTTTCGTTATGTGGGTTTGACCGGGATAGATCCGGACCAGATTGAACTGTCGGCTTACGTGTTGCATTCTGATTTCAAGGAGATTGGTCATTTTTCATGTTCCAATCCACTGTTAACACAGCTTCAGAGTAACATTCGATGGGGTGGGCGCTCCAACTTTGTTGATATTCCAACAGACTGTCCGCAACGGGATGAACGTCAGGGATGGACAGGGGATATTGCTGTTTTTGCTTCAACAGCTTGTTTTAACTTTGACATGAGCCGATTCTTTGATAAATGGTTGATGGATATGCGTGCAGAACAATCCAAAGGTGGCGGATTTCCTATGGTTATTCCCCGAGGTGGAGATCACTGGCCTGCAATGGCTAATTCATGTTGGGGAGACAGCAGTATTCTGGTCCCTTGGGCTGAATACTTGGCACGCGGCAATAAACAGGTTCTTGAAAAACAATATGATTCCATGAAGAAATTTCTAAAAGCAGCGAAATGGTGGTCTTCTTTCCTAGCCGTCTCGCCTGCAGATCGTTATGTTTGGCGTTTCCCGTTCCATTTTGGCGACTGGGCTGCACCGGAAGGAGATGCCAAAGCATGGATTAAAAAAGGGAAATGGGTAGGCACCGCTTATTTCGCTAACTCGTGTGGCATTATGGCAAAGATTGCTTCCATTCTAGGGCACACCGAAGATGTATCCTATTACTACGATTTAAGAAAAAAAATTATTACCGCGTACCGGAAGGTATTTACTGATAAACAGGGGAATATGAAAGAAGAATTTCAGACGGCCTATGTGCTCCCCCTTCATTTTGGTATGACGGAAGGTGAGGAAACAAAGCAAATGGTGAATAATTTGACTCGATTAATTCACGAAGCTGGAAATCACCTTACAACAGGCTTTACCGGAACCCCTTATCTGCTATTTGCCCTCTCTGACAATGGACAGCTTGACGCTGCATATGAACTGCTGTTACAGGAGGAATGTCCATCCTGGCTATACGAGGTGAAGGCTGGAGGGACAACGATCTGGGAACGCTGGGATGCACTCAGACCTGATGGAACTGTAAATATTGAGGAACTAAGCGGCAATAAGTCAGCAGAAGAATCGAATGGAGGAATGGTTTCCTTTAATCATTACGCGAATGGAGCTGTGGGCGATTGGCTTTATAAAAGGCTGGCAGGTCTGGAGCCCACCAGCGGCGGATATCAGACTTTCCGAGTCGCTCCTATGATTGGCGGAGGTATTACATGGGCTAAAGCCTCTACAGTTACACCTTACGGCCTGGCAAGTGTAGACTGGAAACGGGATGAACATCTATTCCATGTTGAGGTTACAGTTCCCGTTTCTACAACATGCTCTTTGCACATGCCCAATGGAGAGATACACATTTTGACGAGTGGACAGCACAGCTTTCAATGCTCCTTGAGTACAAACGCTCTTTCCAAAAATAGTTATAAAGAGCAGCCTGTCGTACATTAGGTTGGCCCATAGAACGATATACGTAATGAAGTCGCCGGTATGGCGGCTTTTTTACGATAAGCATTTTCAACTATAAGTTAAGAAAACGCTATTCATCCTTTGTATTGCATTATATCCTGCAGACTTGTATGCGCTTACAATAAATCCAGCAATACTATTCTACATCAGACATGAGGAGGTCTCAAATGGAGTTGGCAGCCCCAAAAAAGGACAAAATGAAAATCAATAGACGAGGAGATCGCTGGCAGCTCTACCTAATGTTAAGCCCCGCCGTACTATTGGTTCTTGTATTTGTTTACATGCCCCTGGGCGGACTAGTCATGGCGTTTCAGGATTACAAACCTTATCTGGGGATAACGGGATCCGAATGGGTAGGCATGGAACATTTCAAATTTCTATTTGAATATCCAGACAGCGTGCAAGTCATCTGGAATACACTTCGGATCGCGGTGTTAAAACTGGTTTTTGGTTTTATTTCGACGATGGGCTTTGCACTGCTGATTAATGAAGTCCGCCGCAAAGTATTAAGAAGTACCGTTCAGACATTTGTTTTTCTCCCACACTTTCTTTCATGGGTTGTTCTAGGCGGCATTTTTATTGAGCTTCTTAACCCGGACAGCGGTCTTGTTAATCAGGCACTGCAGGCATTAGGATTCAACCCCATCTTCTTTCTAGGTGATAACAATTGGTTTCTGTTTACAGTGGTATCGAGTGAAGTGTGGAAAGAGTTTGGATATGGTTCCATCATTTTCCTCGCGGCCATAGTTGGAATCAATCCAGCACTGTATGAAGCAGCTCAGATTGATGGAGCAGGCAAATGGAAACAAATGCTGCATATCACTTTACCATCTCTAATTCCAACGATAGCTGTGGTACTAACACTTTCACTCAGTCAAATACTGAATGCAGGCTTTGATCAAATATTTAATTTATATAACCCTCTGGTATATGAAAAAGGTGATATCATCGATACTTTTGTTTATCGGATCGGTCTGATTGATGGCAACTACAGCTTCTCTACTGCAATCGGTTTATTCAAGTCCATCGTCAGTCTGATTTTAATTCTGGGTGCATACCGGATTGCCTACAAAGTAGCTGACTATAAAATTTTCTAAGGTGGGATCTTATGCAAGTGATGTCTACGCCTCAGCGCTGGTTTCAGACATTTAATAATGTACTCATGATATTACTGGCACTAATTTGTGTTATACCGTTGCTTCATGTTGTTGCGATATCGCTAAGTTCAACAGAAGCCGTTATGGCAAACAGAGTTACTTTTTTTCCGATCGATATCACCTTTAACTCCTATCTGAAAGCACTTGAGAATCCCGCTTTCCTGCCAGCGATATGGATTTCAATACAGCGTACTGTGTTAAGTCTGGTGCTTGGACTTATGATCAACTGTATGGCAGCTTATGTGTTATCCAAAGGCAGCGGGAGAGACGGCATTGCTGGGTACAAACTGTTTGTAGGCCTGTTTGTAGTTGCCATGTTGTTTAATGGCGGTCTGATTCCTACCTATCTGCTCGTCACCAAAATTGGCTTGTATAATTCCATCTGGGCACTTGTGCTTCCAGGTTTGGTCAATGTCTTTTATCTCGTTCTCATCATGAACTTCTTCAAAGCATTACCGAAGGAGATCGAAGAATCTGCTTTTATGGACGGAGCCAATCACTGGCAGGTATTTTTCAACATGTTTCTGCCGCTATCCTTGCCTGTCCTTGCAACCGTAGGACTATTTATGGTGGTGAACGACTGGAATGAATGGTTTGCGGGCTCCATTTATATGAGGGGAGACAATGTACCACTCAGTACGCTCCTCAAATCTCTAATTGCTGTACCGGTTGTCGATGCCAGCAATGTGAATGACATTGCGAAAATTAACAATCGTTCTATTCGGGCAGCTCAGGTCTTAATTGGGGCTATACCGATTTTGCTCATCTATCCTGTGCTTCAAAAGTTTTTCACAGCCGGGATCGTTATCGGTGCGGTAAAAGAATAATTTACTTGGGGGAAAGAGCATGAAAAAACAAAGAAAAATGATGTGGGGATGTCTGCTTCTTGCGATGAGCTTTAGTCTGTTAGCTGCATGCAGCAATAAAGAAGAGACTGCCAAATCGAATGAGCCAGCGAAAGAAATTAAAATTGTGAATGGAAAAATCGAGCCTGCGGTATCGGTAACAATGGTGAGAAGCGAGGACCCTACAGTCAAATTCAAAAATGGTGAAAACTATATGGACAATGTTCATACCCGCTGGGCCAAAGATACGCTCGGCGTAGAAATGAAAACGTTATGGACATCCTCTGCGGTAGATTACGACACTAAGTTGAAGCTAATGTTGTCTTCCGGGGACAAGATACCTGATTTATTCGTCGCTAACTCAAGCCAATCCAACACGATTAACACTTTTATTGACTCAGGAAAATTGCTTGACGTAACAGAAGCATTCGACAAATACGCATCGGATACCTGGAAAGCCGCTCTCGCGGAGGAACCCACCGCTTGGTATCCTTTCATGAAAGATGGCAAAAAATTTGCCATACCGGTACTTCGGCCTACAGCTGGAACACAGTCTGTACTTTGGATCAGACAGGATTGGCTGGATGAGTTAAACCTTAAAGCGCCAACGACATTGGATGAGCTCGAGAAGGTGATGGATGCTTTTGTGAATCAAGATCCAGACGGCAATGGAAAAAAGGACACGTTAGCTCTGGAACTCGCGATGAAAGATCAAGTAGTCGGCTCACCTATGGGTGATACTTCATGGTTCTTTGGAATGTTTGGAGCCATACCGGAACGCTGGTATCCAGACACAGATGGTAACCTCAAGTATGGATCCATTCAACCAGAGGTCAAGTCAGGTTTGAGCAAGCTCAATGAGTGGATGAACAAGGGATACATTGCGAGTGACATTGCTCTGCACGATTTTAATAAAGTAGCCGAGAACGTTGCCTCCGGAAAAGTGGGTATGCTGGGCGGAGAAAACTGGATGATGGTTTATCCGGGATCGATGCTGCTGGCATCCAATCCCAATGCGATTTATAATCCATATCCGATTCCTAAGGGAGCAGATGGAAAAAACATGCGAACAATCGCGGATCCATACACGAGTGCGATCCTGATCAATAAGGATATTTCAGAAGAAGCTCTACAGGCGTTTTTCCATTATCAAAATGCGTTGTACGAGGCATATAACTCAGATGATCCATTGCTATTCAAGGGTTTTCAGGATGGATACGATTATGTGATTGAGAATGGCAAAGCGGTTATGGATGAGAGTAAAATTACAGGTGGCAAAGTTTCAACGATGAAATACACGATTACGGGCTCGGACGCCGTGTATCCTTCCAAACGGTTGGAAGCCAATGTTAAAATGGCTAAAAACGAAACATTGAGTAATCAAGAGTTAGCTGCACTGGCACCAACAGGTATTCTTGGCAATGACACATCAAATCCTTTGGAGGCCTTTTCTTCAAAAGCTTTGCTGGTTGCCATGGATCAAAGTGATATCGATGTACCAGAGTATTTCCAAGGTCCTTCTACCAAAACGATGCTTTCCAGGCAGGAATTATTAACCAAAATGCAGATCGACTCCTATATTGAAATTATTTATGGCAAAAAGCCCGTCGATGAATTCGATTCATTTGTCGCAAAGTGGAAATCATCTGGAGGAGATAAAATTATTAAGGAAGTGAATGAGTGGTATGACACGGTGAAGCAATAATAAGCCAGAGAAAAGGCACTTGGATTAAAACAATCCAGGTGCCTTTGTTTTGATGCGAATTATTGGTTAAACGGAGGAGAATCCATGCGGTCAATTTCATAGCTCAATCCATGTTTTCACTTGGTTGTGGTTCAAGAGACCAATGCAGCTGGACGCGCAGACCACCAAGCGGGCTTTGCTCAAACTCGAGATGTGAACGGACAGGATCATGTATTCTTAGGCGTTCCGAAATGTTCCAGAGCGCACATCCCAACGTATCGATCGGAGGTTTTGCAATCCTGGCCTTAAGTGCAAGGATATCATCCGTACTCATTCCTTTTCCGTCATCATCTATCCTGATACAGAGCCCATGCTCAATACGTTTTATTGAGATCCGTATGAGGCCAGAATCACGCTTTTTTTCAATACCATGAATGATGCTGTTTTCCACCAAAGGCTGAATGAGCAGTTTCGGAATCGGCACAGTCTTTAATTCCTCCGGAATTTCAATCTCATAGGAGAGCCGATCCATACGTAAGCTCTGAATTTTAAGATAGTTGCGTATGATCCCCATCTCTTTTTCCAGGGTTGTCATAGGTTCGTCCAATCGCGTCGTATACCTGAAATATTCAGCCAGATTTTGTGTCATGGCTGTCACCGCTTCCTCATTGCCCAATCGCGTCATATTGTTGATAAAGAAAAGGCAATTATACAGAAAATGAGGATTAATCTGAGCCTGCAGCTGCTTTAACACGGCTTCCCTTGCTACAATTTTCTCTTTATACACTTTTTCAATCAGATCCTCGATTTGCCCAGCCATATCATTAAATTGTCCATATAAAAAATCAAACTCGTTACTGCTCTCCCGCTGTATTCGATAAGAGAAGTCTCCATGCTTCAAAAGTCGAACACCTTTCAACAAAGCGAGGATTGGAATCTGAACTTTACGGAAGAGAACCACAATGATTGTAGTTCCTGCTATAAACAGCATGATACAAGAAGCATAGAACCAGAACTGACTGAAACGAATAGGTTGTAAAGCTCTATCAAGCGGCATGAAGTCAATTAAATACCATCCAAGTTGGTGAGAATATACATAATTCACGATATATTTTTCACCTTTTACGGACACGGTTTCAGAACCGGAAGTTGGTTGAAGATGAGCTGCGATCTCCTTTACAATATTAGATGTTACCGGATTGGCCTGCTTACGTGTGATGGAATTCCCGTTAGTATTATAAAATACAGACTCATTCTCTCCCTGATGGGAGTTCTCAACAATATCTTCAAGGTTACTTCGAGGGAACTCGAGTCGAATAATAGTCTGAGGAATCACTTTATATTTGTAGTATTTATCTGAGGCTTCATCGTAATGCCATCCTGAATTCTTGGAGTTAAAAACAGGAGCTTTCATGCCCATCTCGGAAGAAATAATCCATTGTTTCAAAAGTGTTGAATAGATTGAGATTTTGTTGTTCCATCCTTCTGACAAACTTTGCAGATTAACTTTTGTAGCGATATTCTGAATTAATTGTACCTGCTCGTAGGAGCTCATCACGTCAACAGAACGTAACAAAGCAATGGAGTTGTCTGTTTCCATCGAGATGGATAACATGTTTAACCGGTCCAGGCTTTGATCCAGCGAATTCACTACAAATTGCACACGATTGAGATTATTCGTTTTAATATCCTTCTGCACCGTATCCAGACTGGATTGAACCGAAAAGGTATACATGATAAGAACGGCAACAAGCATAATAAACGTAATTGCTACCATACTCAGAAATGTTCTGTATTTCTCTCTCAATCTGAAATCCCCCTGCCAAGAACTAAATTCACCTAATTGTAGGCTTCTCACTTCTTAATTACAACCCATTTAACTTACATATGGAAGTAAGGTTAAGAATGAATTATGTAATGTTGAAAAAGCGTTATTTAGACTCAATCACTGGCACAATATGATGATAATGAAGGAGCTTAATTTGTATGAACTGGAAACCAATTTATCTTTCTCTTTCATTCTTATGGCTGATCCTGCTCATTGCAGGATGTACTCCTAAGACGCCACAACTTGAGCCCGATAAATCGGCAGTTGTGCTGACAACAGTCAAAATGAATGAACCGACCACCGTCTATAAAAACAGCGAAAATGTTGCAGATAATGTACACATCCGCTGGGCTTATAACACACTCGGTGTAAAAATTCGTACAAAATGGAGTGCTCCAGCTGAAGACTATGATATGAAGCTTCGGCTAATGCTATCTTCCGATGACGTATTACCTGATGTTTTTACGTCGAATGTGATGGATACGGTCAACACGTTTATGCTTTCAGGAAAACTCCTGGATGCAGGAGAAGCCTGGGAGCGTTATGCTTCGCCCACATGGAAAGCAGCAATGGCAGAAGTGCCAGAAGCCTGGAAACCTTTTGAGATCAATGGAAAGCGTATGGCTATTCCGATCATTACGGAGCAAGCATCACAGTCCGTTCTCTGGATTCGCAAGGACTGGCTGGAGCACTTGAATCTCAAAGCTCCTAACAATTTGAACGAACTGGAAACGGTCATGAATGCCTTTACTTATGATGACCCGGACGGAAATGGCATTCAAGACACGTACGGTATTGATTTTGCAATTAAAGACCAGTACGTCGTCTCACCGATAGGGGATATCTCATGGGTATTCGGTGCATATGGAGCGATCGCGAGTATATGGAGCAAAAATGAAAAAGGCCAACTCGTGTATGGAAGTGTCCAGCCTCAGATTAAACAGGCGCTTGCGACATTAAAATCATGGAAAAGGAAAGGTTACATTGGTAATAACCTAGCACTTCAAGACTTTAGCCAAGTGAATCAGAACATCATTGATGGAAAAGTAGGTATGGTTGCTGGCCCCCGATGGTTTGGTGACTATCCTTTCCAACAACTAAAAGCCAAGGACTCGTCAGCCGAGTTTGTACCTTATCCAATTCCCGTTGGAATGGACGGAACCGTAGCTCGCTTAAAAGGAAACTCATACAGTGGAGCTTTGATGATAAGCCGGCATATCTCAGAAGAAGCTTTACAGGCATTCTTCAAGTATCAGAACTATTTATACGAAGCTACAATAACCGATGATCCTTTGTATCTTAGCGCTTATCAAAACGGGTACGATTATGTAATCAACTCGGATGGATCCGTAAATAGCAACAGCAAGGACATTCCTGGAGGAAAAGTAAGCACGTATAAGTACACCCTTATGGGACAATATGCGAGTTATCCTTCCCGAATCAAAGCAGCATCACTGAAAATGGGCCAAGGTAAAACTCTCAATTCCCATGATCGCGCTATATTACTAAGTATGGGGATCGACCCCAAGGATGAAACACAATTTCCTGCCATGCAGGCAGATGCTGTGGAGAATCAACAGAGGCACATTGATCGCAGTAATCTGTTTCAAGGCCCTCCGACCAAAACAATGCAAGCTCGAAACACCTATTTGCAAAAAATTGAAATCGAAACCTTCAACTCGATTATTTATGGAGAGGAGCCACTTGCTGCGTTTGATGAGTTTGTACAAAAGTGGATGAATTCCGGCGGGAGACAAATTACAAAAGAAGTAAACGAGTGGTATCAATCCACGGGAGACTAGATCATTACATCGAATGATTTCCAGTGAATTACGCGAATTGACACAGGAGGTTACAAAGATGAAGGTTACGAAGCTAAAAACAAATCATATCTCCAATCCACTAGGATTCGAAATATCCAATCCAAGCTTTTCTTACATGGTTACAGATACTACGGCAACGAAACAAATTGCGGCACAGTTCGAAATCGCTCTTGATGAATCTTTTTCACAGCTCGTATTTAACAGCGGGAAGAAACAGGATATCAATTCACTTGCGTACTCGCCAAATTTGGAATTAGCTCTACGGACACGATACTTCTGGAGAGTTACCGTGTGGAATGAACGTGGGGAACAGGCCGTTAGTGAAACTGCCTGGTTTGAAACAGCAAAAATGGATGAATCCTGGACGGCCACGTGGATAACACCTGATCTGGACAGGGATATTCATCCCGTGATGAAAAAAAGCTTCGAATTAAGAGGTCCAATTACGGAGGCAAGAGCCTACATTTGCGGTTTGGGCATATATGAATTGGAATTAAACGGGGTCAAAGCAGGGGAGGAATATCTGACTCCGCATTATAATGCATATCACAAATGGCTGCAATATCAGACATACGATATTACAGATTTGCTACGGGTAGGTACAAATTCCGTGGATGTGCGCCTGGGTAACGGCTGGTACAAGGGTCGTTTTGGTTTCGAAGGTGACACAACAGCCAATTTGTATGGGGATCATTTTGCTTTGTTGTCGGAATTCGTGATTACTTACGCCGATGGTACGGAAGAAGTCATTCCATCGGACCTGTCTTGGCACGCCACTCGCTCCCATGTACTGGATGGCAACATCTATGATGGAGAAATAAACGATGCCACACTGGACGTAAGTGAAACCTATCCGGTTCATGAAATCGATCTGGGATACGAACGGCTGCAAGCTAGAAGAAGTCTCCCGGTAGTCATCAAGGAAACGATAAACCCTGTATCTGTTCTGACCACACCAGCAGGTGAAACCGTGATTGATATGGGACAAAATATGGTCGGCTGGCTTCAATTCCGTACAACAGCACCCCGAGGAACCATGATCCGCTTGCAATACGGCGAAGTATTGCAGGAAGGAAACTTTTTCCGTGAAAACCTTCGGTCAGCCAAAGCGGAATACGTATATACAGCAAATGGGGAGGAAGCGGTTGTACGTCCATACTTCACCTTTTACGGCTTCAGGTATGTCAAGGTAGAAGGCTGGCCTGGAGTGCTGGATTTGAATGATTTTACAGGCTGTGTAGTTTACTCCGATATGGATCGTATTGGTTATCTGGAAACCAGTCACGCCGGTGTTAATCGATTATTCCAAAATGCACTATGGGGACAAAAGGGGAATTTCCTGGACACGCCTACAGATTGTCCTCAGCGGGATGAGCGCATGGGCTGGACTGGAGACGCACAGGTTTTCTCAGGTACGGCTAACTACAATATGGACACATATGCTTTTTTCAATAAATATGGTTATGATTTGTGGATGGAGCAGGAGGAACGGGATGGAATGGTTCCGATGGTCGTTCCTGTGGGCCGAGTGCAGGGCGGTGGCTCAAGCGCTTGGGGAGATGCGGCAACCATTATTCCTTGGAATACGTATGTACATTCCGGAGATAAGGCCATTCTGGAGCAACAATTTGATAGCATGAAGGCATGGGTAGATTACATTAAACGTTCTGATGAAGAGTCCGGGGGAGCTAGACTCTGGACAGTAGGTTTCCACTTTGGTGATTGGTTGGCACTAGATGGAGATAATCCCGATTCACCGATGGGCGGGACAGATCCTTTCTTCATCGCTTCAGCATATTACGCGTACTCCTCGGACATTGTTGCCAAAGCCGCAAAGGTGCTTGGACACGATGAACTTGCTGCCTCCTACGAAAAGCTGGCCCAGGAAGTTAGAGCAGCCATTCAAAATGAATTTTTCACAGCAAACGGGCGTTTGGCAGTGGATACCCAAACCGCATATGCGGTCGCATTGTATATGAATCTCGTACCGGAACAGTATATAGCGCGAATAAAGGAAGACCTCCTCATGCGCGTACGCAAGGATCAAAATCATCTGAAAACAGGATTTGTTGGTACGCCCTATTTGAATCGTGTTCTGTCTGCACACGGAAGCAATGATGTGGCTTACACACTCTTGCTTAATGATGATTACCCGAGCTGGTTATATGCCGTTAATTTAGGAGCTACAACCATCTGGGAACGGTGGAACTCCATCTTACCCGATGGGAACATTAACGAGAGTGGTATGAATTCGTTGAATCATTACGCTTATGGCGCGATCGTGGAATGGATGTATCGTTACATGGCTGGAATCAATCCTGCTGAAGATCGGCCTGGTTTCCGTCATACCGTGCTTGCGCCAATGCCAGATTTCAGAATTCAATGGACTAAAGCCCACATTGATACGGTAGCTGGAGCTTACAGAAGTGAATGGAAGTTTGACGAGCAAGGCAAATTGTATTTAAGCTTCTCCGTTCCCTTTAATGCGACAGCAACAATTAAGCTGCCACGCGCAATTATTGACCGGGTCATCATGAACGGGATTGTACTATCAGATGCCGGTCTTCCGGTATTACAGGGTGACCATGAAGTCTGCATTGAAGTAGCCAGCGGCAATTACGACTTTAATTATATGCCTTCTACTCCATACAAAGAAACACTGAGTACACGCACCCCTCTCAATGTGTTGCTTCGTAATGAAGAGAGCCGGAGTATGCTGCAAGAGCTTTCACCTACGCTTGGTTCCTTGGATCCTTCAATCATTGGCCCTATGGGGGAAGCAAGCATACGTGAGCTGTCCAGTTATCCTTCGTTCAACACACCGGAGGAAGAACTGGATAAGTTAGATCTCAAGTTGATGACGATTCAACTGATTTAAAACCTGGATTAATATCGATTATTCTAAGCGCACAACATATTCTTGTGCGCTTTTCTATACAAAAAATGATCAATTTATCAAAATTTGAAAGTCATATCGGTGCGTGATAGAATATATATCGTATTGATATTATAACTATCATTTTAAGAAGGGGAAGTGAAGTTATGTTTACGCATGGAAATAAAAACGAGTCTCAATCTAAAGTCGATTTTATGGATCAAGCATTTATTCAAAATCCTTTCCCTGTATACGAGCATTTGAGAAAGGAAGACCCTGTTCACCGTTTCCTTTTACCTAGCGGGCATTTTGCCTGGTTAGTAACTGGCTACGAGGATGTTTCAACTATTTTGCAAGACCATCAGCGTTTTGTAACCAATCCTCCTTATGTGCAACAGTCCCCTGGTTCAGCTCCTCCTCATCAGGAGATCATCTCACGCAATTTGCTTAGTGTCTCGCCTGAAGATCACCGCCGATTAAGAAGACTTATCCAAAAAGCATTCACTCCTCGTATGATTGAACGCCTCCGGAACCGAATCTATGAGATTAGCAATGATTTACTGGATCAAGTTTTAGCAAAAGGGAAGAGAGAGATGAATCTGATAGAGGACTACGCTTTCCCTTTACCGATCATCGTCATCTGCGAAATGCTGGGTGTGCCTCATAAAGATCAGATTCAATTTCGCGAATGGTCCAATATCATTATGGAAGGGTTCAACAATCCCGAGCTGAACGAGCAAAGTGATCAAGTCATGCGCGCATTTGTAGAGTATTTACAGACACTGATTGCAGATCGAAGACAGTCACTTCAAGAAGACTTAATCAGTGACCTCATTACTGTTGAGGAAGAAGGGGATGTATTATCCGAACAAGAATTATACGCCCTTGTTTTTGTATTGATTATCGCTGGCCATGAAACTACCGTAAACCTGATTGGAAATGGTATGTTAGCCTTGATCGAAAATCCAGAACAGAAACAATTATTATTGGAGCAGCCTGAACTTATTGGGCCAGCTATTGAAGAAATTTTGCGTTATAATGGTCCTGCTGAAGTAAGTAACATTCGCTGGGCTACAGAGGATGTGGAGTTCGGGGGCAAACACATACGTAAAGGTGAGATGTTATTTGTGTCCTTTTCTTCCGCGAATCGCGATGAGGATCAATTTCCTGATCCGGATACTTTTGATATCACACGTAAGGTAAACAATCACCTCGCTTTTGGTAAAGGTGTTCACTTTTGTCTTGGAGCACCACTTGCCAGACTTGAAGGAGAAATTGCAATTCATGAACTTCTGCGTAGAATGCCGGATATTCAATTCAAGGACGAGCCCGAACCATTAAAATGGCGCCCCGGCATGATTATTCGTGGATTGTATGAATTCCCGGTTCTTTTCTGAATTCGTATATTCACAGCATACAGGTTGTTTGACTGCAAAAAAACCGCGATCTCGCGGTTTTTTTGCTTGGAACGGTTTCTTTCGATTTCGCTATTTGATCTTTGTATCGCGTTATAGCAGGGCCTTTCTCTGAAATCTACAATGGAAGTATTCCTTTTTCTTTGAAACTTAAACTTATAAAAGAGGAGACCTGCACGTGTATGAAAGTTCTATCGTATGACTTGAGCAATACAAATGTTACCCTGACTGCCTATCTGCTAGATTCATCACCCGAAATGCCAAATATAAAACAACGGCCAGCGGTACTTATCCTCCCTGGCGGAGGGTACAGGGTCTGCTCTGATCGGGAGGCTGGACCGGTTGCGATTGCTTTTTTGGCTGAAGGATATCAGGCTTTTATTTTACGTTACTCGCTCAATCAAGATGCTGCGTTTCCACGACCTCTCAACGATGCAGAAGAGGCCTTGAAGCTTATTCGCACACATAGTGCAGAGTGGGACATTCATCCGCGAAAAATTGCCGTCTGTGGTTTCTCCGCAGGTGGACATTTGGCTGCCGCACTAAGTACGATGGGTTCTGATCGTCCTGATGCCTTGATTCTTGGTTATCCTTGTATTCTCGAAGAAATGAGAGCGATTTTTCCAGTCCCTGTTCCAGGAGTAGATCAGAAGGTGGACCATCTCACACCCCCGACATTTATATTCCACACATTCGATGACAAGCTCGTACCTGTGCGTAACTCCCTTGCGTTTGCTGATGCTTTGACTCGCCAAAACGTACCTTTTGAGATGCATATTTTCCCTACAGGTACTCATGGGCTGTCCCTTGCCCGTCCACAAACGTCAATGGGTCTGATCAGCATGGTGGAGCCCTCCGTTACACAATGGTTTGGTTTATGTACAAACTGGATGACCCGTGTATTCGGAGAATTTGCTGCAGATCTCGAGCATTTACCTGAGGAAGAGGTGCTGGAGTACAGCCTGGATGTGAAACTAGGGGCGTTATGGAAGAATGACAAGTGTAAAAAGTTGATTCTTGCTGCTGTGCCGGAGATTGGAGAGGAACCTCATCCGGATGCCATGGGAGTACCACTGGGTGTAATTATAGAATATGCAGGGGACGTATTAAACGAAGAAAAGAAAATACAACTGAATGATTCTCTGCGGCAAATTCCGGTATTTCATTCATGAAAATCGCTGTAACAGCGAAGTGCATTCATCGATTCCAATATAAATTGAAGGATTGCAAGTTTCGACATAAAATGATATTATTCACATTTCAATAATAGCATCACTATCATAAAACAAACAACTGGAGGATCACATGACAAACTACAATGAGAATATCAAAATTTCGGAATTATTAAATAACGCGGAAGCAACTGCACTTCTTGCTAAACATCTGCCAGAATTTATTAACGAACCTTCATTCAAAATGGCTTCCCATTTTACACTCGATCAACTTGCCGCTATTCCTCAGGTGGATTTGCCTGAAACGATTTTGTCTGCATTAAAAGCAGATCTCGCTAATGTAACTTTTGTAGAAGAAGAGACTCCAAAGGCAGCAAATCAAACGGTGAACAAAAAATCAGATTCTCTGGCTGGGAAAGTGATTACGATTACGGGGGCGGGTAGTGGCATCGGTAGAGCAAGTGCAGTCCTTATGGCTTCAAGAGGAGCTAAATTAGTACTGGTTGATTTTAATGAAGCTACGGGAAATGAAACTCTTGAACTGGTGAAAGGGCAGGAGGGAGAAGCCATTTTCATTCAGGCAGATGTATCCAACGAAGGAGATGTTCAGAACTATATTCAAAAAGCGGTAGAATCGTTTGGCAAGATTGATGTAGCATTTAACAATGCTGGCATTATCCAAAAATTCCAACCCTTCCACGAAATATCATTGGACGAGTTCTCTAAGATTATTGATGTCAACCTGAAGGGGATTTTCCTGGGTATGAAGTATGCGCTCAAGGTGATGGATCAACAAGGCTATGGCCATATCATTAACACAGCCTCCACAACTGCAATCCGCGCAGAGCACAGTTTGGCTGCGTACACAGCAAGTAAACATGGTGTTGCAGGTTTAACAAAAGCAGCAGCCATTGAATACGTGAGGAAAGGAATTCGTGTGAATGCAATATGCCCTGGCGGAGTAGCAACTTCACTCACAGCAGCTGTGCCACAAATGCTTCAGGACAGCGATTATATGCCGGAAGAATTCCCTAATATGCGTATTGGGCGTTATGCCGAGCCCGAGGAGCTTGCTGAGCTTGTGGCATTCCTCGCATCAGATGGATCGAGCTATATGACGGGTTCCATCATTGTAGCAGACGGCGGGCTTACGCTCTAACACCTAGGTAAATACGTTAAATAAACACACAAGGCCATCACACTCAGACCGTGATGGCCTTTTAGTTTGTTCCAATTCGATACCTGACTTTGGGAGATGATATTTTGAAAATTCAGTATTCGCTTTATTCTGCTTAACGATCCGCTAGAGGCGGTTCCTGATCGATCCAGTTCCATTCATTGTTGGCCACAAAAATAGTAAGCGCTTGCTCGAATGCAATGTCGGGATCATAGAATCCAAGCATGATCTTGGCATAATCCATACATTTTTCGTAATTGGGATGAGCGATGAGATCATTAGTCAATTCTACAAAGCCTTCTGGTTTATTGGTTACTCTAGAGACTGCATTCATCAGACCTTTATGGCAGGGAAACAACTGATGATTTATCGCCAAAATTGCCCGACCGGCAAATAAAACTAAATTGCTAACAGTATGGGAGAGCAGATAAGGATTGTTTTTTTTGACGGCTTCTCCGGCAAAATAGAAAGCGTGCAAGTAAATTTCCGAATAAAAATCCACTATATTTTTCTCGCGATTTTGTTCCGGGTACACAGGGATTCGCTGAAGAAGTTCATCCAGTTGAGGAATGGTTGAATACACGGCCTTAGAACCCAAGAAAGAATACCTTGTAGGTTCACTGCCTTGTGCAGCAGCGAGTTCCAAAAAACGATAATTGATAATCTTGCCGTCAATATACCCTTCAGGATAATCACAGATCTCATGATTTGTATATGATAGTTGATGTTGCAATTTTCTTTCTTCAAAAGATTCATCTGTAACGACAATGTAAACGTCAATATCCGAGTTTTCTCTGGCTTTACCTTGAGCGATTGAGCCCGCCGTTATAATGGCTCTGATCGTAGGATCAGGTTTTAAAAGCTCAACCAATTGATTCAATGCAATCTGATGATGTTGAAACATAAAAAAATCACTCCTGTATGATTTGATAACTTCATTAACCTCAAATTTACAGAAGTGAACAGATAAGATATATAGTGGATTACGCCAAATCCTGCAATTGATTTATCAATTCTTCCTCATGTTGAATGATAAAAAGCATTTTATTATATATTTTCTGACGCTGACTCAAGGCATTGCCAGAAAAACAACATTTGATGGACTGATTCATGATAGCATCCCACCTTCTAGCAAGCTCTAAATATTGTCCTCCAATCGTATGGAACATATTCTCCTGAGAACGTTCATGTAAGTAAAAGATAAACGATGCATATCTAAGTCTGGCCAATGAAAACTTCATCCATTGAAAGATAGCGTGTTGTGTATCCATTTTGGGATCTGAAATAACGATTCCTTCTTTTAAATATGCCTCAGCAAATTGCTCTAAGTTCCGGATACTGTTTTGCATTGTTGGCACGCCCGTTTGTTCATATAAACTGGAAGATAGCAGTCCTTTCCAATCGTTGTGAAAAGAGCAGGGATGCGTTATACGAAAGATAGCGTAGTAAAATGAAATGTTCAAAAACAATTGGAGCTCCATCTCCATATTTTTTTGTCCGTAATACGCATCCACCAGCATTATTTTCTGGTCTTTCTGGTCTATGCCTACAGCAAGACAGGAATGCCGTGCATGCGTTTTGTGATACCCGTCAGACCATGGACAATAGTACACATCAATACCTACCAATACAGCCATGCCGGCACCTAACTCAGACTGCAGCATGTCCAGAAATGGCTTTTCATCCTCGTTGCTGTTCAGCATAGTCCCACTGAAATCTCGATCTCTAAAATCAACTTTTATACCATGATAGGTGTCCAGATAACTCAGGTTTAAACGGGGATAGACGATGCGATCCAGCAAAAGTTTTTGTGGATCAGCATCGTACTCAAAGACACATGCATCTGCGTACATCGTTCTCATATCCCTACCTAGCCAATTAGTAACCGTTTTGAAGTGATCATCAATACAAGACGTTACTTGAAAGGGGGTATCGAAACTTTTGAGAGGTTGTATATCTAACATGTCGTATCCTCCCGAAATAACCCAGTAGAAATCCCTATGTATTTCCTATATGCCCCTGGAGTCGTTCCACAATGTTCTCTAAATAATTTGTAAAAATATTTCATGTCATCGATGCCAATCGCTTGAGCAATTTGTTGAACACTCCAGTTTGAATACTCCAGTAATTTGCAACTGTATAACATACGAATGTGTTGCAACATCTGAATATAACTGATACCCGTTTCTTTTTTAAACATTCGTTGAAAATTTCTTGTACTCATCGCAACAAGCTGGCTTATTTTTTGAAGTGTAAGTGTATCCCTATAATGGGTTCCCATATATTGAATTGCCCGGTGTATTGAAAAATCCTTGATCTCGGTCTTTCTGAACAATTTCTGCTGATTACTATTGTAGAGAATGTAGAATAGTTTATTCAGTAATTGGCATTGAGCAGCAGCTAAATATGGTGCGGTACGAGCCTCCTGTTGATGTAACATTTGTCTGAATACATTGCGAAATTCATTACGTTGCTCGACGAACATAGACCATGTGCGTCCTCCACGAAAAAATGATTTCTCCAAAAACGGCTTATACAGACAATTCATAATATATAACGGGGCCTGTTCTTTCAAATCCAGTGGTTGAAACGCATGTGATACACCAGGAGGGATAACAAACAAATCTCCCTTGGAGACCAGGATACATTGATCCCCGATCTGATGAAGCCCTTCTCCTTCATATACATAAGCGATTTCAACAAAATCATGGTGATGCAGCATCGTAAACGGCTCTTCTTTTGTCAGCTTCAAATGGACGGGGCTAAAGGAGTCAAAAAAATACTCTTCTCTAAATACGATTGAATCGTGCATGATCAGATTTCCTCCGCTTCGTAAGTCATTTGGTAGGAAGCACTGCTTACGGACAGTATATCTGTATTTTTTGGCGTATTCAACCATATATTGGATCACTCTATCTTGCTAGAATTGAGTTCTACACCACTTATAAGTTGTGAGAGGGGAGTGATCATTTTCGATACTTCTGAACAAATGATGCCTCATAAGTCCAATGATCGCTTTAGCAAACTTGGAATTTATGGCGTCCAAGGAGTCTTTATTATTCTGTTCTTGTTATTATCCCCCGTCTACTATTTGAACAAATGGGACTTTAAACGTCACAAAAAGCGGAAGCCTTTCTACACCAGTAAATTGGTTCGACTGCAAGAGCGTTATCCGATTTTCTACGAATTAGCCATGTACGTTCAAAATTTCCCGATTCCTCGTAATGTCTATAAAGTTTTACCCCCTTTAAGGGGCGATGTTCTTCAGGTGGGCTGTGGTACAGGTTTATTGAACAAGTACCTTCGCAAGCAGAAGGATATTCGTTTCCTCAACATGGATCCGAATTTAAATGCACTAAAACTTGGAAAGAAGTGGGGAAGGTTTGATTCTTATATTCATGCCTTCATTGATAAGCCGACTCCTTTACCAGATCATAGCTGCGATATGATTTTGTTTGCACGAAGCTTTCATCACATTCGTTATCACAAAAAAGCCTTCGTAGAGAGCTGCAGACTGTTACGTGACGGTGGATCCATCATTATTGCGGACCCGGTTGTGCTCAAGTCTCTTTCAGGTTCTGTAACGGACGGCGGTTATATGGCGAACTCTTCGATTGATGGTGTAATTTGGAGATTTACCAAAGAAACATTAATTACTCACATCAAGCGCTGTCTTCCTCCTGAATTAAAGATTGAATCCGTGACCGAAACGAGACAAGTGCATGTAACGAATTACAATTTATTTGTACCCCAGACGGATATCGTGGTGGTACTACGAAAAAGGGAGACTGTAAAAAATGACAACTAAAATTATTGAGATCATAGCCGAAATCAAGGAGGACCCAAGCCTGATTAACAAGCTGAACGAATCCTCTGACTTAACTCATGATGCAGGAATGGATTCACTGAATATTATCAATTTTATTTTACGTATTGAAGAAGAGTTCGATATTGAAGTTGATTTTGATCATTTCAGTCTGGAGCATCTGCAATCCGTGCGGAAATTTTCGCAATTCATCCATCAGATGGCCAGCGTATGAATTTTGCTCTACATTGTGGATCATTTGAAGCAGAGCGGTACTGGCGCGATTCCCGGCTTGCTTCTATTCCTGCCATACAAAATATACAAACAAAGAAGATTACTGATTCCATGGACGAGCTTTTGTTTGTCTTTTGTAAAACCGGAGACTTGTTGCTTACGCGCCATGTCATGGACTCCGTTCAACATGATTACATTCGCTCGATCGGATATGACATCCATATGAATCGAAATCCATGGTTTACCGCAGAAAGGGAGAGCGAAATAGATCACTTAAATGTCTTTGAAATCATGAATCTCTCTGATGTTACGGATCAACTACTATCTTGCTTCTCTTTGGAAAAAGCAACCTTGGAAGCGTTTGCGGCAATACCTGGAACACTAGCTTTTGCACAAAAGTATCATCTTGCATCCCATTATCCCGAGCAAAATATTGTACAGCGAATTAATGCTAAATCGTACTCACTTGAAATGCGCGATCGGCTGAACCTGCCGAATGTCGGCAGAGTCGTCGAGGGGAGGGAACAACTACTTGCGATCACCAGAGAAATGCTTTGTGACGGAGCTGTGCTATTAAAGGATGAGTTTGGTGTGTCCGGAAAAGGGAATTTCGTCATTCACTCCGAAAAAGCCTTGCTTCGTTTGATCAAGTATCTGGATAAGCAAGCTGCACAGGAAAAGTTGATTCGTTTTGTCGTAGAACCTCTACTGGATCGTAAATTTGATTTCTCTTGCCAACTTTATATCCATGAATCGGGCGAGGTTCAACTCGTTTCTTTTCAACAACTTGATAATCATGGATACGCATTCGGTGCTTCACATACGATGAGTGAATCGTTTAAAGCGCATCTGTATGCTTCAGGTTACACGGATCAAATGTTAGAAATCGGAAGTTTATTATACCAGGACGGCTACTTTGGCGATGTTTGTATCGACTCTATGATATTACAAGATGGTTCAATAGAGCCTCTGGTTGAAATAAATGCCCGAAAATCCATGAGTTTAATTAAACACGGTGTAGATAGCTTAATTAGCAATCCACAGCTGCATAGTAGCCTGGTACAGTTCAATCTCGAAGTTCCTGCCCGTTTCCAATATGAGCACTTGCTTCAAAATTTAAATCAACAGCAGATCTTGTACACCAAAGAGAGGGGAATGGGCATCTTGCCACTCTCCTCGGGAACACTTATATCTCCTTTGACAAATCATAATTTGAATGAACGTACCATGGGACGACTTTATTTTGCAGTCATTTACGAGAGCCAGCAGCATATGCAAAATCTAGTTGCCGGAGTTAACCAGTCATTGCTGGATTCCGGGCTAAACTTGATTACGTAACCCAAGTTTGTCGGGATTCCAAGCTTATTATGCTAGGGGAGACGGTGCGAATGGGTCAAAAGATTACTATATTGTGTTCCGGTTTTGGATTGGGTTTCTATATCCCGGGGTTACTCATCGCTAGAAGGTTACAACAACTCGGTCTGGAAACCTGCATTGAAGTATTTGAAAACGTGATGGAGGAAGATAAGCAGTTCAAAACAGACCAAAACAGACAGGCTTATCGTGAAAATTTCGCTGTCGCTCTTGCGTCACAACGAATACCTGGAGACATTCGCCAAAGTCTAAACTTCGCTGCAGTAGAGTCTCTACTTGTCCAGTGGCTGAAGGAAGGACGTACTCGATTTATCGTGTTGTCCGGGCACTGGGTCCACGTGCTGAATATGCTGCGTGAACGAACAAAGGATGAAATTAACGTGGATCTGTTGTATGTGGACTCCAGTCTATCTCCCTCATGGAAACAATTACTGAAGCTTAATCCCAACTATGCCTCATTTTATCGGGAAGTTCCGATGTATCATCCAAACAGGCTTGAGATGATGTATCGACTCGATGTGGATGACAAGCCGCCGGTCCCATACAAAGAACGCGCAAGTCGTCTCGTTATTCATGGAGGAGGATGGGGCATTGGAACCTTCAGGGAAAAGCTTCGTCAGCTCTTGGACACTGAACATGGGTATGACTTGGATATTGTAGCATACACAGAAGAAGAGGTCTTCCCTTCAAATACGCCAGGTTTACGCTATATAATGAATGATCCTCATTGGCGCACATGGTTCAGAGACGAGTCTGGTATGCATACATTTCCTCCATACGTTGTTACGGATTCTGGTAAACCTTTTGTTTACAAGACACCCTTTGAGCATCACGGACTCTATGGATTGGTTCGCCAAGCCATGGCGGTTGTATCCAAGCCTGGTGCAGGGGCTTTGATGGATTCTTTAGCATCAGGCACACCACTCATTATGCTTGAACCATTTGGTGAGCATGAGAAGCGTAATGCATCCATCTGGGAGGAAAATGGGTTTGGCATACCGTACAACGTATGGGCTGAGCAAGGCTACTCCAAAAATCTACTGGCACAACTTGCTCATAATCTGATCTCTAGACGAGAACAGATTCAAGATTATCCCACAGAATATTTGAGCCGCTTCATTCATTCCGAGAAGGAGGCATTACATGCAGATCGAATCCACAATAACCATGCCAAAGCTTGATGTCTCATTACCCAAGTGGGTTTTTTTACAACTGCTGGAGAGCTGTAATCTTCGATGCAGAATGTGTTACGAATGGGGAGAGAAAGGCCCTTATCGTGAGTATAAGGTTTTAAACCAGTTAAGCATTGATGTGATTCGTGATATTATCGCAACCTGTAAACCCGCCCAACCTTACTACGAGCTCTACGGAGGGGAACCTCTCTTGCATCCTCAAATTGGTGAAATCCTTCAGGCCATTCATGAAGCAGGAAGCAAAGTTCATTTTCCGACGAATGGAACGCTTTTGGAGAAACATGCAGAGATGTTAATTCAATTTCCGCCTGAACGGATATGGATTTCACTCGACGGTCCGGAAGAAATTAATGATGCTCAGCGTGGTAAGGGCGTGTTTAAAAAAGCTATTCGCGGAATTAACAAACTGCTTTCCTTAAGAGAACAAGCAGGAAGTGCGTACCCGCAGATCGGTATTAGTACGGTCGTTACACCTGCAAATCACCGGCATCTGGAACGATTTTTCTTTGAATCCATTGATATCTCCAAGCTGGACTGCATCAGTATTGAGCTGCAGGCTTATATAACGGAGGAAAATCATCAACAGTATAGCGGGATTCTCAGAAAAGAATTTGGAGTACTAGAGGCACCTCTATCCAAAGGATTTATCTGTGATCCAGCCATTTTTTCTGACATGGATGCGGGTCTGATTGAGAAGCAAGTTCAACGTCTAGCTGAATTTTGCGAAAAAAATAACAAATATATGAATACGTATCCTCAACAGATGTCAGAAGATAACATCAGGAAATACTTCACCGCTAACTGGCATTCGATGACGCATATCAAAAAACGCTGCCCTTTTCCGTGGATCAGTACAGAAATTAACGCCAGAGGTGATGTTACGTCCTGTCATGCTTATTATGATCTTACGCTGGGCAACGTTAATGACGAGAGCATTGCTACGATCTGGAGAGGGGAAAAGTACAAGCAATATCGGCGTTATCTTCGTAAGCATCTTTTGCCTATATGCCAAGGATGCTGCCTGTTTTATAACGAAAAACCGTAATAGGCAAAAACGCGGCCAAGTTTTTAACAAAATCTCAGTCTGAAAGGAAGAGATATGATGCAGCCTAACAGTCGGGTAGAA
This sequence comes from Paenibacillus sp. TSA_86.1, assembly GCF_052691815.1. Classification (NCBI taxonomy): domain Bacteria; kingdom Bacillati; phylum Bacillota; class Bacilli; order Caryophanales; family Paenibacillaceae; genus Paenibacillus; species Paenibacillus sp. TSA_86.1. The sequence continues at coordinate 281,872 of NZ_JBQZGE010000002.1, read as the reverse complement.
ATGGATGATAAATCATTTGAGATTTTGAAACGGACGATGAGAAATGTGGTTATTCCGCATAGAGAGCGAAAGCTAAACCCTTCGTTTAAGTTGGACATGCCCGAAGTGGTTGCATTGAAACTGACCAATCGATGCAATCTGCGATGCAAGCACTGTTACCAGTGGAATGAGTCGGGCTATCATCACGATATGGACAAAACGGAACAAAATATGGACATGGACCTTGCTGTTTTTCAGCGCGTATTGGAAGAAACTCATAATACGAAGTCCAGACTATATTTATGGGGTGGAGAGCCGCTTTTCCACCGGGATATTCGTGGTATTCTCGACTTGCTTGAAAAAGACCCCCGTGAAACAACGATTTGTACTAACGCATACCTGATCGAGAAGTTTGAAGATGAGTTGTGTCGTATCTCACCTCACCTTGAGTTACTTATTGCCATTGAAGGGTTTGAGAAAGAACATGATCTGATACGTGGAAAAGGATCCTTTGACAAAGTGATGAAACAGATCGACCGGCTGATGGAACTACGTAAAGAAGGAAAGTTTCAGGGGAAAATATCGATACACACGGTCATTAACGACAGTATGATTGGTCAACTACATCCATTAATGAAATTCTTTGAAGAAAAAGGGATTGATCTGGTTTTATTATGCTTTCCATGGTATATCTCGCATGAAACATCGGCAGAAATGGATACCTTTTTTCAGGAAAAATTCAATTGGCTTCATCCGATGGACCAGCAGCACCGCAGCAGCTGGCATGCTTTTAAATATCACATCAAACCCGAACATATCCCAGCACTAATGATGGATCTCAGGGCAATTAATGAACATACATGGAAAACACGGATTCGATACCAGCCTGGACTGGACTTTGATGAAATCGAAGATTTCGTGAGTGGTCGTTCAATGACTTCACGCTGTGCTTCGAATTGTCTGGCACTGAGTACAAGAGCAGATATTACACCGACAGGCAATGTAAGTGCCTGTAAGTTTTTCTCCGAATTTTCTGTAGGCAACTTGCATGATCAATCATTATCGGATATTTGGCATTCCAAAGCTTATGATCAAATACGAACCACATTAGGAAAACAGTTGTCACCCGCCTGTTCAAAATGCAATGTATTATACCTGCATGGCTCATCGTCGCTGACTCATATATGAACGAGCTCAACAAAAAAACTTGCCGGCTTGGCATACTTGGCAGTGCAGCTATTGTTAGCCGTGCTATTTTGGATGTCATCCCTTATGTACCACAGGTGGAAGTAGTAGCCATAGCTAATCGTACCCGCTCGAAAGCACTTCACCTGGCCCAACAATATTCCATACCCCATGTCCTGCACACTCTTGAGGAGGTACTGGAGCATCCTCATGTTGATGCCGTTTATATTGCACTTAGCAATGATCTCCATATGGAATGGGTTTTACGTGCACTTAAGGCTGGCAAACATGTGCTTGTAGAAAAACCTGCAGGATTAGGGGAAGGGGAGGCCCGACAACTTGCGAGTGCCCTGAATCAATCTCATTCACTCGTCTTCATGGAAGGGATAATAACTGCACATCACCCCTGGCAATCTGCTCTCAAAGCCATTGTGAACTCCGGTCAATACGGCTTGTTACATCGGACAGAAACCCGTATTAGCATTCCAGCATCCAATAGTCATCGTGATAATTATCGTAGTGTGAAACTCAAGGGCGGAGGCTGCTTTAATGACCTTGGTTGTTACTGGCTTCAATGGATACAGCATCTTGTAGGTCTAGAAGGAAGTCAAGCTTCAGCTTTTTCTAATTTTGATGGCCCGGATGGCTGTGACTGGACGTTTCATGCCAAACTTCGATATGGTAATGGGTTGGAAGCGAGTGTTTTGACTTCATTTGAGCTCCCATATAAAGCCATGCATACGCTTTATTTTGAGCGGGCAACAGTGGTTGTCCCGAACTTTTTCAGACCATTAACAGGTTTCTACAGCTTGAAAATTCGTCTGAATGATTCTAATCCGCATACTTTTTTAAAACAATTTGAACCCATGAATTATTATGTAAATCAACTACAGGAATTCGCCGAACGCTGTCTTCAGCCAGATGATCGACAAGCAGAAGGATATTTAAGTATTGAACGAATGAAATGGCATCAAACGATTATGGATTATGCACAGCAACATGCAGCCATGAGTCGCGAAACCGGAAACGAAGGGAGTCACTTCTAATGAAAACAGTGATTCTATGTGGAGGTTTAGGTACAAGACTTGCAGAGGAAACAAGAGTACGTCCTAAACCTATGGTTGAGATCGGTGACATGCCAATTTTGTGCCACATTATGCATATATATAGTTCGCAGGGGTTTCATGAATTCGAGCTCGCTCTGGGATATAAAGCTAATTATATCAAAAAGTATTTTCTGGATTACCCGTTTTTAAATAACGATTTCTCTGTGAGTCTGGATCAAAATCAAACCGATTTACTAACAGCAACAAAACTGAATTGGAAAATCAATCTAATCGATACGGGACAAGCCACAATGACAGGGGGAAGAATAGCGCGCTTGAAACAGCGTCTACACGGTGAACCCTTTATGTTAACTTATGGCGACGGTATAGGAGATATCGATCTTCATAAGCTGATAAGCTTCCATAAAAGTCATGGCAAGCTTGTAACCGTAACAGCAGTTAGACCCAAAGCCCGCTTTGGCATAATGAAATGTCAGGATGGTACAGTAACTTCCTTTCAAGAGAAGGGACAGTTATCTGATGAATGGATAAACGCAGGTTTTTTTGTTATGGAACCAGAGGTATTGGATTATATCCATGGAGATCAGACAGAGTTAGAGCGCCATGTATTACCAGAGCTTGCTCATCAGGGGCAATTAATGGCCTATTATCATGAAGGTTATTGGGCGTGTATGGATACGATTCGGGACAAACAGGAATTGGAACAATTATGGGAGGAAGGGAATGCACCATGGAAAATATGGGGTTAGATTCAATAGAACATGACCAATCTCGTACATTCAACCTTCAATGGGAGCCTGGTTTCTTCGGAAATGAAATCATTGAAGAAGACTTGAACTATATAACTCAAAAATTGGAGCAGAGACATTTATTCTCAGGATGTCGGTTTTTAATTACCGGAGGTGGAGGTTTTATTGGTTACTACCTCGTGCTTGCCCTTTTACATATAAACAGGTCAGGCACACCGATTAAACATATTACTGTTTTGGATCGTTTTCCTAAAGGAATTCCTACATGGCTTGAACGACTTCAGGCCGTAGGAGAGCCCGTGACTTCAGTTGTCTTTGACGTGACTACGGATTCTTTTTCTGATTATATCTCGGGGACTGATTATATCTTTCACATGGCATCCATCGCATCACCATCATTTTACCGGAAGTATCCGCTGCGTACGCTGGAGGCTAATGTATTTGGCCTGCAGCGCCTGTTACATGCTTGTCTGTCTCACCAACCGAAAGGCATATTATATTTTTCAAGCAGCGAGATTTATGGTAATCCCGATCCAGAGTATATACCAACCTCAGAACAATACAACGGAAATGTAGCTACCATTGGACCGAGGGCTTGTTATGATGAGTCCAAGCGAATGGGAGAAACGATCTGCTCGTTGTATGATCAAGAGCATCAGCTCCCGGTGCGTATTGTTCGCCCCTTTAACAATTATGGTCCCGGGCTTGAGCTAAGTGATCAGAGAGTTGCTGCAGACTTTGCAAAAGCAATTAAAGAAAATCGAGCAATTGATATTCTATCAGATGGTGCACCAACCCGAACGTATTGTTACATCGCCGATGCCATCGTGGGGTATTTTAAAGTGATCACTCATTCTGAATTTGATGTATTTAATATTGGAGCCGATACTCAAGAAATCAGCGTATCCCGTCTGGCACAACTATTTGCTGAATGTTCAAGGGAACTAACAGGGTATTTTCCTGCAGTTACATATCAAGAATCAGCTGATCCCCATTATTTGACTCATAACCCTCAACGAAGATGCCCCAGCATTGAAAAAGCGAGAAAAATACTGCGTTTTAATCCTGAAATCGGACTAGAACAAGGAATTCGGCGTTACTTGATCAGCTGCGGGGTGGGCAGATGAATGTGAGAGATTCCATAAATATTACTGTTGTTGGATTAGGTTTTGTCGGACTAACCGCCGCGCTGGGATTCGCGGAAAAGGGCTATTCGGTAAAGGCATATGACTCGGATATCTATAAAAGAATGGCATTGAGCAAGGGTGAGCTTCCATTTCATGAGCCAGGTTTACCCCCCATGTTGAACGAACATTTTAATGAAAATTTAGTACTGTGTGACAGTCTGGTGGAATCCCTTTCCGATGCTAAGCTGATTTTTATATGTGTCGGGACTCCTTACCATGAAAGAGCAGGCCTCGATTTATCTACTCTACTTGATGTAGTCAAAGACATTTGTCGATTTTCACCCAAAGATGCTTATCCAAGCATTATAGTCAAATCAACCATACCTCCAGGCACGATGCGCACCAAGATCAAGCCAGTTATAGAGGATTGCGGACTTCGAGTTGGACAAGACATCGGCTTGGCATACAATCCGGAATTTTTGAGAGAAGGTAACGCTTGGGATGACTTTATGCATCCTGATCGGATCATCATAGGTGAATTAGATGGGATAACGTCAGATTTACTTGTAAAGCTTTATGAAAGTTTTTCTGTGCCATATGCCCAAGTGAGCGCAGAAACAGCAGAGATGCTCAAATTTTCTTCCAATGCATTGCTCGCAACGATGATCAGCTTCGCAAATGAACAGGCACTCATTGCAGAACATATAGGACAGGTGAATATACCTGAGTTATTCCATCTCTTACACATGGATAAACGGTGGTCAGGTTCTCCGGCTGGAATGGTTAATTATGTTTATCCCGGCTGCGGATTTGGAGGATATTGTCTTCCTAAGGACACTCTTGCTCTGAAAAATACGGCAAGTCAATATGGTGTCGATGCAAAGATATTGAACGCTGTTATGGAAGTAAATCTTGATATATCTGAACATACGGTCAGAAAAGTAATCGGACGACTAAAACACCGGGATGAACAAATCGGCATACTCGGTTTAGCTTTTAAACCTGGCAGCGATGATGTTAGGTACTCCCCCGCAGTAGGGATTATCGAAGCACTTCTGGATGAGGGATGCACCAATCTCTCTGCTTATGATCCGATGGCTATGAGGAATTTTGAAGAGCACTACAGTCTTCCATTAAAGATGGCAAACTCCCTGGATGAAATCGTAGCAGGTAGTGATATTTGTGTCATTGTTACTGCCTGGCCAGAGTTTCAGACTCTAACCGATCATGCAAACGACATTCGGATAATAGATGCAAGGTATATGCTAACAAACAAAGAACCTGCTTTATATAGTGTTTAATAACGGAGCATTATAACATGTTTATCCGTTGCGAAGCGAACGACATGTCTCGCGGATAATATAGATTAAAGGTACTTCTCCAGAGAGGTGCCTTTTTTTTATGATAACATTCAGTCACTACATCATGATTGTGAAATATAACAACTAGTTCAGATTGAATTATTAGACCTTAAGATATAGTTATTTTCCGAACCAAATCTGTCCGCTAAAATTTATATCATAGATCCATCACATGCTAGGAGCGAATGACTATGGATTTGCTGACACCATATATCTTAGAAGGAAATAACTCTTACCCTGCCATGATTATCTGTCCAGGCGGTGCTTATTCCACAAGAGCTTATCATGAGGGAGAGCCAGTCGCATTGTGGCTCAACCGTATTGGTATCTCTGCTTTTGTATTGAACTACAGAGTATCTCCACACCAACACCCTGCTCCGTTAGAGGATGCTCAGACAGCCATCCGTCTTGTTAGAGCAAACGCATCTGAATGGAATGTGGATTCAAAAAGGGTTGGCATCATGGGATTCTCCGCGGGAGGTCACCTTGCATCAACAGTAGGGACCCATTTTGATCTCGGAAATCCTCATTCTAATGATTCAATCCTTAAGCAAAGCAGTCGTCCTGACCTCATGGTTCTTGGCTATCCAGTCATCACAATGAGCGATGAATTTACCAGTACAGGCAGCCGAGAAGCACTTTTGGGAGAACGGCAAACAGATCCCGATCTACTGAATCTATTATCCAACGAAAAGCAGATTACTGCAGATACGCCACCGGCGTTTTTATGGCATACGGTTGAAGATAACGGTGTACCTTTGGAAAACAGTCTCCTGTTCGCAAATGGACTTCGTAAGCACAAGATTCCATTTGCATTACATCTGTTCGAAAGTGGCATGCATGGAATTGGCTTGGCAGAAGATCATCTTGAGGCGCAGCATTGGCCAGTTTTGTGCGAGGAATGGTTGAAGAAAAGACAATTTATTACAACGAATCCCCAATGGGGATCATTTTCTACTCTGGGCGATATGTTGAGTGATGAGAAGGCTAGAGCAATACTGGATAGATATCTTCCAGAACTGGTACAGTCTCCGTACCTTGATTATACCAAAGGCTTTACTCTTAAAATGCTTTCTTCATTTCCACATTCACCTATATCCAAAGAAATATTACAGTCAATTCATGCTGATTTGAGGCTTTTATGTGAAGAAGAATTAAAAAAGAATGGAGTTAATTGGATGCATGAATTATGGAATGGAACCATTAAGACGCCCTACCTACAGTTTTATGCCGTGTTTACAATCACTAAAGATAAAAGCGGAGTCGTTCAACTTGCAGTAGAAACGGAACCAATGAATCTAAACCTTTCTTTTGAACAGGTTCGTTTGAATGAAAACGTACTTTCGGCTAAAGGAATAGATCCATCAGGTCAGTCTTATGACATCGAACTTACTTTTCAACATCAAAATTGTACTGGATCAATCTCTTTACCATACATGGGTACTGTTCAGTTCTCGGGTGAAAAAGGGAGAGGGGCTTCCTTAAACGAGAAGCTTCAGCAGTATGGTGAAGCTTCTGTTCAGGAGAACCGCTACTGGAAAGGGAAATGGATATGGGATGTCAGGCAGCCCGAGGAGCAGGCAAATACCGAGCATCACCTTGTATATTTCCGAAGAAGTTTCCACATCGATGAATCGATATCACCCAAATTGATGATTGATATTTCTGCAGACAGCAGATACAGACTTTATGTTAACGGTAAATCCGTTTCGATCGGTCCTTGTAAAGGGGATATGCACACTACATATTACGAATCCGTAGATGTAAGTGAACATCTTATTACAGGTAACAACGTACTTTCAGTAAAGGTTCTCCGTTATCCTGCGATGGAACCTTTCAAAATTGGAGAGGGAGGGCCTATTTCCGTTTGGCGCTCACAGTCTGCTGGCCTGCTAGTAGAGGCCTCATTACGAGACGAAACCGGCACTGAATTAATGTCACTGCACTCTGATGCAAACTGGCGTACCTATCGTCATCTCGGATACAGGCATGTGCCTAAACAGCTTATCCGTTGGATGGGAGGCGTAGAAGAAGTAGAAGGGAAAGACGCACCGCAAGGCTGGGAGTTCCCCGAGTACGATGATTCTACCTGGGAACATGCTGTCCCATTCGCCGAAACACATGGATTCGCCGGGATCCTTAGTCCATGGAACTTGTTACCTCGACCCATACCATTTATGTACGAAGAAGAAAAACAATTTATAGAAGTAACAAAAGCAGCGGGAGTTGGAGTCGAAGAGACTGAACAGTTTCTACAAAATACGCTTGATAACACATCATCGCTGGTAATCCCAAGCAGACATAAAATCCAGGTGGATCTTGATGCCGGGAAATTGACAACCGGTTATCTCAACATACGGATGCGTAATGGCCGAGATGCTAAAGTGAGATTAATGGCCGCGGAGTGTTATGAATCTCACGAGAGCACTGAAATACAACGAAAAAAAGGAGATCGAGAAGACAGCACCGGACAGTTAATGGGCGAATTTGATACCTATATTGTTGCAGGACAAGTAAATGACACGGTTACGGATGAGATCTACGAGCCTTTCTGGTTCAGAACGTTCCGTTACGTTCGTTTGGAAATAGAAACAGAAGATGCCCCGCTTGAACTGATGCAGTTGTCATACAGAGAATCCAGATATCCATTAGAAGTCAAAGCGAAATTTGAATCTTCAGATCAAGAACTTAACAAAATTTGGGATCTTAGCGTTCGAACTTTACAACTGTGTATGCATGAAACTTATGAAGACTGCCCTTATTACGAACAACTCCAGTATGCGATGGATAGTCGACTCATGATGCTGTTTACGTATAATGTTAGCGGCGATGACAGAATGGCAAGGCGAACCATAGAAGATTTTTATCGTTCGAGACAACCTTCCGGATTACTTCAGGCACGTTTCCCGTCGGTTGAGCCTCAAGTCATTCCATCTTTTTCACTTTACTGGGTAGATATGATCTCAGAGCATTTTGAGTTTAATGGGGACCTGCAATTAGTGGAGCAATATCGGCCTGCCATCATTGAATTAATGGATTGGTTTCATACAAGGTTAACGGATGACGGAATCGTTGGTGTTACTTCAAACCGATACTGGACCTACTTCGATTGGGTTGACGCATGGCCGCTCGGTGCGCCGCCTGAGAGCGTGGATCGTCCCATGTTTTTGCTGAGTTTCATGTATGCAGCAGCGTTAAGGAAATCCGCAACATTATTACATGCTACAGGCTGGAGTCAAGCTGCATCAACAATGGAATCGAGAGCAGAACAAGTGTGTAATGCCTTGAGAAAGCTTGCCTGGTCAGAAGAACGTCAGTTATTTCGCGACATGCCTGGGCTGGAGATATATAGTCAGCACACTCAGATTATATCGATCCTTGCAGGAGCAATCGAAGGAGAAGAAGCCCGACGACTGATGGAACGCACACTGGAAGAGCAAATTCACCGGGTAACGCTGCCGTTCTCGTATTTAATGATTCAAGCTTTAAAGAAAGTGGGGCTACAGCATAAAATATTTGGACTGTGGGATCGCTGGCGTGTATTCGCTTCACAAGGTTTGACGACGCTTCCAGAGATGGAAGTGAATCCAAGAAGCGATTGTCATGCTTGGAGTGCTGTTCCACTGGCTGAATTCCCGGCTACTATTCTAGGTGTAACACCCGCTGATCCGGGAGCAACTACCATTAGAATTGAACCGCACATTGGTAAACTAGACTGGGCGAAGGGTAGTGTGGCAACCAAGCAGGGATTGATTGAGATCGAATGGCATATTGAGGAGCATCAATTTTTGTTAAAAGCTAAATTACCTGTAGGGACATCAGCAATTGTTAAGCTTCCAGATGGTACGGAGCATTCATTCCATGGTGCAGAAACCTTTACTTGTATCATATGACAAGACTAAATCTACCCTAGACTGTCGTTATGCTAACGTTGAACGTTTCAGATATGATTCCTGAAAGCGGTGACATCTATGAGAGAAGGAAGGGAAAACTACAATGAGAGCTGAGCAGAATATCTCTAGTCCACCAATTGTAGAAACAAACAAAAAGTCTAAGGCTTTAGGTCTTGATGCCCAAGGTATTCAGAAAACAATGAAACCTCATCATTACTTGGGAGACGGCGCAGCGCAAATTGCCTTAAACTCCATCAACGGGCTGATCGGAATGTTAACTTATTTTTATACAGATAAAGTAGGCATTGCAGCCGCAACGGTGGGGACAATTATGCTCATCACCAAATTTATCAATGCTATTGCTGACTTGGTAATGGGTAGAGTTGTCGATGCAACAAAGTCCAAATACGGAAAGGCTAGACCGTGGATTCTATGGATGGCTCTGCCAGCAATGGCTTCCATCATATTACTGTTCACAGTACCAGCTGAAGCATCAACAACTGTAAAGAGCATCTATGCTCTAGTTACGGTAGCCTTTGCCTCAGCCGTTGTTTATACGGGGATTGCAATACCTTACGGAAGCTTAATGGCAATCCGGACGAGAAGTGTAGAAGAACGCGGGAAAATGGGCCTTACTCGAACTGTCTTTGGCTATTTTATCGGTATGATCATTTCAATCGCACTAATTCCGGTGACCAATATGTTTGGTGGAGATCAATCCGCATGGATTATGGTTGCCGTTGTGCTAGGCGTTGTATCTTTTATTGCATTGGTACTGACATTCCTAGCTTCCAAAGAAAACAATGGAAATGTAAAAGTAGTCGAGACTGATAACGTCCCTTTTTGGGAAAGCATCAAGCTTCTGTTCAAAAACAAATATTGGGTCATTATGCTGTTTGCACAATTGTTGATTAACATGATGTATACGCTTAACGGGTCGACAGGAATCTATTACACAAAGTATATTCTCGGAAATGAAGATTTAATAGGAATCATGGGAGCCATTGGATTGATTCCGGTATTTTTAGGTTTCGCTATCGTAGGACCGATGATTAAAAAATTCGGACTTGCAAGAACAGCGCGAATTGGTATGATTTTTGGCATCGTTGCATCCCTTGTTCGCTGCTTTATGCCATATAACTTTATTGCGGCTTTAGTCCTTGGAGGTATCGCCACACTAGCAACAATTCCAATGATGGCTGTGGGCGGGGTGCTGGTGAACAATACGGTGGAATATGGTGAATGGAAGACAGGCAAACGATTAGTTGGAATGGTCAACAGTGCAAATAGTTTTGGCGTTAAGATTGGTATGGGTCTGGCAGCTGCAATGATCGGCTGGATATTGGCATTGGGTAACTATGACGGGGCATTAGCAACACAAACCGATTCAGCGATTACCAGTATCCTTGTTCTGACGGTATATCTTCCTTTAGTGATCTTTGTTCTTACTTATCTTTGCTTGCGTAAGTACGATTTGGATGAGAAGTATCCTCAAATTGTTAAAGAATTGGAAGAACGTAAAAATGGTTAGGGAGGAACGGTAGCATCGCTTATTTGAAGCATTAATTATTGAAAAATAAAATTAGTAAGCGATATCATAAAATTTTTGAATTATGGAAAGGTGGATCAATATGAAGCTAAAAAATCTTCGCATTGAATACATGGAAAATCCCCTGGGCTTGGATACAACATACCCGCGGGTATCGTGGCAATTAGTTTCTTCAGCGCAGGGAGTTATGCAGACTGCATATCAGATTGCAGTAACAAAGGATACTCAGAGAATTTGGGATACAGGTAAGGTGGAAGCCGATACTTCAATTCTGGTAGAGTATGCGGGACCTCCGCTTCAGGCCGCCACTCTATACCAGGTTCATGTCACCGTTTGGGATAACCAAGGCAATCAGGCAAGCATTGAAGGACATTTTGAAACAGGTCTTCTGAAGGGAAGTAACTTTACAGCAGATTGGATTACACATACCTTCCCGGATGATGAGACTGCACCTCCCATTTTCCAAAAGATTTTCACTGTTGAAAAGGATATACAGTCAGCCCGTCTCTATGCATCCTCATTAGGAGTCTATGAGATTTCGGTTAACGGGAATAGAGTAGGAGATCACTACTTTGCCCCTGGTTGGACAAATTACAATGAGCGTTTGCAATACCAGACCTATAGTTTAGACGGTATGCTTGAAAAAAGTAATAAAATCGAGATTACCGTTGGAAATGGCTGGTATAAAGGGATATTCGGCTTTACCTGTACTCCGAATCATTACGGTGACAAAGTGGCAGCTATCGCAGAACTTCACATCGTCTATACAGACGGATCTAAAGAAATGATTGTAACGGATGAAAGCTGGAAGGTAACCAAGGGAATGATTCGCTCCAGCGAAATCTACATGGGGGAGACCTACGATTCTTGTTTTATAGACGATACGCTATATGATGTGCTGCCTTTCTCCTATAACAAAGAGCGTCTTGTCGCTCAGGAAAGTGAACCGGTCAGAATTACCAGGAGGCTTCCCGCGGTGGAGTTCATTACGACACCAAAAGGAGAGAAGGTTATAGATTTCGGACAAATTGTCACCGGATTCGTAGAACTTCAGATTACCGGGCGTGAGGGCCAGGTCATTACCATCCGACATGCCGAGGTGCTTGATAAAGAAGGTAACTTGTATCCTGAAACTTTGCGGCAGGCTGTATCTATTGATCGATTTATTTGTAACGGTAAAGAACAAATTTTCCGGCCGCACTTCACGTTCCATGGATTTCGTTACATCGCGGTAGAAGGGTTAGAGGTAGTACAGCCGGAGTTTTTTACAGCCTGCGTACTGCATTCACATCTGGAGGAAACAGGTAATCTGACAACCTCCAATGAAATGGTTAACCAGTTATTCAGTAACATCCAGTGGAGTCAGCGCGGTAATTTCCTGGACATTCCCACGGACTGTCCTCAAAGAGATGAACGTCTTGGCTGGACAGGAGATGCTCAAGTGTTTGCCGGAACTTCTGCATTTAATATGAACGTTGCGTCCTTCTTTACAAAATGGCTGCGTGATCTTGCTTCTGAACAAACTGAACAATATGGCGTCCCTCATGTAATCCCTAATATTCTTGGGAATCAGGAAGGAGCCGCTGCTTGGGGCGATGCTGCAGTTATTGTTCCCTGGACCATGTATCAAATGTATGGTGATCTCAGGCTGCTCGAGCAGCAATACGGCAGCATGAAGGGTTGGGTTGATTACATCACCGCCCGCTGCGGGGCTAATGGGCTGTGGCAGACAGGGTTTCAATACGGAGACTGGCTCGGACTTGATAAAGAAGAGATTAGTAATGAGCGAACTGGAGCTACGGACGTTTATCTGGTGGCTAACGCTTATTATGCCTATTCCACGGAGCTGCTCGCCAAGACTGCCAAGTTGTTAAATAAATTGGAGGATGCCTCCAAGTACGAAACTCTTCACAGCCAAATCAAATTAGCGTTCAAGGAAGAGTATATTTCAGCAACCGGCAGATTAGTCAGTGAAACTCAAACAGCTTGCGTATTAGCTCTTCATTTTAATCTGGTTGATGACAAGCACCGGGAGAGAGTCCGCAAGACACTGGAGACAAATATTGCCCAACATAAGAATCACCTTACAACTGGTTTTGTGGGCACTCCATATCTGTGTCATGTATTATCTGAGAATGAATTGCACGAGCTTGCCGGTAACTTGTTCCTAAAAGAGGATTTTCCGTCCTGGTTGTATGCCGTTAAGAAGGGAGCTACAACCATCTGGGAACGGTGGAACTCCATTCTTCCTAATGGAGATTTTGATACATCCGGCATGAACTCCTTAAATCATTATGCATATGGATCTATTGGGGAATGGATGTACAGGAAGCTGGCTGGTATTAATCAAATTGAACCCGGCTTTAAAAAAATCTTGATCCAACCTCAGTTCATTAAGGGGATAAGTGCAGTTGAAGGCATTTATAACTCAGTATATGGCGAAATCAAGAGCTCATGGTCTTGCGAGAACGGAGAAATTATCGTCAATGTAACAATCCCGGCCAATACTACTGCCATCATCAAACTGCCTGAGCAAAAAGATTTCATTGAAGTCGGTTCTGGAGATTACGCCTACAGATATCCTACACAAACCAATCTTAAAATAGACAGGTTTACACTGGACTCCACTCTTAAGGAAATAATAGAAGAGCCAATAGCTGTTCAGATGCTTGAAGAGCATGCCCCCGGTATGCTGGACCATCCAATGATAAAATATGCATATGACTTCTCCATAAGCGAATTGTTGGCAAATACCCCTGAGGAAACAGAAATGCTGTTTAAACTGCTTTTAAAAACATTAAATGAACCGAAAAAACAAGGTGCTTTTCATTAAAACAAAAGGGTGTTGTAGGATAACTACAATGCCCTTTGTCTTTATTGTTCGTGTGGTCTGACAAAGTGTTTTCGAGAACATTGGGTATGAGAGTGACAAAACGTAGAAGGAGAGAGAATTTCGCGTCATGGAGCTGTTGATAAGGAATCTTACATTTGATAGCAAACTTCCACTTTTGAAAACAGTATTCCGTATTATGATCTCTCAACTCTTTGCCCAATAGTGCATAAAGGGCTTGCCCTTTCGTACGATTTTTTTTTCTTTATTTTTCGTTATCATGGGGGTACAGGTTGCTCAGTTTGTAGCTCAAGGGTTTCAGAAAATTGAAAGGGGAAGAATTAAAATATGGTGAATATGGATCACCCTCGTCTCTTTAACTCAGGTTATGCTGACAATTGCCATTCTTTTTGTTAACGAAGCACATATTAAATGATTACTTTAATTACAATACTACCTAGCTTAGCTATAAAGGGAGACTTCTTTCATCATGAATAAAATAAAGTATGTATTCAATCACATGAAAACTAGAACAAAGATCATGATCTCTATACTTATCATTATTTTAATTATAGCAGGGATTATCGTAAGAAATTTATCCGTGTATGTGGAAGATAAAGATTATGTACCTGCTGTAACTACGGAGAAGTTCCGTGTAGCGCTTTCGGTAAGCCCGTTTTCGGGAGATGCATTTAAAACGGGGAATACTACGTATAAAGCAGGAGAAGTTACTGCGAAAAGTCGAGAGGAATTAGAGAAGATGTATATTTCATCAGGCGCTACGGAAATGTACGCAAGAATTGCGACTAAACGCTCTCCTACTGCGGATAATATCGTTAACGGTGAGGAAGACTCAAATGCAAATTACCATACCTTGGAGCAGGGATTAGAGCTAGCTCGAATGGCAGCCAAACTAAATATACCGTTGAACCCTGAAATTATGCTGGCTTACACATACATGGATATGGATCGGCAGCAAGCACCTAATTTCGAAGAATATCCCGAGATATATGCGCTGCAAAACGGAAAACCTTGGGAAGAATTAACTTTGGATGAGATGAACATGGTCTTGGAAGCATACGGAAAATTTGTGGCAACCGAAATTTTGAAAACAGGCGTCAAAGTAGAGAACTGGAACATTGGTAACGAAGCAAACTATGGTTTTGCAGGGGTAAGCATTGGATTGAAAACCGCAGTAAACGAAAAGCTGGAAAAAGTTCCGGGCTTCATGAGACATGTCTATTCTGTGATGGGAACCAATTGGTTGAAGAATAATATATGGAAATACAATGCAGTGCAGATGACTGCGGTAGCTAAAGGGATTAAAGAGGCGTACACTAGTTTAGGACTTGATTCAAGCAATGTTAAGTTTTCTACTCACATCGCCACGGTAGTAACAACAGTGAAAACAGCAGTCACGTATTTCAAGACATTAAAGGAAAATGGATTCCCTATTGATACTGCTGGAATTAGTTTTTATCCCAGTGCGCCAGGAGTATACATCGATAAAATGGTTATGTACAAAAAAATAGTTACTGCGATTAACAAAGAGGTGGGTATACCTGTATTTATCGCAGAGTTTTCTTATCCTTCAGGTGAAGTGCAGGGCGCATATGCGGGATGGTCAAACACGGTCAAGGGATATCCGCATAACGAAGAAGGACAAGCCGCAATCTATCATGATGTGGTTCAGTGGGGTAAAACACATGGGCTTATCGGTATCCGTTATTGGGCTCCGGATTATAGTGGGTGGGGCAGTATGTCAATGTTTGATTACTCGGATCATGGCGCTAAAGCCAAGAAAATATTAATGGATGCTATTTCCGAAGAAAACAAATTAAAATAACGTTTAATTTAATCAGGTCAATATAGAAAAGTCGCTTATAGCGGCTTTTTTATTTTATTTATCGTATTACTTAAAAACTGATTAAGTACAATCTTATAATGGATAATTAAGAGAAAAATATAAACCCACAAGGATATCACATAAAAAGTGATGCCTTGTGGGTTTTTGTAATTCAATCTTATATCATTTGTAATCTGCGTTTATCGTTGTTTCTTTCCATTGTTCTATACTGGCAAGCAGGCTATTAAATTTATAGGTCGCTGCATCGTAGGCTTGTTGTCCCAGCAGCAAACGAAGAGGCGGTTCCGTTGTTTCCACAACTTTAATAACTGCTTCGGCAGCCTTTGCAGGATCTCCAGCTTCTTGACCAACACCGAGTTCGATCCCTTGCAGCATCTGTCCGACGATGGATTCTTTAAGCTCAGGGATGCTTGTCTCTGTTTTGACAGAAGAGCGACCACCCCAATCTGTGCGGAAGCTGCTTGGCTCTATTAAAGTCACATGAATATTAAAAGGTGCCAATTCTTGGGATAGACTCTCGGATATGCCCTCAACAGCGTATTTTGTAGCATGATAATAGCCAAGGGTCGGGAACGAAGTCAGACCGCCAATGGAAGAGAAGTTTATAATGTGACCACTTTTTTGTGATCTCATATGTGGAAGAACAGCATTCGTTACATGCATAAGTCCCCAGAAGTTAACCTCGAACATTTTACGGGTTTCTTCCTCCACGCTTTCCTCAACAGAGCTGAAATATCCAATACCTGCATTGTTCACAAGCACATCTATACGATTAAACTTCTCAATCGTGCGGTCAATCACATTGCGGATCTGTTCTGGACTAGTCACGTCCAGTGGGAGAGCAATTACCTGATCCTCATGTCCTGCTGTAAGATCTGTTACCTGCTGAACATTACGTGCGGTCACGACAACGTTATAACCTGCTTCAATCGCTTGTTGCGCAATGTGACGCCCGAATCCTGTCGAGCATCCAGTAATAAGCCATACTTTTGATTCTGACAATGTAATCACTCCTTCAAGGTAATAACTTTACTCTACCTCTTAAAGTTAACTTGAAGTCAATACTCATTTTGAAAAATAAATATTCATAGCTATTTCATCTTCTTATGCATCAAAACATCGTAAATCGCTATCTTCCGTATAATCTTTTCCAGATGGAACTGAGTCTGAGCCAAAGTACGTTCCACTTTGGTTTTATGCATAAGCAAAAATTGTTTTCTGGCATCCAGGGAAGGATCACCTTGTCGAATCAGCTCTGTGTAAGCCTTTATATCTTCAATAGACATTCCCGTATCTTTTAAAGCGACAACCAGTTCAAGCCACTCTAAAACCTCATTGGAATATTCTCTTCTACCTGAAGCGTTCCGTTCAACATGTGGTAAGATGCCTTCTTGTTCGTAATAACGCAGAGTGGAGGGACGCAAACCTGTGATCTTCTCAATTTCACTAATACTGTACATGTCCGAATGCTCCTTTAATAGTTAAAGTTAACTTGAAGTTGATTGTACCCTTTTCATCAAGCAAAAGCGAGTCCTTGACTTGCTTTCTCTCAGCTCTAATCGTTAACACAGGTTAAGATCGCGCTATACAATGTTTGGTTTACGTTACAGTCTCTCTAAATCAAAGTTCTTATAATGAATATATAACTAGTTTGAAAAAGATAAGTTTCCCCATCATTCTCAGTTAAGGAGTGTTTTAAATGAATACATGGGATCCAGTGGAATTCCAAACTCCCTCCAAGCGCTATCGCCCGAAAATGAGGTGGTGGCTTCCCGGTGCGTTCATGGACAAAGACGAGATCAAACGGGAGATTGAGTGGATGGCGGAAGCTGGCTATGGCGGTGCAGAAATCCTCCATTTCTTCCCGATCCCTTCGGCGGACATACATCCATCGGATTATGGCCGCTTCGTTTTCGGAGGTGATGAGTGGAACAACCGGATGAAAGCTGCACTCGAAGCCGCCATTCCACTTAACTTTCAGTTGGATTTCACTGTAGGACCGCTGTGGCCGATCGCAACGCCCGCCGTCATGGACAAAAGTGACGATCGCTGCACACATGGGTTGCATATTGGGACAATGGTAGTTGCAGGGACTTACAACGGAGCAATTCCTGTCCCCGATACGGTCGATCCGTCACGTCCTTATAAGCTTGTGGCTGTGACGGTTGCTCGGAGATACAGCGGCGAGTCCATAGGTGAAGTCGTCACGCTAGAATTGGATACGGCAGCCGATCTCACCTTTAGAGTTGACGACGGAAGGATAGAATGGACAGCTCCTCTTGACGGAGAATGGTACTTGTTCGGCTTTTGGAGTCAAACGAACGGACAGATGAACGACTCAATCGGTGCTCCCGCGATCGACCACTTTTCGAAAGCTGCAGCCGATGCAGTTACGGGCTACTGGGATAAACGCCTGTTTGCGGATCCTGAGATACTTGCCTTATACGAGAAGAACGCCGGAAACTTGTTCTGTGATTCCATTGAATTGAACGCAACTATGCTAGGCGGGATGTACGGTGCGACGATGCCCGTCGCGATCTGGTCTCCTGCTGTATTGGAGGAGTTCCATATGCGTCGAGGCTATGATTTGACTCCTTATCTGCCTTCGATATTCGTCAAAGGTTTGTATCAGCTAGGTGCGGGCAATCGGACGGACGGAGACTCCGATTACGATTTCGCTGACCGCTCGGCAAACCTGCGCATTAGGAACGACTTCTTTCAAACCTTGACAGATATGTTCCGGGACAATCACCTTCGGACAATAAGAAAGTGGGCAAACGGACATCATATGAAGCTTCGTTATCAAACTTACGGCATGCCTACCGAGCTCTCCTCGGGCCTTGCCGAAGTTGACATCCCGGAGACGGAATCACTCGGTTTCCATGATTCGACCGACGGTTACCGAATCCAATCGGGTGCCGTTCATCTGTATGATCGCGAGATCTATTCGATTGAGGTAGGCGCTGTTATGGATTATGGCTACAAGCAGACGTGGACCGGACAGGACTTCGGTCTTCTCTGGCAATTGCATCGAGGCTTTGCGGCTGGCGTCAACCAGGCGGTTCTTCACGGTATGTCCTACGATACTTCATCTGCTTCGGAACATTTCGAAGCGATGTTCAAATGGCCGGGCTTGTCGCTCATGGGGTCGAGGTTCTCGAACGAATGGGGAGGACGCCAACCAAATTCCCTTCATGCAAGAGCCCTTACAGACTATATCGCACGCACTCAATATCTGCTTCAACTTGGTAAGCCGAAGGTAGATCTGGCGATTTATCGTTATCATATTGATGGGATTCATGGCGCAATGGGAACGGAATTGACCCCGTATGAACAAGCCGGTTTCACGTATGACTTTGTAAGTCCATGTTTGTTGGATTTAGCAAATGCCCAAACCGGTACATTCGAGGGACAATCCGTACTGGTAGCGGACGGACCGGCATATCGTGCTATCGTCGTAGATATGCGTAAGAAGTCGTTGACCGGAGACTGGAGGGCGTCCGATCTCCCGATTGAAACAGCCAATCAACTGATCGCCTTCGCGGAGAGCGGACTACCTGTCGTGGTCGTTGGAGTAGCTCCGAATCATGTTGCTTCATTCTTTGGCAGCAAGGACAAGATGAGAGCCAAAGACGTCGAACTGTGCGATCGAATCGAGCATCTGTTAAACCTGCCGATGGTAAGAGCGGTTAACACTCAAGAAGATGCGGTCGGGGCACTGGGCGAGCTCTCCGTCATTCCTGCCGTTCAAGTCCAGTGCGAGTCGCCTCTGTTGAATGCCTGTCGGTACGAAAACGGTATTTCTTATTACTTCATCTACAATCCAAGTCAAGTGCAGGCATTCGAGGGAGAAGTGCAGTTCACAGGGACGGGGAATCCTTTCAAGCTGAACGCTTGGGATGGAACAATATGCCCGATGGCCGCTGTTCATACAGGCTCCGGTCAAGCAACGGCGAAGCTGCGACTCGCCCCGAACGGAACTGCTTTGATCGCAGTTGCCGAAGAATGGACAGGATTGCTTCAGCGAGAGAAATATCGTGATACGATTGCGAAAGGTACGCGGATCATACCAGATCGCTGGTCTCTCGTCGTGGACAGCTGGACTGCTGGCGCTCATCCAACGGAGACGAAGATTGAACGGATCGAGCTTGAACTTGACGAGCTGCGCTCCTGGATTCACATTCCGGCGCTCCGGCAAGTATCCGGAATTGGACGATATCGGACAAGTTTCCGCATTGAAGAGCGGAAAGATACTTCCGCTGCCGTTATTTTAGAGATGGGCGAGGTGTCCGATACGTTCAGGGTCTTCGTTAACGGCCAAGAGCTCCACGGTGTCGATCAGATCGGGCGTCATATTCCAATCGGGGAATACTTGCGCTATGGAGAAAACAACGAGTTAGAGGTCGAAGTAGCGACGACCCTGAACAATGCGCTAAGCATTTTCGATCCTAACCGGGAACCGCTAGATTGCGGCTTGATTGGTCCCGTTGGAATCGTATTAGGGGAAGGATCGGACGAATAGCGTAATTTTAGTGCCGTTTTCCGTTTTATTTTCCTTCTTCTCGTTAAGAAAGCAAAACACTCGTATTTGGGACGATCCGGAAAAATGAATCGGTTTACCCTTCCGATGACGCGCGTGTCATACAGTATATCCTGGGCAGTCGAACCAACGCTTTGATTCGAGAGGATTCAGGAGATGACCGCGCGCCTTGCAATTGATTACGTCGATCTTCACCCAGCGCTAAAAGACGAGCATGGTAATCTGAAGCTAGAGTATACGACCGATGTTCTTCATCTGAACGTCGAAGGTTATGAAACAGTCCTTCAAGTGCTACAAAAACATCTGAATTAGAACGTTGGCAACCCAGATTCCATAGAGTTTGGGTTTCATGATTAATCTACAATATCGGGAAAGATTATAATAGGAGGTCACTTTATTGACTATTCAAATTGGTTTACAAATGTTTTCTGTTCGAAATAAATTCAATGAAGATCGGATTAAAACTTTGCAGAATTTATCAACAATTGGGTATAAGCACATTGAAATCCCAGTTGATTTTCAAAGTGATAGCGCTTTTAATATCAGCTCTCTGTCTGCCAGTGATTTAAAAAAAATGACTGAAGATGCAGGCATACAAGTACTTGGAACACATATTCCAGCCGAATTAAATGAGCAAGAACTCAATGAAATAATTGCCTATCACAAAGAGTTAGGGTGTAATAGAGCAATTATTCCTATGAGGATGTTTCAAGGAGCTGATGATGCAATCGCTTTCAGTAGACGATTAAATGAATATGGAAAGAGACTTTGGACACACGGGATCCAGCTATATTATCATAATCATTTTCAAGAATTTCAAAAGTTTGATGGGAAAACGTTATTTGAGATCCTATTAGAAAATACAAATCCTGATTATTTGAAATTTGAATTAGATATCTATTGGGCTATTAGGGGAGGGGCGAATGTCGAGCAGTTGCTAAAACAACTTGGAACTCGATGTGAATTAATTCATATCAAAGATTTGCCTCATCCCGTTAGCACAATAAATATACTCGACACACTAGACAAGGAAAAAGAGATAACTATACATGATTTCATTCCATTGTTTAATTCTGATAATTTTGTAGAAATAGGACAAGGAAAGCTGGACATTAAGGGGATTATCAAATTAGTAAAAGAGCACACAGCCACTAAATATATCATTGTTGAGCAAGATGTTATATCGATAGATGAAATAAAAAGTGTGGAGATAAGCTTTAACGCCTTATCCGATTTATTGGGTGTTGAGTATGCATAAATTAAATGTAGGTATTATTGGCTGCGGAGCAATTGCTATAGAAAAACATCTACCAGCATTACTCAAACTGTCTGATAAGGTAAATGTCAAAGGTTTTGCTAGTAGAAATGAAGAAAAAGCAAAAAAAGCTGCTGATTTGGTAGGAAATGATGCAAAAATTTATACCAATTATAAAGATATGCTGCAAGATCCTGAAATTGATGTCGTTCATATCTGTACACCGAATGCATTACACAGTTCAATGACTGTCGAGGCTTTAGAGGCAGGGAAGCATGTCATGTGTGAAAAGCCCATGGCCATGAATAGTCAGGAAGCAGAGAAAATGGTAAAAGCTGCTGAGCGTACAGGTAAAAAATTGACAATCGCATACCAGAATCGTTTCAGAAAAGATTCAATACTTTTGAAACAAGCGTGTACTAATGGCGATCTGGGAGAAATTTATGTAGCTAAAGCGCACGCAATTCGACGTAGAGGTGTTCCAACTTGGGGAGTATTCCTAAATAAAGACATGCAAGGAGGCGGTGCGCTTATTGATATTGGCACCCATGCACTTGATCTGACTCTATGGTTGATGAATAACTACGAAGTTGAAAGTGTAACCGGCGTAGTGCACAACAAATTAAGATATGAGAATAAGGCCAATCCTTTTGGACCGTGGGATCCGGATCATTTTAACGTAGAGGAGTCAGCGTTCTCTTTTATCAAAATGAAGAATGGTGCATCCATTTATCTAGAATGTTCCTGGGCCCTGAATTCACTAGATGAAAGAGAAGCAATGACTACGTTGTCTGGAACAAAAGGAGGCGCCGAAATGCGCCGGAATACAGCCTTAGGTACAAATGAACTGATATTTAATACAGAAATGTATGGAAATCTCGTTAGCACCCAGTTACAGAATGCAGCCGGTATATCGTATATATCCCCCGTAGAAGAAACAGATGCTGATCGAGAAATTGCTCAATGGATTGATGCAATCCTTGAAGACAAAAATCCTGTAGTTGAACCAAGACAAGCGCTAGTCGTTACTCAGATACTTGAAGCGATTTATCGTTCAGCCGAATTAAATGACACGATTAAATTTTAAATTGAAATTTGTCGTTTTCATACTGAGAGGATGAGTTCTAATGAGTAAAGTTCTTAATGTAGGAATTATTGGTACGGGTGAACTTGCACAAGTCGTACACTTGCCTATCCTTAAAGAATTACCCGAAAAATTCAAAGTAACTGCTTTATGTGATGTTTCGTATAATTCACTCAAATATAACGGAGAAAAATTTGGTGTTTCAAATCTCTATACAAATGTGCAGGATCTCGTTAATGACGAAGATATTGATGTTGTTTTCGTCTGTAACAGTAACGAATATCATGCAGATGCTGCTATAGCTGCTGCCAATGCAGGTAAGCATGTTCTCATTGAAAAGCCTATGGTGCTTTCATTATCCGAAGCAGAAGCTGTGATCGAGGCGAAAAGCAGAAATAATGTTCATATCATGGTCGGTTATATGAGAAGATATGCTCCTGCATTTGAAGCTGCAGTTAAAGAAATAGGGGGATTAGACCGAATTTTGTACGCAAGAGTACGAGATATTATTGGACCGAATGATTATTTCATAAGGCAATCTGGAGCATACCCGAAAAAGTTTAACGATTTTCCCGAAGAAGTAAATAAAGAACGAGCTGAGAAATCAGAGAAGTGGATTAGAGAAGTTCTTGGTGAGGGCGCTGATGAAACTACAATTATGTTGTACTATTTCCTTACCGCTTTAGGGTCGCATGATCTTTCTGCTATGCGTGAGGCTTTGGGAATGCCAGAATCCGTATCCGGTTTTGCTTTTAATAGTGCAGGCTTCTTTATAAATGCCATTTTCAACTATCCTTCTTTCAATGTAGTTTATGAGACAGGTATGAATAACGTAGGTAAGTTTGATGCTCATCTGGAAGTGTACGGAAAGGATAAAATAGTTAGAATAGAATTTGACACACCGTATATTCAAGGACTACCTGTTAAATTAATCGTGTCAGAAACAGAAGGGGACTTGTACAAAGAAACCGTTATTCGACATACGTATAAAGACCCTTACACGATTGAGCTGGAAGCCCTTTACGATGCAATTGTTTACGATCAGGTCATAAAAACAACTCCGGAGAATTACCGTGATGATTTAATAATCTTTAATATGCTAATGGACTCTTACAAAAACAAAAAGTAGAAGCAATAGTACCTGATGTAATAAACACCGATGTCTATTGTGAATAGATTATAAAGACAAACCAAAGTCATTAATTGACCTAAGAAAACGTTGAATTTCGTATTACTGGAATTGAACGAACTTATTTGAAAGTCAAACTCCAATTATGATAGTCTTTATATTGAATTAATACTTAAACTATCATTTTGGGAGGCGTTACGATGTTTACCAATGAAAATCAAGGCCGTTCCAAGTCCGAAGTTGATTTCTTGAATCATTCTTTCATTCAGCAACCTTTCCCAGTCTACGAAAAGCTGCGTGCCGAAGAGCCTGTTCATCGACTTTTACTTCCTAGTGGACATGCTGCCTGGATGGTTACCCGATATGAGGATGCCGTCAACATTTTGCAGGATGGCCGCTTTGTAACCGGAATCCTTCATAATAATAACAATGAAAAGGAGGAGACACTTCCTCCGCATCAGGCGATTATTTCACGAAATCTGATCAGTGTTGGTCCTGAAGATCATCGTCGACTGCGGCGCTTGATTCAGAAGGCATTTACTCCCCGTATGATTGAGAGGCAGCGAGGACGAATTGTGGAAATAAGCGATCAATTGCTAGACAAGATTCAGGCAAGAAACACTCTGGAGTTTGATTTGATTGAGGACTATGCCTTCCCGCTGCCCATTATCGTTATTTGTGAAATGCTAGGCGTTCCACTGAAGGATCAAGACAAATTCAGAGCTTGGTCCAACACCATTATGGAGAGTGTCAGCAATCCACAGATGAATCAGGAGAGCGATGAAGTAATGAAGGCTTTTGTCGATTACTTACAAGAACTGATCAAGGAGCGGCGTAACCATATTCAAGAGGACCTCATCAGCGATCTCATCAGCATAGAGGAAGAAGGTGACAAACTAACGGAGCAGGAGTTATATGCACTTGTATTCGTACTCATAATTGCAGGGCATGAAACAACAGTGAACCTGATTGGGAACGGTATGCTGGCGTTGCTGGAACATCCACAGCAAAAGCAACTACTTATGGATGATCCTGATCTGATTCAAGCGGCGGTTGAGGAAGTGCTGCGATTTAATGGGCCAGTTGAAATAAGCAATGTACGCTGGGCAGCGGAAAATGTGGAGTTTCAGGGAATGCAAATTCACCAAGGAGACATGATGCTTGTCGCATTATCCTCTGCGAATCGTGATTCCAGTCAATATGAAAAACCCGATACGTTTGACATTACTCGCAAAGTCAATGACCACATTGCTTTTGGGAAAGGGGTTCATTATTGTCTTGGCGCTCCACTTGCGAGACTCGAAGGCGAGATTGCGATCAACGCTTTACTTCAACGGCTACCGGAGATTCGGTTAAATACAGATCCGGAACTGCTGGAGTGGAGGCCAGGTATGATCATTCGGGGACTCAAAGCGTTTCCGGTCGCATACTAAATTCTGAACGTGCGGTTGATTATCAGCCATTCAGTGGGTTTCATGCGATAAAACTAACTAAACAGCATGGATATGTTGACAGAGGAAGCAACGATGACTTTAGACCATGAATTAAGGTGGAGGGGTTGAATTATGGGAAAACTAATGGGTAAGGTTGCCATTGTAACGGGTGCAGGAGGAGGACTGGGCAGCTACATCGCTCTACGTCTGGCTGAAGAGGGCGCATCATTAATGCTTACTGATATCAATGGCTCGTCATTAGAGGAAACCGCTGCACGTTGTGAACGTGCAGGGTTTTCGGTTCTTGCCAAGACTGCTGATTTGTCTGAGCCCAAGCAGGTCAAATTACTGGTTGAAGATACGATTAAGGAATTTAATACCATCGACATTCTAGTCAATTTGGCAATTGCTATTCGGACACCTCATTCCTTTCTGGAACATGAATTGGATACACTTGATGAGAGCTACCAAACAGGACTTATATCCACTTGGCTCATGATGAAGGAAAGTCACCCGTATTTAAAACAAGGTGGAGGAAAGATCATTAATTTTGGCTCAGGAGCAGGTTATGACGGGCTTGAGGGGTATGCCGCATATGCTGCCATTAAAGAAGGAATACGAGCGTTGTCGCGTGTTGTTGCCCGAGAATGGGGCAAGGACAACATCAATGTGAATGTCATAAATCCTGGAGCCCTCACGGATGGAATTCGCGCACATCTGGATGCGCTGCCCGAAGATCAGCGTGACCCGCAGCTGCTGGGTTTCAAGCCCACTGCAATCGGTCGTTATGGGGACCCTTATGAAGATATCGCTCCGGTCGTTGCTTTTCTGGCAAGTGAAGATGCCAGACATATAACGGGTCAAACCTTTTTTGTCGACGGGGGCTCAATTATTAACGCATAGAAACAGAAGCCATTTGACGAACGGTAATTTATTTAAAAAGTGAATTGAGAACTTACTAACATAAAATTCAAGACGCGTCCTAATTAATTCAAATAAAATCATCATACCAAAACGACCGTTCCCTCAGTGTTCGAAAGAGGAACGGTCGCTTATTTTATGGAAGAAAATTAAATAATACTTCTATCCAAAATTTTTAATTCTACAGGTAAAGTAAGTAGATTTTGTGTTCCTTTGTGTAAATGAAGCGCAGGATTAAAGGCTTCAGTTTCAACAATATCAGCAAAGGTTTCTACGAAACACTCTAATGCTATTTGAGCTTCAAGACGTGCTAGAGGGGCTCCTAGACAAAAGTGAGGGCCTTTCCCAAAGCTAAGATGCTTGTTACT
Source organism: Paenibacillus sp. TSA_86.1 (assembly GCF_052691815.1). Classification (NCBI taxonomy): domain Bacteria; kingdom Bacillati; phylum Bacillota; class Bacilli; order Caryophanales; family Paenibacillaceae; genus Paenibacillus; species Paenibacillus sp. TSA_86.1. The sequence goes on along the minus strand of NZ_JBQZGE010000002.1, from coordinate 255,535 downwards.
ATTCTCTCGGTGTATATCAAACTTGTTTGGTTCCGGGAATTGCTGTGCATCATTATTCGCGGCTCCAAGCCATACAACAATGACATCACCTTTTTTCATAGGGACACCCAACACATGGCTATCCAATGTCACTACCCGATCTAGTGTGATGGGGAAGCGATAACGCAACGTTTCTTCAATGGCATTGGAAATAAGGCTACGATTGGAGAGAATCTCCTGATAAATTCCTTTTTGTTCATACACGAAAGTATAAAACATATTAGCGAGTAAATTGGTTGTTGTTTCATTGCCGGCAGCAAGCAGACCCAAGCTGAAGATTACCACTTCCTCATCTGTAAGTTGTGTCCCCTCATACGCTGCAAGAGTTAAATCAGAAATAATATCCTTCTCAGGATTTTGACGTTTTCCCTTAACAATGGGAAGCAAATATTCGTTGAATTCCGACATCGCACGGTATTTTCTTTTGGCTTGATCCGTAACGTTGACCTCTGAATTAGGGAAAAACAAAATATCGGACCAGTTCTTTATATGATGAAGATCTTGTCTTGGTGTGCCTAACAAATCAGAAATGACCGTGACGGGAAGAGGAACGGCAAGATCACTGACAATGTCGGGCTTGTTCATCTGTTTCATTTTATTAATTAATTCTTTTGCGATGTTCCTGATTCTTGGTTCCCACTCCTTTAGACTTCTTGGGGTAAAGGCACTGGATACCAGCTTACGTATATCACGTTGAATAGGAGGATCGGTAGAATTGATATCTACACGTGTAATGACTGGTGGAATAGGTGACACACTTCTTTTCCGTATACTTGAAAATAACTTGAAGTCACTAAGCACCATGTTCACATCATCATAGCGAAATACGTTCCAGACGTTTTGCTTCTCATCATAATATATCGGATTATTGACAAGCATATCGTGGTACCAATCATAGGGATTCCATAATTGTTCAGGAGTTTGTAACTTGGATATCTCATGAATGACGATACTACTCTGTTCTGAGTTCATCTTTCCAACACCACCTCTGATTTTAATATGACAAGCTTCGATGTGATATTCTGACTATCATTTGCAATTAAACCTTATCACAAAAATGTATATAAATTCAAATAATATCCTTTTAAACGATATTCAAACGTAATAATTAGGTTATCCAATGTTCACAATCTTTCAAATTGCGTTATCTAACCTTAAGAAAGAGTTATTTCAATCATTTTGTCTCCAACATAGTATAAATATGAAAGCCTTCAAGACGTTGTGAATGCTGGGAGGAGGTATTATGAGAAAGAGCCGGCATAATGATTTTATCCATAAATATATGATACTGGTGAGGTACCCGTTTTTACGGATACTGCAGAATTGAAGTCTGGCTGATTGTATCTGGCCCTTCAAGCATTTCATCCAATAGACAAAGAGAGAGCTTTAAAGGAACCGGAACCATTCGCTATAAAGAAGACAATGATGTCGAAAAAATTGACCCTAATTGGGTCAGTCAAGCAGCATAGGAGGTATAGAAGAATCTTACATGAGAAGGCCCCTTACCTATCTACCTGGATATAAATGGTTAATTCGTCGATGGAATAATTGGAATCTGACTAAGAAGCTGCTCCTATTTTATTTGCCCTTATTTGTTCTCCCCTCTATTGTTGGACTAAGCCTCTTGGCCCAGAACTATAATGCTGCGATCCGTACCAATGCCGAGTCATATTCCGATTCGATTACGAGCCTGACTGTAGACAAACTGGAAGCAACCATTCAGACCTATAATAATGTGAGTCTGCAGATTTTAACCTCAGATGAAATAGGAGCAATACTGTCTGAACCGGTCCATAACGAATTTGAAAAAATTGAAATTCAGCAGCAACTGGAGCGAAGCGTGCTGCCGATCATTGGCGGACTAGACAGCAACCGTATTAAAGGATGTGTATTTGTTACTGACAACAGTACCTTTGTCATCGGCCAAGATGAACAAGAGCCTTTAAGTGAGAAAGGAAAGGCAAATGCGGTTACAGCCAATGGGGCACCTTATTGGGATTCTGTAAGGTCAGGTTTTCCTACAAACGATGATGTAAGTGCTTTCAGATTAGGACGAGTCATTAAAGATGAGAACTTCCGACCTATAGGATATTTTTATCTTATTGTTTCTTCTAATGTATTCAGGGACGTTCTTAGCTCCGCTATGGCAGGTTCCAATACTGCTTTTTTCCTTAAAGGTCCGGATAAAGTGCTGCTTCAAGAATACGGAATACAGGAAGATACCTTTTCTGAAGTTTTACGTCTTGAACAAAGTCTTGATTACAATGAATGGACGCTTACAGCTGAGTATGCTCTAAATACAGTGTATGCCACCGTATACCGAATGAGTGTTTTTGCTGCTTGGCTGGCCGGGGGAAGTCTGGTCCTTGGTTTGGTTGCCTCCTACCTGATTCGTACCGACATTGCTTTGCCGATCACGAGGCTTCTTGCCAATATGCGGAGAGGATTGCGCGGCGAGAAGCCTAACTCCCTTACCAAATTCAGAGGGGCCAGAGAAATTACGCAGCTGAATGAAACCTTTATTTCTGTTATGTATGAGATCTACAATCTATTGGGTGAAGTGAAGGCCAGTGAAGAACGCAAACGGCAGGTGCAGTTAAAAGTGCTCCAAAATCAACTTTCTCCTCACTTCATCTACAATACGTTAAATACCATCCGGTGGATGGCCATGATACGAAAACAGGATCATATAAAAGAGATCGTAGATGCATTGAGCAATCTGTTGAGATACTCGATCAGAGACACCAATGAACTTGTTTCGCTTGAAAACGAAATTAACGTCATGCGTGAATTTGTCAAGATTCAACAAGTACGTCATCAAAACTTTATATTTCAGGTCGAACTGGAGGATGAGGCGAAACCGTATCGGCTGCTTAAATTTTTGATTCAACCCCTCTTAGAAAATGCTATAGTTCATGGTTTGTCGTCTGTTGATCATTCAGCACAGATTCGTCTGGAGGCAAAAGCAGAGAATGGGATGCTTAGTATTCGGGTATGGGACAATGGCAGCGGAATCGGTCAAGAGCGCTTACATGAAATCAAGCAGGTTATGAGCAGCGGAACTGGAAGCCACATCGGATTATTGAGTGTGAAAGAGAGGATTGAAATGTTCTATGGTCCTGCCTACGGAATGAACATTACGAGTGAACGGGGAGCAGGCACTACTGTGGAGTTAAAGCTTCCTATCTTGAAAGAAGGATGGCCAAACGAAAATGATTAAAATCGCGATTGTAGATGATGAATCCCTGGTTCGGGTTGGATTTCAGACCATCATTGACTGGAATGAAAATGGCTATGAAATACAAGGTGTTTATCGGAACGGCAAGGAGGCATGGGAGGCCTTTTCTACAGATGGTTACCCCGAAGTGCTGCTGACCGATATAAGAATGCCTGAAATGGATGGTCTAGAATTGATAAGACGGATTAGAGAGACGGATAAAGAGATGATCATTTTAGTCCTGAGCAGCTATGAAGAGTTTGAATATACGAGAAGATCAATCCAATTGGGTGTTCAAGACTATATTCCCAAGCATCTGTTCGACCCAGATGAATTGATTTCAACACTGACCCGATTATCAGAGAGACTCTCCTCAAAGGTTCGCGCTAGACAGAGCCGGGCCAATGCCATGGATGAAGAAAGGCAGCGATTGATGACACAATCCAGAATACTTCCGGGTATCGTTGCTTTTCCGGTGGATTTCTATCACAAAGAGTACCCTTTGCTTACAGACCTGTTGAAAGAATCTGCTTTTGTTTGTTGGGTTGCAATCCGTATTTGGTCAATGGATCACTCAGGCAACGATGACGACCAGACTGCCTTGGGATTTCTCCTACAAGATCTTATGAATAAAACGACACATGCAATTCCTCTTGGCTTTGATCAAGGCTTTTTTCACGGATTACTCTTTAGTCGAGAAACTGGACCGGAAGAAACAACGATGATGGCTGGTCTGGTAAAAGAATGGATGGACACAGTGAAGCAGAATCTTGCCATTACAGTATCAGTTGGTATGTCTGAGCATCTGACCTTTCAGAAGTGTAAAGTGATAAGAAACCAAGCAGAGCAAATGATTGACCGATCCTTTTTCAGCGGGCCAGGCTTGTACCGCTTTGATGCGAGTCTAAATGTTGTTCAGGAGCAGCTGGACATCAAGTTTCAACAATGGCAGCAGCAATTTATAAGCATATTGAATTCTTCAGAGGAAGAGTTGGCGAAGTGGCTTGACGCCGTGGGCAGCGAACTAGAGACACGTTATTCTCCCGATACTGCGTTCCGTTTGGTCCAGTGGATGCTTAAAATTTATCAAAATGATCCATTGCACATAAATATGCGGATTGATACAGAGAAGTCCGATTTTATGACCCTCCCCTTTTATTCAGTAGATTCCATGCGAACATGGGATGAATTAAAGTCCTGCTTTTTACAGACGATTAGACGGTTCAATGACTTATCTACCACTGCCAGGATGAAAACGCAAACATGGCTGGAGCCGGTTTTTCGTTATGTAGAAGCACATTTCGCCCAAACCATTCGGCTTGAGGATGCCGCAAGCTTAGTGAATTTAAACATTCATTATTTCAGTCATCGATTTAGTCAGGAAATGGGGATGACGTTTCTTGAATACCTGACCCAGGTTCGTATCCGTAAATCTATCGATCTCATGAAGCGATACTCGCTTTCTGCTGAAGAGGTAGCTTCCCGTGTGGGATATCCAAACCCGAATTATTTCGTGAAGGTGTTTAAAAAAGTTACCGGTATGACCGTTTCTGAATTCAGAAACTCGACTGGCTTCTCATCTAATTAAATGGAATGTTCATCTAATAATTTGGAATGACGATCAACCGGGACATCACTGTTCCGGTTTTTTGCCCTACATCAAATGCAACTATCCAATAATGTGGAATCATAAACAAAAACTTGTTCATGGAAACGCTTTATTTTGTGAACTATGATTATTACATGCTTACAAACCGTTAGACACGAAGGGAGAAATAAAAAATGAAAAAGGGGTTATTCAGAAAAGCACTTCTTGCAGTGACAAGTGTCTCCATCTTGCTGCTGGCAGCATGTGGCGACAACACAAACAGCTCTTCACCTGATCAAGGCAGCAAAGCCGGAACCGAAAAACAAGTGGAACTAACCGTGTGGGGAGACCAGTCTAACCAATCATCGTTTGAGGCGGGATTTACCGCAATCAATCAAGCATTTGAAGAAGAACATCCGAATATCAAATTAAACTTTCAATTCTCAGGGTCAGAGACAGCGATCGATACGGCTGTTAAGAGTAACTCGCTGCCGGATGTGTTCTATGTTCAAGGAAACAAGACGCCTAAAATGAAGCTGTATGTGCAGAGCGGTGCATTGCTTAATCTGGATGATTACGGGCTCGATACCAGCCGTTTCGGGGAAGACCTCATGGAATACGCGAAGGTGGACGGAAAACTATATTCCTCGCCTCCGGCCTTTATGGACTCTCAGTTGATTTATTATAACAAGGACATTTTTGAAAAGGAAGGATTGCAGGCCCCGGCAACCTTAGATGAATTTATATCGTTGGTCGCAGCAATAAAGGATAAGGGAATAACCCCCTTCAGCGTTCCCGGTAAATCTGAATTCGAGCGGGCTTGGCTTGCCTTTGCGCTAATGCCTGCTACCGCTGAGAAAGCATTAACCAAGATTAATGAGGGGACTGGTTCTTTCAAAGACCCAAGCATAATTAAGGTATTCCAAACGATCAGAGAGTTCGCCGATAAAGGTTATTTCACCAAGGATTTGGCCTCTGTAGACAATGCCGGTGCCCAGCTCGCATTTACTAACGGCAAGACAGCAATGATGGCAGATGGTACCTGGAATGATCCAACCTTCGTAGGCGCTGGAATAAACCTCGGCAGATTTTATATCCCGACAGTATCTGGTGAACGCATTGCTCCGCAAAGCTTCAGTAATGCGACCACTTTTGCCGTATCTGCTGGAACCAAGCATCCGAAAGAAGCAGTCGAATATGTAAAGTTTCTGTCCAGTCAAAAAGCCCAACAGCTGTTTGAGGATGAAACAGGTATGGTGCCGGCCCTGCAGGATATCACGCCTAGAGATGAGGGAGTCAAAGAATTGAGTGCGTTTGATTCCCTGGGTCATAATATTTATTCCGTATTAACGAACATATCAACAGAAGAGATCAAGTTGAATGATATCTTTCTTCAGCAAGTAATGCCGCAACTGTTAACCTCTCATATTGATGGTCAGCAAGCTGCAGACATGCTGGAAGAAGCGCTGCTCCGTACAAAATAATCAGAACGATTTTTGGACGGTTAAGCCGAGCTGCTTAACCGTCCAAATCATTTGGAGGCGATCTAGATGTTGCAGTGGCTTGGAAAGAGACCTTATCTGTGGTTTATATTACCCGGTTTTATTCTGTATTCTATTTTCGTGATCTATCCCATTTTCTCAGCTGCCCAGCTTAGTCTGTTTCAGTCAAACGGTTTTAGTGAGAAGGTGTTTGTAGGCTTTAATAATTATATTGAATTGTTCACTAATTCGGAATTAAAACGGCAGTTCTTAAATGCGCTTAAAAACAATGCAATATTAGTCGTGCTTAACGTCGGGCTGCTGATTCCTATACAGCTTTATTTTGCCTATGTAATTTATACACGTGTAAAAGGGTACCGCTTTTTCCAAACAATGATCTTTGCTCCGCAGTTTATTACCACTAGCGTTATCGTATTTCTGGCTACGCTAGTTTTTGACCAGAATATCGGTATTTTCAACGAGTTTCTCCAGCTAATCGGGTTAGGGGAACATGCTCGAAATTGGTTAGGGGTTCCGGGCTACGAGGTCCTTACCTTGTTTATTATGAATGCTTGGGCCGGTGTGGGCTTCAGTATGATCTACTTCGTGGCAGCCATGAAGATGCTGTCCGACGAAGTGATGGAAGCTTCTTATCTGGACGGAGCCGGCTACTGGAGACGGTTCTTCTCGGTCATTATACCGCAGATCCGTTCCAGTATCGTAAATATTGCTATGATCAGTTATATCGCTGCCATGACCTTATTTGATTTCAGCTATTTGCTGGGAGGGGTAAGCGGCGGTATTAACAATTCGATGGATGTGATGACACTGTTTTTCTACAGAATTACTTTCGGAACGAATGGCGCGATGGGAGGAACGGTAAGCACAAACTCCGTAGGTATGGGGACTACCATTGCCGTCGTCATGTTTGCCATCATCTTTGTGGTTGCTTTGATTCAGCTAAGATTCACTTATAAGGAGGAGAAATGATCATGGCTGATATCAAAAAGCTGTATGTAACAAAGCTGATCCTCTGGATGTACTCTTCCTTCACCTTACTCATCCTTGGGTATCTTACATGGAACTCATTTCGCACCAAGCAGGATGTACTGTCCAATACACTGGGCTGGCCCAAGTCCTTTACATTGGAATCCTATGTCAAAGTTTTCCGCAACGAACATTTCGGCGTCAATATCTGGAACAGCGTATTTATCCTCATGATGACCATCATCATCATTGTAGCTTTAGCCTCCATGGTTGCTTATGGCTTAGGTCGTTACTCCTTTAAGTTCAAGCAAGGTGTAATGCTGTACTTTTTGATTGGTCTCATGTTCCCTGTCCAGCTCGGTGTAGTTCCCGTATTTTTGATTATCAAAAATCTTGGACTGATTAATTCTCCGTGGAGCGTAATTCTGGTGTTATCAGCGGGTTTATCAATGGCTGTACTGATGCTCACGAACTTCTTCGCCGGCTTGCCAGATGCTCTGGCCGAATCCGCACGAATAGACGGCGCCGGGGAATGGAGAATTTTTTACCGCATTATGTTTCCGCTTGCTTCACCAGTAATCGTCAGTCTGTGCATTATATTGTCCGTTAATATATGGAACCAATTTTTCCTGCCGTTAATTATGCTTCAAGACGACGCAGTCAAAACCATACCGCTGGCAGTTATGAAGTATACATCCAATATTCTGCTTAATATGGATAAAGCACTGGCAACTTCCGTCATTGCAACCATTCCGGTTCTGGTATTATTTTTCATCTTTTCGGAACGAATTATTTCAGGAGTCACTTCAGGAAGTGTAAAAGAGTAATTGATCTGCAAAAAAGGAGGGCACTTATGCGTCCTGATTGGGAAGAAGAGGCAAGCTGGATATGGCACCCTCATTGGAAGGAAGAAGATGAAGCCAAGGGAGGAAGATTTGTCTATTTTAGAAAAATATTTGAACTTCGAAAAGGCAGGCATAACTGCGCGCTTCGCATTTCAGCTGACAGCCGCTACCTGCTTTATGTCAATGGTATACCCGTAAGCCGGGGACCTTGCAAAGGGGATCGGTTCACATGGCATTATGAGGAAGTTGAGGTTGGAGAATACCTGAAAGAAGGCACAAACGTTTTTGCTGCTCAGGTGCTGCGTTATCCTTATGCCGGCGAGGGAAATCAGTCTGTATGGCGTACGCGGCTTCCCGGGCTGTATGTGCATGCAGTTATCAGAGATGAACAGAATACTCAGACTGCAGATGCACATACCGATGAATCCTGGGAATGTATAAAGGATGAGGCGATTACTTTATCCCAAGGCGTCTATACGCAATTTCTCGGAATTTCGGAAGCCGTTGACGGGTTCAAGCGTCCTTTTGGATGGACAGAAGCAGGCTATGTTTCGGAAAAGTGGGAGAAGGCCTCCCGATATGTATTCGATATCGTTCATGGGGAACTGAAACCGTGGGAGTTAAGAAAACGTCCCATTCCTTTTCTCTATGAAACTAAACGCAAATTTGTTGGTATTTCCCAGCTCTCCGCAAAAGGAAGCAAACCTGATTGGTTGGAATTGTTGACGTACGAACGCCCGTTAACGATCGCACCTGATTCAATGATAACGGTAGATCTTGACGCCGGGGAGCTGACTACAGGTTACCTGGAAATGGATTTGTCCGGCGGACAAGGAAGTGAAATCAGGCTGTTGTGCGCCGAATGTTATGAGAATCCGCCCATATCGGTCCCTTGGATACGTGACAAAGGGGATCGGACGGACAGTACAAATGGAGATTTATATGGTGATTTGGATATTTATAGACCTAGTGGCCTGGAACAGGAAAGCGGAGAATTTATAGAGAAATATGAACCTTTCTGGTTTCGCACATTCCGCTATGTCAGAATTGAAATCAGGACGGGAGAAGCACCATTAACGCTTCGTACATTTTCTTACAGAGAAACGGGTTACCCGCTTGATGTCGTCGCCCAATATCGTTCTTCAGATCCTCAGGAAACTGCTTTATGGGATATTAGCATCAGGACACTTAAACGATGCATGCATGAAACATACGAAGATTGTCCGTATTATGAGCAGCTGCAGTATGTGATGGATACCCGCTCCCAAATCCAGTTCACGTATATTCTATCTGGCGATGACAGGCTTGCCCGCAGAACTTTGTTTGATTTCTACAGTTCCTTGCTCCCGGAGGGATTAACACAGTCCCGATATCCTAGTGTATCAACCCAAGTCATACCAGGCTTTTCATTATATTGGATTTACATGCTGCATGACCACATGATGTTTGCGGGAGACCGGGAACTTGTCGAGCGGTACCTACCGGGTGTAGACGCCATACTCGGTTATTTCCACCGGAAGATTGAAGCAAGCGGTCTGATTGGTAAGATGAACCCTCGGTATTGGTCTTTTGTGGACTGGGCTGACGAATGGAAAGAAGAATATGGCGTTCCTGACGCAGCCCGCCAAGGTCCGCTGACGGTTTATTGTCTAATGTATACTTACGCACTGCAAAGAGCTGCTGAGCTTGCTGCTTTTACTGATAGAAGGAGCGTTGCGAAGGAGTATCTTGATCGAGCCGAACGCATGCAGCTAGCTGTAAAGGAAAACTGTATGTCGATCAGCCGGCCTGGCTGCCTTACCGACGGCCCCGGACTGGAGCTTTTCAGCCAACATACCCAAATTTGGGCTGTTCTAAGTGGAACGTTGACAGGAAGAGAGGCCAGGCATGCAATCCTTCACTCGATCGAATGCCCAGACTTTGTATCCTGTTCATTTGCGATGTCCATCTACCAGTTCCGTGCGCTTTCTTTGGTTGGTTTGTACGATAAAGTATATGATTTGCTGGCTCCATGGAGGCAAATGGCGTGCGAAGGACTAACAACATGGATGGAAGATACTGTGAGCAAACGCAGCGATGCCCACGCTTGGGGCTCCGTTCCGATTTATGAATATACAACAGAAACGTTAGGGATTCAGCCTTCTGCCCCAGGCTGCGAGAAGATAAAAATAAGTCCGCAAATCGGCCGCCTTTCACACGCTGAAGGGTGTGCAATGACCTCTAAAGGCATGGTTTCCGTACAATGGCAGCTTGTCGATTCTACATTTCGCATGCATGCCACTTGGCCAGAGGAAATCTCTTGCATGATTGTTTTGCCGAATGGTCAAATGGTAAGAGGAGAAGAGAACGGCGAATTCAGCATCGTAATGGATTGGCAGAATCCATCGGAATCTAAGATGAATGGGAGCTTATGACGACATCGGAGAAAGGTGCAAACAGCTTTGGTATTAAAATCGGTACGGGTCTCGCCGCAGCAATGATCGGTTGGATTCTGGCCATGGGTAATTATAATGGAACATTAACTACACAGCCAGATTCCGCAATAACCAGTATTCTTACCCTTACTGTATATCTTCCTGCAGTTACCTTTGCACTTACGTATATCTTCCTGCGCAAGTATGACATAGATGCGAAGTATCCTCAGATCGTTAAGGAACTGGAAGAACGCCGTAATCAACATTAGGAAGAGATTCAACAGCTCGACAACGATTTACAGGCTATTCAAGTCTGAAAGATGCCGCAAAGCGGGTAAGTGGAGGGACGATGAAGAGTAAAACAAAATTCAGATTATCTGAAACACAAATCGCTAAACTGGTTGAAGTGAATTTCGGAGATGAAGGAAATTTGAGCTCCATTCATGAGTTAAAAGGCGGCATGTTTAATGCAGCATATCTGATCCAAAGAACGGGTGTACTGGAACCGCTAGTGCTAAAAGTATCGTCGTCGCCTGAAACCGAACTGCTCTCTTATGAACATCATCTCATGCAAACTGAAGTGGAAGTCTTTCATAAAATATCCGCTGAAACGTCCATCCCGGCCCCAAGAGTGATTTGCTCTGATTTCAGCAGAAGCTTAATCCCCAGCGACTACTTCTTTATGAGTGCGCTAAAGGGCCAAAGTATGCACAGTCTCCGTAAAAAGCTCAGCCAGACTCAGAAGGAGAACATTAAAAGTAAGTTAGGCGACTATTTTGCCCAGCTTCACCAGATTAGAGGGAATTACTTTGGATATTTCACAGATCAAACGGAACTTCAATTCCCCTCCTGGAGAGAAGCCTATCGTCACATGCTAAAATTGATCCTTGCCGACGGAGAGAGGCTGAAGGTCAAACTTCCTTATGAACGCATTGAGAGGGTAGTTGGTAAGCAGGAGCATTTGCTGGAAGCAGTTACTTCGCCTAGTCTTATCAGCTTCGATCTTTGGCCGGGGAATATTATGCTGATTTTCCGCCGGCATTTCTTTTGTTCAAGGATGTTAGGAAGGAACCGGGGTTCTGGAAGAGCTATACCGGAAGACTAAACGATAATAAAGTGCTTAATTCTGAAGAAATGTAAGTCATTCGGCTGGTTCAATTCTCTGGCAATCCATGGAGAAGATCTTCTGAATCGACCTCATAAATTATCCGTCAAAAAGGGGCTTAATCAAGCTCCTTTTTTGTATTTTTCTTCTATCTTCATCAGGATAACCGATAATTCAATTGGAAAAGTTAACCTTAAATGCATAACTAAGAACTCATTCATAATCGTATATTAACATTGCCCAATTGGGCAGACAGGTATGCCCCTTTGAACGATGTTTTGCAAGATTACCAGACGTACAATATAAATAAGCTTCTAGGTTTATCCTTTGTATAGATAGTCTGTAATGTCATTAAATAAGTAATTATTTGGAGATGATGATATGAAGGAGTATATTAACGCATTGAGTTTAGCTGTATTTCTAACCCTTTTGGGATGTTCGACGACAGAAATTACCTTGGAATCTCCAGCTGCTATCAAACCTGAAAATAAGCCACTTACTTCTTACATTCAGAACGCATCGAAATTAGAAGTTACTTCTACAAAAGAAAAGGATTCGATTTTAGGTTCTACAACCTTAAACAGATAGAAACTGGGTTAAAGGAGGAAAGACAGTGTCCAAAGTGCGGATTTTTGTAGACAGCATCTCGGATGTTCCGGAGGAATGGATTGATAAGTATAACATAGGAATCATTCCATTATACATCGTTTTTAAGGAGTATTCCTATCTTGATCGCATAGAGATCAACGTCCATGACATGTACAACAAAGTTGAGATGAAGGGACAATTGCCGCAGACTTCCACGCCTCCACCAGCTGACTTTTTTAAAGCATTTCGCCCGGTTATTGAGAACGGAGAAGATGTACTGTATATCAGTATGTCTTCTCATTTATCATCAACATATCAAAATGCAGTTACAGCCTCGCGCGAGTTTCCTCCGGGGAGAGTAACCGTTGTGGATTCTCTAAATGTTTCTGCCGGGACAGCCATGATGGTTTTATTAGCCACACAATTAGCTAGTGAAGGTAAGAGCGCTATAGCTATAGCAGAATCGCTTGAAACAATAAGAGATGAAATTCAATTGAACGTACTTGTTAATAATCTCGATTATCTCCATCAAGGGGGATATTTAAGCAATCTTAAACATCTTCTGGGAAATATGCTTAAAATACGTCCGGTTTTATATGTTAGTCACGGAAGAGTGCTATCAGGAGTGAAGTATAGAGGAAACAAACACCGGATAATAAAAAAACTCTTGTCAAGCATACTAAGCCAAATTCATCGCATTGATCATGATCATATTATTATTGCTCAGACATTAGAGAAGGAAACCGCTGAATGGATAAGAAATATTATTCTGGATGAGACTTCGATTAAAAAAGTTCATATCATAGAGGGAAGATGTGCTATATGCTCACACAGTGGTCCTCATAGTATAGCCATCAGTTTCATACTTAAATCGGAGCCCCTTGTTTACACTCAAAGATGAATATTACAAAGGATGAAGGTTAATTCGATTGTTGAAGATATTTTTATAAGGAAAACAAGGAGATGGTAATCATGCTAATTCAAACAGGACTAGGGAAAACTACATTCTCCAAAGAGACTATATCTAAATTTGTAAATATGGCGCTGGATATGACAGATGGGCTTGTTTTAAGTTCGACTTATATCGGATCCATCACTAGCAAATTGACTGGTAACACTGCTGGAATTGAGCTGCGTGAACATGATAAAGGCATAGATATTCACTTAAGCATTATAGTCCAATATGGCATGCGTTTGCATGAGGTATGTAGGGAGCTGCAATATAAAGTGAAAGAAGTAGTAGAGGATTTCACAGGACTGAAAATTATTGCAATTAATCTCAAAATAGATGGTATCACTGTATAATTGTCGGGGGACAAGAACATGTTCCCATTGAAGTCGCTATTTTAGCGGCTTTTTTATTTTATCGGTACAGGTTCTTGTCCCAAGTCAAGGACAAGAACCTGTACCGATTGCCGGAATGGACAAGAACATAGTCCGATTGCCGATTAGATAAATATCTAAACATTGAGCATATCACTTATCTATATGATGAGTTACATTTAGAAACAGCGGTCAATAGAAAAGGACATAAGAAGCAAGCATTTATTGCTCAGTCAGCACAAGAGAATGAGAGAGTTTGGACACTTAGATTTCACGGTATGACCAATCCATTCAGTCTCTTTAAAGTACGCTATGCCATGGGTTTTGATGAGAGTGCGATGCAAGCTGCACAATTTGGACATTTCAGCTCAGAACCAATCTGGTATCACCTGAGCGGGTGCAGTCTGCTTTTAGGTGATGGACAGAATGCCAATTTTGAGCTTGTAGCCTGTCGGGGGACAAGTACATGTTCCCTTTTAAAGTCGCTATTTAAGCGGCTTTTTTATTTTATCGGTACAAGTTCTTTCCTACGATAAGGACAAGAACTTGTACCGATTACCGTATTGGACAAAAACATGTTCCTATTACTGATTTGACGTCTATCTAATTATCATCTTGTCCTTCAATTCATCATTACACTAACTTTATAGATACCAGCGCCAAGACTCCCCTCCGACGGCTTCAAGTAACGCATTGATGACGCACAAGCATCCCTTTCAGTTGTTCTTTTGTAGGACTGACAACGTATTCAGGGATATAGTCAATCAGGCTCTCATCTTTAGAAATGAGGTCATATATATCTTTTTATTGAAATAATCCCAATTAAATAAGAGTATCTTTTTACTTGACAGCAAGTGCCACAGCTTCTGCAGCTCTCCTGTTATTTCCAATTTTCTATTATAAAGTCTGTTTTAAACGACATCAGGCAATGGCATTTTGGCTCGGGTTCACTGACCCTGTTTATCAAGTGTAGATGCCATGATCATTTCCTCTTGCCACAGCACATCTTTTGGCGTGAAGACAACGAAATTTCCGGATTCCCCCTTCGCTTACCAGATTGATCAGGAAAGAAGTTTGTGAACCAAACGGAAAACCTTTGGATGATGCAGCCACATTTGTTAATAAACCAATCACCTTTTGGGGATTATTGTGACCAACTGATTGGTTGTCGTTAAATTCGTTGCCGGGATTACGTATGATGACTTTTGTGTTACTGCTTGTAGTCGGACTTTTCAATGTGAACTGTTCAAATAACCGATTGGAGAACACGGTCCATGACATCGTTAAAGCACCGTTTATACGCCATCAGCGATGCCTCCAGATAAACCAAGTGTTGAGGTTGTAAATCTGGAAAGTGAGCATTTCGTTGATATACTGAGTCTGCATCTGTATATTCCTTATTGACAATACAGGATTGGCAGATGTTATTCCATTTTCAGCCTTGGATTATTTCGTCAAGAACTAATTTCAATTTCGAGCTGTTTAAATAAGAGAATACCTATTAAAAAGATCAACGACTTCTAGAAAGCTAGGAATACATTATGTGTGGCTTTATTGGTTATGCACGCGAAAAAGCACAAATCTATACCGAAGAACAAAAACAGCAGTTTATAAAAATGAATGATCTTATATCACATTTTGTCATAAAGAATAATACTCTTATCTGGCGGTGATTTGAACTTAACTCCAATTGAATTGAGCTAAGATGTGTTTCCGTCATGGTAAAATCTGTTTGTGGCAGCTCATTGGCCCGCAGATTGGAAAACAAATCGAAAGAATTCTGGAGGCAAACAGAATCATTAAAGCTTTCTGATTATGTATCGAGCAACAAAGTTTCTTTTTGTTGCATGATATTGGAGACTAGGGCTATCCCTTGTCATTTTATGACTTAATATGCTTCCCATACAGTAGACAGGTAATATAATTAAAGCCACTTCATTTACTCAGACAAATGGATCACGTTATTAACGCGAAGCGAATATACCGTCTGATGAAACTTAAAGGCTTCCTATCGGTGATCCGAAGAAAGAGGAAGAATTACGTAGGTGCTAGGCCTCCTCAGTAGGTTGCAGAGAACATACTGAATCGTAAATTTAAAGCGGAGATGCCCAACCAAAAATCGGTAACTGACGCAACGGAATTGAAATATTGGCAATGGAAAGAAGGCCTATTTAAGAGCAAGTAAGGATCTGCACGATAAGTCCATACTATTCAGTTTTGTGACACATTTAGGATAGTCTATAGGTAAAAAGCTGTTCCCAGGGGTGAACAATTACATAAGATAAGTAAAGCCTTAGTGAAGGAGGGAAGATACACCAACGGTAATGGCTTTTCAAAATTTCTGGCTTTTGCCTTGATAGACCGATGCAGGTACAATCCTTACTCACACATGCGAAGGTTTTTATTTAAAGGCTCTTTTTATAGAGAAATGCATTTTCAAACCAACAGTCCTTACTTGTATGCAAATGAGGAGGAGAATTGTTAGTGTATGCTTACTACGAACCTTTGGTCTACCTATATGCTCGCTACTCTAACAGATATGGTCCTATTCAGTTTCTATGCAGTTCCCCCCGGCTGGAGAAGGTGGCTATCCCGCTCATGTATAATTACGATGAACTCCTTCTCCAGCTAATAGACCTCTAGTTTAATGGAAAGTTTCTATACTCTAACAAAGGGAATAAACATTCAACACTTTCTTGACAATCCGAAGCTATAAAACGAATGAGCCAGAAACATTTACATGCATACTTTTGAATCCGTTTTATGAGATCATTTCGTCTTTCCATTTATGCTAATTTGAAAAGATTAATACCTCCAGATATACTCGCGTCTGTTCCTGCCGGCCCGATAAAATCTAAAGTAAGCACATTTGGATCAGCACCAGTCATAAATATAAAACTGTTAGCATATGAAACTGTTGAATTAGGAGGTACAGTTACACTACTAGTGGAACCTGGTATTACAGTTCCATTTAATTTTGCATTAGTTTGATTAGAAGTAACTGTAGCTGTATTATTTACAATTCCTGGTTCATATGTCACCCAGTAAGAGCTATTTGGTTCTAAGATGATATCTGTGGTAGGAACAGCAGCTGTAATGCCCCCTTGTTGTTCATTAATAACTCCCCATGTAAATGTCGTCGTTCCTGCCCCAGCTGGTTGAAAAGCTGTTGTGGAATATGAAGCAAAGTTTGCTGTTGGAGTCGGCCCTGCCGGCCCTGTCGCACCTGCTGCCCCGGTAGCTCCTGTCGCACCTGCTGCCCCGGTAGCTCCTGTCGCACCTGCTACCCCGGTAGCTCCAGTAGGTCCAGTAGGTCCAACTATGCTTTCACCAGGAATTCCTTGCGGTCCTCGGGGCCCTTGTAGTCCTCGCAGCCCTTGTGCTCCTTCCGGTCCTTGTGGTCCTTGTGCTCCTTGTTGTCCTTGTTGTCCTTGTTGTCCTTGTTGCCCTTGTTGCCCTTGGCCCCCTTGAGGACCAATGATTCCTGCTGCTCCAGCCAGACCAGCTGCCCCTTGAGGACCAATGATTCCTACTGCTCCTGCTGAACCAGCTGTTCCTTGAGGACCAATGATTCCTACTGCTCCTGCTGAACCAGCTGTTCCTTGAGGACCGATGATTCCTGCTGGACCTGCTGAACCAGCTGTTCCTTGAGGACCGATGATTCCTGCTGGACCTGCAGAGCCTAACCCCGTTGAGTTAGTGATATTCGTCTGAGATCGTGGATAAATTATTTTTACCACTTTTCTGGAATTTTAGAATTTCGTGCATTCCTTTTTCTTCGCTTAAGAGGAGAAGTTACACTTTTTCGGGTACAACACTGACAATAGCGTTTCTTTTTATTCATATTGCTGAACACCTCCTTGTTAGATGGTTTAGTTTACGTAGTCTGAATATTTTTGACATGGACAATTGTCTAAAAAATTCACGTGAAAAATAAAGGGAAATCCCCTAATAGTGCATCATGTTTAGAGAAATCATCGTCTTTTGAGTAAGGCAAGAGGTTCGCCGACGTTTGGTCAATGGGAAGATTTTATTATTAGTGAGCACATAATCACCGTCAGCTGCCGGTCCCATAAGAGCTTGCTCACGGTTAGCACCTAGTACCCAAGTCTTGTACAAAGTTGACGAATATTAATTCCCGGAGCATGCTCGCGGCATATTATAGAGCGATCCGACAATTGGTAATTGACTGGCCTACGTCCAATCCGATCTTGTCCAACAAGGATCAGAGACCTCCAAAGCAGAATAAGGCATAATAGTGCGTGCTTGCCAGGAACCCTTGATCTGCCTGTAAATATTACACGTTGCTCTAACAACTATGCCCGATTCAGTTTCAATTCCCATAGAAGCTCATTCCACTTATGATCTGGGGTCTACAAATTGGCGATAACTGTCTTCGATTTTTTTGGTAGTAAAACGAGTTAGTTGAACATACTGGAATACCTGTTGTAAGCTCATTAATGGGTCTGGATATTTACCAGCAGCGAAGCCGATGAGCGTGGACTTACGGCAATCGGTATTGTAATGTTGCATTGGCAAACTGTGATTTCTTGCTCATTCTGGGTTCACGACTAAATGTTAAATGTCGCGAGACTGCATAAGTCGATTCGATTTTATTCCTTTCATCTAATTAGGAATCTACCTACACTTCTGAGAGTCTTAGTGAATAGATTATTAACGTGTCCCATAGATTTCAGAAATGAAGGATTTCGATGAAGGGAACTAAACCAGGTAGAGTGGAAAATCAGGTATACTCCAGCCGGGTTTGGCGGACAGTAATTTATAAGAGTGGCTATGTCATCTATATAGCTACTGCTAATCAAGCTAAAGTTGAAGTGCTGCTCAGTGGAAGAAATATAACCAAACGTCTGGTGTTTAATAAGGGTGGGCGTGTTATTGTCGGAGGCGGCGGAACCAGTCATTACAACAAGCCTCACCGTGCAATTACGTTGTAATTGAATTGAACAGAGAGAAGTCGCCGACATAGCATCGGCGACTTCTTATCGTTTTAGGCTTTAATCAATTGGGGGAGCTTAAGTAGTAGGGAGGTTCGCGAGACAAGAACATTTTTCCATTCAAAGTCGCTATTATAGCGGCTTTTTTTGTTTTAAGGAACCAAGTTCTTGTCCCAAGCTGAGGACAAGAACATTGTGTCATTTCGGATTAGGTAATTATCTAAATAACATTATGATGGAATCCTGTGGTGAGATAAAAGTTAAATGAGTTGAATATTTATGATTTTATAATCAGTTGGTTATATAAAGCTTATTTCATATATATATTAATACGGCCGTTTGGTAACTGTTAAAGAATCTGAGCTTATGTAAATAGGGAGATGCTTATAATATAGGGATACTTGTTCTCTTTCCCACATAAAAATGAAACCAAAGAGCGCTATACCAACACTTATATGTGCTTTGCTGTCCAAACAACATAACAAGAAATGGAGTGTCGTGAAAATGATATTTAATAAAACAGATCGACTATCGCTAAAGTTTATAGGAAATTCGTTCGGACAATCAAGCGAAATTTCGCTTGATCAATCCAGTTATATCCTTCATGCCCAATTAATATTGGTGACAGACTCGCATTTTAACAACGACCTTGAGTTGAAAATATACGGCAAATCATATGTAATTCCTTATAAGGATTTAGAACAAAAAAATCTTCTCCAATCAATATGTTTACAATAAACGTCACTTCTTTTGCTACATACGCTGGTAATACTCCATTCACAGTTGATAAACTTGAGCAAAATGATGATCCTGTATCCGTACAACAAGATCCAATATGGGGTCTAGTCATTATTTATGGTGATCCATTTCTTCCTGTTCGCCACGTTTCTCTAAGAATTGGTGACAGTAAGCCACTTGCCAGTCCCATTATCTTCTCTGAACTATTAGCACCCTCAATAGGTCCAAATTATGGTACATTATTTTTGTTTGGAAAAATGAGAACGGAACGATCCTCCATTCCCGCACTATCTTTCGGACCCAATACTGAGCAGCTATCTAACATTAATCCTTCAATAAATGTACCAGACCATATCCCCCCGTTATCCAGGGGAATCTACAATCAAGAAATTGATATTTCTGCAACGATATTACCTGCGCAAGTATCAGCATTTCTCCATCTACCCACTGAATCTACCGATTCAATTCACTTTCTTGCGATTGGCTTACAAATGAATGCTGCGGAACCAAAGATGAATATTGTTCATTCAGCAGATGCAGAACATGTTCAAGTTGGAGATATCGTAACCTATACAACGACTATCCAGAATACCGGAACAACCGTTGCCGAATGTATTCAATTTCGAACCGGGTTTCCGTATGGAACAACATTTATTTCGGATAGCTTAACCATAAATGCAATTCCAATTGTTGCCGATCCTAGTCAGGGACTTCTTTTACGAAACATGCTTGTAGGTGACACGTTAACCGTCGTATACAAAGTGAAGATCATTGTCAAACCCTCTTCTGCCTATATCCTTCATCAACCTGTACTTGATTATAATTTCATACCTATAGAGAACACCATTGCGGTCGGTAATCAGCCTAGTAATATTACTACAGTATACGTACATTCTTGAAAAAAATATGAAACTCGTGTGATGTATACGCTGAAGGCTCTCGCGATTAATCCGTTGTAACCCCGCTCCTCCAAAACGACAGAGTCTTACAGTACACGTCTGGTATTTAAGGGGAGCCGATATATTCGAGTGGAAGGTAAGCCATTATTTCTGATCTATCGGCCAGCCAGCATTCCACAATGTGAGGAAATGATACAGTTTTGGCGAGAATTGGCTCTGGAACATGGTCTGGAAGGCATCCATTTTGTGCAGACCATTGGCGGATTCCCTGCATTTAATCATCAGATCTTTGAAGCGAGCATGGAATTTGAACCACATTACACATTTGCACATGGACATATGAATGGGATCTGGATCGAAATGAACATCAGGGGCCAGCAGCATATTGCTGTGAATTACGACAAGGTATGGTCCTTCATTCTCGAACGAACACCACACCGTGACGGAGAAATTGTCTATCCAGGCGCTTTTGTCAATTGGGACAATACACCGAGGAGAGGCGTTGACGGACAGAGTACGCTCGGTGCTACTCCAGAGAAATTTGGGCTGTATCTATCAAGACAGATGGAGAGGGCAAGGACACTGTACAAAAGCGAATATCTTTTTGTTAATGCCTGGAATGAATGGGCCGAAGGGGCATATCTTGAGCCAGATCAAAAATATGGCTACGCTTATTTAAGAGAACTCAAAAAAGCAACTCAACACGAACTTTTAAAGAATAACAGGTATACAGGAGGGAGTTCCTAATGAGGGAACTCTCTCTGAATTGAGCGTATTTGTCGAGGGACAAGAACATGGTCCCATTGAAGTCGCTATTTTATCGGTACAAGTTCTTGTCCCGAGCCAAGGACAAGAACTTGTACCGATTGCCGGAATGGACAAGAACAATAGTCCGATTGACGATTAGATGTATATCTAAACGTTGAGCACATACAACTTAAAACCTCATTAAGTAATCATAATACATGAAAATGTTCACATTGTTATGGACAACTGACACGATGAGAGGTTAAACATGGGTTGGCTACATATTAAAAAGGCAAAATATCGGTCTGAAACTAGCTGATGAGGACAAGAACACATTCCAACTTACAATTTAAAATAATCGAAAAGAAATAATCCTATAAACCGTTATAGTATCTGTTATACAGAGGTAAGAATAAGTAAGGAGCCGTGCTGTAACACGACTCCAGTGTACATTAACTACATAAAGAGCAGTCGGCCGCTAGGTGGGGTCGGAAAAGACTGTTACCTTAGTGGGGGCGGTCTATTTCTTTTCATCTAAGCAAGAAGCACCAAAATAAAAATGCCGAAAAGGAATATTAATGAAAGTGTGTCTTTGTCTCAATGCTTGGGTTTATGGTTATTTCGTGATTGGACTTGCTTTTTTACCCATAATGTAAATTCCAATCCAGCCTAGCAATAATAAGATCTGAGCCAGAGCGACCAGCCACAACACTTCCGTGTAACCTCCTATAATACAAAACATAGTATTGACTAGGGGGAACCCCACGAAAGTAAACATGATAGGAAAATCTTTGTTGGGAGTGATTGAATAATTAACCTTCCGGTCCCAAAACTTTATAAAAGCTAATGCTAAAATTCCGATTGTAATTATAGAAAGTGTAATCAACATCACCCATTGCATATTAGAGGTTCTTTCGAAGAACGGCCCCATATAATTAAAGAAGTTAGATAAAGGTGAGAACATACACGCTAATGACAGAATGGCCGCCAGAAACGGATAGATATAACCAATTGATTTACTGTAGCCTTTCTTTTTATGCCACCATTCACCAATTAGAATAAAGATGGTCCAATATCCCGCTATATAAATCCATCCTGTAAAATTCATCACAGGCTCCCCATAGATTTGAGGCTCACCGGCTAGCGGATAATAAGTCCATCTTGCCATGAGTCCATCTGTAGTCTGAAATATTTGTTTAACAGCCACCGGGTCCAATGAAAAGTCAAAAACCATAGCGCTCAATCCCGTAATAAATGGTTTAGTCCAGGACGGTATATTTACAGACTTTAGAACACGCAAAGTGGAATAAATGATCAGAAACTCAATAATAGGGACAGTAATCGGTATATTAAATAACATTAAAATACTCCGCCCATAGGCGTAAAAACCTTCCCCAAGCGATGAAGCAGTAATTTCAAAAACGGCTGCGTAAAAAAACACAAAACCTATAAACTGCAGAAGAACCGTATTGGGATGTGTTTCCTTATCAAGGATATAGAAAACCATTAGAACAGCAGCAATTAAGACTATAATATCTTGAATTATCCATACAGGCACTACAGTTATATCACCCATATTTTACCTCCATTAAGTTTAAAAATAGAATTGAACGTTCAAATAAATTATAATTTCACTGTGTTACTTAAACAACAGACTGTTCGATTGAGATATGTTAGTTATCATACAAACCACCTTAGATATGTTCATCATTTTAAATTGGGAGGATATTATGGCAGACAAAAAAACAGATCACAGAGTCAGATATACAAAAATGGTTATAAAGGAAAGCGTGCTGAAGCTTTTGAAAGAACGGACTATCAATAAAGTTACAGTGACCGACATTTGCAGTGAAGCAGGGATTAATCGCAATACCTTTTATACACACTATGCTAATCAGTTTGAGCTTCTTTCAACGATTGAAAATGATCTTTACGAAGACATTAAGCAAGTTGGGATGAGTTCTTCAAACCCTCAAACGCTATCTTATGAATTATGTAAGTATATAAAAGCGAATAAAACGATATGTGAGGTTCTGTTCTCAGAGCATGGCGATAAAGAATTATTAGAACGAATCCTTTATATCAGTCACGATTTAACTATTGAACGATGGAAGACGGAATTAAAATATTTTGATCCACAATTATTTGAGTCCTGGTATACGTTCACCGCTCATGGCAGTATAGCTATTATTAAAAAGTGGGTGAGTAGTGGTCTGAAGGAAAGCCCCAGTAAAATTTCAACTTTTATTGTTAAAGCTACGGAATCCGTATCTAAAGCTTTTTATTCTGAAGAATTGTAGGATTTCCCCGCTTCTCACCAAAAAGCCCGGCAGTGCCCTAACTGTGAATCAACAATACCTTTCTTGTTGTCGAATTGACAGTTAGAACATGTATTTCAGTGCAAGTGTGGATATGCCTTTGCTAATTTTCATATGTACAGTTGGAACGAATGGAGAGCGCCTGATCAAATGAATCCTGCTGTCCTTCGTTGGGTTCAAGCAAACCAGGCAAACATGAAGATATCAAATATGACATGCACAACATTGCAATTTAAAGCGTTTAGTTACGGATGAACCTGAAGAGATAAAGTTATTCAATTCAGAAGAAACCTTCCACAGACATGATTATTTCTCTAACCGTTCCCAAAAAGATTTACTGTAAGTTACTCTGATGCTGTTCAACAAGTGTGTATGGATGGAAACCGTAGGGAAGATAAGTAAAGAAATTAGCGGACCTTCTTGGAAGGAAATTGAGAATATGAGGGAGCACTCGTTTCCAGATGTTGCTTTCAAATATAACTTTGATGAGAGAAGCTCATCGAGCAGCATTGAATATTATCATTTACAAAACAGAGAACCGTTATTGACTAACAAATAAATTGCCCGAATCAACATGGAACAGAACCTGTGTTGGATAGTGTCGCGGGACAAGAACATTGTGTCATTCCGGATTAGATGGTGAACTAAATATTATCTCAATTATACTTCGTTTAAAGCCGCTTCTAAATATGTAGAAAACAAATTCTTATCCTGAGTCATGGTGCAAAATGATAATGTAGTACTTCGTTTTGATGATTCTCAATCTAACTCCTGAAAAAGAAAATAACCCCTCCAAGAAGGGGGCGTAGTTCATTAAGCTACAGGGAAATTAGAACGTAGAAAGCAGCTGATGCCTGTGACTCTTGAGCGACAAGAACATTGTCCCATTCAAAGTCGCTATTCAAACCTCTGCGCATTAATGAATTAGCGCAATGTTCTTCATCGCTATATCGGCTCAAACAAGTCACTGCGAGGACCTCCGTCCAATATCAGAAACAGCTTCGATTACAAGAAGGGCGACGACTTTTAATGACTGAAAAATACAACATCGCAGATGTTGCATTTCATGTCGGCTACGAAAGTCATTCGCAATTCAGTCGCGAATATGCCCGCTTATTTGGGTGTCCTCCGATTACCGATTTTTTCGAAATGCAATCCACAACTAATTTGCCTATTAGATAAGTTGAACGAAAGAACTTGGCAGTTAGAATAGCCCTGTTCCATTCTAAGGAGTGAAACGGGCATCGTTATTTTTGCTTATCTGTATTGGCAGTAGAGACACGCAGTTTCATGTGCATGACGATAATCAGAGTGAGCGCTGCTACGACGATGAGTCTTATGGTGATAAAACCAGGAGCATAAGAACTTTTTGCATTTTTATCGCTTGACTTGGTGTAAACACCAGGTTGTAGCATAGCATGAAGATGCTCAGATCAAACTGACAGACAGGAGAGATTAGATAATGAAATATCATCATAATAAAGTTGCTCTTATAACGGGTTCCAATTCTGGCGTAGGATTCGAGCTGGCCAAGAAAATGTTGTCCGAAGGCTGGCAGGTCATCACACTGAACCGTTCCAATTTTCCAACTGACGAAGTGATTCAAACGGCTCTAAAGTCGAAGCAACTGAGAATTTATAAAGGGGATCTAGCTGATTTTTCAAGTCTCAGGAGAGCCTTGGAACAGATTAAGCAGAGCGAGGACCATATTGATCTGCTCTTCAATAATGCCGGCGTGTCATTCGGAGAATTCCAGTACTCGATACAAGGGCGAGAGACACATTTTGAGGTCAATACAGTGGTACCCTACATTATTTTCATGGAGCTCAAAGAGCTTTTGTTAAAGGGGGAACTGAAAACCGTTATCAACACTTCATCCAACGCCTTGTTGATGGTCAAACAGTTCGATTACAATACATTAGACAAGCCTGTCGGATTCAAAAAACTTCTGGGTCCTTACGCCGCTACCAAATTGGCCCTTTCGCTATGGACCCAGCAAATTGCTCCTGCACAATTGACGGAGGGAATCCGGATTCGGAGCGTTTGTCCCGGCCCTAGCAAGACAAAGATGTCCAAGGGCGCAGGGATGCCAGCCTTCATGATTCCGATTGCCAACCTGTTCTTCTCCCATCCGAGTGCAGGAGCGGCCCGTTTATATGACGCTGCATTGGGTCACCATAAGGACGCTACGGGCATTTTTCTTAATAAAGGCAAAGCGACACCCTTCAAGTTCAATGACCAGAGCACGAATGTTCTGGTTAAAGTAGAAAGAATCTATAAGCAGGAATTTGCATCTGCAAATATGCAATGAGTGTTAATTTAACCTCCAAGGCTGGTGATATAACATGGACCAAGGGCTCTCGATCAAACAGGCAGCTGAACGAACTGGATTAACGGAGGATGCCATTCGACATTATGAAAAAATTGGACTGATATCCCCTCCATCCAGAAAACCAAACGGCCACCGGGTGTATTATTCGGAGGATATGGAGAGGATGGAATTAATCCAGTGCCTGAAGCAAACGAATATGTCGTTGGAGGAGATGAAGGTCTATCTTTCTTTTCCCTTCAAGGAAGCGATTAAGTCCGTGCCAGAATTGAATGCCGAGCTTCAGGAATACCGGAAGAAAATCACTGATCAGATAGCAGATTTGGAACGCATTTTGAACTTTATCGACCATAAGGTGGTTCATAATCAATCCTTGCTGCGGGATAAAAGTGGTGATGAAGCATAGGCGCTTGACCACCAATTTTTAAATGATTTCCGTTACAAAAACAATCGCCTTGCCCCTGTAAAGGGTAGGGCGATTGTTTTATTTAATGCTGGTAAGAGAAGAGCCCGTTTCAAGTTCAAATGTACGTCGATAGACGGATTTTTATAACATTAGCGCTGGTGTCTAAACTGCCTTGCCTGCGCGGTCGGTGGAGAAGTTCAGAGGCGCAGTTTGGCAACAGGGGGTTGTACCCCCAAAAGCAAACTACCCAATGAACGGGTGGTCATGATTTTAAGGAACCAAGTTCTTGTCCCAAGCTGAGGTCAAGAACATATGGTGCTGATAGTACACAAACTATTACCGCAAGTGTCAAACAGGCCTCGTGGGAGTCATGAAAGAAGGAAACGTAAGGCGCTCCGATGTAGGGACATCACGAGGCGGCGTCATCACACCCCTGTTGGCGATTCTAATCAAGCTAAGGGGCATGAAACGGGTATGTAAGGTATAATAATAGATGGAAAAATAGAGTGGAGGAGTTAACAATGGTCAAACAACGCAAGATTTTACTAACTTTAACCGTATTGTACACATTGCTTGTTCTTTATTTTATGTTCTTTGCTTTTGGCAGAGGAGAGGCATCGGAGAACATTTCCCGATACACCTTTATTTTCATGCCCGATAACTTCATTAGTTTGCCGTCTCCATCTGATCTTCTGCCTCCCACCCTAATGGATTTAGTGGGTTTCGGAAACACTATTGCGTTTATTCCTTTCGGTATATTGATTCCATGGCTGTACCGGGTCAGCTTCGTCCGGTTCATCACCTTATTCTTCATCGCGATTCTTGTGCTGGAAACGATCCAGGCTCTTACATTCCTGGGCAGCTTCGATATCAACGACGTTCTTCAGAATTCGGTTGGTGCAGCCCTCGGTTTTGGGGCGTACAAGCTTGGTTTCCGTTACAGGAGCCTTGGGCGCAATTTGGTGGCAACGGCTATATCGGGAATGGTTCTTTTTATAGCTTTATGGGGATTAGGGGCGGCGGTAACAAAATAATAACTAAAGTAGAGGGACCATTTGTGGCGATCACTGAATGGACGGACAACTCAGGCAATTCATCCGCCGGAGTCAAACCGAACAGTATTCACATCAACGGACAGAAGGTACCGCTCCGCTATAACCTGTTTGGGTCTGAAGGCGGAGAGCCCAGAACGTTCAAGTACAAGTCTGAGGAACAGACGATTTTCTCCTTCAATTTCGGAAACCCCGAACCAACTGATTATTCCGGTGAAATCAGTATTACCCGGGATGGCCAGGAGATTCTGAATTATGCTGGAGAGTTTCAGCGTACTAATCCTGATGCGTTCCCGGGGGTATTCGAGATTCCGCTTGAGCCGGGGGATGAGCTGAAAATCAC
This sequence comes from Paenibacillus sp. TSA_86.1, assembly GCF_052691815.1. Lineage (NCBI taxonomy): Bacteria > Bacillati > Bacillota > Bacilli > Caryophanales > Paenibacillaceae > Paenibacillus > Paenibacillus sp. TSA_86.1. The sequence continues at coordinate 228,161 of NZ_JBQZGE010000002.1, read as the reverse complement.
GGTTAAGGGCGAAATGAAAATATGGGATGTCGGGTATAAAATGATGCAGTATATCTGGAACTGAATACTAAAAGGGACTTCGCCGCCATTGTATCATGAATAAAACCTCGCGCTTGGGTTTTCGAGCGTTTTTTTGTATAAGGACTATAACTTGTACCGATTACCGTATTGGACAAGAACTTGTTCCTATTGCCGATTAGGCGTGTATCTAATCGGCATTTTGCCCTTCAATTTATTAAGCTAACGGGCAGGTGAGTTTAGTAAATAGTAACTAAACTGCCCGTTTTTATTCTAAAAGAACAAGAAGATGTCGAGAGACAAGAACATGTTCCCATTGAAGTCGCTATTTTTAGCGGCTTATTTATTTTATCGGTACAAGTTCTTGTCCCGAGCCAAGGACAAGCACTTGTACCGATTGCCGAAATGGAAAAGAACATGTTCCCATTATCGATTAGATATATATCTAATTGTAGTTTACAGCTTCTTCATTATACTAACGGGCAGAAAGTTGCGATATGTGCTATTATTAATGGGGTAGATAAGGACCAGTGATCTAGGTTAGAATAATGATTGATTGTACTTGGTATCGCCTGAAGAAATTGTATTAGTTGAAATAAAGTATATTTCTAAAAACGAGCTGATGATTTAAGTCCCAACGGGTTACTATTTTTTGCTACAAAAGTTCGTTTGGCTTCGGCGGACATCCTTCCGCAATACATATCCGAAAATATGAAAGTGAATAGAAATTAGCTCAGGACCCCGGTGAAGCAGGGGTCTTTTATTTGTTGCGCACTTGATTGGCCGGCCAAATCGCAGATAAAATCACAGCGGTTGAATTTTTTTATTGCAAATCAAACTTTTTGAACAACTCGCCCGTCTTGCTTCCGTAAGGCAATTGCAATTGATGGTTACCCGCGCGGGCCCAAAGGAGTGTCTGATTACATGAAAGTCAGCCGGAAGCTGGAGAAGCTTCTAATCCAATGCATCACCGAAAACCAGGAAAGGGCGTATCGACTGGCTTATAGCTATGTCCGCAACAAAGAGGATGCCCTCGACATCGTACAGGATGCCATCCACAAAGCGTTCATGTCCATCGAAAACCTGAAGAATACGGGTTCATTAAATAGCTGGTTTTTTCGGATCATTGTGACAACGTCCCTGGATTTCATACGAAAACAGAAAAAAGTCCAAATCATGGACGATGAAAAACTGGAGGTTGTGCTACCAAGCAGCCAAGACCATTATGCCGATCTGGATCTGGCAAGATCACTGGATGAGCTGCCGGACAAATACCGGATCTTGATTATCCTCCGCTTTTTTGAAGATATGAAGATCGAAGAAATTGCCGAAGTGTTTAACGAGAATCTCAATACCGTGAAAACAAGGCTCTATCAAGGACTGCAGAAGCTTCGGGTGAACATGAGCGAGGAAGATCAAGAGAGGAGAGAGGATAATGGATGACAAGCTGAATAGGATGAAGCAGGAGTATGAGTCCATTCCTATTCCCGATGAATTAAATGAGATGGTGAACAGAACGATCGCCTCCCGGCGAACAAAAATAAAGGCCATGCCCTGGCTCGTAAGCGCTGCGGCTGCCTGCATCCTGCTGTCTGTCGGCGTAAACGCCAGCCCGACCTTCGCCAAGGCGCTGTCTGAAGTGCCGGTGCTCGGGCAGATTGTCAAGGTGATTACCATTCGGGAATATGCCGAACAGAACGAAAACAACGATGTGCATCTTAAAACGCCCGGCATTGCCAGCACCGGCAATCTTGAACTGGAACAGTCCCTGAATACCAAATATTTAGAGGAGAACAAGAAGCTGTACGAGGGCTTCAAGGATGAAGTGTCCCAGCTGGAAAAAGGCGGGGGCGGGCATCTCGGGCTGGAAAGCGGCTATAAAGTCGTCACCGATACGGATCGGCTGCTGACCCTCTCTCGTTATGTCGTCGAATCAGCCGGATCCTCCGCCGAATCCCGCAAATACGATACGATCGATAAAGTCAACCAGATCGTCATCATGCTGCCGAGCCTTTTCAGCGATGACCGCTATATTCAAGTGATCAGCGACAATATTAAAGAGCAAATGCGTCAGCAGATGAAGGACGACCCAAGCAAGGTTTACTGGGTTCAGCAGCCGGGGACCGAGGCGGATATGCCGGAGGATGATCTGTTCCACAGCATCGCGAAGGACCAGAATTTCTATATTAATCAGGACGGCAAGCTGGTCATCAGCTTTAATGAATATGACGTAGCGCCTGGCTACATGGGCGTTGTCGAGTTTACGATTCCGACGGAGGCGATCCAGGACTTGCTCGTCAGCAACAAGTATGTCCAATAAGAGCCGTTTTGCACCGCGCAATCGCTCCTTAGCGCACTGCGCGGGGGCGCATTTCGGGAATCAACTACATGAGCCCCACGAAAGAGAGCAGGAAATCGCCTCGGGCGAGTCCGGCTCGGTAATGATTCGAATGTAACAAATACTGTACGACTAAATCATTTTTTAATCACCAGGAGGTAATTACAATGAAAACGATGCAATATACAACAAAATGGACTAAAACCTTAGCCGTAGCCAGCTTGGCAGGCATTCTGATGGTATCCGCTTCCGGGCTTTCTTCCGCACATGTCTATGCACAGGCCCAGCCCGCTTCCGGCAACGGACAGATTATGGCTCCTGCGCTTGCCGCGAAGTTGGTGTCAAGCAAGAAACTCCACTCATCTGAGAAATGGCTGAAGACGGATATCACCATTCCCGTATTCAAAGGACTCGCCGACACCAAATATCAGGATCAGCTGAACGATATCATTGAATCCCATGCCTCCAAGGATCTTGCAAAATGGGAAAAGGAGGCCGCTAAAGCAGCCAACTTGGCCAAAAAGAATGGCTACACCATGCATCCCTACCAGCTGTTGATCCAATATGATCTAACATCGGACGGCTCGGACAACGGCCTGGTCTCCCTTAAAATCACCACGGAGGGGACCGGCATGAACAATCCGGAGACGCTTGTCGACACGTACAACTTCACGAATGAAGCCGAGGCGAAGCGCGTAACGCTTGAAGACCTGTTCGGCAGTAAGTACTCATCCATTCTGGATGCGCATATTCAATCCGCAATCGCTGCAGACCAAGATCTTTATTTTAAAGGGGAGAACGGGTTTCAGGGCGTAGATCCCGAGCAGAGCTTTTACGTCAAGGACGGCCATGCATACATCGTGTTCCAAAAATACAGCATCGCTCCGGGATCGACCGGCACGCCGGAATTTGCCGTGAAGCTCCCGGATCAGAAAGACATACACGGAGCGGTCCAATCGATCATTCCTTCCAGCCAGCATTACATCGGCAAAGACGGCAAGCTAATGGTGCCTTTAGCCAGCGTGCTGCGCCAGCTGAATTTCGACGTTACCTGGAATGGCAAACGCAAAGCCGCCGACATTTCCAAAGGAGCCCTCTGGAGCTCCATCAGCTTGAACAAGGACAGCTACTTTCTTGGAAAAAAAGCTCCCCGCAAGCTCGGTGCGGCACCGGAAATGAAAAATGGATCCGTCTACGTGCCGCTTGAGTTCCTGTCCGATATTCTGAATTTGAAGGTCATCCAAGACAAGCACGGTCAGATCACAATCTCCCATGCAGGAAATTAAAAAGTACGCTTTTCCTCCTTTTCTGCACGCCCTCATATTCGATTACAGCAAAAGACCGCCCGCAATCATTTGCGCCAGCGGTCTTTTTTCTTGGCCTTAAGGCATGTAAAGAGGGTAAAACAGTTTCGTATAAAACTGTATCAGACAAATCAAAAGAAATAGATCCAGATGGGTTAGGTATACATCAAAATACAATCCGAATCAATCAAATCTATCGGCAGCCTTTTGTGCGGCGACACAAAACAGCTTAAATAAAATGATCGAAAACAGTATATCTTTATATAAATATAATTAAGCAGACCTATGTCGCGCTGTACTTCGGAAGCGAAAAGGACCCCGTACTCGTGTGGAAAAAAGGAATGGAACTGCCGCCTGCGAGCGCGGAAGTCGAAGCTCATTTCGCACAGGACACCTATTGAACTAACGGGAAACGTTAGCTCAGCAGTTAAAGCGTTAGAGAAACAACGAAAAGGATAGAAACGACAATTTTAAGAAATCAGCTAATCCAGCGCGACTCTTTTGCGTGTTTGAATCGTGTTTTCTCGTGGAGAGAAAAAAACTTGCGAAAGAACTTGGCACTCATCACTAATATTGATTCTAAAACCAAAATGCAGCAGATGTCTTTAAAGGCCTCAGAGGTGAAAAGACATCCTAGCAAACAAACGTAAAAAAAAAACATGCCTTCATAAACTGTTAAGAATTGCTCTCTATAATACGAACTGTAAGCATCAAAACAAATTATTAGGAGGGTAATAATATGAAAAAAAAGCATTTGAAGTGGGTTGGGTTAACAGCATTATCACTTGTAATAGTAGGTGGGATATTACCAACGGTAGGGGCGACTGGTGTGGCTAAGGTTAGTAAAGTTACGGAAGTAAATGGGACAGTGACTACTGAAAATGGGGAGAATAAAGTATATGTAGAGAGTGAATTTGCTACTCTAAAAAGAGTTGTATTGACACAATCTGAAGCTTTCATGAACTTCAATTTTAACGATTTGCCAGAAGAAAAAGAAGTTAAAGACGTAAATGAGAAAGACATGCCTATGATGGATATGGATCCAGCCGATTTACAGAAAAAGTGGGAGAAAGAGCGTGAAGAACTTAAAAAGGTTCTTGAAAAATACGGGGTTGAGGTTCAACGTCCACGCCTCTTAACTGAAAAGGAAAAAGAATTGGGATACGTGAAAGATGGGATTACAGGTGGAGAAGGAGTAACCAATTTTTTTGTTAGGGATCCGTTCTTTACCATAGGGAATCATCTGATTGAGGGTTCATTTAAATCCGCTTACCGGAGACTTGAAGTTTTACCAGTGAGAAGTATTCTGGATAAGGAAGCGGCCCAAAATAAGATTCCACATGTAGCTGTACCACAACCGGACGTTTCTAAAGGAATTAACTCTGAAACGGGTCCTTACCTTGAAGGTGGAGACATCCTGGTGTATGGAAAGACTGTATTCGTGGGCAATTCTGGTCAAGCTTCAAACCAAGCTGGCATTGATTGGCTCAGAAACTACTTGACACCATCAGGTTATAAGGTCGTTGAGGTGAAGCTTGAGCCGGGCACGTTGCACTTGGATTGTGCGATCAGTTTTGTAAGGGATGGATTAATGATTGTTAGCATGGATTCGTTAGCTAATGGGCTTCCGGAAGAACTTAAAAATTGGGATAAAATCGAAGTGAGTTATAAAGATGCTAAAGATTTGGCGGTAAATGGATTGCCGATTAGTAGCAAAGTATATGTTACGGATATCGCATACAAAAATACAATTGGAAAAGAGCTGGAGAAAAGAGGAATCAAAGTAGAGTATATTGATTACGAAATTTCCCGCTCTTTCGGCGGAGCCTTCCGTTGCAGTACCCAGCCATTGCTTCGCTCGGATAGCTAATAGTAAAATTAAGTATGAGGTGAACTATGACAGGCCGGATTTTAGTGGTGGAAGATGATAAGGATATTCGTGATCTGCTACATTTGTCTCTTGTTCGTGAAGGTTACGAAGTAACAACAGCTAATGATGGGGAACAGGGACTGGATATAATAAATGAATCATTTGATTTGGTTATTCTGGATGTTATGATGCCTGGAATAAACGGATTGGAGACATGTATAAGAATCAGAGAAAGATACAATGTTCCTATTCTTTTTTTAACTGCTAAATCCGGAACTTTGGACAAAACGGAAGGATTGCTTGCTGGTGGAGATGACTATTTAACTAAACCTTTTTCTGAACAGGAATTTCTGGCAAGAGTTATTGCTCTGATGCGCAGGTACACGATTTATCAAGATAAAAAGGATTATGGCGAAACTTTCCTTATCGGAGGACGCTTAAAAGTAAGTGAGCAATTTAATGATGTATATAAAGGTAATCAGAAGATTGAACTTTCCGATCTGGAGTATGGGATTCTAAAACTGTTGATGACCAGAAGAAACAAAATTTTTACTGCTCAAAATATTTATGAAAGCATTTGGAAGGAACCTTACTTCTACAGTTCAAATAATACGGTAGTCGTACACATCCGAAAATTACGTATGAAGATTGAAGAAGATCCTGCAAAGCCAGCATATATCTTAACAGAATGGGGAAGAGGTTACCGTTTTGGCCAAGTATAAACTTACTATTACTAAAAAGCTGACAATATTAATCATTTTTGCTCTGACCGTAAGTGTTCTTTTTTTCCTACTTATACAGTTGGCAAGCAATCGGGTTATGGATTATTATTATACTTCAGACGAGCGTTTAAAGGCCGAATCTCAAGTTTACGTTCAAAAATTTTCAAAATATGTTTCAGCAAACGATCTGTCGACGACAGATCGTATTGCGTTTTCAGATTGGATTAAAAGTCAGAAGAGTAATATAGTTTTATACGTATTCCAGAACCAGGTGCTTCAATATGACTCTTTGTATTTTAGTGATGACGAAAAAGCCTATGGAAGTCAACCTGAAACTGAATATGATCGTCGAAACTCTTACCCGGTACAATTTAAGAATGGGACAGGTAACGTTTCGATCTATGGATATTATTTTTCCCACTATTATAATTTGGCGTACATGATTGAAATATTGTTATCCACAATATTGTTTATGAGCATTGTGTTGTTTGGTATACGTAGAGGGATCAAGTACCTACGCATAATTAATAATGAAATTCATATCCTTGAAGGCGGTTCATTAGACTATCCTATGACCATAAAAGGGTATGATGAATTTGCGATGATTGCTGAAAGCATTGAGGAACTACGAAAAGCATTTTTAAACAGATTAGAGAGGATAGACCATTTACAAAAAGAGAGTCGAAATCTTGCAACCGAAATGTCTCATGATATACGCACGCCATTGACATCTCTAATCATGTACCTGGAGTTTGCTCGCAATTCACCAGAAAATTTAGGTATAGAGACAAGGGAGCAAATTGAGAGCGCGTATCACAAGGCTCTCCAACTTAAGAAGCGTACGGATAATCTTTTCTTATATTTTTTATTGGATAAAGAGAAGGAGGCCGACTTAGAAACCATTTCAGTTCGGGAATCAATTTATGATGTTTTGTCAGATATTACAGCTGTACTTAGATCGGAAGGTTTTCAGGTGCTTGTAAACACTGGTCCTACAGATGTGATGATCACTGTGGATATGGATAATATTGGGCGTGTGTTTGATAATTTATTATCAAACATAATGAAATATGCAGATCAAGAACAAAAAATCAAATTATTAACATATACAGAAGAGAATCACTTTGTGATTTGTGTAGAAAACAAATTAAAAATAAATAATGAATCAGTGGAAAGTTATAAATTGGGTGAAAAAATCATATACAAAATTATGAATCGGATGGTAGGACAATTCTCTTCATCTCGAGATCACGAGAATTACAAAATTATGTTGAAATTTAAAATAAATCAAACCTATTTACGCAGAGAATAAGAAACCCGTATAGCAAAAAGGATAAGATTTCTCGACAATCTGGGAGTTCATACTTGAACTCTGCTTTTTATATGTGGGATTGCACCTTTATCACACGGGAAACGATAACTCAGTGAAACGATAGCGGTATAAAAACTAGAAAGCAGCCGATCAAAAATAATCGGCTGCTTTTTTATTAAATTCAGTGGAAGGAACTTCATTCTTCTACAATAGGTAGATTCACTTGTTGCATTAAGGCGGCGGTATTCCCAAATTCATCTTTACTTAGTGCAATGATAGTCAATGTTTCGGCTTTAAACGGACCTTCTTTTTGATATCTGTCAATGGGAATGGATGCAGACCATTTTTCATTTCCGCCGGAGAGTGTTGCCTTAATACCATTGGCATAAACTCTCGTGCTATCAATCTGACTTTGATCCTGGGAGGTTCCCCGAATGGATAGTTTATTGCCGATTAATTTGGCAGTAAGGGTCATATCCGGAATATCTTTATCCTTTCGTTTGTCCGCAGGTATTGCGGTTTGCGCAGAATAACGTAAAGTTTCATCAGATAAGGCAGGAGTACGGGTCGCGATAGTCCGATTGTGCGTGGCTTGTTCATAATCGTATGCATAACGCAGGAGGTCGTTGTCTGTGTATGCCGCACCTATAAAAGTCAGGTTGACGGGCATACCGGTATCTTTCATAGTACCCATGCTAACCGAGACACTAGGGATACCTAAATGTCTTAACATATGATTGGTATTTGAAAAATAATTTCCGTTTGCCCAAGCTTCGTCATATGAAGTTGGATTCACGTCTGCATCAGCTTTACCTATGTCTGCATTTGCCGGAAAGACAACAAAATCTAGGTTGTTCGATGTCATCCAGTCTTCAAAGTCAACTTTTCGAGCCTTCTCCAATCCTTTCATAGCACTTTCAAACCCAGGGAGCTCGGATACTGGACGTACGCCTTCTTTAATGGTATCAATCGTAGCTTTGTAATTTGCATTTTCCCGGTCTCTTGCTTCATCTACAGATCCAGGAGGATTAGGAAACACCGTTTTCGGATCAACCTCGGTCCAGGAAGGATAGTTCGGGTCTCCAACTCCTTTCAAAAACTCTTCCGCAAGATATGGGTTAAGATAGCCCCATTCTTGCTCTGCCCATCCTGCAGGGACGAAACCTCGTTCAACCATCGTTTGAGAGGTCACCCGGTCATTTTCATAGTTGGATTGCACCGGAAAATCTACCTCTACAACCTCTGCGCCTTGTGCGCGCAAATCCTCCGCAGCTTGTTCCCATAATTCCAGGATGGAAGGGCGGATTTTGATGGGACGAGTGCCGCCAAAATCTTTGCCGATATACATTTTGGGAACGCCAATGCGTTTGCCAGATAGAGCTTGAGTATCTTTTAATTGTAAAAATGACTCCGGTCGAAGACTCGCGACGGTTGGTAGTTGTACTGCTTTTTGATCACGCCAAAAATCGCCTTGGGTTATAGGATCATCGACCTGAATAACGTCCAAAACGCGAAGCATGTCCTCTACAGTCCGTGTATGAGGCACGACCACATCCCTGACGGGGAAAAGAGGCCAGTTACCGCGAATGGACAACATTCCCCGGGACGGTGTATATGCGACTAGCCCATTGTTGGACGCAGGGGATCGACCAGAAGACACCGTTTCTTCTCCCATACCAAATGCGGCAAAATTCGCTGCAGTAGATGTAGCTGATCCGTTTGAAGATCCGGAAAACCATGCGGCAGTTAAATAATTCGCATTGTAAGGACTTTCCGCTCTGCCATAAACGCCTCGTTGCATTCCACCTGCTGCCATAGGAGGCATATTAGTTTTACCGATGAGTACACCACCAGACTTTCTTATTTGCTGAACAGTAAATGCGTCTTCGTTTGCGGTCAGATTAGCAAAAGCAGGAGAACCCGAAGCAACGGTCATGCCCTTGACCTTGTAACTGTCCTTAACTGTATAAGGAATGCCATGAAGTGGACCAAGTTTTTGGCCTTCGGAACGTAACCTGTCTGCCTCCAATGCCTCATCAAGTACGTTTTTATTCAGAACAGGGATCGAATTAAGTTTAATTCCGTTTAGGTCATAAGTGTAAATCCGATTCAAATAAAGGACGGTCAGTTCAGTACTGGACAAGGCACCCGCATCCATAGCTTGTTGCATTTCCTCTATCGTTGCCTCTTCGAGTTCAAATACTTTTATAGAAGTATGCGTACCGGAGGCATACGATACACTTACGCCTGCTGACATAAATAGCATTGAGCTCGCCAGAGCCAGGGCCAACAAGTTTTTACTCCGTAATGTTAATCCCTTTTTTCGTACAGAATTATTTTTATTCATTTTTTTATTGGCTTCAACCATTCATATTCATCCCCTAAGAAGATTATGGACCTGCTTCAGCTCCCTTAGTCAAACAACGGCATTTGCTGCGTAATACAGTGGATTCCACCACCCCAGAAGTTAACTGCCAGAGGGTTTAGTTGAGCAATGGTATAACCGGGGAAAGCATCCTGCAGAACTTTTTTAAAATCCTCATCTAGTTTTTTCACATGATCTGGCATTCCGGGTTTCCAGTATTTCGGGGCGACTACAGTATTATTGGAAATTATAAAATTCATATAACTTACTGCAGGTACTTGGTATACTGTTTCGCCAGGTTTTATGCCATGCAACGTGTATCGTTCATCTTTCTTTGTCACCTTGCTGGCTTTCCAAAACAGAGACAAATCTGGATTTTCGACCCGAATGACTGTAAACGGTTTTCCGTTAGCATCTGTTGAATTCTCAAGTGTTTCAGCCACTTCCTCATATACCAGATAGTCAGCTTTGGCAATCGCATGGCTCTTGGCTGTTGGTTTTGGGTAAGACGCTACTAATACAGTATTGGGGCTAACAAACCGGGCAACTTCATCGATATGTCCATTGGCACCACCGCCAAAGTAGTTGCCAATCAATGGTTGGTTATCTGGTGTTCTACGGTCTTGAACGGGACTGCGTTCAAGCCAAACGACTTTTTTCTGACCGTACATGCGCAGATATTCTGACTCAATCTGTGCTAAGCTCTTGCCGGGATTGCGCTGAAGAGCGGTATCCTTAAAGGTGAGAAGCACACCTTCTCCATTCACTTCGAGCCCTCCGCCTTCAGCGACGTAAGATGACTTGATTGTTTCGATGCCCAATTTTTTTGCCATATATTTGTCTACGCCGCCGCGTTCCAAAGAGTATGCCGTACGTGTTGTATCAACACCATAATTGTTCCAGTTGAAGTCGGCAATCATCGCGGAGCCATCATCTTTTTTCAAGAAGAGAGGGCCTGGGTCGCGAATGAAAATATTAGCTCCTTTGTAAATATGAAATTTAATCTTTTTCGTGTCGACCTTGTATTCTTTCAAAAACCTAGAGGCTTCATTTAACGTTTTTTTATCTTTGACAACTAAGTCAACTCGGGTACTCGGTAGTAACGCCTGAATAATTTCCGTTGAGACAATATTTTGTTCGGGAGATCCGGACCATGCAAGCCAGACGGATTGCTGTTTCTCCCACTCAGCCGGATACGTGTATCCATATTTGCTCACATAGGATGAGTTGGATACTGTTTCTTGCTGGCTCGTTATGGCTTCTGCGTATGTGGTACCAGTGCTCGTCAAAGGAACCGATAGCAGCCCTGCTGACAAAATAAGTATTGCAATTTTGTGGTTGTACTTGCTCATGTAAGTAACCCCTCCTGAAAGTAGATGTGCATTACATTGTGGGCAGCAAGTGCCTGCTAAGCTGTAATGTTAGGGTTATTATAATGGATTGATTTGTAACTTCTGTGTCATGAAATCTACTTCGTTTAAATCGTTCAAATGATATTAATTAGATTTTATGACGTTTTTTATGCGAAAATCGAATGGGTTATGTGTTAATTGCTTCGTTATTCAAAATTTCATGTTATGCTTGTCTTTTTTATGTCACATATATTAACATAATAAAAAAGAGATTTGGAGTTGATCTAATGAAGCGAAATCTTCTCCTTGTTGATGATGAACCCAGAATTAGGCACATTGTAGCAGAATATTTTGTCCAAGATGGTTGGGAAGTTATAGAAGCTGGAGATGGGGGAGAAGCATTGTCCATTTTGAAGAAAGAGCGCGTAGATTTAATGATTATGGATATCATGATGCCAAAAATGGACGGATGGTCACTTTGTCGCGAAATAAGAAAATATACTGCTTTACCTATCATCATCTTGACAGCGAAATCGGATGAGGAAGACATGATCAAGGGATACGATTTGGGGGCTGATGAATTTGTAAGCAAGCCATTTAGTCCCAAAGTTTTGCTTGCCAGATCCAAGATTTTGATAAAACGTGTTGAGGGTAGGCTGTTGAAAGCGGTTAGCACGGATGATTACAAACACGATGAGGTTCTTCGGTTTGAAGGACTCTGGGTTGACCCGGCTTCTCGTAAAGTGTGGATGGATAACATTCTGTTGCATCTACGACCTAAAGAGTACTCCATTTTGTTGTACCTCATTCAAAATCGCGGTATCGCCTTGTCACGGGAAAAAATTTTGGATTTTGTCTGGGGGCTGGATTTTGACGGTGAACTCCGAGTCATTGATACCCATATCGGGAGGGTCCGGGCAAAGCTGGGCAGATACGGACACTATATTCATACGATTTCTGGTTATGGTTACCGCTTCGAGGTCAACTCGTGATCCGAACCAGCGTTGTAAGAAAACATTTTTTACTTACAACCGGACTCATGTTATTTGTATACATTCTGATATCGGTTGGACAACTTACCTTTTTTGAAGACTTCTATTATCATCACAAGGTAAACAAACTGATTAATAACCTCTCCATCTTTGCTCGCCACATCGAGCGAGGGGATTGGAATGAAGAACAGCTAATTGAGGAATATTCTGTTTTTTTGAATGAAAACAAATCTCAGGTAGCGATTCTCGATACAAAGGGGAATTATCAGTTTGATAACCCATTCAAACTTGAGCTGCAAACCCAGTATAACGGAGTAGTCGATGTGCCTTTGTATATGTTTAGCGATAAGGCTGCGCTTAAAAAGGCTGAACTTCATAAAGGGGATAAGGTTACGGTTAAGGGGCTTTATCAGTATGAAGGAAACAAAGTACTCTTTTATCCATCGCAGATTCGAAAAGAGGGAGGTTCTGCAATAGGACGCAGGCCTGAATACAAGGAAAATTCTTTAGTAGAGCTCACCGGTGTTGTTCATAAAATTGTGTCGCCTTCTCCTGATCAATGGAATATGAGAGAAGGCGTTCTTAATTTCGGAATTACGAACACCTTCCCCCTTAACCGCAATCAGATGGATCGTCTTCAAGAAGGGGAAGTGTTGGTTCAAAAGTGGAGGGAAGCCTGGAGCGATGGAGAGAATATCGTCGTCATGTTTCCGATAAAACAGGAGAACGGAGTGCTGAAACATATCGTGTTTGCTGTTTCTTCATTAGCACAAATCGAAGAATCTTACGATGCTTTGAAAATATACTATTTGTATATTGCTATTATTGCATTGGTTTTGATTCCTTTGATCTCCGTGTTCTTTTCGCGAACCGTATCAAAGCCATTGTTAATGTTAAGGGAGAGTGCTAATAAAATGGCCCGTCTTGATTTTTCGAACGTTTCTACAGATTATCGAAACGATGAGTTCGGCGAAGTAGCCTGTAGTTTGAACACATTGGCCACGAAACTGGATAATACTCTCCAAGAACTTCAAAGGTCCAATCAACAGCTTCACTCCGACATTCAGCAGAAAGAGCGGCTGGAACAATTACAAAAAGAGTTCATATCTAATATTTCCCACGAGCTTAAAACTCCACTTAGTATCGTTCAGAGCTATGCAGAAGGGGCTAGAGACCTGGTTGATCAATCCAATCACGATGAGTATCTAAGCATCATTATTGATGAAAGCGATAAAATGGACAGACTGATCCGACAAATGACCCAGTTGGTCAAATACGATTCAGATATGTTCCAGCTTCATATTCGTACTTTTTCCATAAAAGATTTGACAGAGCGTATCTTGGATAAATTCCACATCCTGCTTAAACAACGTGAGCTCAACATCCAAATCAAGTATTGGATTCAGGATAGGGTCAAGGGTGATCCCGAACAGATTGAACATGTTATATTCAATATCTTGAGCAATTCTATTCGCCACGCAGAGCCTGGTTCGGTGATTGTAATTGATATGGAAAGAACTTTGGAAAACAAACTGCAGGTAAGTGTTAAAAATACTGGAGATCACATCCCGGAGGAACATTTACATCGCGTATGGGAGCGTTTCTATCAAGTTGAACCTGGAAGAAGCAGGGAATCCGGCGGTAACTCTGGATTGGGTCTAGCCATTGTTAAACACTTACTTGATGCGCACGGTAGCAATTATGGTATCTTCAATGTTCAGAACGGAGTAATTTTTTCATTTACACTTGAATTGTCAGATGAAAAAAATCAAGAAAATGTTCTTAATAAAACCTACGATTGAGTTGGCCATTATTAGTATGTCGAGGTATAAGAACATGTTCCTATTGAAGTCGCTAGCCAGTTGAGTGCGTGTAACGCGCGAAACAAAAAACCACCCGCTATGCGGGTGGAGGGACCTGAGGTTTGACCACCAAGACCATCCCGATAAAGTTGAGATGTTCAGGCTCAAAGAAAGGAATGGTCTTCAATGGCAAACAAGAGCTACAGCCTAGCTCACACAAAGTGGATGTGCAAATACCACATTGTATTCACCCCGAAGTATAGACGGAAAGAAATTTATAATCAAGTCAGAAAAGATTTAATCGTAATTTTCAAACGTTTATGCAAGTACAAGGGAGTAGAAATTATAGAAGGTCATATGATGCCCGATCATGTCCACATGCTGGTAGCGATTCCACCGAAGATTGCAGTCTCAACATTTATGGGCTATCTAAAGGGGAAAAGTTCGCTCATGATCTTCGAAAAGCATGCCAGCTCAAGTATAAATACGGGAATCGAAAGTTTTGGGCAGAAGGATACTATGTAAGTACAGTGGGGTTAAATGAAGGCACGGTAATGAAGTATATTCGTGAGCAAGAAGCACATGATCAAGCGTTAGATAAGCTGAGTGTAAAAGAATACGAAGATCCATTCAGCAGTAATCGGAGCAAAAAGAAGTAAAACCAGTTTAACTGGTGAGTGAAAGTGATAAATAACACTGAGCCTGAACAGCCCTGCTGTCAGGCTAGCGTCTTTAGGCGCAGTTTGGCAACAGGGGGTTATACCCCAAGAGCAAACCACCCGTTGGACGGGTGGTCCTGATTTATAAGTTCCAAACATGTATAAATACTTGTAGTTATGGTGTCCAAATAAGGAGTGAGTGAATTTCAAACGAGGTATGTGACTGCAGGTAAAGTTCATTTTAATCTCAGTACACAAGGGAAGCATATCCTGGATTGCTGTTTCATTGAACTAACGTAAAAAGGAGATGTCTTTTTTCTCATGTACCAGACTGGAGAATGACATCATAAAGTTGCCTACCAAGTTCCAAATTTGCTCCGTTAATTAAAGACAAAAGGCATAGATGCATGAAAGTAGGGAACAGGAACTTTGTGTCATTTTGGTAGGGAACTTTATGTACAAATTGTACAAACGAGGAATTTGGAGGGAGTGACATGAAGTTGCCTACCAGGCTGGAGAATGACATAAAGTTGCCTACCAGACTAGAAAAAATTACTAAAGGAACAGATCAAGTTCCGTTAAATTAAGACAAAAGGGCATAATTGCATGAAAGTAGGGAACTTTATGTCAATGTACATTTAGCGATAATGTCCGGCTAGTTTACGAAAATAATTAGCAGAGATGAGCATTGTGCCGGGGGTTCTTGAACGTGCGGTAGAAGAATATGAGGCAGCAGGTGGAGATGGATACAACGATTCGTTAGAAACGGAGGATTCATTGGATGCCACTAGCGGCCAGCGCGCTGGGATGAAATTCTGCATGACCGCTTGAAATCGAGTAAACGGACAGAATAATGGTTACTTACATTCAGATTCGTGTCCCGCAAGCCAGAAGATGATTGTATAAAAATTTGTCTATGGGTCATGATAAATATGAACATTACGGATGTTATTGTCATAGGACAAGAACATGCTCCCTTTAAAGTCGCTATTTTAGCGGCTTTCGTATTATTAGGTCAGCCAGAAATTTTCTGGTTGGCCTATTTTTATGGGTGTTTTACGATGGTGGTAGCCGGGAGAACGAGGGCGGCTTAGGGACAAAGAACCCGTACAAAAAACTGTTCTCTCACTACCTTCCAACGACCATGTTTGAGCTGGTTGAGGCAATGACCTCGTATCACAAGCGAAGCTATGGGTTTGGAAACCAGATGGGAATGCCGGTAAATCGAATGAGGAGGTTTTTATGCAACCTGTTGTTGGAATTGATGTGGCGAAAGGATGTAGTGTTATTCAGGCCTTCAAAAAGCGTAACGAACCCTATGGAAGGATGGAGACCCTTCAGCATAGTGAGGAAGGTTTCGAGCGGTTAGGGGTAGTGCTCAGCATACTGAAAGAGACAAGTGGTGTGGAGCCTGTCGTTGTCTTCGAGGCAACCGGAAATTACCATCGAGGTTTGGCAGGATATCTGAAACGTAGCGGATGAATTCACTACATCATCAATCCTTTGCAAGCGAAACGATCCAAAGGCACACAACTTCGAAAAGTGAAAACCCAGCCGATGCTTGGCATTTGGCCGAGATGTATTACCGTGGGGATGTTAAAGCGCATCGCGAGTGGGAAGAGTACTACAGTGAGCTTCAGCACTTGACTAGGCAGCATGAGTTTGTGACCGCGATGTATGTGCAGGCGAAGCTGAACAGCAGAGCATTGCTTGAGCAGGTGTTTCCTGATTTCATCGGAGTCTTTAGCAACTTGTATGCGACAACGTCCCTAAAAGTGCTGCAAAGATGCTTGGAGAATAAGACCGAGAATGTGGAAGGTCTAATTGAGGAATGTGTGGGTAGATCTCATTCGAAGCGATGGATTGCAGAAAAAACGGGAAGATTGAGGAAACTTATAGAAGGCTGGAACAGACAAAGAAGATAATCTCAACAAGTTCTTGTCCTTTAACGGTACATGTTCTTGTCCTCCGACAATTATTTAAGTATAAGGACGGAGAAGATGTAAGCATAATGGTTATACATATGTACAAAATACGAGTTTTGTGAAACAGTGTCGAAGAATTAAAGAGCCGCCAAGATTTTTATCTTGTACAGCTCGTTTTATTGCTCTTTTATTTTTAGCTTAATCCCACACAACTTCTGTTCCCGCAATAAAATCATGTATTGCACGTCGATCTTCCCGTAATCCAATCATAAACATACTCACAATAATTCCAATACCCAAGGTCAATGTGTACACAATTCCTGCCACTAAAACTCGCATTAACATTGTAGTAATTCTAGGTGATTCTTGTGTGTCATACGTTTGGATTCGAATCCCAAATAATCGCTTGCCTATTGTTCGGCCATACCAGTAAACTGGTAAAAGTATTGAATATAACGCACTCAATATTTTGGCTATCGGCTCATCTGTATCATAGTTCCCGGTAATTGCACCTGCGATGATAACTAATGGGATCCCAATAATAAGACCATCTACAAAACTTGCTCCTAATCTAATCCAAAAACCTGCCTTATACAAAATGATTTCCTCCAAACTATTTTGTCATACCTTGATGCATGGATATTTATATTATACATGAAATATATACCATTTGGTTCATATTATTCATTTTAATCTCCTAAACCTCTTCCATATCACTTTGTGAATTTATGAACATTTTATTTAAATTAACATGTTGGACTTACATTTTTACATAGGACACCTTATAAAATTTAAAAAATAAAATAAATAAAAAAAGCCATATGGCCTCATATGGCTTCAAAAATGTATATCCCCCTACTCATTCAATAATCTAATGAAATGCTTTCCAGAAAGACCCTTCCGTGTTAATGATGCTCATGATCTGACGAAACGGAATCGTAAATGTCGGAAATCCCGCAGCATATGGCGCGATATCATAGGGATTAAAATAAAGATGCAGTGCATCCGCTGTCACAAAAAAAGGCTGATTCGCGCTTATTCCAGTGTACGTATCTGGAAAAACATAAGAATATTGCGGATCATTTTTGATCTGATCCCCTACAATCTGACTTAACACCTTCACATAGTCACTGTTTGGTTTAAACAGATCCTTCAGCTCATATAACTGGCCGTCCGATAGATTAATAATCGCATATACCATCGTTGGCATACCATGCGCAGCGCCAGCGGGATAGTTATAACCAGTCAATTGCAGTTGAAGCAGTTGCTGCTGGTAGAACGTGATATCAAAATCACCGGTATACGTATAATCCAGTTGCTGATCTGAAGGAACAGGTTTGACTTGAGAAAGCTGCTTCAGCCTAGCATTTAACTTATCCTGCTCTGCTTGATTAGTCAATCCTTCAACCTGCGGATAATAGACGAGGTAATCTCGGTTAGGTTTATACTTCTCCTCACGCACCCGATAAGGCGGATGTAGAAGTACGATTATATTTTGCTGCCATATGACCTGTCCAGCTCGGTTCACATAGGATAAACGTTGATCCACAAACACCTTAATGAGATTCGGTGCCACAACTTCCATGGATCCTGCCCCTGTCACACGAGGATATCCTGGAGCTGGTCTGCCGCTCAAATCCAGCAAATAAGTCTGATTTCCATCCGATGCCGAAGCGAGACCCTGTTTGTAATTTTCCACATTCCGATAAATAAAGTCTGTTAGTATCCTGCCGTTCACCTCAGAGATCGCATACATCGAGCCAATATAAGGCTCCTCCGGATTAATGGCTTTTCCAAGTGCGTACCTGTGCTCTCCAAGCTCCCGTATGTCGTTATAGGCAGGTTGAATCACAAATGAACCCTGCGTATTAATAACACCATAGCTGGATTTGTAATCCTCTGCTGTATTAACAATCGCCTGCCCACCGCTAAAAGGAAATGCTGAAGAAAACTTGGGCTGAATACGAATATTCCCCCGTTCATCGATGTATCCGTATTTGCCCGAGGATTCTTTTTGAAAAGCAAGCAATCCATCTCCTAGCGGCCCTATATAGGCATATGGATAAGTCGCAAGCCTATTTCCGTTCCGATCGATAAGTGCATATTCCTGATCTTTAATCTGTACAACAGCTTTGCCATGCTGAAAATCATTTGCTGATGTAAACTGTGATCGAATCACTTCATTTCCCGAAGCATCCAGGTAACCATATAGACTTGATGAGCCATCCGCCTGATTTGGGTTATTATCGTAAAACAGCGCTCTGCCTTCATGCATATCTGAGATAAACGGGTAAGCCCGTTTGGTCAGAACAGTGCCCCGCTCATTGATCATTTTAAAGCCTTGAGAATCAATAGCCATAGCGCGCTCTTCAGAAAAAGAATTGATAGAATCGTACACTGGTTGAACCACATACTGTCCTTGAAGATTAATGACACCCGCACGGCCGTTCTTCACGACAACTGCCAATCCATTCGGCTGAAACGCCTGTGCTTCCTCCAGAACCGGCTCCAGACGAACATGTCCCTGTGCATCCATATAACCCCAGCGAGTCCCGCTCGTTGTTCGAACAGAGACAGGATATAACCATGTCGTAACTCTGGTAGAAGAACGGGCAGCCAGCGCCTGTTTAATTTTTTTCTCCAGTTCAAGCAAGTTCTCTCTTGAAGGATATGCTTCCGGAAAGCTTAGCGCCTTCTGAACTGAAGTCAGTGCTGCAGGATATAGCCCTGCATGAAATTGAGCATCCGCAAGGTAATACCAATAGAATACATAGTCGGGATAATGCTGTGTTAACTGTTCGTAATATTGCACTACTTTAGGATAATAGGCAGGGTACACATCCGTTGCTGGAACCCATTGACCCTGCTGCCACCGAATAATATCTACCCGATAAGCTTCCCCGGTATCGTGAATCCACAGTGCGATCTCAACCTTGCCATCTCGCCCATGCGCACCAGACATATCCATAATCTCAGCATAGCTATAATATAAATCGTCAGGAGCAATATCCTTCAGACCAGATTCGGTCCATTCATATACAGCAAGCTTTGACCAAATCGAACCAATCTGCCAGCCTACAATCAGATTATTTCTTGCCGTTGAAGTTACAGGTGCTGCCGTGAGCAGCGTAACGCCATATCCAAGCCCTTTTGTCAGAGCCATCTTGATCCAATGTCCTTGAACAAACTTTAATATAAGCAGATACAGCTCACTATTCAGTTGGTAAACAGCTGCAATCTCAGGCATTCCATCGCCTGTAAGATCAGCTGCATACACAGCCGGATGTAGATTGGGTTTATCAATCGTAATGACCGTTGCCCCCGCCGGAATATGTTGATTCACAATTTGCAGTAATAGCGGTTCACTCATCGACATCTTCGCTTCCTCCCTTATGACCGCATTCGCCTAATGGTATGCATCATTACTCGGGATATGACACGAAAATGTTTTGATGTCTTCATTTTTGATGCCTTCATGTTAGCTTCATACTTATATTCGTTTATCCAAACAATTTTACTTACATGACAACAACAAAAAAATGCAGGTGGCTAAGCCTCTGCATTTTTTGTATTATTAATTTTTTTACAATGTTAGAGCCCAGAAAGAGAGATCAAGCTTGTGTTTGCACACTGACCTGCACATACTGGGCCAAGCGGCAGTACTGATCCAGTAGCTGTTCTTCATGCCCTTCGCCAAGAGCAACCCGGCGTCCTGCTTCCAAAACACCATGAATCAATTCGTGCAGGAAATGCATTTGCATTCGTTGCACATCCGTAGCTAGCTGTTCCAGCAGCTGAATATCTCGAATGGTAAATTGAGATAACCCTCGAAGGAGCATTTCCTCGGCCCAGTCAGATAACTGCTGTATGCATTCATTATTTTCTTCCAAAACGACCCATCCTTCCGCTACCGGAGTCCAGCTTTAAACTAAGCAGCGTCTGGCCCTTCAGGAAACTGATCGGGCTGCACCTTTTCCCCTCAAAGCGTACAAATGCATAGAAATGTTCAAGCTTCTGAGAACCAAATCCCGACTCCAGTCTGTTAATCATGGACTGCCAATCAGATGAGTAAGGAAGGGTGAGTGGCAATCGCTCCCCCTCCGTATTTTCTACGGTAAGGATCAGATCTTGCGTCTGTTTATTGAACGTATGCTCTGCAATCCGAGCCACTTCAATTATGGCCAGCCGCTCTTTCGGTTCTGCGAATAATTGGATAGAATCAGGCTGCTGTTGCAGTGCAGACGAGATGTCCATGAGATACGACCCAAAGTCCAGCTCAGTCACATTCGTTCGTGGCAAAATACTTAGCTTCGCTCCATCGCCTGACGATATCCGTCGTTCTTCATTCACTTTAACAGACTGGAACTGCACTTCCTCTCCCGTAAACTGACTAAATGTCAGATTGGGTAACCAAGGCGTATAGGCTGCATAATGCTCAGCAAACGAGAATTGTTGATCTTCGTAATAAACCGCACGTACATCACTGTACGTATATATCTGACCATCATCAAAGCAATAGAAATAATACGTTATTCCGCGGAATCCGGAACGTGTCTCCCAAGAGTATGCACCCAGGCCATAGAGATGAAGTGAAGGCACCGTAAAATATTTGCTTCGAAAGCTGCCAACAAGCTGACTCTGTTGCTTGATGGTTATCTCACTTTGTACAAGCACCTCTAAGGCGAGATAAAGCTTACTTATGCGATCCAACATCGTCTGCATAGAGAATCGCACATGACGTTTGAAAAAAAGCTGAAGCTCTCCCTCTATCCCGCGCAAATTGCGTTCAACATCTGGAAGGTTACTGCTATGTGCAGCAATGGCCAGTGTCTCGAGCTGTGCCATATAGGACTGGGGCAACCTTGCGAGTCCTGTTCTAAGGATGCCTGCCAACATTTCGCGGCACTCACGAACCGTTTGAAGGGAAAACTTGGGCTCGTATGCGCGAACACTCAAAGCCTCCGTATCATCCAGTCCATGAATGATGCGATATCGCAACAATGCTTCAAGTTTGGCCATTTTTCCGGCAGTCTGCTTTAATTTGCATAAAGCTTTGGTCAGATTAGGCTCTTCTGTAAAAGAAACCTCAATATCCTGACTTTTCAGATGTATGGTAAGAAGCGTATCCTCCGTGATCTGAATGTCTTCCGGGTAACGCAAACGAAAAACAATTTCTTCAACCATCGTTGAAGTATATGATTTGAGCATTGGCGCAAGATCGGCTCCAAGCATCCAGCGAAAACGAGCATTCTCTTCCGATGATTGAGTGGGCCATTCGTAACCATGACTGGCTGACTCCTTAACGAGAAGAAGTTCATCCTTTTCAAAGCCCTTCTCCTTCTCAGAAAGCTCATCCACTTTGGAATCCTCAGGTTGATCATGCATAACTGGCGATGGCTCTGACGCAGCATCATGTCCTACCGTTTGCTGCCGCTGATCATACAAAATCGCGATTAACACATGCTTGCAGATATTCTCCGATGGGCAAGAACACTGCCACTCATCCAGCGTAGCATGGAGGGTACATTCCGTACCCTCACTTAGCTGACAACCGACCGATGCTGCATGCCACGTGTACTGCACAGACACACCTTGATCCAGCTCTTTAAGCGCCCTCTTAAATAATCCTTTATTCGCATAACGAATGAGATAATCCTCTGTGCACAGCTTCGAAAAATGCCTGAATTTCTGCTTAAATTCATTGAACTCGTTCATACCCACGAAATCAGCGCCCCGTTGCTCTCAAAATATCATAGATCGTTTCACTGAATACCCGGCCTGGAATCTTGCCCAAAGGAATTGATTTGTTATCTGCGTAATAATAGTGCTGTCTCTTGCCGTTAGGTTTGAAGAAATGTAATGATTCCAGCGTAACATCATCCATCCCTTCATAATAAGTGATACTTGTACCGCTGAATCGAAGTTCAGCAACAATGTCTCCGTACTCTTTATAAAACTCATTGAACCAGCCGCCGTCTTGTGCAGGGCCTTTAATCCATCCATATTTCTCCAGAGCTTTCGGGAGAGCGGTTGGTGAGAACTCCTCTTCCGGAAGACGTTCAAATTCGGTCTTGACCTGATCTTCGTCCTCAATCAAGTGGACTTGACGTTTCAGCTGCTCAAACGGCTGTTTGACCTCATAATCCTCAAGCTGAGTGGTCCATCCCTCCAAAATTTCCTGATCCAGTTCAAGCGGATGCACCAGCCCTACCTGAGCCCCTGATGGCAAATCCGTTTCATCCTCATCCACCGTATTAAATGTACCGTCCTCCATATACCTGAATGTGCTGACCAACTCACCATCTTCATAGATTCCCCAGATTAATCCAACAGCGAACTTCTGCATGATCACATTGTCCACAAACAGGGATGTCCATTCATCAGCCGTCCAGAGACGTTGCTTCGACAACGATTCTTCCAAACGCTGTGTCTGGATCGTAACCATCGTTTTAAGATCCTTCTTCAATTGGGTGAAACGTGCCTTGGATTGTGCCGCAAGCTCAGGGTCATCCTTTTGTGCCGGAGCAGGCAAACTTTTGACTGATTTACCTGTCTCCTCATTCATGACGACAACCTGCAGGTCGGCATTGACTTTCACTTGGAAGGAGCGTTCCCCATAACTTAGCTGCAAAGTACCATTTTCATCAAAACCAAGGGACGTGACAAGACGGTCTTCAAGCTGTTCCGCAGTCAATCCCATGTTCTCAGCAGCAAGCTGTAATGCTTCTTCCGCTGCCCCTTTAACCTGGCGGTTCTTCACACTACGTTTAATCTTATCGATCGCCATGAGTGCGGAAGGCTCTTTCAGATACGCCAGTACCTTCACTGCCTCTGCTGCAATAGCACCACGGCTGTTCTCTGTCCATTCTTTAATCTGCGGAGTCAAAATATGAACAATCTGAATATCACCGAAGAGTGCGGAGACATACATTACCCATTTTTCCTTCGCAGGTGCACCTTCATGAATCCATATCTGCAGTAGTTCTTTTGACAAGCGGATCAACGAAGCCTCACTCACATATTCTCTGAGTTCATTTAACCGTTCATTCGGCCCAGACCCGTGATCAATAGATTGCAACAGTACATACTGTTTGATCCGATCATCCAGAGGCTGACCGTCCGCTGAACGGATTAAAGCTGGCAGTTCCTTGAGAGGTAACCAGCTGATACGGGACATCTTTTTGGCATCGGCCAGATCAGCAAGCGCTGCGTGTGCATATTCAGGACTTAGCTCAGCTGTATCGAGCAAAATCTGAATCAGATTTTTCCAATCCGCTGCCTTCTCGTTTTGCAAAAGCTCTGTATATAATTCCTTACTGTTATCCAGACTCCGGATCGCTGTTAACGCCATTTCTTTAATTGCTGCCTTTTTCTCGGCACGATAAATCATCGTATACAGTTCTTGATCCGGAACCCGGTTGAATTCGGCCAAAGCAATACTGTTCGCCCGTTTGGAAGCGTCTTGCAAACCTGCTTGAATAGCTGTCACCAACTGTTTCTTAGGCAGGGTAGCTCTCTGCTCGAATGCAACCTCCAGCGTTAATATACGTGTGTCCGTTGGCAGTTTTTTGTACTGCTTCAATGCATACTCCAGGTTTTGCTGCAAAATACGGCGATACTCATCCTGCGGCATCGATTGATACGTATAATCCGTCATACCATTCAACGATATTAGACTTGTTAGCAACTGTTCGCGTTTAACTTGAGGATCGTCACCGTATGCATTCAATATTTGCTCACCGCTAAATGCGTAAGAGTGATACATATCTGATACAATATCGAGCGTCCATTCCGGATGGGTTAGCAAGATCGCAAAGCGGTGCATCGGTTCCGAATCAAGCGGCAGAAAACTGATGCTAATAAGATTGTTAATCCGTTTACGATCCCGATTGACATGATTAAACAACCCGCGGCTGTCCTTGTCTGCCCAATATTCTTCTAGTGTGTTCTCACCACTCAAATATCTGGCAATGGCAAGCCCTTGCCGTCCACCCTCTAAAGGTTGACGCAGTACACGAAATACAGCCTCTTCGATTGTAGTTTCCGGATGATGTAAAGTGATTCCCTGATCCAACATCATTTTATGAAGACATAACTTCAGGAATGGCGCCCTGACAATCTCATATGCTCGTTTGGAGTGTTCAGGTTGATTGGCAATGGCCGCCTTGATTATAATCCATGACACGCGGTATGAGTTCAACTCGATCTGCATTAATTCAATTAATTGATAGGGCTCGTTCAGCGGGATCAGACCAGCCAGTAGATCATCTTCGCTTCTTGAACGAGGATTCATACTAAGTAAATACTTACGAACCTCCATCGGATATATCTCATGTAAGTGATGAATGACTTCAAGAAGTACTTTGCCAACCTCACTGGTGTTATCCAAAAACCGCTGCTTCCCTCCATAAATATTCGTCAGATATAACACCGCACTGCTAAGCAACACCATGGTCTGATGAAAATCGGCATGTGAAACATGATGTTTCGGGGAGAATGTGATTTCCGGGTAGTGCTTCGCAATCAGTTCACTGCGTTTTTGCTTTAAGAATCCCTCTTCAAGCAACTGGGTGGAACTGTTTTGTTTACCTTGAACACTGCCTGCAACTAACGGTTCGATCAACGAATACAACTCTGTGTGGAGCTTTGCCGCATCATTCGCCATAACATATTGGAACAGCTCGGGCAGGGATGCACTGATTTCTTTGATCTCGTCCTTATTGGTAAACTCACAATCCGGTTGCAGACACAATTGAACAAGAATCATGGCATCAACCACATCTCTGAAATTGCCCTGACTGTCTGCCTTTTTGGAATCAAACAACCATTGGGCTCGCTTCACGCGTCGCTTAAGCTCCGTGAGAATTTCTTCTTCGCCAGCATATTGCTTCATTTTCTTCAAACGGGATAACAAGGCGCCCATCCGGTCTGGACTCTTGCTTTTTGCATTTAATCCGTAAGCCTCCGAATCCTCACCGAGACAAGCCGTAAATGCGTTAACCCCCCAAGGGCTTCTGCGGAAATAATTCGACTCCAGATGCATAGCAATTGCTCCGGCACGGAAAAAAATATCTCCGTCGTCTTTCTTGCCGAGCTTGGATAGTGCCTCTACAGTTCGATAGACGTAATGGCTCGTCTTGCCCATCATATCAGGAAATTTTTCTGTCGCACCCATAACATAATCAATAATTTCGGAACTGCGATCGGTCGTGAGTGAGTAATCATCTGAACAGATTGAAGCGAACTTTTCTACTAAACTCTCTACTGCACGGTCTGCGGTAAGCATCATATATTCCTCCATTAAGTTGGTTTAAGTAATAATGTCTCCAATCCATTCGGCAAGCTCGTTAGGTGTTATAGCTGCGACATGTGCTCCCATATTGGCCAGCGTCTGCGCGGCATGTTTGTTATATACCGATTCTCCGTTGAAATCGAGTGCCGTGAGCACAAGCAACTTGCATCCTGCATCGATAATATCCTTGCACGCTTGATACATCTGATTGATCGGAAATCCTTCCTCCAGATCACTGACCAGTATATATATCGTTTTACCGGGATTCTCGATTAGCGTCTCGCCGTAACGTAGTGCTTTGGCAATATGAGTTCCTCCGCCGAGTTGCACATTCATCAGCACGTCCACGGGGTCCTCAAGCCGGTCACTTAAATCCACAACCTTGGTATCAAAAATGAACAGTTTCGTGCGTAACGCATTCAAACGATAGAAAATACTCGCCATGACCGAACTGTAAATTACCGAATCCATCATACTTCCGCTTTCATCTACTCCGATAATGATGTTCCACTTATTGTGCTGCTGTATATTCCCATCAAAATAAAGACGATCAATCACAAACCTTCGTTTATGTTTATCATAATTTTTTAGATTGCGGGCAATCGTGCGTTTGAAATTCAGATTACGCAATGAACGCACTGAACTGGAGGCATATTTACTTCGTTTCCCCATAATACTGGCACGAGTATGGGATTCCAGCTTCCTCCGTAGATCGTCAACGACTGTCCGCACAATATCTTTGGCACTCCGCAGTACTTCGCCTTTCATACGTCCCTTGAACTGCATGATGTTTTTGAGTAGGTTCATATTAGGTTCAAGAGACTCCAGCAGCTTTTTATCTGTTAACAGTTCCGTCAGTCCATAACGATCCAATGCCTGCTTCTCCAAAATTTCAACCGTCGATTTGGGAAAAAGATCTCTGACCTTGTGTAACCAATTCGGAACGCTAAGCTCTGATGAACCACGTCCGCCTTCTTTACGGTAACCTTGCTCTTCCCCGTATTCCCGGTTATACAAGTACCCTAAAATCTCGTCCAGTTCCACATACTGAAATTCGCCCGTTGAATATTGATCTGATTCACATAGACCCACCTCAGCAGATTCACCAAGAATCAGGCGCCAACGGTTCAAAGTTTCGACAGCACTTCGTTCTTGCGTGGCAGGATTCTCCGTCAACGGTTCGTCTTGTCCATGAGGTGCTTCGTTCATATTAACTTCCATGCTGCAAACTCCTTCCGAAGCGCCTCATCCCGCGTTCTGTATTGAACGAGCATCTGTTCATCCAGCACAGGGGTCGTCATCTCATCCGGCATCATCTGATGCAGATTTGCGACACGTTCAGCAATTAGATTCGTTTCCATCGGCGTAAAGTAAGTGAAAGCCAGACGTAGTTCTGGAATCATCGCAATAAAATCGTCATAGGATAACTGCTCAATTAGCCCATTTAGCTCCGACAACAATTGATCTTCATATAAAAATGCATCCCGCGCTACCGTAAACACACCCTGTAAAAATAATGCCGTTTGACGGGTCTGTTCCGGTGTTCCACGAATATACCCCCTCGCACGCTCCACAATTTCCTCTCGGGATCGGTCACCCAATCCGGATGCAATGGCGATACAGACCCCCTCAAGCTGAGCAGGAAGCTTCGGATCCGACAAAAGTTCATTCAGATGGATCCGAAACACCGTATCCTGGAATTGCTCCTCTGATGACTCCGCCAGCATCGCAAGTAACTTCAACCCCTGAATAATGCCTTCATGCTCATCGGCGTTCGTTCTGGAAAGCTGCTGCAGCTTGTCCACCGCGTTACTGTAGGCTTCCGATACGAGATCAGACAAGTGAGCATCATCCGATAGTCCCAGCAACCTGCGGTGCTGATAAATCCGATTCAAGATGGTTAAGCTGTTGCACAAAGAAAGGAAGTGTCCATCTGTCCGCAGGGCAGCCCGAACCTTGGCATACAGATGCATGGCTGTCTCCTGAAGACCCATCAGCAGTGCTTGAAGCATCAGCCTTGCAAGCTCTCCGCTGTGATGATCCGGGATGTCTTGCATCTGCTCCTCCATTTTACGAGTAGCTGCACCAGCAAGCGTACCGCCATACAGAGAATTTTCAATGAGCCGCGCTTCAATCCGTGAGGAATACATGTATTCCCAAGTTTCACGAACCAGGTTCATATCACGCTGTGCGATCCAGTCCGGACCTGCTTGACGCTTCGCAAACTCGGGAACCAGATAAGAGATACATTGAAACAACTGGCTGATCAAACGATGTTCTGGTTTAGCATATAAATCAAGCACTTTTTTGTGCTGTCCAGTCGTTCGGATCTGGAGTTTATGGTCCGTACAACGAGTTTTGAAATCCTCCACGATCGGGATATGAAAAGCATTAGGCGCAACACTTCCGATGGCATCCCCGGTTAATAGAAGCTGCAGTTCCTGCAACGGCTTATCCGTGGCCAGCGTAAGTTCTCCTTTGATAAATGAAGAAAGTGCCGCGTCCATAAGCTCATAAACTCCGCCTTCTCGCTTGCCTCTTAGCTCTGCCAGACCCTGTATCATACTGTAAGCCTCGATCGCATCACTAGTAGATACATGTTCTTCTCTTTCCCTCAGCTTCCGCATCAGTCTCGATAACACATTTAGCGTGGTTACACGGTAAGGAGAACTTGGAGAACGAAGAATCTGACCCCAGATTTGATCATAAAAGTACACATAAGGCATGCCGCTGGCATAACCATTCAGACGATCAGCCTCGGCAAACGTGTATACCATGGGATACATCTGTTGTTGAAAGTTCCCTGCATCTGTTGTAGCCTGCTGTATTGTCTCACCCTGTTGCTCCACTTCCTGATGAATTGAATTCACTAAACCATACGTGTGAAAACCTCCGGTAATAACAAGCACACGTTGATACTGCTTTTCTGCTTCCTTAATTCGTTTCACCATATGCGCTTCACGTAGCAGGTCACCATTTGCAATCAGCCGCTCAGGGGTGTAACACATTCTGGATAGTGTACAGTAGGTGAAAACATCCTGAACAAAGACAGAGGTCTCCTTCTCCAGACCACCGATCTCAAATACCTTTTCCCACAATTCATCAAAGCTGCGGCAGTTTGTTTTCTCGCACAATCGGTTAATGAAGTCTGATCCGGCAAGCAGCGTTTCGTCCTGAATGGATATCTCTTTCTGCTCTGTTTGCGGAGGGTTGCCAGTACGTCCCGATACATGCCGATAATCCAAATCAATGAACTGTGCCGGAATGCCAAGCCGATGAGCTTCCTTTAGCGCAACGTATTCAGGTGAATACCGAAGCATCGGATAATAACAGGCTTCTCTTCCGTATTCATCTTCACAGGTATAATACAGACTGACTGGAGGAAGGGTCGCTTCATCCGTGAGAACGGAAATGAGCGGGTTGCCGCTTTCCGGTCCTTCAATTAGAATCATATCGGGCCTGTACTCTCCGATTACACGCAGCAGATGATGCGCACAGGCAGGACTGTGATGCCGAATTGGAAAATAAACCGTTCTGTTATTCAAATTAAATACACTTGTATCAAATATGGATTGCAGCTGATTCAAATCGGTAACATCCGATAAACCGGCAGGGTCAGCAGACTGTACCTGGCCTAACCGATCCATTTTCTTTCCTCATAATAATTCTTCCAAATCTCCTCTTCCGCAGAGCGAGCTTTGACAATTTTGGAAAAGTAGTTCTTGAGAATATTTAAATCCTTATCATTTTCCTTAGCAATCGTTCCCAGCATATTTTGCACCAACCGATCCAGCGCAATGGATTTTCCTTCGTAATAATAGGAGGTCATCGCGCTTTGCACGTACACGGACACCGCTTCTGCAGTACTCATGGACGCTTGAGGCGTATCCAGCTTATAACCTTCTCGCGACATGCCTGTCCGCAGTTCCATAAACGTAGTCGCCAGCAGCTCCACCACGTCGGTTTGAATTTCGGTATCAATTCCACTATGTAATAACAGGTTTCTCGCCTGAGATTCAATGATTTTGGCTTCCATTTTGACATTCTGAATCGGCTTGATCGTCTCAAAATTAAAACGCCGCTTGAGCGCACCGCTCATCTCGTTCACACCTTTATCCCGAATGTTAGCGGTAGCGATGACATTGAATCCAGGTTTGGCAAAAAGCACACCTCCGTCAAGCTCCGGAATACTCATGACTTTATCGCTTAGAATACTGATCAGGCTGTCCTGTGCTTCGGCCGGACAACGTGTAATTTCCTCAAAACGGGTGAGAATGCCCTTTTTCATGCCATTGTATAACGGGGAAGGAACGAGAGCCGCCTCCGAAGGTCCTTTGTCCAAAAGCATCGCATAATTCCAGGAATACTTGATCATATCTTCCGTTGTTCCAGCCGTACCCTGTATCGTATTCAGACTCGTTCCCGAGATAGCAGCCGTAAGCAGCTCACTAAGCATTGTTTTGGCTGTACCTGGTTCACCAACCAGCATCAATCCACGATTCCCCGCAAGTGTAACAACTGCACGTTCGATTAATACATCATTTCCGTAGAATTTACGAGTGATATTAATTTGTTCTCCATCCAGCATGGCTGGTTGATCTCGGCCAATAATAAAATCCCGCACATGCGCTGGCGACAATAACCAGTTAGGCGGACGATGACCCTGATCCTCCTGCTGTAATGCCCGTAATTCCGTCTCATATAACGTCTCAGCTGGCGGTTTAAGCATCTCCATTATCAAGATGTCTCCTCTCATATCAAACAGATCGTATGTTCCTATTTATTTTCATTTTATCATAGCCTTGGCGCACTCAGCCTTAAATCGCGCAAAAATGGTTGAAACGTCCTTCTTACCTGCATTCATCTGTAAGTCCAAGGTCTTATATCCCCGTACAAGTATGAACATTCTCTCCCGGTCTGATGATAGAATGAAGCGCTCACTCTGCACCCATAATATTAGTTAGACATATGTATCTAAGTATCTTTTCAAACTAGCAAACTGCATAGAAAAGGCACTACAATCTTATAAACATTCAAACATAGACTTTAATCACATCTCATAAAGTAAAATTGTAAAAAGCACAGGTCTTCGTGACCTGCGCTTCATCCGTTATTTCTTTCGTTCTTATTTTGACGGCGGGTCATAACATGATTACACGTTAAACTTAGAGCATGGCTATATCGCCCCTTACATTCTGCGTCCGCAGGAAGAAGAATACAACGCGTACCATTCATATCGCGTCAGTTCAACCTGAGCCGCGTCGCGGCAAGCGAGAATCCGCTCCGGACGGATCGAACCGATGACTGGCTGGATCCCGGCCGGATGTTTCATTAGCCAAGCGAGTACAATGGCTTCTCTTGTGACACCACGCTCTTCGGCAATCCGACCCACCAGTTCAGCCGTTGCTTCGATCTCAGACCGCTGCCCGTCGATGATCCTTCCTGTAAATCTGCCTTGTGCGAGAGGGCCCCAGGCTTGCAGCTGTATATGCTCTGCCTGGCAGAATTCCATCGTACCGTATGGGAAAACATTATCTTTTGCCTGTACACGGTTAACAGTCACACCAGCTTCTACAAAACCAATCTTATCAAGGCTCATCTCCAGCTGATTCACAATCAATGGCAAAGGGCTGTACATCTGGAGCAAGCGGATCTGTTCAGAACCCATGTTGGACACGCCGAAATGCCTTACTTTTCCTGCCTGATGAAGTTTAGCCAGCGCTTCTCCGATCTCCTGCGGGTGGGCGAGCGGGTCAGGACGATGCAGTAGCAGAATATCCAGGTAATCCGTGCCGAGCCTGGATAAAATGCCGTCAACACTCTCTATAATATGTGCGCCTGATGTATCATAGCGCTGCGGTCCTTCATCATCGCCTACCAGCCGAATTCCGCATTTCGATTGAATAATGATCTGTTCACGAAGATCATGCCTATCAGATAGTATCCGACCAAATACATGCTCCGCTTTACCACGTGTATAGATATCTGCAAGATCATAATGAGTAATCCCGATCTCCAGTGCGGACTCTACCGCTTGACGCCCTTCGACCACCAAATCTTCTGTAATGGGTTGTCCGTCCCAATCTCCACCAAAGCGCATACACCCCAGAACAATAGGACTCGCGGGAATCTGATGATAATGCAAAGGCAACTGCCTATATAACATTCCTTCGTTCACCTCGTTTTTTTATTTTGCAAACGCATTCTTTACTTACTCTCTTGTCTTCTTGAGTCTCCCGCTATATTCCTGCATCACTCGCATTTTTATTATCGCGAAACAAGGTTTTGAACCTTCACTTATGGAATATATAGAAAGCGACATATCTTACAGCCACAGGAGAGGAGATTACACATTTGAATTCGAATGAATCTAACAAATCCAATGAGATATCAAGCACTGATTTTTTCACAGCATCATTTACGCAGAACCCTTATCCGGTATATGAGAAATTAAGAAAAGACACCCCACTCTTTAAAGTCATGTTTCCCCAAGGAGAGTTTGGCTGGATGATTACCCGGTATGAGGACGCTGTTCAGATTTTGAAAGATTCCCGTTTTAGCAAAGATATGGTTAAGCGCTATGGGTCAGACGGTCAGAGTATATTTTCCAGTAACATGCTATTCTCCGATCCACCCGATCACCGTCGTTTGCGGGGCTTGGTACAAAAGGCTTTCACACCAAAACTTGTCGAAGATATGAGAAACCATATCCAGAACATTGCGGATGATCTGCTGGACAATTTGCCTTCACAGGAAACGATGAATCTCATTGATGACTTTGCCTTCCCGCTGCCCATTATTGTCATTAGTGAAATTCTCGGAGTTCCGCTGGAGGATCGTGACAAATTCCGCATGTGGTCCAACACCTTCATTGATGCATCTACTGCCAAGAACGCAGAACTTTTAATGCAACATAAACAGGAATTTATGGACTATCTGACGGACTGGTTTGCCAAAGTGCGCAAGGAACCCGGACAAGATCTGATCAGCCAGCTTGTCATAGCCGAAGAATCCGGTGAGCAGTTAACTGAAAGAGAATTACTTAGTGTTGTCTCTTTGCTTATTATTGCTGGACATGAAACTACTGTTAATCTTATTGGCAACGGTATTCTAGCCCTGTTAGAGCATCCGGAACAACGTCATTTGTTAATTCAGCAGCCTGAGCTTATCCATCAAGCCATTGAAGAAATGCTGCGATATAACGGCCCGGTTGAATTCAGCACCTCACGCTGGGCTTCAGAGGATATCGAATTCCGCGGGCAGCAGATTGCTAAGGGTGAACTCGTGGTTGTTGCACTAGATTCAGCCAATCGGGATGAAGAGCAATTTAAAGACCCGGATGTGTTTGATATTACACGTGAGAAAAGTGCTCACCTCGCTTTTGGCAAGGGCATTCATCTCTGTCTCGGTGCGCCGCTCGCTCGTCTTGAAGGCGAGATTGCCGTAAGCACACTGTTGAATCGTTTTCCAAACATGAAATTGCAAAACGATGTCGATACCTTAGAATGGAGACCGGGTATGATCGTTCGCGGAGTCAAAGAAATTCCGGTACAGCTGAAATGAGCAATTTCTTATTTGTCGTGTTTCTGTTGATTATTCCGATTTTGTGGTCAAAGCTCAGTAAACTGCAACGTCAGGTCGATGAATTAAAAACAGAGGTGGAGCAACTTCGAAACGGGACATCCATCGAAGCGAATCGCTTCGTTCTCAATCATTCATCTTTGTCTAATGATTCTGCATCGTTCTCTTCTGTTGCAGGTGCAAGCTCTACTGCTCAGAGTGAGTTAAATAATGAGTTAGATCAGGAACTGCTTGCCATGGTGCGCAGAGGAAACAAAATTCAGGCGATAAAAAAGCTGCGTGAAGCCCGCAGCCTCTCTTTAAAAGAAGCGAAGGATTATGTTGAAGCACTGGATAAGTAGAAAAATGAGTCCGTTTTGACCATCATCTACTGTTAGAGGTAAGTGTGGTGGAGTAAAATAGCTCTTAAGCTGATTAGTCGTAAGGCAGTAAGAAGGACTGTGCGGATTATCCACATAGTCCCTCTTTTTCATGCTCTATTTTTTTAAAATGTACGGATCTACCTTCTTACTGAGCAGTAACAGCGCCATCAATCGGATATACAGCTCCGTTAATGTACGGCGCTTCGTCTCCAAGCAGGAAGGAAACCAGATTGGCGATCTCTTCCGGCTTGCCCAAACGTCCGGATGGAATGCTATTTACCGTAGCCTCGAAAACTTCCGGATTATCTTTGCCAAATTGAACAACCATCGGTGTCTCAATGGTACCCGGGGCAATCGCGTTCACGCGAATGTTTTCCTTGCCATATTCAATCGCGGCTGTACGTGTCAAACCAACAACACCGTGTTTGGTTGCTGCATACGGAGCTACTGCAGGAACACCTACAATCCCAGCGGTAGAAGCCGTATTTACAATGGAACCGCCACCCGTTTTGAGCATTTCAGTAATAACATATTTTAATCCGTAAAATACACTTCGCAAATTAATATCGATGATTTGATCAAATTGCTCGATTGTATGTTCAATTAATTTGATGCCTGGGCCGGCAATGCCCGCATTGTTGAAGAACATGTCAATCCGGCCAAACTCTTCGACCGTCTTCTTCACATAATTCTCTACCTCAGCGGCTTTACTCACATCGGCTTGAACAAAAATAGCTTTGCTTCCCAGCTGTTCAATCTGTCTCACCGTCTCAAGACCTGTCTTTTCGACCAGATCAACAACAACGATAGAAGCACCTTTCTCAGCCAATTTCAGCGCTGCCGCTTGACCTAATCCACTTCCTGCTCCCGTAATGATGGCTACTTTTCCTGCGTGACTCATGATGATCTCCTCCAAATTATGTGCCATTTGTGATTGTAGCTCTTCATTCCCCGGTTTCTTATGGATAAATTATGTAAGTCAGCAAGGCTATTACGCCTTTCTGACTTTACCTATTCTAAACAACAATTCACTTAAAGACAAACCAAATGATATTGATCCATACGATTGATACGATGTTCACCTGAACTATACGATCCGAATCTACTCCATCCCTCAATCGTACGCCTGGCGCCTGTTTCAGCTGCTCTATCGAAGCAAATTCGTTTTTGCTAGCTCAATCAATTCATCGCCACGTCCGTTGAGGACGGCTTTCATCATCCATAGAGTGAATCCTTCAGCCTGTTTAATATTTATTTTCGGTGGCAGAGATAACTCCTGACGATTCACAACAACGTCGATCAGAACCGGGCCGTTATGTTGCAAGGCGCGCTCCATAGCTCCTTCAAGCTCCGCAGGATCTTCCACACGTATGCCCTCAATGCCCATCGCCTGCGCTACCATCGCAAAGTTTGGATTCACAAGCTCCGTCCCCGATTCGAGGAATCCGGCCGCTTTCATCTCCAATTCTACGAAACTCAGGGCACCGTTATTAAACACTACCACGTTAACCGGAAGATTATGCTGTTTTAACGTGAGTAGATCCCCCATAAGCATCGCTAGACCGCCGTCTCCGGATAAGGAGATGACCTGTCGTCCGGGATCAGCAACCTGAGCCCCAATCGCCTGTGGAAGCGCATTGGCCATCGTTCCATGATTAAATGATCCCAGCAATCTTCGATTCCGGCTCATCTCAAGATAACGTGCCGCCCACACCGTTGGTGTACCCACATCACAGGTAAAGATCGCATTTTCAGCGGCAGCATCACTGATTACTTTGGTTAAGTACTGCGGATGAATTGGCTTTTTGCCTGGTTTGCCTACAGCCAGCTCGTCCAACTCTTCTCGTACTTTCGTGTAGCGCTTCACACTTTTACGCAAATGCTTGTCACTATGCTCAGCTGTCAGATATGGAAGTAATGCTTCAATGCTCGTCTTGATGTCGCCGCATACGCCATAATCCAGTTTGGTGCGCCGGCCGAGATGTGAAGTTTGAATATCCACTTGCAACACCGTTGCATCTTCCGGGTAGAACTGACGATAAGGAAAATCCGTACCAAGCATGAGCAGCACGTCACAATCCATCATGGCATGGTATCCCGAAGAATAGCCGATTAATCCCGTCAGTCCCACCGAGTAGGGGTTCTCATATTCCAGGTACTCTTTACCTCGAAGGGCAATAACCATAGGGGATTTTAAACGCTCACACAGCTCCAGCAACTGTTCACGCGCCCCTGCACAGCCTGCTCCGCACAAAAGAGTAATTTTTTTGTCTTCATTCAAATATTCTGCCAGCTTGGCAAGTTCCGGCTCCGAAGGGTGTACTACCGGATGCGGTGCATGGTACACATGCTCGGGAACGGGCAGATCAGCTGCCTCAAGTCCAGCAACGTCTCCCGGAAGCACAATGACAGACACACCAGAACGCGCTACCGCTGTTTGCATAGCCATCGTAACTGAACGTGGCATCTGCTTGGCAGTCGTAATCACTTCACAATAATGACTGCATTCCTGGAACAAATACTCCGGATGAGTTGCCTGAAAATATTCACTGCCAATCTCATCACTCGGAATATGAGCAGCAATAGCCAGAACCGGCACACGATTTCGGTGACAATCGTAGAGTCCGTTAATCAGATGCATATTCCCTGGCCCACTGCTGCCCGCGCATACTGCGATGCTTCCACTCACTTGAGCATCTGCACCCGCGGCAAAAGCCGCCACTTCTTCATGACGCACATGAATCCATTCAATTTTTCCCGACTTGCGGATGGAGTCGAGGACCGCATTCAAAGAATCTCCAACAATGCCATATATCCGGTGAATACCCGCGTTTAACAAGGCTTCAACTAGAACGTCTGCAATCGTTTTTTTCATGAGGCTTGATCACTCCTTTATTACGTTATTTTGATTAGGTTTCCATCCCATGAATATACCTATTCTTATACCCCAATTTTTTGAAAAACGAATCAGCATCATATGTCAATCCAAGTATAAGGAAACCACCCTCGTTATCATCTGATTCATAAAACAAAAATCCGTCTGCCCTCGAAGGCAAACGGATAATTCTTAAATATCAATGTACAAATTATAAATTGCATCTGCTCCAAAGAGCTTGTAATTCCTAGTGTATCTCATTCATTTGATTTAAAAACACAACTCAGATTGCAGGCATGACGTTG
Source organism: Paenibacillus sp. TSA_86.1 (assembly GCF_052691815.1). Taxonomy (NCBI): domain Bacteria; kingdom Bacillati; phylum Bacillota; class Bacilli; order Caryophanales; family Paenibacillaceae; genus Paenibacillus; species Paenibacillus sp. TSA_86.1. The sequence goes on along the minus strand of NZ_JBQZGE010000002.1, from coordinate 191,087 downwards.
CCACCGCTTACAGGGATATATGCCCCAGTAATAAAAGAGGATAAGTCTGACGCCAAGAAAGCAACAGCATTCGCAATTTCCTGATCTTCTCCCCTGCGTTTCAAGGGTACGGTCCGGACGTATGCTGCATCATGTCCAGGTTCGCTGCTTCGATTCCGTTCACTGATCGTCCAGCCTGGAGCAACTTGGTTGACCGTAATCTGATATTCGCCGACTTCCTTGGCTAACACACGATACACACCATCCATGCCGCGTTTACCAGCAGTATAGGCAGATTGATGGGCAAAGTTCTGCATCGCACATTCCGTATTAATCCCGATAAAACGGCCTGATCTCATGTCCTGCATGTACGGTATAAAAGCTTTCGCAAGATATACACTCTGCATGACACAAGATTCAAACTGACTCAAGTAATCTTCAGGGGCTTGCTCCAGCACCGTCGTCCACTCGTATTGAATGACTGCATTTGCAACGACAATGTCTACTCCGCCCAGCTTGCTCTGGATTTCATCCCGGATCCGAAATGCAGTTTCCTGTTTGGTGATGTCACCTTGTACAATAACAACCCGACGACCCAGTGCTTCGATCTCGTCCTGTAGTTCTTTGGCCTTCGTCTCATTATTTATGTAATGCAAAGCCAGATTTGCGCCGCAAGCAGCAAGTGTACGAGCAATAACTCTTCCCAATTGACCGGTTGCCCCCGTGACTAATGCCGTTTTTCCTGCCAGATCCAATTGCATGGCCGAAATGGCCTCCTTTCGAGCTCTATCACAAGCAGAAAACGCTTTCGATCATGTGCATGTACTGTACATTTCATATTCATTTAAGAGTGATGATGATGCTTTCCAAGCCTCAAGCTCTACTTTTACATCATTATTCGCCACTGTGTTGCACAAGATCAATTTCCTGAAAACGGCTGACTTCCTTCTCCCAGCGTTCTGCAACATATTCGCGGTGAACGGGATGATCATTGTAAGCATCATACGCAGCCTGATCCGCAAATTCCATGGAAAAGCCATAATCAAACTCGTTCTTTGCACTCACTTGCCGCAGTACCTGAAATTGTTCGACACCTGCAATAGCCGCAAGCGCTTCCTTACTTTTTTTCAAAAAAACCTCGGCTTCCGTTGTATCTTTGCCTACATAAAGCGAGAACGTTACCATATGTGTAATTCTGCTCATCTTTATTTCCTCCTCCACTATGTTCAAACTCTGTACTCTAGTTTACAACTGATTATGTTGAAAGCGCAATATTTGGTCGATCTTCCTCCTCTAAAAAGGACGCTCAGACGCAAAAAACCCCCGGAATCATCTCCGGGGGTTTCTCCTCATCTATAAGAAAACTAGTTTTTGAGGTTGTATTTACGGTTAAACTTATCAACGCGTCCACCGATGTCCACGTTTCTTTGTTTACCAGTGAAGAACGGGTGGGATGCAGAACTAGTATCTACACGGATAACAGGGTAAGTGTTACCGTCTTCCCATTCCATTGTTTCGTTCGAGAACTTCGTGGAAGAAGCAACGAATTTGAAGTCAGCACTTGCATCGTAAAAAATAACGAGCTGTGTCTTAGGATGGATGTCAACTTTTGGCATAATCTATTTACACTCCTTTAATATGGGTACTCCCTAGAATCAAACTAAATTTTATTATACTCTTTTTTTGCGCGAAGTACCAGCAAGATTTGATGAAAAAACAAAAAAAATATAATTCATGCGATTGGGTATCTGATCCATCATTAAGCTGGCCCTTTTTCCAGTACTTGCAGCATGTACTCGAGCGCCTCCAATTCATCCCTTCCCCTGGTCTGTAATCGGACAATACTGCCGGTTCGAAGCGGAAGCAGTGCCATACCGAGCAGGCTCTTCACATCTACACGATGCTCATGATCAGACTCCGTATAAGACAATAATATATCCGACGCAAAACGTGACGCTTGAGAAGATACCGACAACAGCTCATCCCGATAAAAATCCGCGTGAATCATAAATTCATGTGTTCTCACAACCTTCAGTTCCTTTCGCTCAATTATGAACACCTATAATAGTGTGTTTTCATTTATATATTAAAATCAACATGAATTATACCATGTGCTGGCAGGTTGTCCATGCCTTTCATACGGAAAATAAAAATTTTCTGTATATTACCGAAAAAAAGCCCCGTACACATCTGTGTACAGGACTCCATCCAATTTCTTTTACATACCGTTCGGATAAACCATCACTTTCAAACTGCCACTTTTATTGTAAAGCGCCCGCTCCATAGCCTGCTGCGTCTCTTCAAGTGTATATCGATCCGTAATCAGAGACATCACATTATGCTGCCCCGAGCTCAAAAATGCGATCCCCGCAGGATATGTGTTGGCATAACGGAATATACCGTAGATATCCACTTCATTATCCGCAATAAACGGCACATTGATGGCAATCTCATCCTGCGCAGGCAATCCAACAATAGCCAGTTTGCCTCCCCTACGCAGAGAGTAGAGAGCGGATTGCAGCGCTTTGGGGTTCCCAGCAGTCTCCCATGCCGTATCCACCCCAATACCCCCGGTGATTTCCCGGATGACAGCTAGGGCATCCTCATGACGCACATTGATGGTGTGTGTTGCTCCCATCCGGCGCGCGGCCTCAAGCCGAACTTCTTCCAGATCCGTTACAATAATCGTCTGTACTCCGAAGGATTGGGCAGCTGCAACAGCCATCAGTCCGACGGGTCCCATGCCCATGATGGCCAGAGTAGTACCCGGTGCCAGCTTACTGCGGCGTGCCGCATGAATACCAACGGAGAAGGGTTCATTCATTGCTGCTTCCTCATAGGTCAGATGATCCGGGATCGGGAACACCATATCTTCTCGTATGACCATGTACTGCACAAATGCCCCGTCGACCGGAGGGGTCGCCAGGAATTGGACTTCCGGGCACAGATTGTAACGTCCTTCCTTACAGGCTGTACAGTGACCGCATGTCACACCAGGTTCAATGGCAACTCGATCTCCTGCTTTCAGCCGGGAGACATCTGTTCCTACGGCCGCAACAACACCTGCACATTCATGACCTAAAATAATCGGTTTCTCCACAATAAACCTGCCAATGCGACCATGCTCGAAATAGTGTACATCTGATCCACAAACGCCTACGGCCATCACTTTTACAAGTACTTCATTAGCTGAGGGTCTAGGGACAGGCTGTTCCTCAATGTGGATATGTCCTGGCTCTGTCATTACAGCCGCCTTCATCATCTCAGGTAGTTCGAGTTGACTCATACGCATTCTCCTCCTTGTGCTTGTCAGTGCTGTCTCTTGGTTCAAAGAAAACGTTGCGTACTTCGTACATGATCGTTATCTGTTAGATGATCGCTCATGGATCATTTTCCCAAATTAAACCAACCAATGCTATAACTTCGCGTTCAATGAAATTTAATGAAGACTAATCGATTAATAGATGGTTCTTGCCTGTTCATCCTGAATCCCGCTCTTGCGATAAAAATACGTGTTAATCATATCCCGCCATTCCTTCGCATGTTCCGCCTGTTCCTCCTGCAACGCTGCAACCTTGTTAAAGATGTCCGGATCCACCCTGCCCTCCAGCTCTCTCCAAGTTTCGGCTAATGCTTCAGCCTGTGCAACACCTTCGAAATGAGTATCGTAGATGTGCTGTATGACTGTCTTACCAGAGTGCAACACATGTGTATATGGAACATGATGGAAAAAGAGAAGTAAATCATCTGGACAAGTTTCCAATGATTCATAGCGAGCAGCATTTTCCGGATGATATTGGGAAGTATACCCTGTACCACTCTTCACTGTCCGATCAACCCCAATTCCATGACAGTCGGCAAAGTGATACGTTCCCCATTTGGAATACTCATAACCGTCTACATTAGGTCCATAATGGTGATCCGGGTTCACCATCCAGCCTACACCAAGAGGGGCTGTATAGTTTTCATAGATATCCAGCGAAGACAGTAACATGCCCGTAATCCGCTCCACAACCTGTTCATCATGTCCAAACGTTAACCTTACCCACTCATCTGCAATGGTTTCTGCCGAAAGTTCAGGATTCCACCCGAGTCTGCCGTATCCATATAGATTGGCTTGGGCCAGCGGATGTCCCGTCCAACTTGCATCAGCACCGATATTAGACACAGCGGCAAATCCACTGTATGGACGCTGATAGAGCGAACCGTCTGCGATATGTTTGATCTCTGAGCCTTTACCTTTGGCGTATGTGTCAAAATCCAGAATTTCTTTCCACTGAGGCACAAGGTAAGCCAGATGACGCTGCTGCCCCGTATATTCCTGTGTAATCTGGAATTCGATGACTTGGTTTGTATTCTCCATTGCTCCGAATAAAGGAGACACCGCTTCCCTTACCTGAAAATCCATAGGTCCATTTTTGATCTGCAAAATGACATTGTCCGCAAACCGCCCGTCCAGCGGTTTAAAATGATCGTACGCCGCGCGTGCCCGATCTGTGGAACGATCCCGCCAGTCCTGCTTGCAGTCGTATACAAAGCAGCGCCAGATGACAAGTCCGCCGAATGGTCGGAGGGCTTCAGCCAGCATATTTGCACCATCCGCATGGTCACGGTTATACGTGAACGGCCCCGGACGATTTTCAGAATCGGCCTTGATCACATATCCGCCAAAATCCGGAATTGCAGCGTATACCTTCGCCGTTTGTAGATTCCACCACTCCCGTACCTGTTGATCCAGAGGATCAGCCGTCTGTAGACCACCAACTTCGATTGGACTGGCATAATTGGCACAAAGGAATAAACGAACACCGTATGCTCTGAATTCAGCGGCTACCTTGGCAACATCGCCCAGATAGCGTTCTGTTAGAAACAAGCTCTCTTGTTTATGCACATTCACATTATTAATCGATATCGCATTAATACCCGTTGAAGCGAGTAATCGAGCATAGTCTCGAATTCGTCCTAAATCTTGAGTAAACTCACCGTTCTCGTAAAAAATAGAACGCCCGGCATATCCCCGCTCAATACTGCCGTCCACATTATCCCACTGATTAATCATGCGTAGTTGATTCACGGGCTGCTCTGTAATCAAAATCTGCTGCTCTCCGCCAGTCGAATCTGCCTGATCCGTCCCTCTTTGCTTCAGCGTCAGTTCCCGAAGCAAATGAAAGACAGCATACAGGACACCTTGCGGCGTCTCTGAACCAATAACCAGTTCACGAAGAGATTCATCTTCACGAATAATAAAACCTTCACCCTGTACAGTAGCACGTTCCGTCTCAGTAAAAGTACCAGTCACCAGACTGTTGCCAGCCCAAGTACCCAACCGGATGGAAGGTTTACGTTGTTCGTCTCTTTCAGTACTCTGGGTCTGAGAGTGGCTAATAACGGGTTGTTCTCCATATAACATGCTAAGCCCTTGCGTAAGCTCAGCAAGTGCTGTGTCGATGACTTGATGCTGTTCCTGTACATCAATCAGCCGGCTCCAGAGAGGAGCTGCCGTTTTTGCATCCCCATTTGCCCCTGGCAATGCTGCATGATAACCTAACCATGCTTCATACTGTGGGCCGGATAGTCCAGATTGAACGGTAGTTTGACTCATTGTACAGCCTCCTTGCTTGCATAGATCTGTGCAAGACGATTATTTTTGCCTTCAAGCAGCCACAGAATTGAAGTTACACCACGTGGATAATATTTACTGCCTACTGCAACGCCGGATAAGATCTGGTCACTCCAGCACCAGTAGGATTCCTCCGGATGAAGTAGCCAGTTCACATGAGCAGCATCTGCCGTTTTCCCTGTCTCATCCCACTCAACTCCCAAAATTTCACGGGTGATAAATTGAGACAGGTAGATTTTACTCAACCAGGAGTTGTTACTTGTTGAAGACAGCTTCCAGCCCCCATCTTCAAACAGACATGTTCCAGGAACAAGCACCGTTTTCAGATGTGTGTGCAGTGCCTTGATATAAGGTCCGAACCGGCCGTTAACGTCCAGTGCAGTTTCACAGCCCGTAAAATACGGGAATACCAGGCCTTCGATGGCCGGAATGATTCGTGAATCGTTATTCTCCGCGATAACTGCCGGGATGTAACCTCCATCTGTCAATTGCGCAGCAATGCTTGCCGCGCAACGATCGGCTTGTTTTCCTGCCTGATGGGACAGGTCTGCGAGCTTCTCGGTTGCAAAACATTTCTCAAGCGCAACATAGACAGCCCAACACTTCCCAGCAAGATAGATGTTGTTCCGTGACTGTCCAAGAGATACGTCCAGACTATCATAGGTTGTAATCTCTGCCCCGCCTTGTGTCCGGCTGCTATCCAGCCCCATCAAGCCGTTACGTTGATCTTCTTCGGGATGATCGCGGTGGAGCATGCTCTGGAAACATTCCTGAATTACAGGCAACATCTCTTTGATAAACTCCTTATCCTTCGTCTGCTCTATATACACCGTTGCACAGCAGAGCCAGTTCACCAGTTCTTCATGGCTCATCTGCGAGAAGCAGTCATCAATGCCGACGAGTTCATATGCCGAGTGACCTGGGCGAGAAAATACATTGGCAATACCAATATCATGGGTGAATGTGATACCGCCTGGATATAACTTTTCTTCCCCTGGAAAACGAACCTCATCCGTATAGCTATAACGTTTCACGAACCACTCCAGCTCATTACGCACAGTCCACGGGTTAAGCGCAAGCTCGAAGTACAGCTGGTCTGCGGTCAGATCCAGCGTGTTCATCATCCGATATTCCCCTTCATTCACAATCCAGAGCGGCTCCCCATCCGCATCGAGCAATTGCGTACTGGCATAGTAGCTGTGGATGGAATGGGCAAGCATAAAGGACTGATCTTCGCTCAGCGCCGCTGTTCCAAGACGCCGATCCACTTCGGCACAAGATGCAGTTAGTGCATCAAAACGATTCAGCGCATACTCTCCCGCTTGCAGAATGTCAGCAAAATAACGTGTGTACCAATATGCTGTATCCATTCCGGTAGTTACAATGCCGCCGCGATAGAAACAAACTGCGAATTGGAACGTACGTTTCTCACCTGCCGGTACTTCCATCAGCAACACAGCGGTTGATCCTAAACCAAATGCCAGATTGTCCCGATGTTTTTCCTCTAAAATTTTCTCCAGCGTGAATCCGCGTGCAGGCCACAGACCTTCATTTTTGGACACAATGGCCGTCAAACGACCTTGACCGACCCCTGTTAATGAGCCACCTTCTGGTCCGCCAATCAAACGCATCGCAGAATACGGATCACTGCCTTGATAGCCGAAGTAACCTTTACGTGTCTTATCGCCTTGACTATTGTCAATCGTCATTTCTACCAATACGGCTGGCACAAGGGCATCCATCAACGCTTCACGGTCTGCACTCTCTGGATGTGGAACCGGACGTACAGGCGAATAGATACGGAATTCCAGATCCCCTGCGTTCCACGTATCTGTGCCTGAGGTAAACTCCCGAGTGATGTCTTCGTCCCGGAACGCCGAGATCAGGGGCTGCATACCTGCACTATCAGCTTGCTTCCCGTTCTCCAGCTTCTCTACATCATAACGGCTGCTCTCATCTTCACTTGCTTCATAAAATGGCAACGCCTGATAGTGCTCTCCATCACGAGCCTGTAATCCAATATATACGTTCTGGTCGGCTGGCTTGCCAAGTTCAAGACCCAGTCCACCTTTAGCCCCTTTGTAACCTAGCGTGAAACTGGCAAATGCACCGATTGGCGAGTGATGCGCGTTGTAAAAAATGGATTGGGATGAACTCATCCTTCATAACCCCTCTCGGAATAAGATATGCACGCGTTTTCATTAGCCCCATCCTACCATGCACCGCTCGTCCAGACCATGAACAAATCAATCGGATATTTACCCAAATCAAGCTGATGTATGATAAAATATAAAGCGGTTACACTTTTTAAATTTTAAGTAAATCATTCTGCATATGGCATAAACCCGACGGACATAAGGAGGAATTCGAATGTCTTCCACGTATTTACCTCCCGATCTGGGAGAAAGTGTGCAGGAAGTTTTTTACCCAGATGTGCAAACCACTGTGAACCTGTTCGCCATTCATCTGCGCAGTGTTGGAACCGACTGGGACTATCCGGCGCACGAGCACCCTCAATATGAACTCAATTATGTAACAGAGGGTGTGCAGTATATGACGATAAACGGCACTTTATATGTACAAAACGCGGGCGAACTGCTGTTGATCCCTCCGGGAAGTATACATTCCAGTCAAAGCCGCAACGGGCAGGGTTTCACTTATTTCTGTATGCATTTTGACATCGATGATCAGTTGTTTCTCTCCCTCCTGGCTCGAATCCAACAAGTATTGTTCAGTGCAGATAGCCCGGTTACCCGGCAGATTGAACCGGTGCTGCACAAACTGATGTCCTCTGCTCACGATCAATCCGCGAGTGCCATGGTAAAGCGTATGCAACTGCAATCCGCGGTATTTGAACTATTCGGACATCTATGGGAGACCGTTTCGCAGGAAGCGGCACAGACGTTTACGGATGGATACGAGCGAATTGAACTGGCGCACCAGATTCGTACGCGTCTGCAAGGGCTAATGAGCCAGCAATTCAAGCAGGGACATGAATCCGACAGCCACTATGGAATTGATGATGTCGCCGCTGAACTGGGCATCAGTACTTCGCATTGCAATCGTGTGTTCAAACAAGTATTCGGGCAGTCCCCACGTACCGTTTTATCGCAAATGGTGCTACACGAGGCCAAAGTTCTGTTAGGGAATCCGCAGCTCTCTGTGCAAAATATCGCGGTGATGCTCGGGTATAAGGATATTGCCCATTTCAGCCGTCAATTCAAACGGTGGTCCGGGATGTCGCCTTCGCGTTATAGGCAGGAACAGCCTGTTCTGGAGTAATGTCCAGCAACAGGTTGTTTTTAGTTAATGCTTCATTGGATTGTTGAGAATATCCATTTTCTGTTTATTTGAAGTTCCACATGAATCAGTAGTCAGGTTCCAGAACGTTAATGTTATTGACATTACTTCAGCAAACGTTTGATCAGCGAAATTTTATTATTATAAGGCGGGTACAGCAGATGTGGATTAATCTTGGTGCTTTTTTTCAGGACACCCTTCATATGTGAAAAGGTTTCGAAGCTATACCGTCCATGGTACGAGCCAATTCCGGAATGACCTACGCCTCCAAACGGCAATCGCGGGTTAGCGACATGAGTAATGGTATCATTAATGCATCCTCCGCCAAAAGAAACCTCGGTTAACACTCGATCCTGAACCGCTGAATCGGATGTGAAAAGATACAAAGCGAGCGGCTTTGGACGTTTAACAATTTCTGCAATAACTTCATCCAGATGCCCGTAACTGATGATCGGCAAAATCGGCCCAAAAATCTCGTCTTCCATTGTAGCTGCATTCCATGAGTCCGCATCAATTAAGGTAGGCTCGATAAAGCGATGCTCCTCGTCTGAAGTTCCACCGTAGATCACCTGATTCCGATCTTGTTCAATAAGCGTGGTGAGTCGTTTGAAATGTGACTTGTTCACAATGCGCCCATAATCCTTGTTATGCTGAATATCCGTTCCAAAAAAGGTTACAATTGCTGCCTTCAACGCATCAATCAAGGGCTGTTTCACACGCTCATGTACCAGGAGGTAATCGGGTGCAATACAGGTCTGGCCTGTGTTAAGCAACTTACCCCAAATAATACGCTCAGCCGCAACTTGAATATCTGCCTGCTCATCTACAATGACAGGACTTTTCCCTCCAAGTTCAAGCGTGACAGGAACAAGGTTTTTCGCTGCAGCCTCCATCACGATTTTGCCCACGGGTACACTGCCTGTAAAAAAGATATAATCGAACGGCGCATGAATAAGTGCTGTCGTTGTGTCTTTCGCCCCTTCAACCACCTGTACATATTCCGGCTCGAATACTTCCCCAATCAAATCCCGTATAACAGCCGATACAGCAGGGGTGTTCTCGGATGCTTTAAGCACCGCGGTATTGCCTGCGGCAATTGCACCGACCAGAGGTTCAATGAGAAGCTGAAATGGATAATTAAACGGCCCAATAATAAGAACCGCACCGTAAGGCTCAGGAATGATATAACTTTTGGAGCCAAGGAGCGCCAATTGTGTTCTGACCTTGACAGGTTTCACCCACTTTTTGATTTTGCGCATCGTGTGTGTGATGCTGTCGAGCATAAATCCGATTTCTGTCGTGTAGGATTCAAATTCACTTTTGCCTAAATCTTGATACAACGCCTGCGTCAGTCTGGATTCATACTTCTGTATAGCCTGTTTTAACCTGGACAATCGCTCTATTCGTACTTCAGCTGTGCGCGTAGCACCCGAACGAAAAAAAGCACGTTGTTTCTCCAGAATTGTGTGTACATCTTCAAGGGTGAGCTCCTGAAACGTTGTCATAATAGTTATACTCCTTCTTTATTAGATTACCGATGAAAGGTTTAAACTAACGAACCTATAGGATACATGCCTTGGCATGTTATTTTATTTTTGCTTGTCGTTGCTCTGTTTACTATAAATATTGTAGCCCAGTACTTAGTTGATACCTTGCATAGGCATACTTGCCTTAGCATCTTTGCGTAGGTAGCATCAGCTAATTTGTTTAAAGACATTCCTCTTCAAGTGCAGCGACTAGCTGTTTCAGCAGATCGACGGAACCATGCAACGAAGCTGAATAATAACGTTGTGTGCCCTTCTGTTCTACGGAGATAAGCCCCTTCTCCAGCAGCAACTTCAAATGATGGGATATGGCTGGACGGGAGAGGCTGGACTGTTCCGTAATTTCATTCACGGTCATTTGTCCTTTCTCACTCAGCATAAGCAAAATGGACTGACGATGGTTGTCGCTAAGCACCTGAAATAACGGGATACAGGTTTGGAAAATCGTGATCGCTTTCTGGCTCATATTTACACCTCAATGTTCATTCTACATTCTCTATGGTCACTATCATTCTCTATAGCCATTATCATTAACTATAACCTCTATAGGTATTTTCATTCGTTTAAACATTTAAACCTATATATCGAATTGTACATCCTCATATCTCAAATTTCAAGCTAAACAGCTCACAACATGTAATTCATCAAAATAAAACGCTTCCACGCTGCCACACTTGTATGGTAGTATGGCAATGAAGGAGTTGAAGTTGTGGATCATACCCCCAAGTTATCATCCAAAGCCGGTTTGTCGCCCTTATCCAGCCATTTGTCTGCGCTGAACAAGCAATCTTACTCGACACGAGATTTGGTGTATGACACGCTGAAACAACAGATTTTGAGTCTGCAGTTGCCTCCAGGCACAGCTATTTCGGAGAAAGAAATCGCCCTGGATTTTCAGATTAGCCGAACTCCTGTGCGCGAAAGTTTTGTCCGTTTGGCTCAGGAAGGTCTGCTGGAAGTGTATCCGCAGCGCGGTACGTATGTCTCCCTCATTCAAGTTGATCTGGTCGAAGAAGCCAGATTTATGCGCGAGCAGCTTGAACGAGCCGTCATTCGTCTAGCTTGTGCACACTTTCCAGAGGAGCAGATGTCTGCCCTTGAACATAATCTTACACAGCAGCAGCAATGTCAGAACGAACCGGACGATGGACGCATGTTTCAACTGGATGAGGAGTTCCATAGCACTCTTTTTGCAGGTTGTAATAAAAGCAACACCTGGACCGTGATTCAGCAGATGAATGTGCACTTGAACCGAAGCCGGATGCTTCGTCTGTCTTCGGATCATCATTGGGATCACTTGATTGAGCAACACCGCTCCATGGTTCAGGCGATTCAGCAGCAAGATGCAGAGAAAGCAGAACGTCTGATGCAGGATCATTTGCATTTGACTGTAACAGATCTGGCTGTCCTGCGAAGTACATATCCTTCCTACTTTCAATAAGTTGGGAATGACTGCTTTCACATCGTAATGCATACTGTTGCTTCCACTAATTAGGATGAGGTGAATGGGATGAAGATGGTTTTTCGCTGGTTTGGCGAAGGCAATGACACGGTATCGCTGGATCAGATCCGGCAAATCCCCGGCGTCGAAGGCATTGTATGGGCATTGCATGATGTTCCTGCAGGCGACGAGTGGCCGATGGACAAAATACTCGCTGTCAAGGCAGCTGCGGACAAAGCCGGGCTGCATCTGGATGTGGTAGAAAGTGTTAATATTCATGAAGATATCAAGCTTGGCTTGCCTTCCCGGGACAAGTATATTAGCAATTACATTAAAACCATGGAGAAACTTGCCCAAGTGGGGGTCAAGGTGATCTGTTATAATTTTATGCCGATCTTCGACTGGCTACGTACCGACCTGCACAAAGAAATGGAGGACGGATCAACAGCTCTCTTCTATGAGGCCAGCAAAATTGAGAACATTGAACCACTTGAACTGGTTCGCAAAATCAATGAAAACTCCACCCTGACGATGCCGGGTTGGGAACCGGAACGACTGCAGTATTTGACAGGCTTGTTTGAAGCCTACAAAGAGGTAACTGAGGAAGATATGTGGGACAATGCACGTTACTTCCTGCAAGAGATCATCCCTGCCGCCGAGCGGCTTGGCATTCGAATGGCTATCCATCCGGATGATCCGCCATGGCCGATCTTTGGATTACCTAAGATTATTATCAATCAGAACAATGTGCGCAGATATTTGAATCTGTATGATAGTCCGGCGAATAGTGTGACCCTGTGCAGCGGCTCTCTGGGGGCGAACCCGGACAATGATATCATCGGCATGATTCATGAATTCGGAGATCGGATACCCTTTGCGCACATCCGTAATGTGAAGGTCTATGAGAATGGTGACTTTATCGAAACTTCTCACCGCAGTCAGGACGGAAGTGTAGATATCGCGGGGGTTGTAGAAGCCTATCATCATATTGGTTTTGAAGGATACGCGCGGCCTGACCACGGACGGCATTTGTGGGGAGAAGAATGCAGACCAGGTTACGGGCTGTATGATCGCGCACTTGGTATTATGTATCTCTGGGGTGTCTGGGATTCACTGCAAAGGAGGGCAAACGCATGAGCGAACACAACTCGAATCTGAATCTGGAGCGTACTTCTCGCCTTCAAGGCAAAACAGCCGTTATTACCGGAGGGGCAGGCGTATTATGCCGCTCTATGGCTGAAGAACTCGCAAGGCACGGCGCCAAGGTGGCCATCCTGAACCGGACGGTATCCAAAGGTCAAGACGTAGCAGCCGCGATTGAAAAAGCCGGGGGTCGTGCCATTGCCGTTGCATGTGATGTGACCCAGGCCGAAAGTGTGCAGGCCGCAGCCGATATCGTTCGCGAACAACTCGGCCCATGTGACCTATTGATTAACGGTGCAGGCGGTAATAACGCCAGTGCCAATACCACGAATGAAATTTTTAAACCGGAGGATTTGGGAAATCCGGATGTAACCACCTTTTTTGATGTCAGTGTAGAGGGATTTCGGCAGGTCATGGATCTGAACTTTGTCGGTTCGCTCATCCCGACTCAAATTTTTGCCAAACACATGATTGAGCGCGATCTACCGGCTACGGTCATCAATATATCATCCATGAGCGCCCCATCTCCCATGACCAAAGTGCCAGCATACAGTGCTGCCAAAGCTGCCATTAACAATTTTACACAGTGGCTTGCTGTGCATCTGGCGGAGTCCGGGATTCGAGTCAATGCGATTGCTCCCGGCTTCTTCCTGACCGAGCAAAATCGTAATCTGCTTCTACAACCGGATGGCTCCCCTACGGAGCGCTCCAGCAAAATTATTGCGCATACCCCAATGCGCCGTTTTGGTAAACCGGAAGATCTGCTCGGTACGTTAATGTGGCTGGCAGATGAGCATCAGTCCGGCTTCGTGACCGGCATTGTTGTGCCTGTAGACGGCGGATTCATGGCCTATTCCGGCGTATAGTTTTCTTTTTTGACACTTCTATTGTCTGGAACAGATTCACAATCAAACCGAAACTCGTGATATGCTCACGGGCTTCGGTTTTTTTGGCGTTGATTTGACGTTTAGCCAGTAAGGAATAAGTTGGAACGTTGTGGGCAAGGATTGTGGGTGTAAAGGATGGTGAGACGGATATGATGGAGGAAACTACAGTGGTTGCCGTTCGAGCGATTATTGCTTTTCTCACTTTAATTGTCTATACGAGGGTACTGGGAAAACAACAGATGGGCAACCTTACCTATTTTGATTATATTAACGGCATTACGATTGGCTCCATTGCTGGTACGTTTGCCACGGATTTGTCGTCCAAAGCGTGGATTCATTTTGTAGCGTTAACCATCTTCACCTTGATCACCATTATATTTCAATACATTACACTCAAAAGTCGAGCCTTCTCCCAAATCATGGACTCCGACCCCACTCTGGTTATTCAGAATGGCAAAATTCTGGAGCAAAATCTGAATCAAATGCGCGTCAAGTTCGACGAACTTACGATGATGCTGCGGCAAAAGGATGTATTTGACCTGACCACGGTCGATTATGGCATTTTAGAACCGGACGGCACCCTCTCCATTGCTCTAAGAGCAGAGAATCAGCCCGTTACCGCAAAGGATATGCACATGCACCCTCCACCTCAGAAGCTCATGACGGAGCTCATTATTGACGGTGTGCTGATGAAGGAAAAATTGGTGGAGCGAAATAAGGACAGCCGCTGGTTAACCGAACAATTGAAAAAGCAAAATCTGACGATTCAGGAGATCGCATTTGCTGCCATTTTACCGAATGACAAGTTATATATCGATTTATATAAGGATCGGTTATCAGACAAGACCAGCACAGATGAAGAAAAATAAACGTAACTAATTCTGAATGAATCTGAATTGATCTGAACTCGTAAAAACAATCTGACCAAACTTGTCCCTGGAGGTTCCGAAACGAAATGAAAAAGCATAAATGGCTGATCTATACGCTTCCCATCCTCATGCTATTGCTGTTCATCGCGATCATGGTTAGCGGCCCTTGGCTCAAAAAACCTTTTGGCACGCAGGATCGATTACTTGAATCCATCCAGAAGCTGGAGAAGCAGGTTCAGGACAAACAGTGGACACAAGCCAAAACTCAGGTTGAGTACGCTATGCAAGCTTGGGATCGGATCGTCAACCGTATTCAATATAGCGTGGAGCGTGAGAGTATCTACGATATTCTAGGCGCACTTGCACGAATGCAAGGCGGCATCGCGGCGAAGGATGATCAGGCGATTATGGAGGAGATTTATTACTTTTATGCGTTATGGGATAACCTCGGGGACTAATTGCAAACCAGCTAAAAGTAGCTACATAAGAGGTACAGATCAATGCAGACTAATAGAAAAAACAAAAACACCTCCTTTTCAAAAAAAGGAAGTGCTCTTTACTCACCCTTCGAAAGGTCACCGTATCTACATTTCGCTCTTATGCTCTGTTTAACCCACGGGATTTCGAATTCGAGGCACTTGCTGAACCTTCTTTGCGGAAAAAGAGTGCAAGTGCTCCCTTTGCACACCATAGCGCAAACAAGGCAAACAACGTACCCCAGAATAGCGCGGGCATGAACGTCTGTTGCGCAAGATTGGCGGCATCTCCAGCCTGAGACGGACGAATCCAGGATGTCCAACCGATATACATCGCACTAACGACGGATTCTTCGAGCGTAATAAAAGCCAGCAGAAGATAGTAGTACTTGGCGATCTTTACACCAAAAATCATAATAATTACATTCAACGCGATAAACCCGGTCAACCACAACATACCGAATTCACCCCTGACATATAAAAGCAGCGATACAAGGGCAACAGCCGTCATAATCCCCAAGCCCCACATGTGCCGCCCTTTGCGGTACAAATAAAACAGTAGCCATGCAAAAAGCGACGCACCAATGTACCCTGCCAGCGAAACAAAAATCGCTCTTCCCGATGTCAGCATAGACGAATACGTTACACCGCTATGATCCGCGTATAATTCAATGCGCAGCACTTTACCAGACAAAACCAGTGTCATTAGCGCATGAGCGAATTCATGAATCATCGTATCCAAATTACGAAACAAGGACGAGAACGGGATAAACCGGGTTAGAAATACAGAGGCCATAAGAAAAAGTATCGTTTTGAGCCACTTGTTCAATCTGTTCAGACCTCCTTGCCTTCAAGTAGCGAGCCTATCCATTATATTACGTCAGGCTTCCCTACTTCGTTTCGTCTTTTGAAGTCAAGCGCGCACTGCTCCATCCACCAGCAGAAGCTTCGATTGTGTCCAATGAAAAAAGAAGATAGATCATATCGCCCCCGGCCTTTCTCATAAGTAACCATAAGTCGATTTCGCATCCGCACCATTGCATCGTTCACAAACTGCTCTGCCGCTTGGCTCTGAATGAGCGTTACATAGGCATATAGAGAATGATCGACAGGTTCATCCAGCGGACTGACCCCGGCACATGAAAACTCGGTCCGCACCCCTGCTTCCTTCAGCAGGCTCAGTGTACGAACCAGCTCTGCATCGACTTCTACCCCATTCCATATCGCCGTCCGTTTAGGTGACACGGTTCGTTTGTCCCGTTCTGTCCAGTGCAGGAGTTCCTGTTTCCGTCTTCTCCACAGATGAGACGGCTGTTCACTTAACAGCACTTCCTGTTCTTCATTTCCTTCATATAAATTCATCTTGTTCCTCCTGGTCTGCATCTCCGATCATCTCAAACGAAAGAGAGCACATCACTGTGCTCTCTGCTTCGCAAAAGGCAAAGGAACAGGTCACGTTCATTCCTCAGCATGTTGTTATATTGTACCTTTTTCGGTGAAAAGCATCAAATGACAATCATCGTTTCTACTCGTTCAATGCCAGCTTCAACGCTTCCAGATTCTCTCTCATCACACGGATGTAATCTTTGCCTGCCTTAATCTCATCTTCGGTCAGACCTTCGATGGGATTCAACACAGCCGTCTTGGCTCCAATCTCCTTGGCAATAGTTTCCGATACTTTGGATGAAACGAGCGTTTCGAAAAAGATTGTTTTCACCTTGTGTTCCTTGGCAAAATCAATAACCGACGCCATCTGCGCTGCGGATGGTTCCTGTTCAGGAGACAACCCGGCAATCGGAACCTGCTGCAAACCATACTCCGCTGCCAGATATGCAAAAGCCGCGTGTTGTGTAATGAAGTCCTTACGTTTGCTGTCCTTCACAGCCGCCTTGAAATCCTGATCAAGTGCTTCCAGCTTGGCGATATATGCATCGGCGTTTTGCTTGAACTGATCTGCATGTTGAGGTGCCGCTTTGGCAAGACCTGCTTCAATGTTACGTACTTCCTTGATAGCCAGTGCCGGGGACAACCATACATGAGGATCAAGTCCGCCATGATCGTGGTCATGCTCTTCGCCTGCTGCGACAGCATCGTCATGGTCGTGACCTTCCTTCGCAGTAGCATCATCCGCATGATCATGCTCTTCGGTCGTTGTTGCTTTGTCCGCGTGATCGTGGTCATGTTCTTCTTCCCCACCTTCACGAATGTTAATCCCTTGACTGGCTTCCACCTGTACAAGTTTACTATTGCTCAGGCTGTCTTTGACCTGATCCATCCAGGATTCCATCCCTGCCCCGTTGTAGACGAGAACGTCTGCTTTTTCAATACTGGCGATGTCCTGAGGCGTTGGTTCCCAGTCATGCGGCTCCATCGCTGGCGGGATAAGGGTATGTACATCGGCCAGATCACCCGCTACGTTTTTGGTGAATTCATACATCGGGTAAAAACTGACCTCTACATTCAATTTTTGTTCTGAAGTCGCCGGAGTTGATGCAGCTGCGGCCAGATCGGAATTGGACGCCGTTGTCTTTTGACCGCAGCCTGTTGCAACGAGTGCCAAACTGAAGATAAGTCCCAGCGCGGAAGTTTTGCCAAATTTCATCGTATGTTTCCCCATTTCATCTTTATGTGTTGCTTTTTGAATGAATATATAACGTTGCTGTCTGCTGTTGTTTTACTGCGCGATGACGTTTACGGTTGTATAGTGAAATCAGCTTTTGAGCCGATATTCCAGTCAACAGGAAAAGTAACAGGATGAGCGCAATGGTTCCTCCCGGAGGTGTATTCCACTGGTACGAAGCGGTGAGCCCGCTAAAAATGCCCGTCAGCCCTGTAATGATAGCAATAACAATGGCTGCGGCAAAACTGCGTGCAACTCTCAAAGCCAATGCTGCCGGTAATACAATTAGTGCAGATACAAGCAGTACACCTACAATCGGCATCGCAGAGGCCACGGCCATTCCGGTTAGTATCGCAAAGGCAAAGGATAAACCTCTGACCTGAACGCCTCCAATGGAGGCCGTCTCTTCATCAAATGTCAAATTGTATAACGGTCTTCGCAGAACGATAAAAAAGGTCAATCCGATCAAACATACCGCTGCCATCATCCACAGTTGAATATTACTCACCGCGACGATGGAACCAAACAGATAAGAACTAAAGGTTTTGGACAGATTCATTTTCAGACTCATTAACACAACAGCCAGAGCCAGGCCTGAGGTCATAATGATCGCAACAGGCACCTCACTGTATGTGCGATAGCTTCGCCTTAGCTGCTCCACCAGGAGTGCGCCAATAATCGCAACAGCGAAACCGCTCAGAACCGGATTCAGATTCATGACGGAACCCAGAGCAACCCCTGCCAGCGAAACGTGAGAAAGTGTATCCGCCATCAGCACCTGCCGTCGGAGCATCAGATATACACCCAGAATGGGTGCAATGATTCCAATTAGCCCTCCTGCCCAGAAAGCACGTTGCATGAATTCGTACTCAAACACTGCCATTCCTCACTTTCTTGTCGCTCCAAGGTGATCGTTCGATCAAGCCGGCTACCCACCTCTTCCAGACCATGTGTAACCATAATGATGGTGAGACCATGAACATCTGCATAGTGACGCATCAAGTCGTAGAACCCTTCTCTGCTGCGCCGATCCATACCGGTGGTAGGTTCATCCAGCACAAGCACTTGAGGCTGTCCAGCCAAGGCTCGTGCGATACAGATCCGCTGCTTCTGTCCGCCCGATAGCTCCCCTACACGTGCGTTGCGATATTCCCACATGCCAACCTCACGCAGGCTTCGTTCTACATTGGCCTCTTTGTCCGAGGTGAATCTCCGAAAAAGGCCCAGCTTATGATAACATCCGGATCGCACCAGTTCGATGACCGTGCTGGGAAAACCGCTATTAAACGAGGCGACTTGCTGAGGCACATAACCGATCTCCAGTTTTTTGCCTCGGAGCTGCTTTCTGTTCATATGTACCGAACCGCTCCAGGGCTTCAAGAGCCCCAGCAGCAGTTTCAACATCGTTGTCTTCGCAGAGCCATTCGGCCCCGTAATGCCAACAAATTCGCCCACATGAATATCCAGCGACAGCTGGTCAATGACCGGTTCTTTGCCATATCCAAATACGACCTCACGCATGGAAGATAAAATCATGGTGTTACCTCTTTCTTTTTCAGTAAGTATTACGATTTAGAAAATTCAAAAATTTTTTAGCGTGTTTCCCGGTGAATTGTCATCTTCTTCAAACGAGGTGAATACTTTTTCATCTCCAGACGTTCTGGATGGTTACGCTTGTTCTTCGTTGTTGTATAGTTGCGGTCTCCGCACTCTGTGCAGGCTAAAGTTACAATGACTCTCATGATGTTACCTCCTCTTTTATTCGTAATAATTACTATTTAATGATAGTAGCCTATGCCTTTTATTTTGTCAACTTCTTATCTTAGCTCCACTGTGGAAAAGGATCTTTCAGCTCGCGCCAGTTCATCTTCATCTCTTCATCCGTAAGTAATGTCTCGTCCAATGTTCGTTCAATGGCTGCACGATCCATATCGATCCCGATAAATACCAGCTTGGTTACCCGATCACCCCACTCTTCGTCCCAATCCGGAATAGCTGGAAGCGTGTCGCCAAAATGAAGATGCCGCTCCTCTTCGCTCATCGCTCCTACCCATATTCCAGCAGGTGCAAGCTGTTTGGACGTACCCGCATGGCTAAACGAAACAGCCATATGGTTACGTGTAGCCATCCACACCAACCCTTTGGAGCGAACGATACTGTCCGGCCACTTGGCGATCCAGCGCAGCAGGCGCTCGGGATGGAAAGGACGTTTGCGGTGGTATACAAACGAATGAATACCGTATTCCTCGGTCTCAGGCGTGTGCTCTTCTTTCATTAATTCGCGGATCCAGCCCGCGGACTGGCTTGCTTTTTCAAAATCAAACCGTCCTGTGTTCAAAATCTCTCTCGGATCAATCTGTCCATGCGTAGTACGAACCAACTTGGCCTCAGGCTGCATCGCGTGCAGTGCCTTTTCCAGCTTCGACAGCTCTTCTTCAGACACCAAATCACATTTGTTCAGCACCAGAACGTCACAAAATTCAACCTGATCGGTTAGCAAATGCACAATGCCCCGTACGTCATCTTCTCCAGCTTCCTGTCCGCGATCCTTAAGTGTCTCTTTCGAATAAAAGTCCCTCCAAAACTGAGCAGCATCCACCACCGTTACCATCGTGTCCAGACGAGTGAATTGGGTCAGATCAATGCCGAGTTCCTCATCAATGTACGTAAAGGTCTGTGCCACAGGAACCGGTTCACCAATGCCCGTGGATTCAATTAATATGTAGTCGAACGAGCCATCCAGCGCAAGCCGCTCCACCTCTTTCAGCAAATCTTCACGAAGTGTGCAGCAGATGCATCCGTTTGACATCTCAACCAGCTTCTCATTGATCCGTGACAACCCGCCTCCATCCCGAATCAAACCTGCATCAATATTGACTTCACTCAGATCGTTTACGATGACGGCCACACGCATGCCCTCCCGATTATGAAGCACGTGGTTTAACAAGGTGGTTTTACCTGCTCCAAGATAACCACTAAGAACCGTAACCGGCACTCGATTCGGAGTTTGTTGTTGTTTTTGTTGTTTTTGTTGTTGATCTGTTACTGACATCATTGTTTCCTCCACTTCTTATGGTTAAGTTAGTGATCCATCAAAGATTCTGGGATGTTGAGATAGAAAATAGGGACGATGGATGGTGTACTTAGATAGTCTACTTAGATTGTGTGCTTATTTGGGCGATGTACTTAATCGTAATAATTACGATTAAGTACATGGAGAACTATACCTTACTACTCCTTAACTTGTCAACTGCACGATTGTCGCACTGCGTGCAGCTCGCAGCACACAGTGTCTTGCTTCATGACAAGGGCGGTCAGTAATGAACATTTTAATCGTAATTCTACTGATTAGCTGATTAAATCAATGTATGTTGCAGCAAGTACAAGCATATATTCTAGCAAAGTTCTAGTAACGGAGGTCCTTTCATGAGAATGGCAGCTAGTTTGAAACTTCTCACCTTCCTGGTTCCCTGTGCCTTTCTGGTTCCGGTTGTTATTGCGTTTGCCCCCGATCTGAATAAGGTCTGGAATAGCGACGCGTTGCAAAATATAAAAACGGTATTTGTGAGTATTTTTCTGGAGGCAGCCCCCTTTCTGCTCATGGGGGTGTTCTTATCCTCTCTTATGCAGTGGTTTGTATCGGAAGAAATGGTGCGTAAACTCACACCCAAACATCCGGTTGGCGGCGTGCTTGTGGCGGGGTTGCTCGGTATTATTTTTCCCATCTGTGAATGTGGGATGATTCCGGTTGTGCGGCGGCTTATGCATAAAGGCATGCCTGCGTACATAGCGGTAACGTTTATTCTAAGCGGGCCTGTTGTCAATCCGATTGTGTTTACCGCAACTCTACTGGCATTTCCTAATCACCCTGAGATCACCATCGCTCGTATGGGGCTGGCATTTGCTGTGGCGGCTGCCGTTGGCGGGCTTGTGTATGTGTTTGTGAAACATAATCCTCTGCGTCTGCCCAAAACGATCGTGACCGAAGTAAAAACACATCCTGGTTTCAAAATGGCTTCTTCGCATTCGAACTCTCATACACATGAAGGTGCAGCTGCTCACTCGCACGGAGGGCCACATGACCCTCATCATACACACCCTAAGAATTGGCGTAGCTTTTTTCTTCATGCTGGTGACGAGTTCGTCGATATGAGCAAATATTTAGTAATTGGTGCCCTGATTACAGCTTGTATTCAGACCTTTGTCAGCCGGAGTGATCTGATTGCGCTTGGGAACGGCCCGGTTGCTTCGTATGTATTTATGATGGGGTTTGCTTATGTCTTGTCCTTGTGTTCTACTTCGGATGCTTTTGTGGCTTCGGCCTTTTCACATACATTTGCTCTGGGACCGCTGATTTCCTTCCTTGTTCTCGGTCCGATGCTTGATTTCAAAAGCACGCTGATGTTGCTCTCCACCTTCCGCACCCGCTTTGTCATTGGCTTAAGTCTGGCGATTATTGTTCTTGTCTTTGCAGGCTCGTGGCTAGTCAACATCTTAGGGTGAAGATGGTAAAACTTTTCGATGTGAACGTCGATTGGCAGTCCTAATTCTAAGAGGTAAGTAAAAACAACGGAGAATCAGAGGGATTAGATGAAAAGGAAACAAACTAGATGAGGTATGAAAAGGTTCGATGATTAGGGAAAGTATAATTGATTAATGCCATTAATGATTCATCCTATGAATTCATTTTCCGGCTAAGGTTTCATGATTTGTGAACTGATCTATAGAAGAAAGGAGTGGAGAACATGAGTCATATAAGTCATGCAATGAACAAGAGTTCTTGGGCAAAACGAACCTCCATTCCGTGGCATACCCTCATTCGTGCAGGATGGATCGGCTCTTTGGCTGGTTATATTATGCACCTCAAATCGAGCAACGCCCTCCATTATTATCTGGCTCCTACGATGCAAAAACTGCTTCTCGGTTGTGCAGTTCCACTCCTGTTTATAGCTGTGTTTATGATATGGCATGCTCTTTTTGGTCGAAATGAATTCGACTGCGGTTGCGAGCATCCTCCTCCTTCCGGGTTTTTTCGCAGCTCAATGGTCTATGGTTTGATTGCTCTACCATTATTGCTTGGCTTTCTGCTCCCAGATCACGCTTTGGGCAGTTCGATGGCCAGTCAGAAGGGTATGTCCCTGACGTATGCTCCGCCTGAAATTCGGCGTAAAGATCCATTGCCAGATGCGGCTGCTAAGTTGAGCGTGCAAGATTATACGGTCGCGCAAGGTACAAAACAGCAAAATGACAAGTTATCCGAAGTATCCTCCAGTGTGCAGTTTGTGCCGCCGGATGAATACAGCCGCGAATTCGCGGAGCTGGCAGAAAAGTTATACGTAGAACCTGTCATTCAGGTGTATCCCGAAATATTTTCAGAAACTCTAGGCACGATTGATATGTTCCAGCGCCAATTCACGGGTAAAGAGATTATGCTTACCGGATTCGTTTATCGGGATGACAGCATGGAACATCAATCTCATTTTGCGCTAGGACGTTTTCTCGTCATGTGTTGTCCGGCAGATGCGGCTCCTTTCGGTGTCATGATCCACCTTCCAAAGGCGAAGCAGTTTGAAAAAGATAGTTGGGTGCAGGTTCGTGGTATCATCGGCTCGGCGCAAGTAGACGGTAAAGACACCTTGGAGATTCGGGCAACAACCGTAATACCGATTAATCAGCCAGCTTCTCCATACATTTACACGAGCGCCGATTCCGTTAAGGCGTATGATAAGATCGTGAGTGAGTAAGTGATTGTGTGATTGAGTGAGTAGGATAGAAGAAGTAGAACATCATCGAGTTGAAAAAATTAACGAAAAGGGTCGCCAACACACCCTTCTTATTTCTAACGATCTCAGATGAGCTTATTTCGGTGAAAAAAGGGGCTCTGACATTCTAACGATCACCAGAGAGCTTATTTTGTTGAAAACACAAGAAAAACCCCCTATATCACCTTACATTTCTGAAATAGGGTTTCCTGTGATCGTTAGAAAAATTAAGGCCCTGATTCAACCAAAATAGCGTTTCTGGTGATCGTTAGAATTTCCAAGCCTCCTCAAAGTAGCTCTCTACCTGCTAGGAACGTAGTTTTTTAAATAGTTGTTAAGCGTTGTTAAGCGTTGTTAAGCGTTGTTAAATCGTTGGTTAGTAACTCGCCCAAGCGAATCAAATGCAGACACTGGCTTTATTTCAGTGGAAACGTGAAAAAGCTCTAAATTTACATAAAAAAGACGGGCAGATTATATCTGCTCCGTCTTCTTTGTTATATTACGTTCACCTGTATATTTACAATTGAATATTTACAACTGTATGTCCGCATGGGTGTTACGGCAGTTTTGTAGTAGTCTAGCAGACTACAGGCAGCAGGAAAGACACAAGTGCACTGTCAACCTGCTTTTCTATCCCACTTATTTAACTTATTTACCGTACTTATCCTTTACTCCGTTACGATATCATGAACCAATACAGGTGCATCGGCATGATCCGCGATCGTAATGTTTTCCTTAATTTTCGCAATTACTGCATCAACGTTTTCACGATTCGCATGGATGGTTACTAAAGATTCGCCAGCTTTCACCGGGTCGCCTACTTTTTTATTGAGCATCAAACCAACCGCCAGATCAATCTCGGACTCTTTCGTTGCACGACCAGCACCAAGAAGCATCGCCGCTGTTCCGATCTCGTCCGCGACAATTCCGGCTACATAACCGTTGCGATCTGCTGGTACTTCAATCAGATATTGTGCTTGTGGCAAGCGCTCTGGGTGATCCACCACAGAAGCATCGCCGCCTTGGTTCGCCAGGAAGTGTTTGAATTTCTCCAGCGCTTTACCGTTCTGGATCACTTCTTTTAGTTTCTCTTCAGCGTGCTCCAGTGAATCTGCTTTACCTGCGAGGAACACCATCTGACGTCCCAGTGCCAGGCACAGCTCTTCCAGATCTTTCGGGCCTTTACCTTGGAGCGTAAGAATCGCTTCTTTAACTTCCAGCGCGTTACCGATTGCAAGTCCTAGTGGCTGGGACATGTCGGAGATAACCGCCATTGTTTTGCGTCCTACATTGTTACCAATGCTAACCATGGCATGTGCCAACTCTTTAGCATCTTCTGTTGTTTTCATAAATGCGCCTGCGCCAGTTTTGACGTCCAGTACGATCGCATCTGCACCCGCTGCAATTTTCTTACTCATGATGGAACTTGCGATCAGCGGAATGGAGTTTACCGTTGCCGTTACGTCACGGAGAGCATACAGCTTTTTGTCCGCAGGTGTGAGGTTGCCGCTTTGGCCGATAACCGCTACCTTGTGCTCGTTTACGAGACGAATAAACTCTTCTTTTTCCAGTTCAACGTGGAACCCTGCAACAGATTCCAGCTTGTCCGTTGTACCGCCAGTGTGTCCCAGACCACGTCCGGACATCTTCGCTACAGGTACATCGAGTGCAGCCACGAGTGGTGCAAGCACCAAAGTGGTTGTATCACCCACACCTCCTGTGGAGTGTTTATCTACCTTAACCCCTTCGATAGCAGACAGGTCAATCGTTTCGCCCGAGTTTACCATCGACATGGTCAGATCTGCACGTTCCTTATCCGTCATATCTTTGAAAAATATAGCCATCGCCCATGCGCTAACTTGATAATCCGGGATTTCCCCTTGTGTATATCCTTGAACGACGAAATCGATCTCCGCTGTTGTCAGTTCTTTTCCGTCACGTTTTTTGGCAATGATGTCTACCATTCTCATGAAAATCTCTCCTTGTGTAAAATGAATTGAATGTACAGAACACGTGTTGAGCTTGGAGCCGTTCCGGACCCGGATCGTTCCTTCGAGCGCTGTTGTCTCCACATTTCTCTGAATCACCATTTCATGGTTGAAATTCGGAGACAAAGGCGCACGCTCCGCTTCTCCAGAATCGATTCCGGTTCCTTCACTCCATGCTTCAACACCAGTTTCGATAGGTTTACAGGGTAATCGCTGTATCCAACGCTACAACCATCATGTCGTTAAATGTTTTTTGGCGCTCTTCAGCAGAAGTTTCTTCACCTGTCAGCAAGTGGTCACTTACCGTCAGGATTGTCAAAGCATTCACACCGAACTTCGCAGCAATGGTGTACAGTGCTGTTGTTTCCATCTCTACACCAAGCACGCCATGTTTCATCAATTTCTCTGTCACCGAGCGGTCATCACGATAGAAAGAATCAGAGCTGAACACGTTACCGACATGAATTTTCATACCTTTTGCTGTAGCACGGTCATAAGCTTCCTTCAACAAGGAGAAGGTTGCGATTGGTGAGAAATCATATCCACCGAAAACATGTTTGTTCATGCTGGAATCCGTACAAGCTGCTTGTGCAAGGATCACATCACGCACACGTACATGCTCCTGCATTCCACCGCAAGTACCTACACGAATCAGGTTTTTCACGCCATATTCGCTAATAAGCTCATTTGCATAGATTGCAAAGGATGGAATTCCCATACCCGAACCTTGCACGGAAATCCGTTGACCTTGATATGTACCTGTATAACCGAGCATGCCACGAACTTCGTTGTAACATACAACGTCTTCCAGATACGTGTCCGCAATATATTTCGCGCGGAGCGGATCTCCTGGCAATAGGATCGTTTCTGCGATATCTCCTGGTTTTGCTCCGATATGTGTACTCATGTAATCTCCTCCAATAAATATCATCATTGTTTATTCGTTCAATTTGATAAAATCAAGCAATTACTACGCAAACATCATTCGTAATACGTAATTCTACTTCAAGTCGTTCAAGAAACTCTTGCCGTACTCTGGCAGTTTGACTCCAAAGTTATCCGCTACCGTAGCACCGAGATCGGCAAATGTACTGCGCAGTTCAAGCTTTTTACCCTCGCTGAAACGTGGGGAGTAAGCCAGCAGCGGTACATATTCACGCGTATGATCTGTGCCGCGGTAGGTTGGATCATTACCATGGTCAGCTGTGATCAGCAGCAGATCATCGTTTGTCATTTTCGCAAAAATCTCCGGTAAACGTGCATCATAGTCTTCAAGGGCTTGCGCATAACCTTGCGGATCACGGCGGTGACCGTATAACGCATCAAAATCAACGAGGTTCAGGAAGCTGAGTCCAGTGAACTCTTCATCCAGTGTTTCAGACAACTTGTCCATGCCATCCATATTGGAAACGGTACGTACGGACTTCGTCACCCCTTCGCCATCGTAGATATCCGCGATTTTACCCAGAGCAATAACATCCAAACCGCCGTCTTTCAATTCATTCATTACGGTGCGGCCAAACGGTTTCAGCGCGTAGTCATGACGGTTCGCTGTACGTTTCCAGTTCCCCGCTTCCCCCACGAATGGACGTGCAATAATACGTCCCAGCATATACGGATCTTCAAGCGTGATTTCACGACAGAACTCACAGATCTCATATAATTCTTTCAAAGGAACGACATCTTCATGAGCTGCAATTTGCAGAACGGAATCAGCCGACGTATATACGATCAGCGCGCCTGTTTCAACATGCTCGGCACCCAGTTCATCCAAAATTTCCGTACCGCTGGCTGGTTTGTTACCAATCACCTTACGGCCTGTCTTCTCTTCGATGCGCTGAATCAGCTCATCCGGGAAGCCGTTCTCGAACACGCGGAAAGGTGTATCAATGTACAGGCCCATAATCTCCCAGTGACCTGTCATCGTGTCTTTACCACGGGAAGCTTCCTGCATTTTGGTGTAGTACGCTTTAGGTTTATCCGCAACAGGAATACCCTGAATTGGTTCTATGTTAGACAGTCCGAGACTTGCCATATTCGGCATGTTCAGCCCCCCACGTTCACGTGCAATGTGACCCAACGTATCGACGTCAAAATCATCAAATTCTGCTGCATCCGGCGCTTCGCCGATCCCTACAGAATCCATAACAATCAGATGTACTCTTTTGAATGTTGACATAACTTAAGCACTCCTTCCAGCTTCCAATAATCTGACTTATAAAAACAGTCCAGTGATGATCGCAGACAGCACACTGACCAGCGATGCACCGTAAAGCAGCTTCAGACCGAAGCGGGCCACCACATTGCCCTGTTTCTCATGAAGTCCCTTCACCGCACCGGCAATAATACCGATGGAGGAGAAGTTGGCGAAGGATACGAGGAAGACGGATACGATACCCGTTGTTCTGGCAGACAACGCAGTTTGTTGACTCAGATTCAGCATCGCTACGAATTCGTTGGACACCATTTTGGTAGCCATAATACTTCCCGCCTGAATCGCTTCTTTCCAAGGGACACCCATAACAAAGGCAAACGGTGCAAACACATACCCAAGCAGTTCCTGGAACGAAATACCGATTACAGCGCTAAATATTCCGTTAATCAAGGCAATCAGGGCAACGAAACCGATCAGCATCGCCGCAACGACAATAGCAACTTTGAAACCGTCCAGAATGTATTCACCCAGCATTTCGAAGAACGATTGTTTCTCTTCTTCCCGCACTTCCAATATATCTTCTTCCTCTGTAACCTGATACGGATTGACGATGGAAGCAATGATAAAACCGCCGAAAAGGTTAAGCACCAGCGCCGTCACCACATATTTCGGATCAATCATTGTCATATAGGCACCGACAATGGACATCGATACCGTGGACATAGCTGATGCGCACAGGGTATAGAGCCGATGTTTCGGCAGCAGCCCGATTTGTTTTTTCACAGATATGAACACTTCAGATTGGCCCAGAATGGCCGAAGCAACCGCGTTATATGATTCCAGTTTGCCCATTCCGTTGATTTTGCTTAGTACCAGACCAATATATTTTATAACAAAAGGTAAGATTCGGATATACTGCAGGATACCAATTAAGGCAGAGATGACCACAATCGGCATTAACACAGTCAGGAAAAACGGGCCACTCCCGCCTTCTGCTCCAATGTTTACCAAACCGCCGAATACAAAAGTAATCCCCTCATTTGCATAATCAAGCAAGTTTTTAAATACAGTGGAAAACCCGCCAATCAGCCATGTTCCCACTTCCGTATTCAGCAAAGCGTAGGCTAGAACAATCTGTAAAACAATCATTACCGCAAGCGGTCGGTATCGAATCTGTTTTTTACCGTTACTAGCGATATACGCTAGTCCAAAAACAACGAGTAAGCCAAGAATGGCAATAAGGTATTTCATGTGATCGCTCCTTTGAAGATCGTTAATCCCGTTGTATACACAGCTCAAAGGGTATTAAATCTAACAATTAGACAGTTGGGTCAATGTAATTTTCAGAAATTTTTATAAAGCGCTTACAATAAATTCCGAAAATGGATTAGATGTGAGCTAACAACAGGCTTGGATATTGTATTGTGTAAGAATCCCCTGAACCCTGCCATCGTTTCAACAAGGTTCAGGAGAATAACTTATTTTAGTATGAAGAAGTAGACTCGCCGCCTTGCATGATTTTCACGCCAGAGCTTGCTCCGATTCGAGAAGCTCCTGCTTCAATCATCTTCTGCATATCTTCCAGGCTGCGTACGCCGCCAGAAGCTTTGACACCTACGTCTGGGCCAACAGTACGGCGCATCAGGGCGATATCTTCAGGTGTTGCTCCACCAGTGGAGAACCCTGTCGATGTTTTGACGAAATCTGCTCCGGCTCTGACAGCCGCTTGACAAGCACGTACCTTCTCATCGTCTGTTAACAGACAAGTTTCAATAATTACTTTTACCAATGTACCTGCTGCAGCTTCAACAACCGCACGAATGTCTTGCTCTACAATATCATCGTGACCATCTTTCAGTGCGCTGATATTAATAACCATATCGACTTCAGTTGCGCCTTTAGCAATGGCATCTTTCGTTTCGAATGCTTTTGTTTCGGAAGTGGATGCTCCCAGAGGAAAACCAATCACGGTGCAAATATCTACACCAGTGCCTTGAAGTTGCTGTGCAGAGTAAGATACCCAGCCCGGATTAACACATACAGATGCAAACTGGTATTGCTTCGCTTCTTCGGTCAATTTCGTAATCTCATTACGGGTTGCGTCTGCACGAAGCAGCGTGTGGTCGATCATTTTGGCTAATTGTGATGTAGTCAATTGAATCTCTCCCTTATCTGAACTGTGAACTTATATCCTTACACTAACATGAACATATGTAAAAATCAATTTGAACTTATGTTCATTCATGATTTATTGATCCAATAATGAACGTTCTGTTACATCAAAGGAAAAACGACTTCTTCCGTTTATTTTCTGCCTTACATAGTAAAACATCCGCCCGGATGTCATGGCAGATGTTGTCACTGTTGTGTTAAATATAGAGTTTGGCAAGTGACAAGGTTAACAAGCCACACGTGTAACCCGTTTATTCAGTTTCTTATAACCGAAGTAGAGCCTGTGCTGTATACTGATCCGTAACCAGAATGTTGGCATATTGCCCTTTCAGGGCGGCATGGATGGCTTCAATTTTGCGCCCGCCGCCAGCGACGAGAATGGATTTCTCCTTATTTCTCAACTCGGCCAGGTCAATTCCGACCGTCCTGCTGTTAATTTCCTCACTGATCAGTTGCCCTTCCGCGTTGAAAAATCGTGAACAAATGTCACCCGCCCCGGACTGCATCAAAAGTTGCTGCTCCTGATCATTAAAATAGCCCAACTTAAAAAGCAGTGCATCCTCTTTCACGGTTCCTACCGTAAAAATGGCGATATTCGCCTGTCGCCCCAGTTCAACAATTCGTCCGATATGACGGTCAGCCTCAACCATCTTTTTCACTTCAATATTATCGAAGATTACCGGAAGCGGCAGATACCTGGGAACCGTGTGGAATGCCTCGGCAAACAGATGTACAATCTCTGGCGCGTAGGTGTTTACATGGGAGTGACTTACACCCCCTTTTAGCTGTACCACTTCTACACCCTTGACCTGCTTCGGTCTGAGTTGACGTGCAACCGCATACATTGTCGTTCCCCATGTCACACCAATAATGTCCGCATCCTGCACGGTTTCCTGCAAATAGTCCGCGGCTCTCTTGCTAATATGCTTCTGAATCTCCTCATCACTCTTCAAAGGTGCAAAACATACCAAGGCCGTCTCCAGATTATATTTGGCTTTGAGTTCTCCAGCAATAATATCAATATCCTCCAGCGGGTCCATAATCTCAATACGCACATACCCTCGATCTTTGGCGTACTGAAGCAGCCTGGATACCGTGGGACGTGACACGCCCAGTCTTGAGGCAATATCTTGCTGGCTGTAATCGGACTGATAATACAATTTTGCCGCTTCAATGCTTAATCGCTGTTTCTCCAGGTCCATTCCCATGTGCATTCATCTCACTCATCTTAATATGGTTGGAAAATAAAACATGTAACTTCTCGTGCGCAGCTGACTGCACTTGTATTCAAAATCGCTTGCTCCGCTAGAATACTTGTCCTTATATATTATACATATATTAAAAATTCCATCACTATATTTTGCCAAAATGTGAATACAAGTCATCTTCGCCATCACAACCACTAGCGTAGCATGTACCCCACCTTCATTTACGTATAAGAACAGACATTATACATCATACTACTCCAGTCAATGGACCCCAACCTACATTCGAAAGTGAGGACACCTAATATGTCTACTCTACTGTACATTACGGCCCACCCGCATGATCATCAAACCTCGTTCAGTATGGCTGCTGGCCAAGCTTTTATTGATGCGTACAAGGAAAGTCATGCTTCAGACGAAATCATTCATCTCGATCTGTATCGTTCCCATATTCCGTATATCGACGCAGATGTATTCAGTGGATGGGGTAAACTGCAAACCGGAGGAGACCTGACCTCTGAGGAACAGTCCAAAGTCCAACGTTTGAACGAACTGTCGGACCAATTCGCCAAAGCTGATAAATATGTGTTCGTCTCACCGCTTTGGAACTTTTCGTTCCCTCCTGTACTCAAAGCATATATCGATTCAATCTGTGTAGCGGGCAAAACATTTCGTTACACGGAACAAGGCCCGGTAGGACTTCTGACGGACAAAAAAGCACTGCACATTCAAGCCCGTGGCGGAGTCTACTCGGAAGGACCAGCGGCTCAGATGGAATCAGGACATCGTTATTTGGGTATTATCATGTCATTCCTGGGTGTGCCGAAGCTGGATGGTATCTTTGTCGAAGGACATAATCAGTACAAGGATCGTGCAGAGGAGATCAAACAAAAAGGAATTGAAGAGGCTCAGCGTTTCGCCAAACAGTTCTAGGCAAGGCCAAGGTCTGCTACCGTAACCGGTGTGCCAGCTCATCAGCCCATACGATATATAAATATAAAACCCGCATCACAGCCCTTGAGATACATTCCCAAGGCGTATGCGGGTTCTTCTGTATGAAAAAAAGTTTGACGTTTTAATGTTTAATCTCAGCCCTTGTGCGTTCCGGCACTGGCACGACTCATCGTTTCAAGCTTGCGAGTAATCGCATGACGATCTATTTTCAGTCCCCAGATCATCTCGATAATCTGTTCTTTCTCCTCCGGGTGATCGGCTTGTTTCAATTGCAGCAACAGTTCGTGCATCTGCTCATTAATATCTTCAAACTGATGCCAGAGATCCTCGCGTACTTCGGTCGAATCCATGTGGTGGTTGGCATCGACTTCTTCCTTCAATGCTTGTAGAATAGCGTCTTTCCATTCCTCATCACCAAGTTGTTTTGCAATGTTCAGGAGATCCAGATAATCGTCAACAAGAAGAGAGTTTAATTCAGCATATGTTTTCATCGTTTATTGCATCCCCTTTTCTTTCTATTTACCCAGTATTATACTCGGTATTTCGGGTAATGCAATAGTTGTCGAGAAAAAGGGTAACATTTACTTTACTCATGTCACATTTTGACGAATCTCATATCCTTGAAGTTCTCCCTTATATCTGTATTGATTAATGCTCTTTCTCTCCGTGCCTGATCAGGATTTAAGCTGCTGCAATAGCTGTACTCGGTAGGCTTCGCTTTCAAGCGACTGAATCTCTTTATATTCTGCAGCAGTCAGGATTTTAGGTTCACCCGCGGCCTTAGCGATCATATATACCTTGGCACTTTCCTCTACCACTTGTGTGCGATAATACGCCTCGCGCAGATTTTTACCTGTCGTAACCAGTCCATGATTCACAAGAATGAGTGCAGAATGTTCGGTGACTTTAGCAGCCACTGCGTCGGCGAGCAGCTTCGTAGTTGGTAACACATAAGGCACAAATCCGATATCTCCAACCAGTGCCGACTGATCTGGAAACAGATGTGGAAGATGGTCAAAAACAAGACTGAGGGCTATGGTGTACGCCGGGTGTGTATGCACAATAGCCTGAATATCCGGGTTCACGCGATAACTGAACAGATGCATCAGCACTTCAGAGGAAGGGCGTGTGGCACCTGCTTGCGTCTCTCCTGTCTCAATATCTATGGCAATCCATTCTTCCGGTTCCAATTCCTCCAGAGCAAATCCGCTTGGAGATAAAAGCATCGTATTACCAGAACGGGCGCTGATGTTACCTCCTGGCCCCACAACAAGCCATTGGGCTACCGCCTTTCGGGCGTATTTGGTAAGTTCCTCTCTAATCTGTTGTTCAGACATGTTTTCTCTCACTCCTTTATTGCTGATGTTGTTTCACTCGGGTGATTTGCTGGTAGCTGCCATACGCTTCCTGCCAGCAATCTAACTCTTGAGGTGTATACATCTCCGGTTCAAAAGAAGCCGATACAATGTCACGAATCTCGGACAAATCACCTACTTCTCCAAGAGCTACGTACTGAAGCAGGCAATTGCCAGCTGAAGATGCCTCAACGGGTCCAGCAATTACCGGAACACCTGCAGCGTTTGCTGTAAACTGGCAGAGCATGCGATTGTGCACACCACCGCCTACCATATGAATGACAGGAGGCCTTGTGCCTGTAATGTGTTCAAGTTCATCCAGTGTCTGCCGGAACTCCAGTGCCAGACTTTCCAATATACAGCGAACGATGGCTCCTGCGGTTTCAGGAACAGGCTGGCCGGATTGCTTGCAATACAGCCGAATTCGTTCGGGCATTTCTCCTGGGCTCATAAAAACATCATCTCCCGGCGAGACCACAGATTGATGCGCACGTGCTGATATAGCAAGCTGGATCAACTCTTCATGGGAGTAGAATCGATTTTCCCGTTCCCACTGGCGTTTGCACTCCTGAAGCAACCACAGGCCTGAGCGGTTTTTCAACGTTCGTACTTTACCGCTCACGGTTCCTTCATTCGTAAAACCAAGCTTACGGCTCAGATCACTCAAGATAGGAGAATCGCGCTCAATCCCCATGAGGGACCATGTTCCGCAGCTGATAAAAGCGAAGTCCGGTTCAGTCACCGGGATCGCTGCCAGCGCTGAAGCCGTATCATGCGATCCCACGGAAACAACTTGCATGGGGCCGGTGCCAAGTTCTCGAACCAGATCGTGTGTTAAATGACCAAGTAAAGTCCCTGGCTGAACTAACCTTGGAAATAACGATGCAGGTAACCCCAGACGTGTTATTAACGATTCATTCCATCTTGATTCCCCGCTATGAAGTAAACCACTTGTACTTGCTATCGTGTATTCGCACGCTTGTTCACCAGACAAATAATAGTTGAACAGATCAGGCATGAATAACAGGCGCATATCATCAGCAGCATCCGCTGCACTGTCCTGAAGGTGACCGAACAATTGAAATATCGTATTGATCTGTTGAGGCAACACACCCGACATCGAATACAGCTCTTGTTCACTGACCATCGCCAGCACATCTTTCATCGATTTTGCATGACGTGCATCCCGATAATGACGCGGGTTCCTGCGTAATCTTCCCTCACCATCAATCAGACCGTAATCCACGCCCCAAGTATCTACAGCAATGGATTGTACCTGTGCCGTTGTTATACCTTCGGTACCTTTGAGTATCCCTTGTTTGAGCTCATGAAATAAACGTAGGAAATCCCAGTACATTTCATCCCGAAGCTGAACAGGATTATTAGGAAAACGATGAACCTCTTCCAGCGTCAGTCGGCGTCCGTCAAGAGCGCCTCGTACTACTCGGCCACTACCAGCACCGAAATCGGCAGCCAGCACATATGCCGCCTGATTGCCCATATGAAAGCCCCCTATACTCAGCGTCTAACGATACAATGGTCCAAATACGCTACAAGCGCGATAATCGGCACTCTCCGGCTCACTTGTGCCAAACAATCCCCATACCCGCGGACGGAAGATATCTGCTTCAGGCACGTTGTGCATATTAACGGGGATACGCAACATCGATGCCAACGTAATCAAATCAGCTCCGATATGTCCATATGAGATTGAACCATGGTTCGCTCCCCATTGATTCATCACCTCATACACCGAAGTGAATGCTCCTGAACCTGTGAGAATTGGAGCGAACCAGGTTGAAGGCCATGTGGGATCGGTTCGCTGATCCAGCGTGTCATGGACATCTTCTGGCAGATCCACCGTGTAACCTTGAGCTATCTGCAGCACCGGTCCCAATCCCTTGACCAAATTCAAACGGGTCATCGTCACTGGCATACCGCCCTTGGTCAGAAAGTCAGCCGAGTATCCTCCTCCGCGGAAATATTCAACCGAAGCTGGTCTCCATGAGGTTGCTTTCAGACAATGTTGCACTTCTTCGTCCGTGATCTCCCAAAAAGGTTTGAGAACAGGCTTGCCATCTCTCGATTGTTCCCCTGTTCCGTCGAGGGCAGCAGAACCGGAATTGATCAAATGTAAAATGCCCGCTGCAGCGTGCCCCTCCAATTGATGTCCAGTCACCCGTTTCACTGAATCAGGGCTCCAATACGTTCGTACGTCCGCAAAAATCTGAGCCGTATGTGTGAGTAGTGACCCAAATAACATGGATACACCGTTTAGACTGTCATTCTCCGTAGCCACTAGATAGGGCGCGCGCTTTCCGTTCCAGTCGAACGTGGAGTTTAGTATGGACTCCAGAAAATCTCCATTCGGTGCATGATCCGTCCATTGCCGTTGGCCTTGGAAACCAGATACAATCGCATGATGTCCCATGGCCTCTTCTTCATATCCAAGTGCAGCAAGCTTCGGATTACCAGCCATCAGATCCCGTACGATTTGGGTCATTTTAACAACGGTCTCCCACTCATCGTCTTTACGTTTTCGATCAGACTGAAGATGCTCCGGGTTGTTATCCGGACCTTCACTGCAATTCTCCTTCACCCACGCCAGGGCCAGCTTGTATTCTTCAGGGTCATAGATTTCTTCTTCGATGCGCCGTGTTAATTCGCTCATATCCACATATTCGTTTCGCATGCCCAGATATTCCTGAAAAAAAGAATCATTCACGATGGAACCTGCAATGCCCATCGATACGGAGCCAATGGATAAATACGCCTGCCCCTTCATCGCAGCTGCGGCAAGTCCAGCACGGCTGAATCGAAGCAATTTCTCACGAACATCAGTTGGAACGGTCGTGTCGCCACCGTCCTGAACATCTTCGCCATAGATGCCGAACGCAGGGATGCCCTTCTGGGCATGTGCAGAAAGAACCGCGGCCAGATATACAGCTCCTGGCCGTTCCGTCCCATTAAAACCCCAGATGGCCGTTGGAATAGACGGTGACATGTCCATCGTCTCTGTTCCATAACACCAGCAAGGCGTTACCGTAATCGTAACACCCACATTGGACCTGCTGAACAGCGCCGCTGCGGCTGCTGCTTCGGCAACGCCACCGATACAGGTCTCGGCAACCACGCATTCGACGGGCGAACCATCGGCATAACGAAGTTCGGATGAGATCAGCTCAGCTACAGACGTTGCCATACGCATCGTTTGTTCTTCCAATGACTCACGCACACCTTTGCGTCTGCCGTCTATTGTCGGACGAATACCAATCTTGGGAAAAGCCTGATGATAACGATCATCCTGATGAGTCATACGAGAACGTCCTCCTTTTAGTGCATATCAACACATGCATATGATATTGAGAATATTCTGACTAAACGATGAGCGACAAAAGAAAAAGAAATCAAATCAGACTAGCGGATGGACATTTGCCGATAACCACACTTTTGAAATATTGAATAATTTGAATGCGTTTACATTTCTCTAAAAATAAACCGCTCTCATTAATCATCATCACATGTCATTCACTGCACTTTTGCGGACAATGAAACCATTATGAAAAATAACGAGAACGGCTGTAGGGTTAAGTGTATAAACGATCTTATCTAGATATTTTACAAGGATAATCAATAGAACTTTTAATTAACTTGTACTTGTCTTTACCAATTGAAAGATTAGTTTTACTGTTAAAATAGGGCAAAGGGTTATCGGTAACCCTACCATAGCATGTGCCTACCTTGCTGTCAATCGTCATTATCCTATAGAATGAAAAGACTATGTTGCGGAAAGGTTCG
Source organism: Paenibacillus sp. TSA_86.1 (assembly GCF_052691815.1). NCBI lineage: Bacteria > Bacillati > Bacillota > Bacilli > Caryophanales > Paenibacillaceae > Paenibacillus > Paenibacillus sp. TSA_86.1. Next base: position 153,819 of record NZ_JBQZGE010000002.1, on the reverse strand, counting down.
ATTCCATTTGATTACAATTTATGATATCGCCAAAAAAGCGAATGTATCCGCCATGACGGTCTCCAAAGTCATTAATCGGACAGGCCGCATCAGCGCCGCTACACGCGAACGCGTGCAACAAGTCATTGATGAACTGGGTTACATTCCGAATTCCAATGCACGAAGTCTGGTATTGCAGCGGACACAGATGTTATCTCTGCTTATTACGGACATCACCAATCCTTTCTATACAACGCTTGCCCGTGGGGCTGAAGACGCAGCACATCTGCGGGGTTACCGCGTTTTATTCGGCAACAGTGACGAGGATTATCGAAAAGAAAAAGAGTACGTGGAGGCGATTTTGTCGACACGGGTAGATGGTGTGCTCTTTGCACCTGCAGGTGACCGTTCTTTCACTCATCTACAGCAACTACAAGCACGAAACATTCCGTTTGTATTTTTGGATCGTACGGTGCCTGGCATCACTTCAGATGTTATTGCCGGAGATAGCCGTGAAGGTGCTATAGAACTCATGCGTTACCTCATGAAGCTTGGACACGAGCATATTGCGCTGGTCAACGGATCTTCAGAAGTTTCGACTGCCAGGCTGCGGGAAGAGGGCTATATGGAAGGGCTTCGGGAAGCCGGAATTGCTCCTGATCCCTCGCTGGTGCTTCGTACCGGCTATCGGGATTTTAGTGATGATGAGGGATTGGATCGCTTGCTCTCTCGGCCTCAGCAGCCTACAGCTATTTTTGCGGCAAATAACATGCTGGCGATTGGCGTTATCCGCCTGTTACGCAAGAGAGGACTTAGGGTACCCGAGGACATCTCTGTCGTTTGTTTCGATGACCTTGATCTGGCTTCCGCCTTCGATCCTTTCCTGACCGTCATTGCACAGCCAGCGTACGAATTCGGATACCAAGGGATGCAGATGCTGATTGACCGGATTGAAGGAAAATTGACTTCCGATGCTGAAACGATCATTTTACCTTCCGAGCTGCGAATACGCACTTCTGCTTCAGTACCGTCTGTTAACTGATGCATTCGAAAAAATACACACCACAAACAGGACGTCCCTGAGAGCCTATCTCTGGTTCATCCTGTTTTTTTAATAATAATTGATAATAATTCATGTCAGTGACTCATATTCGATTGAGGCCCTATTAGCCTCACTTATGTCGGATAAGGTAATATCTCCTGACTCGTTTATCGTTCTGACTGCAGCGCGAGTGCAATCTCACGCACAAGACCTGGCAACCAGTCCATAAGGGCTTCAAATGTATACCCGGCCTGCTCCGCTTTAGTTGTATCCATTGTCCAGGACTGATCCACGCCGAAAGGCGACATGTCTTCGTCCGCGGTTTGCTTCATAATCTGAGTCTGCATTCCTGTCACCGTTTCGATCAGATGCATCATTTCTATGAGTGTAATCGAACCCTTCGACGCGGCATTAACTGGGCCAGTCAACGATACATGTCCAAGCCAGGCAAGGAATCTGGCAGCTTCCGTCGAATGTATAAATCCAATCTCCGCTTCGGGATTCGGCATCCCGATCGGTTTTCCCTGCTGCACATGCTTAATATGAAAATGAAGCCTTCTGGTGTAATCGTCCATGCCGAGTACAATCGGTATGCGCATCGCTGTTACCGGGAAGGATGCCGTTTGGAAAAATACAGCCTCTGCAAGCCTTTTGCCTTCACCGTAAGCAAATTCCTCTTTGTTGCCGTACTGTAGCGGATAAGTATACGGATCAAAATCCGTCTCCACAAACCCCGGTCTCGGTTCCCCGTACACCGAAAGCGTAGAAGTGAACACATACCTGTTGGTTCGTCCGGCAAATGCTTCACACGCAGCTTTCGCCTCGTTCGGGGAGTAACAGATATTATCATATACAACATCCCATTGATCGGACTGTGCGGCTTCTGCTACCGACTGCGGGTCTTCCCGATCCATCCGGATTCGCTTCACTTCCGCTCCGAAATCGACTTCTGTCTGTCCGCGTGTAGCCACCGTGATCTCTGATTTGCCTTCCCATAACAAATGATCCACCAGACGTTTACCAAAGAAGCGTGTACCTCCAAGGATAAGCACTTTTTTCATGTAGTCCCCTCCAATTTTAATCTATAATGTCGGCTTCACAATCCGAAGCATCGTATGGGCATTACGCTGGAATTCATATGACGTTTTAATCTCAGAGACCACACATCCTCTTTTCTCTAAAGACGCCTTCAGTTCATCCATAAACTCATATCGCTTGCCTGACAAATCTACTGTTGGAAAGATACGAATCTCATGCCTTGTCACACGCAACAGTTCCAGTAAGGTCTGAGTATGAAAACCAAAACTTAACCGATCTGCATACGTGAATAGAAAATGTGCGGATAAGGTCAGATCAAACTGCTCATCGTTAAAAGGTAATTGAGGCAATACGGTGTGCACATAACATTCAGGATGAGATCTCATATCAGCTACACAATCCGTTACCGCACGTAATCGTTCTTCCTTCAACCCTAGAATCGATCCAAACTGATCCCACACATACTTTCCCTGAACTGCCTGCATTTGTTTCATCGTATGTTCAATATCCTGTAATCCCTTGGTCTCAAGCTCTTGGATGCCATACTGGTAAACGATATCTCCTGCCACCGGATGAGCCCCATGCTTTCGAGCCTGACTGCTAAACGAACATGCCCCTCCGGGACAATCCAGAATTGTACGGCCTTTAAGCTCATCCGCAGTCAGATGGAACATGTTCATATATTCCTCAAACGTTCTTCCGATAAAAACAATCTGTGATAGCTCCAAGCCATTCTCTTCTGCATGTTTCACTTCTTCTCTGCTCTCCTGATCGTTCGCGATCCTCTGCTCTTCTCGGCTCATCTATTTCGCTTCCTTCCTGGTAAACTGTTTCGTTTAATCGTTGGGGAAAACAAGACCAATCTGCTGTCTGATCTGATCCATTACCTTCATCGTTTGATAGGAACGTTCATACGTGTTCATATCGGATTCTACTTTCCCTTGTTGTACCAGATTTACGAACTCCTCCACTTCATAATACATCGCAGGATGTTGCTGCTCCACCGTCAGTGCCTCTACGGTTCCATCATTGTAACGGATCTCGGCATGTTCAGGCGAACCGATCTTGTCGATGATGATACTGCCGCGCTCTCCCATTATTTCGCTAGGCACATGCGAATTCGCAATTTTGGAGTACGTTACGACAGCATCCATACCGTCATAATTCAGAAGTACACTGCCTTGCCCGTCCACACCGGAGTCCAGCATCATCGCTTGGGATTGAACCTGCTTTGGTGCTCCAAATAAGGTGATGAGCGGATATAAACAGTACACCCCCAGGTCCATCAATGCCCCGTTTGCCAACTCTGGCTTGAATGCGTTCAGCACGATGCCTTCCTTATACTTATCGTAACGCGAGGAATATTGCGAATAACCCGCTATGTACTTGCGAACAGGGCCGATTTTGGACAGATGCTGCTCTACACTTTTAAAAACCGGAACAAGAGTGGACTTCATCGCCTCCATCAGCAGAACATTATGCTGCCGCGCTGTTTCAATCATGCTGTGTACTTCTGCCGCATTAGCCGCCAAAGGTTTCTCACATAATACATGCTTGCCATTTCTCAGGAATAGCTCCGCCTGCTGCGCATGCAGCGTATTAGGCGTCGCAATATATACTGCATCTAACGTGTCACTGGCCGCCATCTCCTCCAGATCCGTAAAACGATAGGTTGCATCATACCGGTCCGCAAATGCATTAGCCTTATCTTCTGTACGCGAAAATACCGCCGTAAGCTGAAAACCCTCTACTTGAACAGCAGATTCCAGCAGTCTTTCTGTAATCCAGTTGGTACCTACTACACCGAATCGAACCATGTCTATCTACCTCTTTCGTCTATGACTGATATCAGATATCTGTTATATGTTATTTGCTAAAATCATAGGATCTCTGTTTCTTTAGTACACTGTCAGTTTCATAACCTATCCTCTACATTGTAACGCATATTTCAGCAGGAATGAAGGAAGCGCTAATCTCACATTGATTATAGAGATTCAATACGACGTATTTTCCACTATATCAGTGGAACCCTTCATTTAAGCGGACACGGAGAGAACAGAGAAAACCTGGAAAAGCGAAGCACTCGCCAAAAAGCTTTCTGAAAGAAAGCTGCCTCGAAAGCATATGCTTATCACCGGATTTTTCCCTTTGAAAAAAGGAATTCAAAAAAGCTGTTGCAATATTGATATCTTGCGATTTTAATCCGAAATGCCGTGATTTAGTCCTTATGCAGGGTATAATTATAACAGAGGTGAACCTATGAAACATACGCAGCAAAATGATACTCTCCCCCCATGGATTCCTGAGGAGTACTGGGATGCAATAATCCAAAATGACCACACGTATGATGGTACGTTTTTCTACGCGGTACAGACAACGGGTATCTTCTGTCGCCCCTCGTGTAAATCGAGAGCTCCCAGATCAGATAATGTCCTGATTTTTCAAAATACAGAGCAAGCGCTGGCTCACAAGTTCCGACCATGCAAGCGCTGTAAACCTAAGGGAGAACGCGTACCAGACCAGGAGTGGATTCACGGGGTGACGGAGTATATTGATAAGCATTACGCCGAACCGTTAACGCTGGATGTACTTGCTGCTGCAAGCCACGGGAGTCCATACCACCTGCATCGGGTGTTCAAACGCATAACAGGTCATACTCCCGTGCAATACATTCAGACCAAGCGGATAAACGAAGCACAAAACCTGCTTCAACATACACATCTAACCGTCACCGAGATCGCACGCCAAGTCGGTATATCTAATCCGGCTTATTTCATTTCCGTTTTTCGCAAGCACACGGTATTTACTCCTTCACATTATAGGGAAAGGCATGACAGTCCATGAAGACACAACTAACATACAAACTTCCCAGAACGTTATTAAATAAAGGCACTGGCTTCTTGAATGGTTACACCCACACCTTAAACCCGTACACTGGCTGTACTTTTGCATGTTCATACTGTTACGTCAGGCAGATGCCTGTCTCCTTATTTCGCAAGGAAGACTGGGGAAGCTGGGTTGATGTGAAAAAAGAAGCCTCCGGCATCCTCGCCAAAGAATTGCAGCGTGCCCGTAAGAAAGGCAAAGTAACCATCTTCATGTCGTCCAGCACCGACCCGTATCAACCCGTCGAAGCTCGGGAACAAATTACACGTTCTTTGCTGGAAACGATGCTACTATATCCGCCGGATTTTATATTGGTGCAGACGCGCAGCCCGCTTGTAACGCGGGATATCGATGTTCTGCATCAGCTTGGAGAACGTGTGCGGGTGAGCATGACGGTTGAGACGGATCAAGATGATATACGCAAACACTTTACCCCCTCTGCGCCACCCATTGCAGGCCGCCTGCATGCACTTAAACAACTGAGAGATGCTGGTATTCCTACACAGGTTGCCATAGCCCCCGTGCTGCCGAGCAGTGAACAATTTGCCTCAACGCTCCGGCCGCTCGTTCAGCGAGTATGCATTGATGATTATTTCATGGGTGACGGTAGCGAAGGCAAACGAACCCGAAGACTTGGGATGGAGAATCTTTATCAGGAGATCGGAATGCAGCACTGGTATCAACCAGATGCTTACCAAACGGTTGTTGAGCGTATGAAGGGTGTGTTTGCTAACCATGAAATCTATATTAGTCAGGCCGGATTTGAGCCTTGATTGGAAAACGATTTTCGAAAAATTATTTCGCTGAAAGGTCGTAAACAATAACTGTATTCTCAATTCTCGTCGAATACGAAACCCTTCGCATACAAAACAGCCTCTGTCTCTATTTCTGAGACAGAGGCTGTTCGTTATGTTTTAATAGGCTACTACCAACCGCTGGCCTTACTGATCCAACGTATAAAGTGGCAAATTCACTGGCAGTGCCGCCGGACGCTGACACGTACTCTGCATTTTATAAAAGGTCTGTTCATCCGATGAGTCATGGAATGCCCACATCGCTTCGAGTACGTGATAAGCCAGTGCGCCGCTGGCACGGTGGGCGCGCCCACTGTTAACCGCATAGGCCATATCGGCCACGCCGATGCCACGCGTATTTTCCTGATAGCCTGGAAGCAGCGGTGCTTCTGTCCATTCATGTTCACCCATCAAACGATAACGTACCGGACCGCCGAAGGTGTTCGGGTCAGGCACTTGCAGTGTACCATGAGTCCCGTATATCTCAATCGGTGGCAACGAACTTCCGCCAAACACATCAAAGCTTGTAATCAGCGTACCGATGGCTCCCTGTTCAAATTGCAGCAGACCGGTAACATGTGTTGGAATGTCAACGGGAATGATCTGGCCTCTCTTTTTCTCACTCGTAATCGTTCGTTCAGTCATCGCCTTGCCCGTCATTCCTGCAATCGACTTAATTGGCCCCAGCAATTGTACAAGTGCAGTCAGATAATAAGGCCCCATATCAAACATCGGTCCGCCACCGCTTGCATAGTAGAACTCCGGATCGGGATGCCAGAACTCATGTCCCCGACTCATCATGAAAGCTGTTGCCGCTACCGGCTTGCCGATAATCCCATCCTCTACGAGTTGCAGTGCCGTCTGGATGCCTGAACCAAAAAAGGTTTCAGGTGCGCAGCCGACCAGCAGACCTTGACGTTTCGCTGTTTCAAGTACAGCCTGCCCTTCTTCACGGGTAACCGCGAGCGGTTTCTCGACATAAACGTGTTTGCCTGATTCCAGCGCACGTATGCATACTTCTGCATGAACGGCAGGAATCGTCAGATTGATGATCAGTTCAATCTCGGGACTCGCGAACATTTCGTCCACAGTGTATACGTTAGGAACGTTGTAGGCTGCAGCTTGCTCCTCTGCCCTACTCCGATCCAGGTCGGCGACCGCAACCAGCTCAAGCACCTCGAAACGGTGACAGTTCTCCATATAGATGCCGCTGATTTTACCACAGCCGATAATACCTACTTTCATTGTTTTCATGCCCTTGCTCCCTTCGCCATGGATCTGATATATGTTTAAAGCTCTCTTATGGATGTCATGTAAGTGCGAAATTACGAACGTACAAATGGATTAGAATACTTAACTGTAAATGTAAAACATTAGGTTTGGTTGTCTGCCATCCCTGTGTACACCTCGGTTGCATCCGTTGTCCGGCTCTTCGCCAGTTCTTTGCCCGCGGCTGTCCAGAGGAAACCACTGCGCATCATTTCGGTTACGGGTTTCATATCTACGATGTCTGCATGGTGTCCGAGTGAATTGTAAAATACACGTCCTGCACCCCAGCGCTTCGTCCACGCTACAGGCATATCGACAGGCCCATTCGCAGCGTGAGGACCCGATACAATAGGGAAACGAGTGGTTGCCAGCACTTCCACAGCCGGGTCAACGTGCAAGTAATACTGCTCGCTTTTCACCTGAAAATCTTCAATATGTTCAAAAAGCGGACTGGAGCCACGCTTCATGTTCACCATGTATTCCACACCATCGTTACCTGGATGAGCCACCCATTGTCCGCCCGTCATAAACTGCCAGTCTACGTTGTTACGGAACGCGTCACACATGCCGCCATGCAGACCTGCAAGGCCTACACCGCTCTGCACAGCCGCTGAAACGTTATTCACCAGCTCCTGCTCAATCTGTCCCATCGTCCATAGGGGCACGATCAGATCCAGACCAAGAAGCTTCTCAGCGTCTGCATACGACTCCAATGTATCGGAGACTTCAACTTCGAACTGTTCTTCTTTTAAAATGCGTTCAAAAATGGCTGCTACTTGTTCCGGCTCATGTCCATCCCAGCCGCCCCATACAATCAGTGCTTTTTTCATCGCTAGATCCTCGCTTTCGATACATTTATTTGATTCTTCCTTGGGTCTGAAAATCGTAATCGGACTACATCTCTAACAGTCTCTTCTCACTTTATTCTCTGTTTTTATCTTCAAGCCTTAGCGCTTCTGTACCTCTTAATTACATCATTACATCTCTTCAAGGGTCACCCAGCGGCGCTCCGTTACCGAACGCTCTACCGCTTCCAATACAGCCTGACACGCAACTCCATCATGGAAGTTCGGAGACGGCTGACGTCCTTCGGAAATGGCCGTGACAAGCTCCAGCATCTCATGTGTAAACGTGTGTTCAAAACCGATCGTATGTCCAGCAGGCCACCAAGCCTCGGCATATTTATGCGCAGGATCGGTAGCGAGTACGCGGCGGAAGCCCTGTACATCCTCGTCATCCTTCGTAAAATACACTTCCAGTTCGTTCATCCGCTCAAAATCAAAACGCACACTGCCCAAGCTGCCGTTAATCTCAAAAGAATTCGTGCTTCGATGTCCGGCTGCAAATCGAGTCGCTTCGAAACTGCCAAGCGCTCCGCCTGCGAATCTCGCCAGGAACAGCGTGGCGTCATCCACGGTTACCTCGCCTTTCGGTGCATCTGCATTTGAACTTCCTTTGGCACTAAGACCTGTCATCTCGGAAGCGAGCGGACGTTCTTTGATGAACGTTTCACTCATACCTATGACCTCCTGGAACTCACCAACGAGGAAACGAGCGAGGTCAATTAAATGTGCACCGAGATCACCATGTGAACCGGAACCTGCGACATCTTTTTGCAGACGCCATACCAGCGGGAAGTTCGGGTCCAGAATCCAGTCCTGAAGGAAGAACGCACGGAAATGATAGATTTTGCCCAAACGTCCGCTCTCAATCAGATCCTTCGCAAGTTGTACTGCTGGAGAGAAACGATAGTTGAAACCAACCATATGGGTTATACCAGCCTCTTCTGCCGCCTGAAGCATCTCGCGAGAGTCGGCCAGCGAAAGCGCGAGGGGTTTTTCACAGAACAAGTGCTTGCCTTGACGTGCCGCCTCCAGCGCAATTTCCTTATGAGCATCACTTGGAGCATTAATGTCAATGAGGTCGATGTCATCCCGTTTGACCAGCTCACGCCAATCCGTAACACTCTCCGACCATCCGAACTGGTCTGCCGCCGCCTGAACTCCCTCCTGATTCCGACCGCAAATCACCGACATTTCGGGCTGTAACGGAGCAGATGGGAAAAACATCGGCAGACTGCGGTATGCATTGCTGTGAGCCTTCCCCATAAATTTGTATCCAACCATTCCTACACGAAGACGTTTTGACATGATCATTTCCTCCTTGAATAGAATGTAGAAACTTTTTATAGAATAGCTAAGTTCAAATATGTCGATTAGAAGAAGTACGAATAATCAATTCAGTGGGCAAAAGCGTTCTTGGAGAGTCATAGGTAACATTAGGATGATATCCCGTTACTCCCCGGGCATCCGTTGCACCGTTAGAACCTTGCACCAACTTTGACACAGCAAGCTCTCCCATCTCGAAAAAGGGAACCCTGATGCTGCTCAACGCCGGAACCGCCATCTCGGCCGCATCCGAGTCATCATAACCAACGAACGCCGGGAAATCCTGGGTCCGTACCCCTCGTTCCCGCAAGCCATGCATCACGCCAATCGCCATCCGGTCATTCGCTGCAAACACTGCATCAATCTCATCCAAACGCTCAGCTACAATGGCTGCCGCCGCAATACCGCTCCGCCTGCTGTAATTCCCTTCCAATAGCAAGCTTGGATCCAGCTCCATGCCAGCCTCGTGCAGACCCAATCGCACGCCCTCCAGCCGATCCTGACTGTTCGAATAGCTGTCTGGCCCATTCAAAAAGGCGATTCTACGATACCCCTGATCTGCAAGATGGCTTATAGCAAGCCGGCTTCCCTCGACATGATCGGCATCAACTTCCGTAAACGATTCGCCTGCAAAATGCTGGTTCAACACACAGAACGGATGGCCTTCCCGATCCAGTTGCTGCATCGCTGCCAGCTCATCCTGATCATGTCTTGCACCAAGAATGATACAGGCATCAATCTTCTGTCTTCGAAAAAGATCCGTATAATTCATGGTCTCACCTGCGGTTTGGAACATGACCAGCAGATCAAGGCCGTTGTCTCTCGCTTTGCTTCCGATACCACTTAACATTTCCGAGAAAAAATAGGCCGAGAACAGATGTGCCTTAGGTACATAAGGCAATACAACGCCCAAATTGCCGCTCTTGCTTCTGGCAAAGCTGCGTGCAAGTGCGCTGGGTACATAGCCCAACCTCTCGGATGCTTCAAGCACCCTGCGGCGAGTCTCCTCCCTGATCGGTCCAACGCCATTCAAAACCCTGGATACCGTCGCTTCGGAAACCCCGGCGAGCTCAGCGACTTCTCTGCGAGAAGCCATGTCTTTCACCTCCTTCAGATGAAATACCTAAGTTGAAAAACATCAAAAAACCCATTTATGTACGCGCGTACATTTTCTCATGCCATGTAACCGTTGTCAATGCTAAAACAACAAAAAGAATGAGGAATTCAGGATTAACCCTTTTCCTCATTCTGATTTGTCAATGACGTAGTATATCGTCATTTCTATAATAAGAAGAACATCTCTTATCCATTCGTTATTACGGTTGCTTCCTTGGTAGACTGGTTGAATTCGGCCTGTTCCATCGCTTTAGTCAGTTTCCGAAACCGATTCGATGGCTCAGAGGACGCCTGAAGTTTACGAACCTTATGCAGTACCTCCTTGTTTGGCAAGAAATGCTGGGAACGAATAAAACGAATCGTTTTGGTTTTGGCACGCATGACAATCGAATCCGTCTCGGCTCGATCATCTGCGAGATAACGTACTCCGCCAAGAATCTCACCCGGCGTTACCCCCGTTGCGGCAAAAATAACATCCTCGGTACCGATCATGTCTTCCATCGTTAACACTTTGTAAGGGTTATCAATTCCCATCTGCAAGCAGCGTTGGAATTCGTCTGCATTGGCAGGCATCAAGCGGCCTTGAATCTCACCTCCCAGGCAAGATAAGGCTGCCGCAGCCAGTACACCTTCAGGCGCTCCGCCTGAACCAACATACAGATCAATTCCCGCTTCCGGAAAGGCTGGAGCCATGGCCCCGGCAACATCGCCGTCACTAAGGAACTTGATCCGCACGCCAACTTTGCGCAGCGTTTTAATCGTACTCTCATGCCGCACACGATCCAGAATCATCACGGTGAGATCGGATATGTTTTTGTTCAGAGCAGCTGCAGCCTTCTCCAAGGTCACCTCTACGGGATCTTCGATGCTGACCTTCCCCACTAGGGCAGGACCCACAGCCAGCTTCTCCATATACATGTCCGGAGCGTGGAGCAGATTACCTTTTCCCGCAACCGCAATGACCGACAGTGCATTGTTCAGCCCTTTGGCTACGATCTCTGTGCCTTCCAAAGGATCAACAGCGACATCAACCTCCGGTCCTTCTGCATTTCCTACTTCCTCACCGATGTACAACATTGGGGCTTCATCCATCTCACCTTCCCCAATCACGACCGTGCCACGAATGGACACGGAATCGAACATGGCACGCATGGCTAAAGTAGCCGCTTCATCTGCACTATTCTTGTCGCCTCTTCCCATCCAAGGGGCAGAAGCTAAAGCCGCCAATTCTGTTACTCGCACAATTTCCAACGCCAGTTCGCGTTCCATGGTTGCCACTTCCCTTCTGGTTTTTCACAGCATACCGTGAAGGTCATCTGAAAATCTATCGCAAATCCATATCAAATCAATCTATAAACGGCGTAGCAGCAAGCTCTTATCCATTCATTTGCTAATTTTCCCATTTATTAATTAGTTGATTTTTACTTATTTTGAGACAAGTTTAGCGTAAGAATAACTCCCTTTTCACTCATCTTAACTTTAATATTTTTCCCAATTTTCAAGGTCGTTTTCCTTGCTGTCACCTGTTCAAGAAATTAAGTCACCTTGTTTCGCTTATGAAGTGTTGTAACCTGAGTAAGAGTGCCGTTTTGAGCAAAAGTTAGAAACAGCAACTGCGCATTTTCCAGCAGAATCGAAAACGATTTTCGGGAAACTGTATCCGGTTCAAACTGCCTTAATAAATTGGAATTTGCCCACTGGAATTGAGGTCTTTCTTCCATGCTTGAATCGATCTAACCAGAGGATGAATTTTAGTATTAATCAGGCCTTTATCTTTTCGTAATGCCATAGATACAGTCTATAAAGGACATCGAAAAATATAAGTTTACATAATATTTATTATGATAATTAAAATCGCTGCCCACTCCAATTTATTCCTATTTTGTTTCTTCGAGCAGAAACAAACAAGACCGAACCCGTTGAGCAGCCAACTGATCCAGTCTTGTTTGATTTTTATGGTTTAAGGTTCCATTCCCCATACCAACTGATTACTTACGTATCCGGTAACCTTGCTATGGTTCACATATTGATTTCCCGCTGCCATGAAGGAATAGTCATCCGCCTGGTTGTAATTAGACCAGTTGTTTTTCGAAAAACGCGCCTGAATCTCTGCACTTTCGCCCGGATTCAATTTGCCTGCACTGCTAGTGAACCCCAGCTCAACAAAATAGTCAGCTCCAGCCACAGGAGTCGCCAGCTTGACGAACGTACTGGTGACGTTAGCACTTCCAACACTTGCCCAATCCGCCCAAAAGGTCTGATCTTCCTCTCCGTCAACCGTATAATAATACCGAACCTTTACATCACTCAGGTTAATGGCGGTATCGCCGGAATTGATGAGTTTGAATTTGGGAGCAATCCCGTTGGTCGAAGCGCTTGTATTCCCATTATAGGCCTGAATCGTTAAGTTACTGTCAGGTGGCACAACAACAACCGAACTATCCACTACATTTAACTTAAGATCGGCATCTTTACCTCCGTCAAAATGAAAAGTTAGACTCGTCTGACCTAAAGGTAACGTTGCCAGATAAGACTGGTTTAACACCACCGTTGATCCCGATACCGTATAATGCTGCCCGGATACGAGATTCACCGATCCTTGCGAAATGTTTGTAAGCTGATGCCCGTTCAAGGTGAGAGAAATTGTGATATTTTGTGCATGACTTGCTTCTTTATCAAAGGTTGCACTTCCGGGTGAGATGACCGCACTTGGATTCGGCTGATTCACCTTCAGATCCGGTAACTCATCCAGAGTAATGACGTAATCGCTTTGATAGAGCGTTTTCAATGTGGCCGGATAATTGAATGCATCACTCATCAGATGCTCACCATACCATGGACAGAAATAGAGCCAGCCAGCCTTTTCCTCGGTAAGATTCTTCACGCTCGGAACCGTATCGTTCTCTGTCATTGCCACCATCTTTTTGCCATTGGTCAGGTTCACCAGCTGATAGAAAATAGAGCTAATCGCATCCTCATTCGGAACACCCGACAATCCATCATAACGGTTGTAGATCGTATTGTATTTGTCGTAACCCACCAGATCTACCTGTTCATCCCCAGGATACCAAGCTGGAGAAGTACTATATACATAGCTGTTGTACGTCCAGATCAGATTATGCAGGTCATACGTTTCGGTCAGCTCCGTGTAGATCATATCCCACAGCTTTTTATACACATCCGCTCCTGCAGAAGCCCACCAGAACCAGGCTCCCTCGCCATTCAACCCTCCATTCCCTTCTGCTTCATGATAAGGACGGAAAATGACCGGCACATCGTTATCCTGTAATATCTGCAGCTGCTCCGCCAAATCCTCTATAGTCATCATGACGTATTGATATTCCTTCGTGCCCGGGATTACAGCCTTGGCTGTATCAAAATTCGTTTCGGTCGGTTTGTAGGTCGCCTCTTTCCAATCCACAAAATCACCAAGCTGATACGTATTAAAATTACGCGGCACATTGATATGCCAGGATGCGGTTGCAATTCCTCCCCGGTTATTGACCCAATCAATCATGCGATCGGTTGTACCATCTTCCCAGCCATAGAGCGGGTTATAGTTCATAAAATCAAATCCGCGGATGGCTGGATATTTACCTGTCAGATCATGAATCCATTCGAATTCAAGCTCCGAATCTCCGTCATTTCCTCCTCCATAGACCTCCTGTTGACCCGAAATGATCTTATTTCCATATACCTCCGTTAAATAGTCCATTAATCGTTGTGTTTCCGGTGTAGCCTGAGAATCCGTGAGTACAGGCTGCACATTCAGCGGATCAAGATCGGCATAATCGATTGTAAACGTATCAAAATAAGCATACCCCCAGCCAGCCTTCAGTTGAATGCTATTGCTGCCCTTATTTAATTTGTGAAAACCAAAATCATAGTCCGACCACGTCGTCGTGTACGGAAGCATGTAAGAACCTTTGGTTACCCCGTTTACCGCCAAGTATTGAAGCCTGCCGTCCATGCTAAGCTCCTGCATATAGCGGGTGGAAATGCTGTACATTCCTGTCTCGGGAACGGTCACGTTTAAGGTGATCGTTCCCGATCCCTGCATCCAGACAAATCCGCTGCCCGAATAGCCAGGTTTAGGTTGTCCGTAAATTTGGTTAACCACCTGCAAGTCCGAGGTTAGCTCCGCATCTTCGCCCTCAATGGTCAACAGCGGGGCATTCGCTTGCGCAGGTGCAGGCACAATCAGCATGCCAAACAACAGCACACATGTTAACATCACGGCAAGCATCTTTTGAACCCTTCTCCTCCATCCAATCGTTGTTCCCATCTTCATTCCGATTCTCATTTCCATCTCCCTTTCCATCTGAAATGTGAGAGCGAAATGTGCATAATTCTAATCATGATGGCGCTTTCATATGTAAACATATCATGAGTAGAGATTATTGTAAATATATGGTTATTTTCTTTGTGTAAATGCTTTATTTTTCAATATATATCTATGAAATTACAGAAATGACTTTTCACAAAAAACATTACGAAAACGATTCAATTCATGTCCGAAAACTTTGTTTTTTTAACCTTTATGCATCCTTATGTAATGTATCTAATCTCTTCATTCATCTGACACCTGAATAAACATACTGAATTCTTTTTTTATTACCTGACACCCAAGTAATCATGAATTCCGGTGACCCATACAAAAAATAAGAACTTTCTACGTGCAGAGCTTTATCTCTCACTCGCAGAAAATTCTCTATTATTCTTAATATTACCAGAATTTTGCGCAAAACTTAAGCCTTGTTCCTGCTTCGGATGTTCAGGTTTCAGCAACATCTGTTTGTAAAATGTTAACTGTTGATCTGCTACCCTCTTCTTTCAGCGGGTTTTCAATCGTTCTTTGGGCTGCGCAACGCTCACTTGCCCTGTTTACAGCCCGTATAATCCCGCCGTATCCTGTACAACGACAGAGATTGCCGCATAACCCCGATTCAATCTGTTCCTGCGAAGGATTTGCACACTCGTCCAGCAAAGCCTTGGTGGAAATGATCATACCCGGAGTGCAGTATCCACACTGGAATCCGCCTTCTTCCACGAAGGCTTGTTGAATCGGGTGAAGATCTCCCTTTTTCTCACCATGCAGTCCTTCAATCGTTGTAATCTCACTTCCCTCACATTGATAAGCCATAACAAGACAGGCATTAACCGGCTCTCCATTCATAAGGATCATACATGCACCGCAGCGTCCAACCTCACAGGACACCTTGGTTCCGGTTAGCTGTAATTGATTCCGCAGGATATCGACAAGCCGGGTTCCCGGGGAAACGACGAGTTGTCTTGACTGTCCATTCACCACGGCGCTCCACCCCCGCCCGAGGGGTTGGTTGATCATGATGGCTTCACTCCTTCTGGCAAAAGGACACTTAGTCCCTTACTCAACTCTTCGCGCGGCACGGGAAGCCGATTAACCCACACACCTGTCGCCTGATGAATCGCCGCTGTAATAGCTGGTGCAAGCGCAACGGAACCAATCTCGCCAATACCTCTCGGCCCGAATGTATCTCCTTCAGGTAAATCTTCAATCGCTTCTACATCCAGCTGCGTATGGATATCCTTAATCGTTGGAATCAGATAGGTATCCAGATTAGCCGTAACATAACGACTATGCTGCATGACGGCATCCTCGGTTAATGTAAACCCAAGCGCCATCACACTGCCGCCCTCAATTTGACCTACATACCCCATCGGATTGATTACCGGCCCTGCAGCCAAAATATGCCGTGTATCCCGTAGTTTGGTTTCGCCGGTCAGTGTATTGACCTCTACCTCCGCAACCACCGCGGCATACGTATAGAGGTAATGTCCCCCCATAACATCGTCTGGCGTAGTGGGATAATGAAAGCTGGTATCAAAAATCCACTCCTGCGCTTCTCCTTGCTTCACAAGATCACCATAGGAAACGACTGGGCAGGAAGAGGCCGATACAGATTTCTCTGTCTTTATCCACACTCCCCCTGGCCCTGTCACCAGCTTCGCCGCCGAGATACCTGTAATTTCTGAAGCAACATCAAGCAGCTTGGAGCGGAAACCATGCTGCAAACGCTGCAAGGCCATCCAAGCCATCGTGGTGGAACGGGATGCCGTACTGGATCCGCTATGAGGCACGCGATCTGTATCCCCAATAACAATGCTCAGATCCGACGGCTGACATTGGAACAGATCACAGAGCATAATCTCCAGCGTGGCTACAAGCCCTTGCCCAAATTCCTCGTAACTGAAAGCCACTTCAATCTTGCCCTCAGCATTCAGAGACAATCGTCCTCCCGCAGGGTCTGGAATGCCGTAACCAAGCCCGGCGCCGTGCATTGCGATGGCCGCACCGACTCCCCGCTTGATCCATGGAGGAAGTGACAATTGCACCTGGGGATGAAGATGCTTTTGCCATAGTTCCGAGCGGTGTATCGCTTCCCATACTTGAGATAATCCATCCGTGGGCAATATACGCTGGTTTAAGGGGCCTGGATCATGTTTCTGCCGCAAATTACGCCTGCGTAACTCCCAAGGATCCATATCGATCAATTGTGCCAGACGATCCATCTGACCTTCCATCGCAAAGATCGCCTGATTCCCTCCAAAACCGCGAAACTCCCCTGATAATCCATTATTCGTATATACAGATACACCTTCTACGTCCACATGCGGAATCACATACGGCCCCATACAATGCTCGGTACAGAAGTTTAATACGGGTGCGCCAAGCGTTGCGTAAGCACCGGTATCTGCCGTAATACGAACCCGATGCGCCTGCAAAATGCCTTCACGGCTTATGCCAGTCTGCATCTCGATCTTCATCGGATGGCGTTTCAATCCTGCCCGTACCGACTCTTTGCGCGAGTTGTGCATCTTGACAGGACGGCCGCATTTCAACGCAAGTAGCGCACCGTAAGGCTGTACGTTCAGTTCATCCTTACCGCCAAACGAGCCGCCAATGGGTGACGACACCACTCGAATATGATCTTCCGGGCAACCAATAATACGCGCGAGTTGCATACGATCCTTATATCCATGCTGCGTTGCCGCATAGACATGAAGACGTCCCTCCTCATCCGGCACAAACAGGCCACCTTCCGTCTCCATATATGCATGCATTTGTCTCGGGGTATAATAGGTCTCCGTCACAACATAATCACATGTGTCAAAAACTTGCTGGGCATCTCCTCGTTTAATCTCTGTGCGATGCAACACATTGCCTGGACCATGCGGATGCAGTTCCGGCGCACCTGCAGCTTGTGCAGCATCCGTGCTATCCAATGGTTCAAGCTCCTCATACTGCACCCGGATGGCTCCCAAGGCAAGTAAGGCACGTTCGGGTGAATCGGCCGCAACAGCGGCAATCGCATCGCCAACATAGCGAACAACATCCTCACAGAACACGGGTTGATCGGGTGTCGCAATCCCGAACCGGTTAAGCCCAGGGACATCCTTAGCCGTTAACACGGCATATACACCCTCCATCTCCTCCGCTTCCAATGTATCGACGGACAGCAGCCGTGCATGGGGATACGCACTTCGCAACACTTTTCCGTAGATCATGTCAGGCAAGGTCATATCGGTCAGATACTGCAGTTGCCCCGTTACCTTTGGAGGGCCATCCGGCCGCAGGTGCCAGCGTTTCCCGCTCTGTTCCCGGTTAATCAGCATGATGTCTCTCCCCTTCCATTGCTCCTTTTTTTGAAGCTCAAATGGTCGATTCCGTAGATGCCCAGATGACATAACGACTTAGATACTGCTCATGTTTAGGCATCCTGGATACCCATGGATTGAAAAGCCTGCCATAGACCGGCTCCAATTAAATTTCCTGCTGCCTGTATCCTGTAAGTTTCGGTTGCAAAAGCATCCGTATAGGATGCAAATTCGCCAGCAACTTGGGCTGCAAGCCCGGCAGCTTGAGCAGCATCTGCTTTTCCTGATCGAAGCCACTGCTCCGTCTCAGTCAGTCTCACCGCTGTACCCGATCCGCCACCAGCAGCAATCGAAATCCGCGTCCATTGTTTATCATCCGGGTCAAACTCCCCGAGAAAAGCTACGGTAACAAGGGAGGCAGTAAATGCCTCTCTACGCCCCAATTTATGGTAAAAGGATATATGCTGATTTCGTTCCGGGATAGATTGCTCGGACTCGTAAATACCTTGCTCCGAATCACAAGACGTCAGCTCTCCTCTCGCACGGCTGCACGGAATATGAATGGAGACTAATATATCTTCTGCATTCAGCCTTGTATCCCGCCCATCTAATAGCCATGACCTCACATTTTGAGTTTCCATGCCATGGCAGGTCAGCCAATGTAGCTCCGCGTCATACACAAGCAGAGCAGGTAACGAATCCCCGACACCTGATGTGATATTTCCACCAATGGTCGCCAGGTTTCGTACAGAAGGAGCTGCAATGGCCAAGACAGCCTCGTGCAAGATAGGTAACCGCTGAAGCAAAGGATCTGTTACACATTCTTTTAAACGGGTCATGGCTCCAATCACAATCTTATCCCCATGAACAGATATTCCGCTCATCTCGGGAATACGGGACAAACTAACCAGATGTTCAGGTGGAACTTTCACTTCTGATTCCCACTGGGTTCGCAACAACGTTCCTCCGGCAGCATAACACCACGTTCCTTCAAGCCGCTCTCGGATGATACGCAGTTCTTGCAGACTATCCGGTTGCCACACAGAGGGCAGCGTACCAGAGCCGTATCTCGGCGTTACCATGGCTCCCCCTCCTTTATTCTTCTGAGTTCCCTTAGAGGTCTTTGGGCTTTCTTGCAACGTGTTGCAAGATGTCTTATACTCAGGCTTCCCTCCACATCCGTTTTTCTGCATAATTCAAAATCCGTTGCAATTGCGGCTCTGTGTCAGCATCCCAGAAGCTCTCTTGGGGTAAAGTCACTTGAACACCTTGGTATTTTGGGTTGCGAAGCATTTTACGTGCTCCCATGTCTCCATGCAAGGACAACAACGGACCGAACATGTGGGAGCGAAAAGCAACCGGCGGTTTACCTCCCTCACCGTCCGTGCCAGATACATAATCACACATGGGGTTAGCACCCAATACCGCAGCAACATGATTGATCTCCTCTGTCGTTAGAAGCGGTTGATCCGCCATCAGAATCAGAACGCCTTTCGGCCTGTACTCCATCGCTGTCCATATACCGCAGTGAAGAGAGTTCGCCATACCGCCGCTGTAATCTCTACATAATGCAATGCGAAATCTGGATTCTGGATTATACGTGTACGAGGATGTTCGAAGCCATACCTCGGACACCCATTCAAGGCTGTCCTCCGGTTTGACCACACAGACAACCTGATCCAAACCGGAGTTCAGGGCGGCTTCCAGCGTCCATGCTGCCAGTGATCTTCCATCCGGCATGGTGACCGAGAGTTTATCTCGTCCGAGCCTGGTGCTCTTACCCGCCGCCAGAACGATACCTGTCGTTTGCATAAGCTCCGCTCCTTTTTTTGACCATCAACGCGGAATTCCCGGTCGTTCTCCTTTGCCGTCTGCATGCAATCAACTCAGCAACAATGCTGATCGCGATCTCCTCCGGTCCGTCTGCCCCGATGGACAAACCAACCGGACTACGCACATGATCCAGCGGCGGCAATCCGTCAAGCAAACGAGCCGTTCGGGTACGTGAACCCATAATGCCGAGATACGCATATTGACTGCCCACCAGCAGTTCAACCATCTCTCGTTCCCGCTGGAATTGGTGGCTCATCAGAAGGATATAATCTTGTTCCATGATGTTTAGTTGCGAGAAAACCTCCTGAGGAAACCCCTGTATCAGTACTGCTTCAGGAAAACGTTCGGGTGTACAGAAGGAATCTCGCCAATCTGTGATAAATACACGAAATCCAGCGGATTGAGACAATCTGGCAACCGGTACAACGTCGTTTCCGGCTCCGATGATGATCAAACGCGGTTTGGGAGCATAGTGCGAAGTGAATGAGTGCGGATGAGAAATATTCCATGGTTTTATCCAATGACTCGATCCTATTCTTGAGCATTCATATTGAACGTCACTGTAACCATCATTAAATGTTCGACAAAAAGAGATCATTGAACCCGTATCCAAAACTAGCTGCATCTGTTGCAAAATGTACCGCAATCCCCCGATAATTGGCTCAATCAGCACGACCACAAGACCGCCGCAGCCGATCGTTTCGCCCCAAGACAAGTCATCTTCGGGTCGCATATCGTAAGTAGCAAGCTCGAATCGCTCCGTCTCCAGTACCCGGCTCACCCGCATTTGCAGATCACTCTCCAGACAGCCCGGGCTGATACTGCCATACATCCTGCCGTCCTCGGTAAGGATCATGCAGACGCCCTGTTTACGATAAGCATGCCCTTCCACCTTAATCGCAGTAGCGAGCACGCTTCGAGTTTCCCGAATCGCAATAGCACACAGATCATGCATTTCCATCTGAACCGCCACCTTTCTACCTTCTGCCATTCATCCATCTGTGGATTAGTAAATTAAACGGCCGGAAAAGCTGGTATACGTTTCAATTACATACGTTTCAAGAGACGGGCAATGCTTTTATTCGACTCTCGCAGTACGATATTACGGTCAATAGTCTGGATTTTACGACTACTCAGCACAACGTTGCCATCGATAATAACGGTTTCCACACAGCTACGAGTTGCTGAATAGACAACACGGGAATAAATATCAGTTTCATAGGATGGGTATGTGTGAAAATCATCGAGATCCAGCAGGATCATATCTGCTTTTTTGCCTACTTCGAGACTGCCGATTTCTCTGGACATGCCTAACACTTCCGCACCACCCATCGTTGCCATACGTAGTACCGTTCTGGCATCCATCACTGTCGGCCCATGAGGCACCTTCTGAATCAGAGCGGTCATTCGCATTTCCTGGAACATATCCAGATTATTATTACATGGCGCACCATCTGCCCCGATCCCCACTGCGATCTGCCGGTTCAACAGGTCTGGGATGTCCGCAATCCCGGAGGAAAGTTTCATATTGGAACCTGGACAATGGGTGATTTTGACACCACGTTTGCGTATAATCTGCTTCTCTTCCTCACTCAGCCATACACAGTGAGCAAGCACGAGCCGAGGGGTGGCCAGGCCAATGTGATCAAGGTAGACGATGTTGCGCATACCTCGTTCGTGTTCTACCAGTTCAATCTCTCCACGATTCTCGGAGGCATGAGTGTGCACCTTAACGTGATATTTATTAGAGAGGTCACGCACCTCCACCAGCAATTCCTCTGTGCAAGATACGACGAACCGTGGACAGAAAGCATATTGAATGCGTCCACCGCCAAAACCGTTCCACTTTTCCAGCAAATCAACGCTTTGTTGTAGTGACTCCGCCGTATTTTCGCGCAGAGGTTCAGGAACCTCGTCCCCATGATCCATCATCACTTTGCCTGAGATCACCCGAATGCCGCTCTGTGCCATCGCTTGAAAAGCGGATTCCGTATGATGCACCGTCTCCATGTCAAGAATCGTCGTTGTACCGCTGGAGATCAGTTCCCCGAGACCGAGCATCGCCGAGTAATATACGGATTCTTCATCATGCGCCGCCTCCAGCGGCCAGATGCGTTTGCGAAGCCAATCCATTAACTCCATGTCGTCGGCACGTCCGCGAAACAACGTCTGGCACAGATGAATATGGGTCTGGATAAAGCCGGGCAGCAGCACTTTCCCTCGCGCATCAATGACCTGATCTGCCCCCGTCTCATCGATGTGCAAGGCAATTTCTTTGATTTTGTTATCTTCTATGAGCAGATCTCCCGTAAATACATCTTCTTCCGCATTCATAGTGACGAGCTGCGCGCCTTTGAGAAGAATCGTTCCCATGCCAATCTCCCCTATCTCCAGTTCTATCTTGTCTATCTGTTCGGTGTTGTTCGTCCTCTGCCTCATGCTTTTTCTCCGTAACTACCAGCCAATCGCGATTCCATCCCCTCTGGGGTCAGCTGCACCACTGATCAGACCATCCTCACGAATAACAATCCCCTGTGAGTGTCCCATAATTCCATCCCACGGCGCTCTGGCTTCAACCTTATGCCCCCATTTCGCAAGAGCAGTACATACATCATCGTGGTACCGATTTTCCACTCGCATCGAGTCACTCTTTTCACCCCATGTTCGACCATACAGCCATCGTGGCAGGTTAATCGCCTCTTGAATACTCATACCGTAGTCCAGAACCCCAGTCAGAATAGATAACTGCGTCTGCGGCTGCCCTTCCCCACCTTGTGTACCAAGCAGCATAACGGGCTTACCGTTACGCATCACCAGACCTGGCATAAGCGTGTGAAAAGAACGTTTGCCTGGCTCGAGAACATTGGCTTCCTTCGTGTCCAGAGAGAAAAAAGAACCCCTGTTTTGCAATAAAATCCCCGTATTGCCCGGGATATAAGCTGCGCCAAAATCATAGTACAAGCTTTGGATAAAGGAGACTGCATTACCTTCAGCGTCCACGACTGCAGCATATGCGGTATCCTGCCCCAAGATTGGAGACATAAATGGCTGTGCAGTAGGCGGCGCAGACTGGATTTCATTCCATAGCTGCTGTGCATAGGGTTTGGATAACAGATGGTTAAGCGGGATCTCTCTGAAATCCGGGTCAGTCAGATAGCGATCCCGATCCTTGAAAGCTTTTTTCACCACTTCCACCATCAGATGATAAAATTCAGGTGACGTACGTGCCACAACAGACAGGTCTACATGCTCCAGCATGTTCAACATCAGCAGCAAGGAGAAACCTTGTGAATTAGGCGGCAGCTGATAAACCTCGTAACCACGATACGGTGTGCCGATAGGCTTCACCCACTCACCCTGATGATTAGCGAAATCTGCTCGTGCAAGCATCCCACCGTCTTCCCGAATAGCTGCCGTTAATTGTGTGCCTAGTTCTCCCGTGTAGAATACATCCCGCCCTTCGGACTGTATAAGTCGCAAGGAGGCGGCAAGTTGTTTCTGAATGAGCAAATCTCCTTCCTGCAAAAGGGTGCCGGCAGGGGCAAAGACCGCTCGAAGCGGCGGATGCCCCATAATCAGTTCCTCATCCCGTTCCATCCAGAACCGCAGATCACGGGATACAGGACAACCTGTGTCTGCATACTGCACGGCGGATTCCAGCAATTTTTCCCACGGCATCCTACCGTACCGAGACCAGACCGCCCACCACGTATCCACCATCCCCGGAACGGTGATGGCACTGAGTACCCCCCGCTGCGGTATCGCTTTGAGCCCCATAGCTTTAAACGATTCTGCATGGAGGCCATCAGCCGAGCGGCCGCTTCCGTTATAGCCCGTAATCTCACCGCTTGCTCCGTCGTGAATCAGGAAAAATGCATCTCCCCCAAGCCCTGTCATGTGCGGAAACACCACACTAAGGGCTGCACTCACGGCCACGGCAGCATCATAGGCATTGCCCCCCTGGTGGAGAATAGAACTCCCCACCGCACTTGCCAGATAATGCGGTGTAGTTACCATTGCGTTTCGCCCCATCGGCATCTGATTTAACATGCAGCGCCCCCTTCCCTGAATCTAATCGGATATGTGCATGGTCAACTTCCCCGGTAAGTACTATATCCCCCTGGTGCAATCAATAAAGGAATATGATAATGACTCACGGCGTCCATTACTGCAAAACGAATGGGCACCACGGTCCACAAAACATGTACCAGCTCCGTTTGAGCTTCTTGTGCAAAATATCGATCCACATGGAAACGCAGTTCGTATTCGCCCTCTTCCAGCATCCCTTCCCGCAGCAAAGGTGCACTCAGACGCCCGTCCGTATTCGTCAGCGATTCCGCCACCTTTCTACTACTTTCCACGTCTCCCGACCTTTTTACAACGTACAGTTCAATCCGCACTCCTGCGGCAGGGACACCTTTGGATGTATCCAGCACATGTGTAGTAATCCGGCCTGCATTTAGTTGCATCAGATACCATCACCTTCTACCTTCTCTTTTCATCGTTCTCAAGATCCTTCCGGCACTGCGAAAGCCATTGTCGCAACCGGATATCAGCTATCTTGCATACCTCAACTAATGCTGTCTTGAATTCATCCTCCGGACTTCTGCTCTGCCGAAGTCGCATCGATTCAAGAATGGATGCGGCTGTATGCCCCTTAACCGCTAATATGAATGGAAATCCAAATCGCATCGTATAGTCTTTGTTTAACTGCTTAAGCTCGTTATATTGTTCTATCGAGAGCGAATCCAGACCGGCACCTGTCTGCTCCTCGACAGAGCTTCTGCTCATGCTGATTCGCGCTCCCAAGTCCGGATGCTTGCGAAGCAGCTCCAGCTTCTCTTCATGCTCCAAAGCCAGAATTTGTCGTGTCATCACATGCATCATCTCTTCCAATGACTCAAAGGGCCGAAGTATGGCAGAACGCTCTGCAATCCATGCCGATTCTTCAAACAAAGAGCCGAATGTTTGTGTAAACTGTGCATCAGACCAGCTATTAATGAGATGTGTAGGATCACTCATGTTAAAACCTCCGGTCTACGATCGATTATTGTTCCTCATTATATTCATCACCATCAAATGTGACAATAATATTCACGCAGTTTTGTGATATAACATAACACCAAACATGTGAATTGTTATTCATGCACGGGACTTTTCTTTTCTTTTGCCTCTTTACGTTCATAAACCGCACTCCCCGGTCAGGAAAGTGCGGTTTATTTCATCCTTGCATGTTTGTATGACCATCAAACCAGTGCATCACTTACATTATGAGCATAATGCACATCACGAGCATTCATCATTACATCCGAAGTCTGACAGGTGCTTTATCTTTGTCTCTCACGAACTTACGGAAGGTGAAGACCAGCTTTAATTTGAGCAGATCGTTCGTCTTCTTGAAATCCATTTGCAGCAGACTGCCGATCTTTTCCATACGGTAGGTGACCGTGTTTCGATGTACATAAAGCTGCTTGGCTGCTTCATTAATTAATCCATCATTTTCAATAAAAGACTCCAATGTGCTCATGAGCACCTGATTGGGATCGCCGTCTCTGGCGAGTAAAGGTTCGAGCACCTTGTTACAATAATTTTCCATAATTTGTTCCGGCACATGCTGGAAAACATACGCAAATTCCAACATCTCAAATTGTAATGCTCGATCCTTCATACCGAACCGGTGAGCCAGAGAACGTGTATCCAGACATTCATGATACGCTTCACGCAGTGATGTCGGCTCATGTTTCATTTTACTAATCCAGAAACGAGGCCCTGGTGCCCCCTTCGCTTCTTGGGCTGTGAATACATCGCCGAATCGATTGATGAGAAATGCAGATAATTCCTCACCATAATCACGCCCGGTCGGACAACTGTAGATGGACAGAATGCCCTCATTCATCTGAAAATGCTGGGAAGCGGTAAATTGCATCAGCGGATTGTACTGCAGCTCCCGATGAATCTGTTTGAGCAGTTTGCCCTCAGCGAAGATATTCGGTTCCAGCGTAGTTAACACACATTGATACGTGCCTTGAAACAGGTGAACGCCTTTATTTTCACTCAAAGTGATGAGTTCCTGCATCGTTAATTTCTGATCCACATACTGGGTAAGCAGCGTACGCATCTCATCCTGAACCGTGGGATTGATATGCTCGCGGTAGGTCATATCCATGTAAAAGGCTAACACATCTGCGGCCTGCTGAAACAGCTCTTCCTCCGCTCGCAGGGACAACGCCGAGTCCGTATACACCAGCAAGAAACCATACTCTTCGTCCGTTTGTTTAATCGGCACACGATGACAGCTTCCCTGATTCCATTTCACCCGGTGCATGACCGATTTCCAGGGCCAGCCCTGCATAACTCCATTGTCCGACATTACATCGTCATTCGCATACAGTACGTGCCCACGTGAACCAATGACTGCAATCGAATAATTAAGGATCATGGACATTTCGGCAAAGACATTGCGATGCTGTTGCTGCTGTAGTGCGAAATGCATCAATTTCTTCTGTTTCTGCACCACCTCATGAAGCAATCGATGACTGCGTTCATGCTCTACTTTAAACAAAGCGTTCATCTGATCGGAGAAGGTGAACTGGAATGGAAGCTCCAAGAGTGGCAAACGAAGGCGATCCGCTTCCTCCACAATGCCTTCGGGGATGGATTGCCAGAAACGTCCGAGCTTGATACCAAGACCCGCACATCCTCGTTCATTTAGACGTTGCATCAATCGAAGGGCGTCGGGCTCACTGTCTTTTATCATAAAAGCAGTCGTAAACAGCATTTCCCCCGATTTGATCCAATCTGCAATATCAGGGGCGTCCATGACGTTTACAGACTTCATCATGCGTGAAGTCCCTTCCTCGCCTGCAACCAGTTTAGCCTCGGACAGCGGGTATACCTGTAAAGCTTCTTTAACGGTAAGCTGCATGGACATGACCTCCCATATAATTGACGTTTAATGTGAATTCCAACTTTGGAAAGACTCTTTTTTCATGATCTCACCCGAAAAGCAGAACAACCAAACCCTGATCTCCAGCTATTTGTTAAGTATTATAACATCAAGTTCCAAAAAGAAGCTTACATGAGAAAAAATAAAACCTATGCCTACATGAAAGCATCATCATGCTTCCACGGACATAGGTTCGACATTTTACATATGCATCCTCATTTTTATAACAGCGATGAACAACCTGATCAGATCAAATCCCCATCTTTTCGTGATTCAACCATAATTTCATACGGGATAATACATCTTTGATATTTAGCGGTTTGCTGAGATAGTCGTTTGCACCAGCGGCGATACATTTCTCCCGATCTTCTTTCATCGCTTTGGCTGTGAGTGCAATGATTGGAAGCTCAGTCAGACCCATTCGTTCCCGAATCCGGCGAGTTGTTTCATATCCATCCAGTTCCGGCATCATAATATCCATCAGGATGATATCCGGTTGAAGTCCTCCCTGTTCCAGTAGCTCCAGACATTCCGTTCCATTCTGAGCAGAGATCACAAGCATGCCATATTGCTCCAAAGCATTCGCAAGTGCATATACGTTACGGATATCATCATCCACGACAAGAATACGGCGGCCGCTAAATAAGGATTCCTCGAGCGGGGTTAGCAAGATCTCCCGATCCTTCACATCCATCTGCACCTGAGGTGAAGATGAGAGTTCACGTTCTTCTGACGTCGTTTCTTCTGCTTCATCGATAAAAAGTCTGTGGCTCTGCTCATTCTTTACTACTGAGCCCTCTCTATGCAGAGGAAGAAACAGCGTGAATACACTGCCTTGACCCACGCGACTTGCCGCCGAGATTGAACCGCCTAACAACGAAGCAAGGGATTGAGAGATGGAAAGACCTAACCCCGTACCGCCATATTTACGGGCAGTCGCACCATCGGCCTGTTTAAATGCCTCAAAGATCTGAACCAACTTATTCTCCTCGATGCCGATCCCTGTATCACTTACGGAAAAGGCAATGACTTCTGTATCCTGCCCCGCTTGATCGGGGTCAGTCAGGCTCATTTGAGAGATCGTCAGCGCAACTTCACCTTCACTCGTAAACTTGAACGCATTCGAAAGTAAATTTCTTAGAATCTGATGCATCCGCATCTCATCCGTTTTAATCGTATCCGGTAGCGGGCTCTGCAATTGAATTCGGAAGTCCATTTTTTTCTGTTCTGCTGTTTTCAAGAAATACTGATTCATCACTTCCGGCAACGTGTCGAGATAAACATCATCAAACTCCACTTCCATCTGCCCCGCCTCAACCTTGGAAAGATCAAGAATATCGTTAATAAGGTTCAGCAAGTCTTTACCCGATCTATGAATGACGGCAGCATAATTCTGTTCTTCACTGCTCAGATGATGATGTTTGTTCTCAGCCAGGATCTCGGAGAGAATCAGCATGCTATTGAGAGGCGTACGCAGCTCATGTGACATATTCGCCAGAAATTCCGATTTGTATCCCGAGCTTGTCCGCAGTTGATCGGCCACCACCGCAAGTTCTTGGGCTGTATTCTCGGCCGCACCTTTCTGGTTCTCCAAACGTTCATTGAGCATATACAATTCATCCGTCTGCATCTGCAATTCTTCTGTCTGTGATCGCATCTCTTCCGTTTGAAGCTGCAGCTTCTCCGATTGTGCCTGTAACTCTTCGTTCAAGACCTGTGACTCATCGTAAAGCTGTTGCAGCTCCATCCGCGTGACGGTCGAATGAAGCGAAACACCGAAGATCACCGTTAATTCCCTGATCCATTCCATAGATTGCTCTGGTAAAGGCTTCATTGATGCGAGTTCCACGACAGCAATGGTCTTGCCTTCAAACAAGATAGGTACAACGGTAAGTGAACTCGCTGAGGTATAGCCCAGCCCGGAAGCAATCCGGATGTAGTTCTGGGGCAGATCATTCATTCGCAGCACCCGCTGTTCCAATGCGCTTTGGCCGACCATGCCCTCACCGGGCGCCAGTGATATTTTCCCAAGAGAACGTTCCTTCTCGCCATCCCCTGCATAAGCAGCCACACGAACGAAACGGTTGTCTTTCCAGTAATACAGCACACTGTACGGAATCTCCAGCATCACTGCAAGCTCGCTAAGGAACAAACGGGACAAACCTTCGAGTGTTGTTGGATTCTGCATAAGCGTGGCAATCCCCGTAAGTTGATCCTTCACCCGGTTTTGTTCCTGTACCTCATCCAGCAACTTATTCGTTTCATGCCCGAGATCAGCTACTTCATCTCGTGTTCGCATTCGTATCCGTTGCTTCAGGTTTCCCCCTTTGGAAATATCGCTAATCGTCTGCTTCACTTCTTGAAGTGTTCTCACAATATTGCCAGAGATGATTAAAGCTGCGGCAATGGATAACGCTGCAATCAGAGCCCACAGAGTGTACATGATCGTCAGCAAAGTCGAGCTACGGTTCGCCAAATCCGTCACCCTGGCTTCCGTCAACATAATTTCGGTATTACGGAAGGTGCCAAGCTGGGACCGAAGCAGATCAATTTCCGTTTTACCCGGATCTGTTTCAAAAAAAGCGAGGACCTTGTCCTGATCCCCTTCTTTCTTCAGCTGTACGGATCGTTCGCCAGCAATCTCAATCCAGCGGGTAATATGGGACTTAATATTTTGCAAACTTTGTTGCTGTGCCGGGTTATCGCTAATCAAGGAATATAACTGATCGTAATTGGAGTTCCACTCGGAAAGACCTTGATCATAAGGCTGAAGATAATTCTCTTTTCCGGTAAGCATGAATCCTCGCTGTCCCGTTTCCATATCCAGCACATTTTTTTCAATCGCGTTGGTCAGATTATGTACGTCCAGATCATGATGGCTGATAAAATCATTTTCCTTCTGCAACACATCAATTTGGGCCGAAAGTACCAGAAGTACTACACCAAATAAGAGCACAACCACAAGATAGCCCAATACAATTTTGGAGCGTATCGTAAATCTTCTCGTTTTAGACAACGTGGAACCCTCCAAATATTGTTGAATACTGAATAAAATCATGAAATCTGTTGCATTAGTATTTTATATGTATAGATATCTTCTGACAAGCAAAATATGCGGGGATATAAGAAAAACGACCTGCTTTCGCAGGCCGCCTTCCGGGACTTTATTCGTATTTATTAATACTTGTAAAAAATTCAGAGCATAATGAAGAGTTTAGGCCTTTGGTGCAATCATTTTGGCCGGGTCTACATATTGATCGAACTGTTCTTCTGTAAGAAGCCCCGTTTGTAACGTAGCTTCCTTCAAAGACAATCCTTCCTTATGTGCCAGCTTTGCAATTTTGGCTGCATTTTCATATCCAATGTGAGGATTCAGAGCTGTAACCAGCATAAGCGAGTTATCCAGATTATGTTTGATCTGATCCAGGTTTGGCTCAATGCCTACAGCACACTTGTCGTTAAATGCAATGATGGAGTCAGCAAGCAATTGCACGGATTGCAGGAAGTTATAGATAATGACCGGCTTGAATACGTTCAGCTCAAAATTACCTTGGCTGGCCGCGAATCCAATCGCTGCATCATTCCCCATCACCTGCGTCACAACCATCGTAATCGCTTCACTCTGTGTCGGGTTCACTTTACCTGGCATAATGGAACTGCCCGGCTCATTCTCAGGGATGCGAATCTCACCGAGGCCGCTACGTGGGCCGCTTGCCAGCCAGCGTACGTCATTGGCAATTTTCATCATATCCGCTGCGAGCGCTTTTACTGCACCGTGAGCATACACCACTTCATCATGGCTTGTCAGGGCGTGGAATTTGTTCGGCGCAGATACAAAATCTTTGCTTGTATGTTTACCGATCTCCTTGGCCGTAAGATCACCAAAGTCAGGGTGTGCGTTGATTCCCGTTCCTACAGCCGTGCCACCAATCGCAAGCTCTTTCATGTACTCTACGCTCTCGCGAATCATACGCTCACTCTTGCCCAGCATTGCTTCCCATCCGCTGATCTCCTGACCCAGCGTAATCGGTGTCGCATCCTGAAGGTGAGTACGTCCGATTTTGATGATATCTTTAAACGCTTCCACTTTTTCCGCAAAAGTGGCTTTCAATACAGCTATCGCTGGCAATAATTGATCTTCCACAGCAAGAACACCTGCGACGTGCAGTGCTGTTGGGAACGTATCATTGGAGCTTTGTGACATATTCACATCATCATTCGGATGCAGGCGCTCTTCCTTGCCCTTTTGCTCCAGCAACTGGTTACCCAGGTTGGCAATGACTTCGTTCACGTTCATGTTGGATTGTGTACCACTGCCCGTTTGCCATACAACTAATGGGAAGTGATCGTCGATACGTCCTGCTATGATCTCGTCTGCCGCATAAGCAATCGCATCTGCCTTCGCCGCTGATAGTTTTCCTAATTTATGGTTACTTGCCGCAGCACTTTTTTTCAAAATGGCAAGGGCGCGCACCAATTCCATTGGCATATGCTCGCGTCCAATCGGGAAATTCTCCTTGCTGCGCTGCGTCTGAGCGCCCCATAGCCTGTCGGCCGGTACTTTCATTTCGCCTAACGTATCTCTCTCAATGCGGTATTCCACTTGCTTGTCCTCCTCCAAAATGTTGGTCTGGGTCTCTACAAAGCTTGTGTATCTCGTCATATTATACATGATTTACGAGCAGATTTTCACCTTTTCGACAAAATTGTAAGCGTAGCGCAAAATGGAAGGAATACGAGTGAGTTCAATCCATCATCGACTATTTTTGAGCAGCAACCGGATATAGACGGCTTGTCTGTTCAAACAATTCCCCTGGCTGCAGGCCAACAAGACCCATCTCTTCCGCAGAAATCCCTTCTACATTCGGGGCATTGACCAGATTCATCTGTGGTTCCGGACAGAAAAATTCATTGCAGGCATTATTGTTCCAGATCATCCAATGTTTATAAGATGTCCCTACATCGTATACCAGCTTGTCTCCTGTGCGGTGATCCGTCAGTTCCATATAGTTACGGCCATTCTGAGGCTCAGCGGTATAGTGGTTATCCATGGCTGCAAAAAACGGACTGACTCCGCCCTGTTTAAGCTGTTCTTCTTCGGGTGTAAGCGGTTGAAATTCTCCCGTTGGCAGAGAACGCTCATTTAATTCACGACGCTGACCAATGGTCACTTTCGCTGTATAATCCGAAGACTGACTGTCCGGTGCAAAAGGAACTTTAATCGCCGTATGAAAAGCAAACAGGTTTGGCATATATTCTGTACCCGTATTGTTCACGATCAACTGTTGTTGCAGTCCATGACTGCTCAAAGAATAACGAAGCGTTACACTGAACGTAAACGGCAAATATTTGTAGAAAGCATGGCCTTCTCCAATACTTTGGCTGAGCGTAACATAACTCTCCTGATCATTGGAGCCATAACCTTCCACCGTCCAAGCCACATCATGTAAAAATCCGTGCAAATGATTGCCCGTCGCAGGTTCATTGATCGGCAGTTGATAGACTTTGCCATTCCAGGGGAAACGACCATCTTCATACCGGTTTGGCGGGGATAGAATCGGAATACCGTACACGGCAGGAGCCGCCATGAATTCATCCATCTGATCCTGATCCGGCTCGCGCAGGTAGCTATATCCTTTTTCCGTATCCCGAAAAGCAACCAGGTTCGCGCCAACGCTCGGAATTACTGCCGCTTCCAATGAAGCGAAGCGAAGCCATACCGCAGGAATGCCGCCAAATTGTTCTTCAAACGCTGTATTCTGTTGTGTCATCGTTATATGTACCTCCTGCATACTAAGGTTATATTATACGGCTCGACTATATCATGATTGCGCATAAAATAACAATCTGAGATCGAGAACAAATAAAACAACGTATGGAAACGTATGAAAAAACAAAAAGACAGCTGCAGGTTCAAGGTTCAGCGGCTGTCTTTTTCGGTCTACAGCTCTGCCGTATCAGGCGAGCATCTTAATCTAATTCTACGTATCTACCATGTTTCGGCACTGCATCTTCTTCAAAATGCTGATCCAGCTGCCTGAGCGATTCATGCAACATTTCCCCGCTTAACACATGTCCGTGTCCCGTCACGGCCACCTTGGGTTCCAGTTGTCTGATGTGCTGAACCGATTCATGCGCGGCCTGCCAATCCGTTGTAAAATACGCCGGGGGGCCATGCAGCTGTTTGTCCTGTAGCAGAACACTCCACAGCGACTCTTGTTTCACCGTAACAATCGCGTCACCCGCAATTAGCAAACGATCCGCTTCGCGGAATAAAGACACATGCCCCGGTGTATGACCTGGTGTATGCACCCAGCTCCATCCCTGTATTCCGGGCACAGAATGATCCTGGGGCAGACTGAACACCCGATCATCCAGATTGATTGCTTCGTTAGGATACGTAAATGACAATCGCGCCATCAGACCACCGCCCACGGAAGGGTCTGCCGGGGGATAATTACTCAAACCCGTGAGATATGGGATTTCCAGTGGATGTGCATACACAGGCACTCCCCAGAATTGTTCCAGTTCTATCACCGTTCCTACATGGTCAAAGTGACCATGCGTTAAAATAATGGCAGACGGCGGGCCTTGAAATCGCTCGGTTGCCACATCAACAATGTGATTCGTGAATTTTGACATCCCTGTGTCCACGAGGACCCAGCTCCTGCTTCCCGGTTCTCCAATGAACACGACATTCACAAAAAGGGTACGCAAGCTCAAAATATCAGGAGCCACTTCCTCAACACTGGTCATTCCTGATGTGATCAGATTGTCAAATGCCATTCACGGTTACCTCCCATCAGGCGAATTGTCTCTCTGGTTAAGTTCATCTCGTAGACTTCCCTTTTCTGGAATATCTATTCGGAATCTCGAAAAAATAAAAATAGACGTTGCGCACCTTGCTCAAGGCACACACCGTCTAGTATAGTCAGACAACTCGGACAATAGAACAAGAACATCTGCTACCCATTAAGCCGGATAAGCGTCCAAAGCTGCATCAAGCAATTGATTGTACAGATCGTCATCGGTTTCCAGCAGCTCGTCCATTTTCAGCAGTTCTTCTTCGTCTCCGGACTGCTCCGTGAAATGCAAACTGTAATCCCAGTCCTTGCCGTTTTTGCTCATAAACGTAACTTCATATACGGACTTGTCACCATCCGTCTTAAATACCGTACTTCCTACAAAACTTTTTTCATCCTCACGACGCATCTCTGCGCGAATAATTTCGATATTCACTCTTATACTCTCCTTTTAATCTCTCATTTAAAGCATTTCTCCAACTTTCTGGCAAAGCTGTTTGGTAATTATTATTGGTTAATTGTACAATATATATCGTAGCAACGTATACATTATTCAAATAAGGCCCTATGCTGACTCCTCACACACGTGAAAGAGGACTATAATAGACCGCCAGCTACGATATTCATATCACATTGGAGGAAAAAATAGCATGAACAATTTTGAATCAAATTTGCAACAATACGCTGAACTGGCTGTCAAAGTAGGTGTCAACGTACACCCTGGCCAAACGCTTGTGGTGAATGCGCCGATTACGGCAGCTCATTTTGTACGCTTGATCGTCAAAGCTGCATATAATACAGGTGCGAAACTGGTCAAAGTCAACTGGAGTGATGAGACGGTTACCCGTCTTCACTATGATCTGGCTCCAGATGAAGCGTTCTCCATTGAACCGAAATGGTTTGCAGGCGAGATGACTGAGCTTGTCGAAGAAGGCGCAGCAATTCTGCATGTCATTGCGGAAAACCCGGACCTGCTGAACGGAGTCGCTCAGGAGCGCATCGTAACGAGTCAAAAAGTTCGCGGTAAAGCGCTTGAGAAATATCGCGCCTATCAAATGTCTGACAAGTTCAGTTGGTCCATTGTGGCTGTTCCTTCCCCTGAATGGGCCGCTAAAGTATTCCCGGATCTGCCCGAAACGCAACAAGTAGACCGTCTGTGGGATGTTATTTTCAAAACCGTACGCATTGGAGAACAGGATGCTGTTGCAGAATGGAAAACCCACCTGCAAAACCTCGATTCCCGCGCGGATCTGTTAAACAGCAAAAAATACAAAAAACTTCATTACACCGCTCCAGGTACAGACTTGACGATTGAACTTCCAGAAGGTCATATCTGGGTATCCGGCGGCAGTGTAAACGAGCAAGGACATGTGTTTATTGCAAATATGCCTACAGAGGAAGTCTTTACCGCACCACTGAAAACCGGTGTGAATGGTACCGTTCGCAGCACGAAACCACTCAGTCACGGTGGCAATCTGATTGACGGATTCTCCCTCACATTCGAGAATGGACGCATTGTAGATTACACAGCTGAACAAGGGCTGGACGCGCTGAAAAATCTGGTTGAAATGGATGAAGGCGCACATTATCTTGGCGAGGTTGCACTTGTTCCACACCAATCGCCGATTTCGGACACAAACATCCTGTTTTACAATACATTGTTTGATGAAAATGCATCGAATCACTTGGCGATCGGAAATGCTTATGCATTCTGTCTGGAAGGTGGCAAAACGATGTCCAAGGACGAGTTGATTGAACGCGGCATGAACTCCAGTCTGACCCACGTTGATTTCATGATTGGTTCGGCTGAGATGAACATCAACGGTGTAACATCTGAAGGTGCCGAAGAACCCATTTTCGTGAATGGAAACTGGGCATTTTAATTGACCCTATGCTTGAAGAGAGGAGATTTCTCCTCTCTTTGCTGTGTCTGGATTGTACTCATATTTAAGGATAACGGAGGGACATTCTATGTTAAGTTTTGAACAAAAGCTGGATCGTTACGCTGAACTCGCTGTCAGAGTCGGGGCAAACGTGCAGCCGGGTCAGATTTTTGTCATCCATGCGATGATTGATGCGGCTCCACTCGTGCAGCTGCTTGTGCGTAAAGGTTATGAAGCCGGTGCAAAGCAGGTTATCGTTAAATATTCCGATGAAACGGTCAATCGTCTTCGCTTCGAAATGGCTCCTGAGGAGTCCTTCGAGGAACTTCCAAAGTGGCACGCGGTCGAAATGGAAGCCCTGGCGGAGAACAACGCCGTTTTTCTGACGATTTTGTCCTCCAGCCCTGACCTGATGAAAGGCATTGATCCTGCCAGAATCTCGGCGCATCAGCGTGCCTTTGGTCAGGCGATGGCCAAGTATCGTCAGTATCTGCAAGCCGATAAAATGAGCTGGACCGGTATCGCTTGTCCTTCACCGGACTGGGCGGCCAAGGTGTTCCCGGATCTACCGGCAACGGAACAGATGGATCAGCTATGGGATGCGATATTTGCAGCTGTGCGCGCAGATCAGGATGACCCCATTGCTGCATGGGAACAGCATATCGAACGTCTGGAGTCACGTGCCGTCGCGCTCAACAACAAAAAGTACAAGGTACTTCATTATCTCTCCCCGGGAACCGATCTGACAGTTGAACTTCCTGAAGGTCACATATGGGCTCAAGCGGGCAGTGTAAACGAACAAGGAACCCCTTTTGTGGCCAACATTCCAACCGAAGAAGTCTATACGGCTCCGGAGAAATTCGGTGTAAATGGCCAAGTAACCAGTACCAAACCGCTAAGTTACGGTGGCCGTATTATTGACCGGTTTACCCTTACATTTGAGAAGGGACGGATTGTAGACTTTCATGCAGAGGAAGGTCAGGAAACATTAGAGCGTCTTATCTCCATGGATGAGGGTTCTCACTATCTTGGTGAAGTTGCTCTTGTGCCGTTCCACTCCCCCATCTCTGAGAGTTGCATTCTCTATTACACAACGTTGTATGATGAAAATGCATCCTGTCATCTTGCGATTGGCAGTTCATACGCTTCCAATATTGAAGGAGGCAAAACGATGTCTCCTGATGAACTTGCAGCCCGTGGCATGAACTCCAGTATCACTCACGTTGATTTCATGATGGGTTCACCCGAGACCGATATCTATGGCATTACGGCGAGCGGTGAACGTGAAGCCATCTTCTTGAAAGGCAATTGGGCATTCTAAAAACGGGATTGTAACAGAGGCTTTATGGAGTTAATTGCTGTCACTACCCAATTAAATAGACGGTTTTGCTGCCATGGATTCCATGGTTTGCAAGATCGTCTATTTTTTATTTTTAAGCAAACAACAGACAGGGTCGGAACTCCCTCTTTTCAGGGCGATAATCAGGTCTATCGGACATTGTAAGCTTTCCATAATCTGTTGTAAAATGTAATGATACCAATGTTTGTGGACTGTTGACCAGAAAGGAGAACATCATGGCCAATCGGCTCCAGCTTTTACTCGCTTCAGATTTTCACCAATTAGGATCTGCCCTTCAGGAAGAAGTCTATTATGAATACTATAATATGGTGTATGGACTGATCGTATATATCATCAAGGAACGTGCAGCGGCAGAGGATATTATTCAGGATGCTTTTATTAAAATTATTAAAAACAAACCCCTCTTCGAAGACGAGGTTAAACTCAAAGCATGGCTCAAAGTTGTCACCCGAAATACCGCAATTAATTATTTGAGAAAAAATAAAAATAACCGTAACCAACTGGACACGGACAGTGTTTTTATAGATATAGAGACAATGAATCAAACCGCTGTTTCGGTGGAAAGCATGGTTGAGACACAGATGATGCAAGAATCCATCGAGCGTTACCTCTCTCAGTTGAAACCGGAATACCGCGTACTTGTTGAGTTACGGTGGAAAGAAGGCTTTTCTTATAGGGAAATTGCTGAATTGCTGAACACCACTGAAGACATTGTGAAACAGCGACTATTCCGGGCACGTAGCAGTATCAAGAAGAAATTACATAAGGAATGGGGTGGAAGCATTGAGCAAAGGCAAGCTAAATAAACTTGAACAGCAATTCGATTCAGACCTGGAGGATGAATATTTTGATGCAGCGTTTGAGCAAGCATTTGATGAAGCTTTCCAGCAAGCTTCCTCCGCCCCTTCCGCTTCCCGTACAGAGTCTATGCAGCAATCCTGGCAAAAGATACAGAAAGAGATCGAAAGAATCGGTGTCCGTAGACGCAGGATGCGCACGTTCAAACTTTCAGGCGTCGTGGCAGCTTCCGTGACCATTGGAGCGGTCATTTTCAGTCTGCCTTCGGGCACACAAGCCGTATCCCCTATTGTTCAATCGATCAAGAATTGGGGGAATGGCATGAAGTCGATTATGGTTGAGGAAAAGTCTGTAAATCTGAATCCTGATCCTTCTACGGCCAAAACGCCTCCTCCACCGGAACGTGAATCCAGCTTCGTTTCTCCGGATGAGGCTGCAAGCGCTCCTGCCTTTGAGATCAGTAAACACATGTTCCGCTCAGTTGCTGTGACCGAAGAGATCGCTCGGGATGGATTTGTGGGAGAATTTATATTATCCAAGGCAATCCCTGCCCGGTTTAATAAGGTGAAATACGAACTCATGCTGGATACAGATAATCCGGTTAACCCTGAAGACTATTACCAGTCCGACGTACTAAGGGTGAAATACTCCATCCAGGGCAAAAGCGATACGGACGAACTTATACAGTTTGATTATGAGTATGTTAAGCCTGGACAGTCGATTGAGAAATCGCCGCTACAGAAAAGTGAAGCTGTGAAGCTCGTGGATGGCAGTGAAGCGCTTGTGTATGTAGGCCCCCCTTTTAATTCCATTCAGTGGATGACAGGTCCACTCAGTATGAGTATGTTTGGGTCAGTAACTGAAGAGGAAATGATCGCCATAGCCAATGATTTTCTGGAGCAGAACTCGCCTGCCAAATCAAAATAAAATCAAAACAATACACTAGGTGTACTATGCACAGATTGGTCGGATGTCGTTCCATCATTAGCGGTATGAACACTAACGACACGATAATAATAACCCGCTGTGACCTCCCAATCCGCATTGGATCGAAGGACACTAGTTCTGGTTTGAGTTGAGGAGCTGCCTTTGAATGTTACCCAGGCTGTTCCTGTCCAGCGTTCCAAACGGTAATTCACAGATAATGTCTTCATATCTTTGTAAGTCATTGTGGCTGTATTTACGATGGCATGAAGTCCTTCTCCACGTGTTAATGAACCGATGGCATGGTAGATATGTACGGTTGTGGCAGCTCTTGATCGAATGGAATACTCCTGAGGTTCGAGCGGCGGCGGAGCTGTTCGTGCACCAGACGGCACATTCATCATCGGACTTGCAACTGCGGACTGTTCCGCAGGCAGAATAAGAAGAGCTGGTGTCGCCAAAGTAAGCACAAGTGTTACTTTCAAGATTGGCGTACAGTATTTCTTTGCCCCATCTACGTATCTTCATCATCATTACTCCTCCCAGCATCCATTATTATTTTGGTGTAATCTATTAAACGGACGGAGCAGATAACTGGTTTCAAAAAAAATAAGGACGCCCGATTTTTCAATCGGTGGCGTCCTTTCATCATTTTGCATGGTAATAATAACGGTGAAACCTAAATTAATCCATCTCGTATTATGAGAAATAGAACTCATGCGGCGGAATCTGTGTTTATTCTTTTAAACATATTTACTTGGAAGTACAGAGTGAGGTGTACCTATGAAGAAACATGTAGCATTTAGAAAACACTCCCATCACACCAGTTCCTACCGGGTAAAAAGAAAAAATTCGGTGCTGGCTTGCTAGCAGGTAAACAACATCATATGATTTATCTTACTCGAACGATTTGTTTATGCTCTATAACATATACATGATCAGCAACATTATCGATCATTCGCGCATCATGCGTGATGAAAATAATCGTGCCTTCATAACTTTTCATTAATTGCTCCAGTGCTTCCAGCGCAGGAATATCCAGAAAATTACCCGGTTCATCCATGAGCAAAATATTGTATCGGCCAAGCAGTATTTTCGCCAGCTGTAGCTTCATCATCTCGCCGCCGCTTAATACCGCCAAACGCTTGCGCACATCCTGCTGAGAAAATCCTAAAGAAGCTAGTACAGCTCGAATCTCCGGCACCTGATAGTCGCAGTTATCCTGCATGAATTCCATGACGCTCTGATGGCGCCCAAACGTGTATGCATGTTGCGCAAAATAACCAATCTCTGCCTTTGGCGATAGTGTGATGCCGTCTTCACGGTTCAAGATCATGTTAAATAGCGTTGTTTTCCCTGCACCGTTTACACCTGTAAGCGCGATCTTTGCGCCAAGCGGGAATTGAAAAGATGCATTTTCCAAAATTACTTTATCGGCAAATGTTTTGTTTATCTCTTTTCCTGTAATCGGAAACGGATTGTGAAGTCCTAACGCGTTACTCTGACGAAAGTGAACCGCACGAGTGACCTCTGGCGCTTGGATATCACCTAATATTTCGATGTGCTGTTCCATATTTTTCGCTGCTTGATGAAGCTTTTTCTGTTTACTTCCAACCGATTTCTGATGAGCAAGCCGCCCGCCGTGATCGGAGCTGTTTTTCTTTGAAGCCCCCTTCTCTTTATGATCTATTTTCCGGGCCTGATTTCTCTTCTCCGTAATCGATTTTTCCAGCCGTTCTCGTTCATTCACATATTGTTGATACTGAATTTCCTGTTTTTTCTGGTTCTCATTCTTCTGAGCCAAGTAATCAGAGTATCCGCCCCAATACTCGGTAATCTTCCCATCTTTCAGCTCCCAGATTTTATCAACCACCTGATCAAGAAAATATCGATCATGACTGATGATCAACAACGCTCCCGTATAATAAGAGAGCTGATGGATCAGAAAATGAATCCCTTCTGAATCCAGATGGCTCGTAGGTTCATCTGCAAAAATACCGTGCACCGAACCGGACAAAGCCTGAGCAATTTTTAGCCTTGTTTCCTGTCCGCCACTCATCTGCTCAGCATCTAAGAGGTTTATTCCAAGCTTACCCGCTAATACATAATCCACATCGCCCTGAGCCCCGCCCTGCTCCATCTGCGGGATATAAGAAAAACTGCCGTTCCTCACAACTTTCCCATAAGATTCGTGAATCTCACCCAGTAATACTTTTAACAATGTACTCTTGCCCGCCCCATTGGCGCCAACTAAGCCGATCCGGTCATATTCATAAAGCTCCAAATGTTCAATATTGAATACCTCACGGCCCGCATATTCCACAACAATCTCTTTTGCTTTAATTAATATACTCATCATGGGTTCCTCCTTCAAAAATCGCAGTTTTTACGCTCGCAGGATGACCTGCGATTTTTGAAGGGAATTATATAAAGAAATACCAATGCATATATCTCATGAGGTCCTCCCTCCTTTCTATGTCAAGCAGTTTAGGATGTAATAAAAAATGCAGATCCAAGCCCACGGTGGACTTAAATCTGCATTACTCACGTATAGAAGACACTTCGAATCAGCATAGCACAAATAAACCACCCCATTCGAAACCTATGTCTCTCCATACGTAAAATAAGCAAATCAAAAAAGCCCACGATTGTGGAAAAATCCGCTTTTTTTGACCTGCTTATCGAAGACGCATGGAATGAGTCATAGGAACGAGCCTCCTCCTCTTTTATTGAATTGAATATTACCATAGGGTTCTTCAAGCGTCAACTTGGAACGAATGCTTATAAATGAGTAACCAAAAAAGCCGCTAAACATTAGCGGCTTTCACACATAAACAATCTTTAAAACCTCTAAAGAAACATTTATCCTTCAACATGGTGAATATAATGCTCGCTAAGGCACTATGCACCCTCACCTTCAACGAGCATTTCAAGCTTCACGACATTCACACGGGAAATACGCTTGTGTTCTGTCTCCTTAATGATAAACAGATACCCGTCATACTCAACCGATTGACCTACTTCAGGCGGAATTGTATCTACTCTGGAATATAACCAGCCGCCGATCGTATCGTAATCAGCTCGATCCATCTCAATGCCGAATCGTTCACTAACTTCTTCAATCAGCATCAATCCATCAATCGAATATTCCATTTCATCCACTTGCTCAATTACCGGACGCTCATGATCGAATTCATCCTGAATCTCACCAACAATCTCTTCCATGATATCTTCAAGCGTGACCATACCAGAGGTTCCTCCGTATTCGTCGATTAGAACAGCAATCTGTGTCTTGCTGCGTTGCATACGCTTGAGCAAATCACTAATCAACGTGGTATCCGGCACAGCCAGAATTGGACGAATCACGGATATGGTGTCCGTTAGCTGGGATCGCATCAGATCCTTAATGTGAATAAAGCCGATAATATGATCCTTGTCTCCGTTATATACGGGATAACGGGTTCGCATGCTTTCGCTCGCGATCTCCATATTTTCCAGCATGGACTGATTGGCATTAAGACAGATCATTTCCGTCCGCGGAATCATGATCTCACGGGCGGTTGTATCCGTAAAATCAAATATATTATCAACAAGTGCTAATTCAGTGTTATCAATTAAACCGCTCTTATTGCTTTCTTTCATGAGAATACGTATTTCATCTTCACTATGTGCATCGTCCACTTCCGAAGCGGGTGCCATTCGAAACAGTCTAAGCAATCCATTAGCCATGCCGTTCAGCATCCAGATGAATGGGAACATCAATTTGTAAAAGACCGTCAGAAGCGCCGCAGACCACAGCGTAATCGTCTCCGACTTGCGAAGCGCCATCGTTTTGGGAGCCAACTCTCCAAGGACAATATGCAAAATCGTAATAATCACAAAGGCTATGACAATTGAAATGCCATGTACATATACCGGACCCAGTCCAAATGCCGTAAACACAGGCTCCAGCAGTCGTGCAATGACGGGTTCTCCCAGCCATCCGAGACCGAGTGAAGCTAAAGTAATGCCAAGTTGACAAGCTGACAAGTACGCGTCCAGATTACGGATAACGTTAGAAGCGTATTTTGCATTTCGATTACCTGCTTCTACCAAAGCCTCAATTCGGCTGCTCCGCACCTTCACCATCGCAAACTCTGCTGAGACAAAGAAACCATTCATCAATACCAGTAAACCAATTAGAATCAAACTCATAATACTCGGTAAGGGGTCACTCAAATGTTCTTCCTATTCGCCGTTATCGTTCGGCAAATAGGTCCACCTCCTTCGAAAATGTAGGATATTAGCCATTCTGCCGTTCATATGCAATTTCAACTTCCCAATGCGTCCACCTCCTTCTGTTTGTGCTGAATAACATGGATATGCTTCTTTTATTATATAATTCTACACTACACAGTCAATCCGTGTCCTATGACACTTAAAAGCCCAAATCGACAAAATTTGTTTACAAAAGTAACGATTACGCTGTTTTTTTTACATTTACACTTTAGACTTCAGCTTTTCTCACATGTAATCCGCCGACCCAATATTCATCCTCTCTGAAGGTAGTCCAGTCGACTTCACCATTTAATACCTGAACCCCAAGTTCCGTCATTGACAATACAGCATCACGAAATGCCTGATCATACTGGTTATACTTCGGAAAATTTGCCGCTCCTGTCATGCGGATAAGCGCAGCTGGCCCTTCCGACATCCTATTCAGATGTGCCCAGTACTCCAGATCCCCCATACCCAGAACATGTAACTTGTCCCCTACCTCACGAAAAAGGTCATACGGACGCTGAATACCGGCTCTGATCGTCTCCAGTGTGGTCTGTTCGATACTGCACAGGCCATTGGTTACAGATGGCAATCTGGACAGATGCGCCTCGAATGCTGCTTTTGCAAACGGGAGTTCATTCGTTCCGGCCTGTACGTATTCCTGATGTTGCCGAATGTCAGATGAGCTGTATGCTTCCCAGAACTGTTTACCTGCCTGAAGTTCCTGCTTATCAATGACATGCCAGTTTCCTGACAAACTTCCAATCTGCTCCGAAGTTAGTTGTCCCAGTCCTCTGAAAAACTCCACCTCCGGGTACGAATCAATACAAAGAAGATTTAGACGTATGTTCTGTAGGTCCTGTCCACTAAAATAATGCAGCAAATAGGATAACATCGTTTGATCATACAGGTCATACTCGAACCATAACACAATCTCTTTATACTGCTGCAACGAACGAAGCTTCTCTTCCGATACTTCAATCTGCAAATACTCCTTCTGCGGTATGCCCAGTTCATCTTCCAGCACAACAGCACGTTGCTTACGCGCCCTCTTATCTGTCATATTTGTACTAACAGGACCGTAAGTGTACAGCTCCCTCCAAACGAGAATATCTCCTTGTATACCGCTCTCACGTAAGCGATTGGCAGCATGATCTCCGTTCATAATATGCAACATGTCTTTTCCCCCTTCGTGTAATTCATTGAACATAGACGCCAGGTTTCGTACTGGCAATGAACGTTTAAGTTTGGCCCTGGCATCGAATAACCTTTTCTTTAATGCAGGCACATTAACCTCAAGAAAATCGGAGATTTCTTTCAGTGTATACCCTTGAAAATAAAACAGATCAACCACCACTTGCATCGATGATGGCAACCGGGCAATAGAATCGCGTAGCGTCTGCTGCAACTCCTTCTGCATCACTCGAACTTCTGGATCAAGCGCCTGATCTTCCTCACGGAATACCGTTTCTATTTCTTCTATGGGGACAAAAGAATGCCGCTTACGTCTCAACCAGCGATAACATTGCCTTTCCACAATGACTTTGAACCATCCAGGAAAAGCTTCCGGCTTATCCAATTTGCCCAGATTGGCAAACGCTTCAGTAAACGCTTCCTGTGCAACATCTTCTGCGCCGTGCGCATCCTGCAACTGCTGATAGGCTACGGCCAGTGCCATTCCTCGAAATTGGCGCACCAGTTGCTCATAGGCTTCCGGTTCTCCATGCAATGCTCCCTCAATCCATGATTTCAACACCGTGAACTCCCTCCATCTGCCATTCTTTGCTGCCTGATCTTGTATATGGATTGCTCAAATTTTGTTTTTCATATGTAAGTGCCACGAACTCTTGATTAGGTTACTTTATTTTCTACTAAAAAAGCAAAAGCCGTCCAGTCTGCAGATTGTACTGCATTCAGGACAGCTATATTGCCTTATCTGTTTTATGCAAGCCTAACTTGGGAAGAAGCGAGATAAGAATTGATTAACGTC
This sequence comes from Paenibacillus sp. TSA_86.1, assembly GCF_052691815.1. Lineage (NCBI taxonomy): Bacteria > Bacillati > Bacillota > Bacilli > Caryophanales > Paenibacillaceae > Paenibacillus > Paenibacillus sp. TSA_86.1. Next base: position 109,092 of record NZ_JBQZGE010000002.1, on the reverse strand, counting down.
TGCTTGGCGCTTGCGGGAAGTTGCCAACAACGCCCGGATATTGATAGAGCAGTGGCTCATCAAACGTTGCATAGTCGAAGTTAACCATCAACAGCATGATTCTTCTGCCGGTTTTAGGATCACTGATAATGATATGGTCACGTCCAGCTGCTTCAATAATCCCTTGGAAAATACGAGCATTCCATTCTTTGTTTCCTTCGTATGTCATGTAGAACGTACCGAATTTACCCAGGTTTAAACGTAAAATATTTTCGATGTATGATTGCTCGAACTGTGGAGCTGTAGTAGAAACCACTGTTCCAGAGGGTGTCATCGGGCTTCCACTGGATACGAGTGGCGGTACACTCGTGGAGCTTGGGGATACCATGCCTGGTGTTGTTGACATCGACGGCATACCATTTCCGATTTTGTAAGACGTCCCCTGAACTTGAGAATTCGCTTGTGCTCCTAACATTGGATTCGCTTGCGCCCCCAAAACAGAATTGGCTTGTTGCCCCATAGTTTGAGTTGGTTGATAAGGTGTATTAATCACATTAATTCCTCCCTGAATATGAAAATGTGAATCGATTAATAGACATCCGGACAGTCTTCACCTGTCGGACTAAAGAAACAGTGTGCCTTGAAACGTCCCGTGTTGGGCTGGTTATACCACGTTGACGGGCAATCCCCAACCGGTCTGAAAAACCATAACGAGTTACTTGCCGGCCAGAAACGTTCGCCGTTAATGACACGCTGTGCCAACCGAAGCTCGGATTGTCTCGCCCGCTGATAGAAGTAGCCCTTCTGCGTGGACTCAAAGCCCCCTGGATTCTGAAAGACCATGCGGTTCATATCACGAATGTTGCCAAAATCCAGACAGTCCGCCAGCACACGATTCACGCCGACATTGCCTACCAGCAACATGCCTTGTTCCCCGTCACCCTCGGCCTCAGCCCTCATCAGTCTCGCCAAGAGCTTGACGTCTTCCGAGTTGGTCTTAATTACAGCCATCGTCTGTTCCCTCCCTTGTAGCAGCTGTTCATCACCGTACATCGTATTGTGCAGGAGCCTATTCGGTGACACTATTCCAGATTTTTTCCATAAAAAAAGCCCGGAACCTCACGTAAAGTGAAGTCCCGAAGCCTTTTTCCTACACTTACTTACCTTCTCCTAATCAGATGCACACATTAAGGTTTAGCTTCAATCCAGTAATCATAGGCATGTACCAGATTCCCTTTGTAAGCTTTGTATCCCGAGAGAAGTTCAGGCAGTTTGCTCAGCTGACCTTCCATTTCCTTGGCTCCTTTTTCGTGAAAGGAAATATGTGTACCTTCAAAATTTTCTTTCATTTCGACAGAAATAAGCAACGGTTTGCCTAAACGATCTGCAATCTCCATCTCCTGGCTTACCACCGCAGCTATGCCATTGGAGCCCTCTGCGGTGTTGCGGAATGCCATCAGAGATACATGATCCAGAGTATCAATCATAAACTCAGTCACAGAGATCTCCTTGCCTGGAAGTGGGAAGGTATCCAGCCATACCGCAAGATCCGCACTTGTTTCAAGATTGCTGTCCTTCTTCGTCTCTTCCTGGAAATAAGCGATATTCGAAGCCCATTCGGTCAGCAGTGTATCCCGCTTCTCCGTCCATTCAGGCAGCGTATACGGCTCGATATCCAGATGAATGCCCTCGAACCGCTCGTCTGGTTCCACTTCGGCATTATAGTTCTTCACGTAATCGATCAGCCGTTTGATCCGAGGACGGTTTTCCTTTTTGCCCCAGATCGGATGTCCACCCATCGCATGAATTTCGATTCCTTGGGCTTTTGCTCTTTTCACAAAACTACGGTAACTGGAGTACGGCTGATCCAGATCCAGTCGTACATATAACCAGTTAATCTTCTGTTTTTTGGCAAAAGCCAGAATATGTTCTCCGCCATCATCCGTCACCTGCGAAGCCTCCCAGATGTAGGTTCCACGAATCTCAGGTGCACTTGCAGGCGGGTTCACAGGTTTTTCAGGCAACGACTGATCATCAGGCTCCAGCTCTCCCCAATACGTCAGATCATGGACTGCTGAACCTGCATAAGACTTATGCTCTCGGAATGCAGTAGCGACCTCCTGAAGAGCAGTTTCCAGCTGTAAGGAGCCTTTGCCAGCAAAACTGGTAAATTCTTCACCAGGCATCGGTTTGGTGTTTACACCTACAGTAACACTTGTACCACTGATGTCTGCCCACTGCATCTCCTGTTCAATTAGACGAATAATTCCGTTACTCCCTTGTGCAGTATCACGGTAAGCAAGCAACGTCACATGATCTACATTTTGAATAAACCAGTGTGACAGTGCTTCGTTATCTGCATCGTCAGCCGTTCGATTCCCTTGGACTGTGTATGAATCGAGCCAGAACGGCAGATCAACATGTACGGCTGTTCCTCCATTCTGCTTCGCTTGATTCAATACCTTCTTCATATTGCTGACCCAGGATTGTACCAAAGGTTTGGCGTCTTCTTTCCATGCAGGCAGCACGTATGGTTTAACATCCAGATGGATTGCATCAAAACGTTCACTCGGTTCCACAGCCTGATTGTAGTCCTGTACCCATGAAGTTAATCGAAGCATAGGGCCCTCACGGCTTTGAACAGCCCAGTAAGGATCTCCGCCTAGTGCCTCAATGGCTATACCTTCACGACTCGCTTTGGCAATAAACGCTCGGTATACTTCTTTGGATATACTCATGTCCACGTTCACATACAGTCGGTTAATCTTATGTTTAGCTGCATTTGCCAGCAGCTCATCTCCTGCATTCTTAACGGACTGTGCCTGCCATACCCAGGCTGCTCGTATATCCACGCCGTCAGCCTTAACAGGTGACTTGATCCCGATCATTATCATTCCTCCGATCAGTAATAACAGCCAACATACTTTCCGGGATGTTTTCCCGAACATACACTCCCTCCATTCCTGTTCTGTTGTAAAACCACATTCATTATAGCAACCGACTTATCAAATTCAAATAAGCCCAAGTGCTTAACTTGGGCTTATTCTAGCTTCGAGGAGTCTTGAACGAGCTGCTCCGGGTCAATGTCCCGGTTCTAGTCCTCATATATCATTTTTCGGGTCATACCACCGTCAACTACGAGATTAGTCCCTGTGACAAAGGTATTAGCAGGGTCGGACAAATACAGACAGGCCCTTGATATATCCGATGGCACGCCAACCCGGCCGGATGGATGCTGTTCGTGGTCTTCTGCTTTGAGTTTGGACTCATCGCCAGTCTCAATCCAGCCGGGACTGATACAATTGACCCGAATTTGATCCTTGCCAAGTGAGACTGCCATCGCATGTGTCAGCGCAGTAATCGCACCTTTTGATGCGGCATATGCCTCGCTATTGGGCTCAGACATCATCGCACGAGTCGAAGCCATATTCACAATGGCGCCGCCATTTTCATTTTTTTTCATATGCCAGGCTACCTCCCGACTTGCCAGAAAGCAGCTTCTCACGTTCGTATTGAGCACATCGTCCCATTCGTCTATCGTTAGCTCATAGGGAGATTTCCATCTGGATACGCCGGCGTTGTTCACCAGTACATCAATTTGCTTGAACTCCTTCACTGCCGTATCAAACAGCTGCTGAATATCCTGCTCTTTCCTCACATCACACTGTACAAAGATGGCTTCACCGCCCTCATTGCGTATGGAAGCTGCCGCCGCTGCTCCCTCGGCTTCCTGAACATCGGCAAGTACGACTTTAGCCCCGGCAACCGCGTAAGCTTCAGCTACGCTTCGCCCAATTCCCTGGGCAGCTCCAGTGACAACAACAACCTGATCGGTAAATGACATAACGATTCCTCCTTTGGTAGGTTCTATTCTTTAATCCTGTTTTGATATCATTGTTCCACGGTTCATGACTTACCGCTTTTGATTCACCCTATACCTATATACAAACAGGTTCACCCCATTAAGAAACGCTTGTCCTCCAGTCCGCCAAAAAAAGCTTACGCCACTTGGGCGCAAGCTACTCCATGTTTAGCCTCTTTTAACCTCGCAAACGTTCGGTATACAAGCGATTCGTTCGTTCAAATCCAATATACCGTGTTCCCTTAAACGAGAGTCGCCCTTCGTCTCCCTCCGCACACATGCCATACTCTTCGCCATTCACTTTGAATTCCAAGCGATCGCCGCTCTCCACTTCGAAGGTGACGTAATACAACGTTCGTGCGGCAGTTGTGCTTCCGGAATCGGAAGGTGGCTGGCTCATCTTCACTCGTCTGCTGGTAATGCGAGAGTGTACGGTCAGTAGTGGCTCCGCATTATTGCGTCCCCATCTCCATACTTCTTTGCCCATTGATAACAGCACAAAACCCAGAATCAGGACAAATGCCACCGGAAAGACGGTTCCAAACAAATCAAACATCCAGGATGATTCAATGCCCATGTCTCTCCCCTCCGTTCATACACTTCGGACAGCCGGAGTCTTGACCCGTCTTCTGTAAATGTATATGCGGACGAACACAGAACTTGTTAACCTGATGAAATATTTACATCGTATATCTTAGGCAGATTTAGTTAGAAAATCAGGATGTGGCTCAATCACAATATAGGAGTGCTGGCTGAAAGGCAGCCATGTGTTCCATAACGATTCCAGTTCATCTATACTAATCTTCCGGTTGTAATGTACTTCTTCATCACAATTTCGCTTGAAATCCAGTGACTCTGCCAGATAAAAATGGGTTTCATCATACCCGACTACAGGCACAAAGTGCAAAAATCGCCGATCCGCATGAACCCTGATAAACAGAATGACGGGCACGCCCTGACTGATCTGCCTCCTTAAGGTATTCACATTGCCACGCAAATACGTGGCAGGGTACCCTAGTTTTTTGAAAAAAACAATAATTGCTTTAGGATAAAACGAACCATCCAGAAGTTTGCGTGGATAGGTTCGATACAGCTCATTTCCTTCTGATTCAATGCCAAAATGCCTCAAAACATATGCACTGGAAAAAGCAGCACATTCAACGTTCTTCTGTACTTCTGCCTTATTCTGAGCCTGGATGAAGTATGTTGAGGGTACTTTGACACTGTACATATCATCTTTCTTTGGAAGGCTGTAATAGCGAAGAAACAACCAGACAATAGCTAGCCACATGACAATATTGAATATCATTTCGAAGCTTCCTCCTGTTAGTCACCTTACTATATGATGAAAAACTCTATTACCAGTTTCCTCTGACCCACTGCTCAATCTGTTTCGCAGCCTCCTCTGAAGACAGATCCGTTGTATCCACCGTTGGCATCACCGGGTCAAAGGCTTTATCCGCATTCTGCAACAGCCAGTTCGCAAAATTACGATGATCTTCAATCGCATTTTCGTCCCAGCCCCGTGCTTGCAACCGCGTCTCACGCGTGGCATCATCACAATGTAGATTTACGTAATGAATACGATCAAATTGTTCGATATATTTGGAGGATGCAATATTTTCGGGTACCATTGTGCCACATAAAACCGTGCCTCTTCCGCTTAATGAGATACTATAAGCAACTCGCAGCCAATTCTCTTTGGCAATCTGCCAATCTATGTTGTCGATGATATCCATATCAAAGACGTCAAATTCAGGCAAAAGCTTGCGCACGTGTGACGACACTGTTGTTTTGCCCGTACCGCTCGCACCTGTGATTACAAATAAAGGTAGTTTACTCATTAAAATGTTCCTCCTGTTTTGTCTTATAAGCTCCAATCTCGCTGTGGATCGCTAGACTGCCATTCCTCAGCCCTTAGGCCATACATCACTCGATGTAGAAATTTCCCATTCAAAAACTCATAATCTCGCAGCTCACCTTCCCGTTGAAAACCTAGTTTCTCAGGTATAGCACGACTTCTCCGATTGTCAGTTGCTGCACCAATCTCCACTTTATTCAAGCCAAGCTGCTCAAATGCGTGCTCCATAAGTACGTTGACTGCTTTCGTGATGAGTCCATTTCCCTCATATTCCTGGCTCAGCCAATAACCAATCTCTGCCTTCCTGTTTCCAAGGTCAATGTCACAATGCCACAGCGAAGCAAACCAACACTACAGCAGTTGCTTTCTCAAATCCATCCGTATGTACGTTTTCTCGTAACTTGGACCATCTTCATTGTAATAAACAGCCTGCTTCGTGTACGGTTCCGAGATGGCATAATAGCCGTACTTTGAGATCAGCTTGATCATTCTGGGATTTTCTACAGGATCAACACTCACAAACATTTCGCTATAACCCAATTTTTTGGCACATTCTTCTCTATACCGGATCAATGCTGACCCAGCACCTTGACCACGATATATTTCTTTAACGTACAAATCACTTAATTTAGGAAGCAGCTTGATGTATGCTTCCGATTCGCTCTACGATCTCGGACGGTATATCTGCAATTTGCATGGTATCCTCCATTGCTCCAATTCAGTCAGAAGCAGCCAGCGTAAGATGTTTAGTACAGTTATAGAGCGAACAATCCCACCTCGGATATCCACTGTGCAAATGTGTTACCGATGTGTTTGATAGATTCTCCCTGATATCCATATGAGCAAGTATTCTTTTCATAGTAAGGCTCAGAAATGCCCCGTGACTTACCACTAATATATTCTGATCTGCATGCTGGTCAGCAAGCTCAGAAAGACACTCCCTGCCCCTTTTTACAATAGATTCATGTGATTCAATGCCCAGATCCAGTTTGGACCAGCCATATCCCCACTTGTCTACACGTTCCTGCTCTGTTGTACCTTCAATTTGTCCACAGTCCATCTCACGCAGCCGGGAATCTACACGTATCTCGAGTGAATTAGCTTTGCCAAGGATAGATGCTGTTTCCAATGCCCTCGACAAATCACTGGAATAAATAACATCCCATGATTCGGATCTAATTCGGTTAGCAAGCAAATGTGCCTGTCTTCTCCCCTCTGCGTTGAGTGGGATATTTGTGTGTCCTTGTGTCCGATATTGATCGTTCCAGTCGGTTACACCATGCCGAATAATCCCTATAATAGCCATATGTATTCCTCTTTTCTAAATACCCTCATCCATTCCTGCATCTTCCATGTAGAACGAAGCTATCACATGATACAGCTGTTCGTCAATGGTTGATGACCAAAAAAAGCCCCACCAACCTAAGTTGATGGAGCACTCTTTCTTAGTATTCACTTACCTCAAAAGTCAGAATTCGATCAATCAGGACATAGTCCTTACGGCTTTTAAAGGGTCCTTTGTTATTATCATGTTTATCAATAGCGTACGAAGCTTTTCCGCTACCTGCTTGTTTTGTTTCGTACCAATCAATGAAACTGTTGACTTCTTGCATGCTCAGGTCATATTCTTTTTCAAGACCTGTGGTCATTGTCACGACGAGTATCGCACGGTTGTCCGACGGTTGTTCTGGTTCGGTGACATTTCCTTGCGGAGTTGCTGATGCTTCGTTAGATGGCTGGAATTCGATGCCATTCACAATTGCTGTAACCACAAAGTAATATGTAGTTCCATTTGTCAAACCTGGTATAACCAAATTTCCATATTCATCTTTATTCGCTGCCACTGTTTCCGTATATTTTCCGGACTCCGTACCAAATCTTACAGTGTAGCTTTCTGCATTTTTAATCTGATTCCAGTTAAGTAATACTTGACTATCACCAGCTGATGCTACTAGGTTAATCGGATAACTAGGTTTCTGAATGTTTAAGTCAATTGCATCAATTGTCACATTTTTTGCTGTTAGAAGATTCTTTACTATAACTGTATGCTCACCATAGGGCAGATTCAATTTTTCATATAAAATAACTTGTCTATTATCATTCTTTTTAACTCCTGAGTATATTTCTGCAACCCCATCTGTTGTTACCTCTACAGAAGTACTTTCGTGCGCTTTGTAACTTGAAGCTATTAGTCGAAATGCACTACCAGTAAACTTAAATGAGTATGTACCGGTCTTAGTATATTGTTGAGTACCTTTAAAGTTTAAAGCAGCTGTGTCTGTAAACCATGAACCTTCAAATTTTACCATTGGATCTAAATCATCGTACCTTGTCCATCCTTTCTCAGGTGAAGTTAATTGATCACCAACAGACGCTGCGGACGCATTAGAATGTAACAGTCCAAAGGATAATAAAACTAACAAACCAAACATAAACCCTATTTTTTTAAACGACTTGTTCTTCATAAACTTATGCCTCCTGAAATGTTTTCTTTCAACAGATCTAAGGATATAACGACTTGCATTTTATGTCTAAACATTAACTTGCTGATCTATAAATATCATCTAAATTTTTGAATTTTTATTTTTTACTGGATAAAGAATATGAGAAAAGACGGTTGATCATCTTACTATGGCTTGTTACAACATATGTGATTTTTCTGTGATTTTTTGCAAAAAAGAACCCCCCCTTTCGGGGGTAATTCGTTGATACAACTGCATTTTCAGTTCCACTTTCTTTCATTAAGCGTACATCATATCCATGAATCCGCGAGTTACATCTACACCTTCGGCTGGTTCCAGCTTTTCTTTTTCTGTATGTGCAGCCATGCAAGCCTTCACTGCTTCTTCAGTGGTGCAACGATTGGCATCGTCACATGTGTAGCATAAGTGAAGCATGTATCTTGTTAATTCATCCGCCTGCGTGAATTGAGTTTGACCGTTGGTTCTCATCTTCATCACTCCTTTTCTTCTTGAGTTAACTATAACATCATCTAATTCATTTACTTGTGATTAATTTCACAATGTAATGAAAAAATAAAATAAAAAATAAAGGGAAAACCTCAATTCGAGATCTCCCCTTCATTTCCTTTTCCCAATGTGCATTCTTATGACTTAGATTTAGAGGTAATTCTAGGCCTCATTTAGATCTAAACCATCGGTCAGGCTCTCACTCTGTATATTACAACACTTCCCAATGCTCTCCACCGTCAATGGTCTGAAGCAGTAGTGATCGTTTTGCATCTGTATTCTCCACCAGGATCCAGCCCAGCTTCGGCGATACCATCTGCATTTTCACGATCTCAGGATAGTCTTTAAAAATCTTTACTAAAACACTGCTTGCAGGATGTGCTTTCCACGTTTTCCCTGTGTCCTTCGTGTAATACATGATGCCCTTCTGCATCCCCCAACCTTCGGATGGGCTGAGGAATACAGGCGCCAGGTTGCGATTGATCCCCGTTTGTTTGTTCAGATTAAACGCATAGTTCTTCCAACTTAGGCCACCATCTGCTGTGAAGAAACCACTGAAAATCATGCTATCTCCACTACCACAAGACATGGACATCCAAGCCGATTTGGCTTCACGTCCAAAAAATTGAGGCGCGCTAATCGTGAAATTACCACACGCACTGTATTTATTCCGGTCAAAAAAAGAAGACGCTGTACGCCAATTCTCTCCACCGTCTGATGTCACATACAGCTTCGGTGTACCAAATTCTATAGTACTCAGGAATCCATGTTTTGAGTCCGAAAATGTCATCCCTGTGGTGTAGCCCCGTCTTGAGATTTCACCTGTTGTCGTTTTATCCTTCTCATCACTGGATGTCATTCGCTCCCAAGTTATGCCCCCATCCTGAGTGCGATACAGATTCTTGTCCTGTTTGCCAATACCCGTATCTAGCGTCGTTAGAACCCAGCCCTTCTCTGGAGAGACAAAAGAAATCCCCGTTACCTTATTCGTCTTGGACAAAGAAGACAAGCTCCAGCTCACGCCCCCATTATTGGTACGAAGCACAATCGTATCCGTGCCTCCCATCCCCTCTCGAACAATCCAGCCATGCATACGATCTACAAAATAAATACTTTCTCCATATTTCGGATTAGCCGGAAATTGCACATTCTCAGAGGGTGAGATGTTTGTCCACGTTTTCCCCTGATCCTGAGTGTAATAGAGCCGAAGCGCATTACGCGTGACTCCCCAAGCCAAGCCGCCGTTATCATTAATGAGTTGAAAATCAGTCAAACGGGTCTGAATTTGATATTTGGCCATCTCTGCTGCTTCAGCGTTATTATTTGTCGGAGGTACAACGGTAAGAGTCTGACCTACGTTACCGCCCTCATCCTGTTCCGGAGGTTCCACAGCCGGCGGCTGCTCTGTTTTGCTACATGCAGCGAGCAAAATGATCATACCTATAGACAGCAATACTGTCTGCGCGATTTTTCTCCATTGCGAATGCAAGTGGGTTCCACCTCTCCAATCCATCAGACAGACGCGCATGTCTCTATGATGAAGTTATATTTACGATTCATCAGAATCCACTGCTCCTATTCTACCACAAAATTCGACCTAAAGGCTCACACCCGCATCGGTACCTGCCGATTGTTAGATGTAATTGCGTAATATTGTTCTCAAAACGAATGATGTATGACACTTTTTGTCATGTTAACTCGGGTTATACCTCGCCTGATTATGGAATTTTTCCTCGTAATCTGGTACATGTTGTGAAAAAAGTTATAGACAAAACTCGCTTTATCTACCCATATCCCTTAATATGGATGGTAGTATACCCAAAAAGGAGAGGTTAAGATCATGACAACAAGTTCAGCATTGAAGCCCAGTCGTGTGGTTATTATTGGCATGGGTGCGGTAGGAACAACTACGGGGTACACGCTTATGCTAAGACAGCGTTCGTCCGAGTTGGTATTTGTGGATGTGAATCATGATAAAGCAACCGGCGAAATGCTGGATATGAACCATGGTCTTCCATTTACCGGAGGCGTAAAGGTATGGGCTGGTGACTATTCCGACTGCAAGGATGCCGATATTATTATCATTACTGCGGGTGCTTCACAAAAACCGGGCGAGACTCGAATTGATCTCCTGAAGAAAAATGCAAGCATTTTCAAAGATATCATCGATCGGATTACAGAGGTTAACTCTCATGGTATTTTGCTCATTGCCACAAACCCTGTCGATATTTTATCCTATACTTCCTGGAAACAAAGCGGCTGGCCGGCTTCCCGGGTCATTGGCTCAGGTACATTGCTGGACAGCGCACGGTTCCGTTATTTGATTGGTAAAAATAAAGGCATTGATCCTCGCAGCATTCACGCGCACATCATCGGTGAACACGGTGATTCCGAGGTGCCTGTCTGGAGTCTGGCTAACGTGGCAGGAACCGATCTTGAACTGGACGAAGCAACACAACAGGACATTTTTGACAGCACCAAAAATGCGGCTTACGAAATCATTAATGCCAAAGGAGCCACATCCTATGCCATCGCGCTGGCGCTAGATCGTATCGTCGCTGCCATTTTGGGTAACGAAGGCTCCGTTCTGAACGTATCCACGTTACTTGAAGATTACAACGGCGTTTCCGATGTATATCTGGGCGTGCCTTGTGTCGTAGATCGTCATGGCGTCCGTGAAATTCTACCTCTCCCGTTGAATGAAACCGAAAAAATAGCCTTCCAGGCCTCTGCGAACAAATTAAAAGAAGAGATTGCCGGACTGGAATAACACATCATTTATGCAATTAAAAGAGACCATTCCAAGACTCTGCATAGAGTTTTGGATGGTCTTTTGGTTATCTAAAAAGTTAAACGGAATCAGCCTTTGTTGTGGCAGTTCGTTCCACTTTCTAGGATATTGCCGTAGAGACACGCTTGATGATGTGATCTTCAACTCAATTAAGTTTTTGGTTTACATAATAATAATGATGGAAAGTAAACTCCGAACGGCTTCTCTTGATCTATTTTGTTATTTCACTGAGCGGAAGTTTGACGTCCAGCAGAGCCATTGCCTCTTCTTTTTCCCGGCTGGTGACATGGGTGTATACCGTCGTCGTCTGAATGGAGGCATGTCCGAGCAATTCCTGCACTGTACGCAGATCAGCTCCCCGCCGCAGCATCATGGTGGCGAACGAGTGACGCAGCTTATGGCTGGAATACCTTTGACGCTGATGAGAAGGCGCTTCCTGCTGGAAGCGTTCGAAGGTTTCTGTGGAGATGAGCTGCATGCTGCGAATGGAAAGACGCTTTCCTTTTTGAGATATAAACAAAGCTTCTTCTTTCTCGCCGCGCCACGGATTCAGTCGCTCCCCGAGAGCCTGAGACAACACTTCTGCTACCGTTTCGGGAACAGGTATGGAGCGCCATTTCCGTCCCTTACCGAACACGTCCAGGGTTCGCCGCTCGGGGTTATAGTCTTTGCAATTAAGCGCATGAACTTCACCCACACGCAGCCCCATGTAACCCATAAGCAAAAAAATCGATAGATTACGGGTGCGATACTTGCCCTCGACGGATGTCAGGAAACGGGTCAAACCGCTTTCGTCCAGAAAGACGGGAGCACGGTTTTTCTCCGTTTTAGATTTTTTGATACCCGATGCCGGATTAGTGGTCAGCACTTCAAGTTCAATGAGGGATTTGTAGAAACAGTTGATCGCCGCGTGTTTACGATTACGGGTAGCATCACTCACGCCACGTTCCCTTGCACGAGAAAGGTAAGAAAGTACATGCAGCTTCTTCACTTGCTCCAGCGATTTTCCTTGAATAGAAATAAGGAATTCCACCACATCCCCCGTGTAGGATTTGACCGTATGTCCCGTGTAACCGGCATCCTTCATCCAGATATGAAAAGCCTCCAGTTCATCTGAATACCGCTCCTTAATCTCTTCGTTGATCATCTGCTCCCCTCACCTCCTCTGATTTTTCATGTATTAACTGAACTGTATGAAATGGCCTTACCATCTGCACACCGATGACAGAGAATGTATCCTCAAGTTAATGGAAAATCAACCTCTTCTACAATGACAACATCGGCCATTAGCAAAATCGTTTCCGGTTGGCCCGTGCTGCGCGTGAGCACAAACGACGGAATTGGATTTTCATGAAGTTCATTCACCGATTCCGCTATTTGAACATACAGATCCAGATGAAGTGTCTCCCCTTCGCCTGGAATATCAATAACTGGCCAATCTTTGCGAATGCAATCCGTCCAAAAAGCCAGCTCATTCGCTGGAACAATACTTAACCGCTGTACCTTCGGATCAATGTAAAATATCGCTTGTCGCTCAGGCCCATCCCCAAGCTTATCCCATGCCAACATATTAGCGGCTTGCTCGTTCGGTGGAGAATAGATAGAATAACACCACGGAGTCATCCCCCATACTACCACCATAAGCCCTTCTTCAAGTAAAATATCCAGATGACCTGCTGTAAAATATTCAATCAAATTATGGTTGCCTGTTCCGAACAGTTCTTCTACTCGCTTCGCAACATGATCCAGATCCGCAAGAATGAACCCTCTTCGGCCGTAGGAGTCAAACACGTGATGATTTCGTGTCCATACGGCTGATGATGAATCGAGCATTGGGGCTTCTGCCGGGAACAGCGTAATATGTACGGTATTGACCTGTGCGTATTTCACCATTGCCAGTTGTTCCGGTTCCAACGGACCTTCGGCGATCCGGGGTGTTTTTCGATGCAGGGCAATGCGTACCTCGTATTCTCCCGCTTCATAAGGTGCCAGATCAAGTTCAATAGGATAACTTATGCCTTGGATCGAAGCAATCGAAATCCGACTATTCTCCGTCAAATGAATCGCATATTGCACGTACGATATTTCAGATCCATATAGAATGTTAGCATCCTCTCGGAGAATAGCTGTCTGCAATTGCTGTGCGATCACGGAAACTTTGCGGCCATCCTCCAGATGTCGCTGCGGATCGATATCCAGCTGCACATCATCTGCGCTACCCTCATGAGATATGATTAGTTTCGCCTCTGTGAGAACCGTTGAATCCGCGAGTGCAAATCCAAAATGCGACGAGTGTTCATTGAAATCGTTATGTAATCGTTCCTTCATTAAATAACCCCTCTCTTCGGTTCTGGTTGCAGCTCACACCACCCCAATATATTTCATATTTGGTTTAGCCGCAACCCCGGCCTGTTCATGCATCCGGCCTGTTCCCTTTAACCCTTACCCATTCGAGTGTCGAGTATAACGCATCAGAATTCATTTAACATTAATTTTTCGATATTAATCCTTAACTTTGTCCACATCTTCTTTCCCATCCCTTAACTCCTATGGCGGCACAAAAAAATCCCTGCTCCTTCGTCTCGCGAATGGAACAGGGACTAATCATACTCACGTTTGTGGATCACTTCTGGTTTAGGTTTAGATTCACTTCCGTCGAAGCGGATTCAAATGACTGTGGTTACGACCATAGACAAAATAGATGATTAATCCGATGATCAACCAGCCGAAAAATGTAATCCAGGTTAGCGCTGCAAGACGAGTCATCAAATAGAAACAGCCGAGAGCGCTCAAGATGGGAATCAAAGGTACCAGCGGAACGCGGAAACCCCGTTTAAGATCAGGGTTATTTTTTCGCAATACAATAATTCCGAGACTTACTACTGCAAAAGCAAACAACGTTCCGATGTTCGTAAGTTCCGCCAGATGGCCGAGTGAGATAAAACCGGAAAACAAAGCTACGATAATTCCGGCAACCCAGCTTCCGATCGCTGGAGTTTGACTTTTGCCACTCACTTTCGAGAACACCGGGGACAACAACCCATCACGTGACATCGAATAGAGCAGACGGGTCTGACCATACATCATCACCAGCAATACTGTTGTAATACCCGTAATCGCCCCTAGGGACACAATCCAGGACAAGCCGTTTAATTGAACAAATTCAAATGCAAAGGCTACCGGATCACTTACGTTTAACATGTTATACGGCACGATACCTGTGAGAATCAGAGATACTACAATATAAAGAACGGTACACACTGCAAGAGAAGCGATAATACCAATGGGCAGATCACGCTGAGGTCGCTTCACTTCTTCGGCTGCTGTTGATACAGCATCAAACCCGATATAAGCAAAAAACACTGTAGCGGCACCAGCTGTCACACCGGAGAAACCAAATGGCAGGAAGGGATGCCAGTTCGCTGGCTGAACATAAAATACACCCACCCCGATGAAGATCAATACGACGATAATTTTAATCGCTACCATGATCCCATTCGCTCTCGCCGCTTCCTTCACCCCTCGGGTAAGCAGGAACGTAATGATTAATGTAATTACAGCTGCGGTAATGTCAAAATACGTGCCTGTTTCCGGATTAAACGCACTCGTTAACGCATGAGGCAACTCTAGTCCGAACCCGGATAATAAGGTCTGGAAGTACCCCGACCAACCGCTAGCTACCGCCGCACTCGCAAAGCCATATTCCAGAATAAGATCCCAGCCCAGAATCCAGGCAATCACTTCACCAAACGCTGTGTAGCTGTACGTATAAGCACTTCCCGATGCCGGAATGGTGGAGGCAAATTCAGAGTAACATAGAGCGGCAAACGCACAGATAATACCCGCCAGTAAAAAGGATAACACCAGACCAGGTCCTGCATATTTGGCAGCTGCCACACCTGTCAGTACAAAAATACCGGTACCAATAATCGCTCCAACTCCGAGCGTCGTTAGATCGAAGGCTCCAAGGGCCCTCTTCAATGCACCGCTCTCGTTCGCTTCGCTGACAATCGGTTTTTTACGGAATAACAACCTGATTTTCTCATTTCTGCTCATACACATGTTCCTTTCATGGTGAAGCTTGAATATGTTGCGACGTAATAACGACGAAGGTTGTCTCATCTGTTCTACGAAAAACTCATTTGTTCTATCTTAAGCATCACCTATAAAAACCTATCGAATTCTACACGTTATCGCGTTGAATGATTAAATTTATTTTTGAGAGTTAGCTTATTGTGACCTTTATCCACGAAAAATATCATGTTCTGTTTCCCAGGTTAAGTTATGAAAATGGATTTAAAGTAAAACTGCGTATAATTTATATTATGCGCAGTTTTTTCGAATACTCTCGCGGACTAAATCATGCTACAAATCGTTGTTATATGTATTTATACAGATGAAAAAGAATTTCGTCTTTTTCTGCTGTCATCTCCTCCCTTCATTCATCAGATGAGTACGCCTAAGTTAACCTGCAATCCATTTTAAATCATCTAAAGTTTATATAAACAAAAAAAGCCGCTAAATTCAGCGGCCCCTTGCAATCTTTCAATCAATCCTATCGTTGTGCCATATCCACATCTCTCGACTAACGATTATGGAGCAACGATACTTATCTGTACTTCTAATCCTAATGCAGATCTTCTCCATGAGATTCAATCACTTTTTTATACCAGTAGAAACTGTTCTTTTTACTTCTCTTCAGCGTGCCTTTGCCTTCGTTATCCTTATCTACATGTATAAAGCCATAACGCTTGGCCATTTCACCCGTGGAAGCACTCACAATATCGATACAACCCCAGGCTGTATAACCGATCAGGTTAACGCCATCACGGACAGCTTCTCTCATTTGTTCAATGTGAGCGCGCAAAAACTCAATTCGGTACGTATCGTTAATGGTACCATCCTCTTCAACCACATCAACTGCACCCAGGCCATTCTCTACAATCATCATCGGAATGCGATACCGATCGTATACGTGGTTCAGCACGTACCGGAGTCCAACCGGATCAATCTGCCAGCCCCAGTCCGTAGCTTTCAGATATGGATTTTTGTATCCACCAAAGACATTACCTTGGGTCTCATCACCCTCTGGGCGGGTACCGACCACGTGAGATTTATAGTAGCTAAAGCTATAGAAATCCACACAACCTTGTTTGAGAACTTCTTGATCATCATCGGCCATCTGAATGTGGATATTTTTCTCTTCAAAATATCTCTTCGCAAAGTCAGGATATTCGCCTCTAACTTGTACGTCACTGCTCATCATATTGTTGATCTGATCCATTCTTAGCGCTTGTAACATATCCTCCGGTTTACATGTACTTCCGTACCCGTGACTGTAATTGATCATACAACCGAGTTTGAAGTCTGGATTGATCTCATGCGCAAGTTTGACTGCTTTGGCACTCGCCACAAATTGATGGTGCAGCGCTTGGAATCTCATCTGCGTGCTGTCCACTGATGTATTGTTAAATACACCGCCATTTTTATCAACCAGAAGTCCTCCTGCCAAGTAGGCACCTGCTGGAACAATCAGGCTATTAATCTCGTTAAACGTGATCCAATACTTCACCACGTCTTTGTAACGATTAAAGATTGCGTCGCAATAATTAACATAACAATCGATCATTTCTCTGGAAGCCCAAGCATTGAATTTTTCGGTTAATGCAAACGGTGCTTCATAGTGGGAGATTGTAACGATCGGTTCGATATTATACTTTTTCAATTCATTGAACACATTGTCGTAAAATTGAAGCCCCGCTTCATTCGGCGCTGCATCGTCTCCGTTAGGGAAAATTCTGGACCATGCAATGGACATTCTGTAACAACGGAAACCCATCTCTGCGAACAAACGGATATCTTCCTTGTAATGATGGTAAAAATCTACGGCTTCATGAGAAGGATAATGAACCCCCTCTTCAGTCGTTATCGTAATGCGACGGGGAACCGTATGGGTTCCGCCTGTCATCATATCAGCTGTACTCGCTTTTTTGCCATCAAGGTTCCAGGCACCCTCGTATTGGTTTGCCGCTGTTGCACCACCCCACATGAAAGATTCGGGGAAAGTATTTTTGGTATTCATGAATCATTCCTCCTTAAATAATCTTGATGAGATTTTCACCGATTGTAATTGATTCTTTGTCCGTTGTGATGACATCTACAAAATCATCCGAATTCGTAACAATGATCGGTGTAGTCAGATCGTAACCCTTAGCCGCTATGGCATTCGTATCAAACTCAATGAGCAAATCTCCAGCTTTTACAGTATCGCCTTCTTGGACATGAACCTTGAAATGCTCCCCTTTCAGCTTTACGGTATTCATTCCGATGTGAATGAGAAGCTCCGCACCATCATTTGAACTAATACCAATGGCATGGGACGTAGGGAAAACCGCAGATACCACACCGCCCGCTGGTGCTACAAGCTTTCCAATTGTCGGCACAATAGCGATTCCTTTTCCCATAGCGCCAGTTGCAAAAGCTTCGTCATTAATCGTGGATAACTCCAGAACTTTACCAGTCAACGGAGCAGTGAGGACATGTTCAGAGACACCGGCAACCGTTGTACGATCGTTCGTAGACGTTTTTTCTTGAGTTGCTTGATTCTTTCCATCCTCAGGTACATCTTCAAATCCTAAGATAAGAGTCATGATGAATGTAACTACAAATGCAATCACACAACCAATTGCGGCATGAACCAGGTTCCATGGATGATCCGTGATAAATGCGGGTAGCGTAGCTATACCTGCAATACCCAGAGCCGATCGAGCTACACCGAACAAACCGACATAAACACCAGCTACAACGCCACCAATGATTACAGCGATCAGTGGTTTTTTCAAACGTAGGTTTACACCAAACAAGGCGGGCTCGGTAATTCCGAGAAGGGCCGTTATACTTGTAGAATAAGCAACTTGTTTAAATGCTTTATTTTTAGTTCTTATAGCAACCGCAAGCGCAGCTGCACCTTGAGAAATATTGTGCACAAGCATACCTGGACCAACAATGCTATCCGTCTTCGTCTGTGCATACGCAGTGAGCACAACAGGTCCCAAACTATAATGCATACCTGTCATAATCAGGAACGGGAATGCCCCGCCGATAATACCAGATACTAACCATCCCGCATGTGTATTAACAAAAGAAACGCCTGATGCAAGGTAGTTACCCGCGATGGCACCGATCGGACCCAGTACAATCAGCGTTAGCGGAGCCATAATAAGAATCACGATCAACGGTTTAAGAATGGATTTGATAACCGATGGAGAATACTTCTCGGCAAAGCGTTCAACATACGACAAGATCCATACCGCTAAAATAATCGGAATAACCGACGAAGTATATGTTGCCGGCGTGACAGGCAGTCCCAAAAACGCAACGGGCTTACCTGCACTCATCAACGCTCCAAGAGCAGGATGCAGCAGAACACCAGCAATGGTTAATGCAAATCCCACGTTAGCTTTAAGCTTAACGGCCGCACTCCAGGCAAGCAGCATCGGCAAGAAGTAATATGCCGCATCACCGATAAAGGTCATAATTGTATTGAACTGCCCATCCAGATCAACGAGATCAAATGTTTTCAAAATAAGAAGAACGGCTTTGATCATCGCACAACCAATCATGGCTGGCAGGATGGGTGTAAAGATTCCGGAGATCGTGTCCAGAAGCGTAGTCAGTTTTCCCTTTTTCACAGTAGGGGCATCATTATTGGTTGCAAAGTTCCCCAGTTGCGTCAAAGCTTTATACACATTGTTTACCTCATTACCGATAATGACCTGATACTGCCCACCACTGCTGGCAACACCCACAACACCTTGGACATTTTTTAATGCATCATTGTTGGCAACTTTCTCATCTTTCAGATTAAATCTCAACCTTGTAGCACAGTGTGTTACACTATCTACGTTTTTTTCTCCACCGACCAGTTTTAAAATCTCGGCGGCTGTGCTTTCATGTTTCATGTACTGCTCCCCCTCAAACGTTTTTAGGTATAAAAAAAGACCTAGAATTCTATCGAATATAGATAAGCTCTATACACGATGGAACTCTAGGTCTTGCCTGCCTCACCAGTAACAATCCTAGTATACTCATTATAATGGACTGATGAATTATTCCTTCTCTTCATCAATGACCCTTTTGATATGAACCGTTAAATACACCAATTCATCTTCCGTTAATTCTTTTCCATAATCGACTCGAATCAGCTGCGCAATCCGGAGACTGCATTGATATTCATTCGCATACTTTTCTTTAATGATATGGAGAAAGTCACTGTCACCGCTTTTTACAATCGTATGATTAAACAAGCGATAGGCGAAAAATTTCAAATGTGTGACTAGTCTGGAATAATGCAGCGAGCTTTCATTAAAATGTATATTAAACTGATATCGAATAATATTCAAGACTTTATGAATCAACTGTGTAATCTTCATGGTTTCTTCCATTTCAGATCCCAGTTCTGCATTGACAATATGAAGGGCAATGAACCCGGCCTCATCTTCAGGCAGTGTAATGTTAAATTCCTCATTAATCATATCCCGGGCTTTCATAGCCACGCGGAATTCATTGGAGTAAAACGCTTTAATTTCAGACAACAAAGCATTATTGAAATTCATGCCCTGTTTGTAACGTGCTACGGCAAAGTTAATATGGTCCGTTAACGTTAGATATATATTTTCATTGAGTTCCTTGTTTAAGGACTGCTTGGCGTACTGAATAATACTGTCGGACACACGAATATATTCCATGGGGATTTGTGCCAGCAGGGCATATAATTTACCTGTTACATTTCTGGATTTCAGAAAAAATTCTTTTTCAATTTTGACTGTGTCCACATCGTCTCCCTTTTTCTTCTGAAAACCAATGCCACTGCCTAAAAGCATCATCTCCTGGCGCCGTTCATTGACTGCACAGACGACATTATTGTTAATAATTCGCGTGATCTTCATCGGAATCTCCTTTTAAAATGAAACGTTAACAGAATTTAACAACAAAAAAAAGACCATTAATTATGCAACCATGAAAAAAAAATTCTGCATGTTTGCATTATCAATCGGTCTTGCCTGCTGATCAGTAACAATCCTGATTAAATTCATTATTAACTTATATGGCTATCTTAGTGGAAAGCGTTCTATTTGTCAACATACCTTACTTCAACTCTGGTTTGATTTGAAAAAGTAATACAGATAATCGATTAGATCAAAAAGAAAAAGAAGAGAAAAGAGCCGTATTCCAGATTAACGGCCCTTTTACTTTTATTGATGTTACCAACCTTATGAAAAAACAACCCGATTCGCATCGGACATCCGATATTGCGTCAGCAAATATTCCGTACTCTGCATGGCTTTGCGGCGAATTTCATCCAGATCCACATGTAACAATTTGCCCTCTCGCTTCACGGGTTTCCCGGCAACAAAAACCGTATCCACATTGGATGGATTAGCAAATTGCACCACAGCTCCAATGGGATCATGCACCGGAAACAGATTCAGATCTGTTGTACGAATCATAATTAAATCCGCTTCTTTGCCTGGTGTAAGCGATCCTGTTTTTCGCTCCAGTCCTAAAGCCTGTGCACCCGCAGACGTAGCAAATCGCAGCACCTGGCTTGCCTGCAAACTCAGTTCACCGGGCATTTCCCCTTGTTGTAGCAATAATTCATTGGTTCGGGAACGTTCGGCTTGCAGTGCAAACTTCATCTGTGAAAACATATCTCCACCTGTCGAGGTCACGACATCTACCCCAAGCGTTGGCGTACCTCCATGCTCGAGAAAGTGTCCTGTAGCTGGATATCCATGTCCCATCATCATCTCGACTTCAGGTGTGACTGACAAAGAGGCCCCGGTATCCGCCAGCATTTTGAATTCATCCATACCCATCGTATTCCCGTGAACAACATTGATCCGCGGACTAAGCAGCCCTGCCTCATACATTCGGCTGATCGAACGGTCCGCTGATCCCCAGCTTCCGAAACCGACATGCATCGAACAAATCGCGTCCAGTTCTTCTGCAAGCCTTATGTCCTGCACCGTTGTATCCCAGTGGCTAAACTCTGGGCCGCGAATCGCAAGTCCATAGGTGAGGAGTTGATCATTCGAAGAGAAGTATTTCTCTTTAACCCCTCTAACATTTTCGGGATACGATAACTTGCTATCTCGATTCCAATACGCCGTTTCACCTGGTACACCATGAGCAAAAACAGCACGAATGCCTGCATCCTGCAGTCCTCGAATCAACTCATCCGTATGTTCAGCCGAGTATGGCATGCTCCAGTCCAGTACAGTGGTCACGCCTGCATTAAGCGCTTCCAGTGATCCAAGCAGATTGGCAATATAGCTATCCTGCGGACGAAGCTTGCTTCCCATCGCTCCATAGTACAAATTTTGCAGATATACAGGCAGCGACCAGTTGGTTCCCGCTGTTTTGACGAGTGATTCCCACATATGCCGGTGTGTATCCACCAGTCCAGGCATAATAATCATGTCAGAAGCATCGATGACCTCTATATCTGGATCAGCCACCTCTATATTCGGTTGAATGGCCGCAATCACAGAATCCTGAATAAGTACGTCTGCCCTGTTATACTGACCAATACGAGCATCCATCGATAATACACAACCGTTCTTCAAAAGATAACTTGTCCCCATGAGACACCTCTCCCATCATAATGGTTTGTAAAATGATCCGATCTGCATTGCTTATTTCCTTTTGCTTATGACTATATTTTCGCTAGTATATATACATTATATATCAAGTGTTTTTATTTATCAAATTCTGGAAGAGATAACTGAGACCTATACGGTAATTCACGGATTGGAAAAAATTGAACTTCGTTGGTAAACTTGATAATTATGTTTCACTCTTTTCCCCATTAGAGTGCATTTTTCGTTTCGCTCGAAAACGTCTCACCTTCATTAGGTTTCCGCACATCTTATCATCGCAATATTTCTGTGTTCTGCTCCGGGTATCATCATAGAAGATCCAGCGGCAGTCCGGATTGTCACAGGATCGAATTCTCTTTCCTTCGCCTTCTACCAGTGTCATTGCAAAATCAGCAGCAATCTCTGCCATCACCTGAGCCCAATGTCTATGAATGGGAACAAGCGCAATACCCAGTCCTTGATTCTGTTCCTGTAAGATGAATCGTCTAATGACTTCACCAGCCTGCATAAAATCATTCAACCATGCTCGATCCTTCTCCGTTAAGATTGTTCCGTCAGAT
This sequence comes from Paenibacillus sp. TSA_86.1, assembly GCF_052691815.1. Taxonomy (NCBI): domain Bacteria; kingdom Bacillati; phylum Bacillota; class Bacilli; order Caryophanales; family Paenibacillaceae; genus Paenibacillus; species Paenibacillus sp. TSA_86.1. The sequence continues at coordinate 86,409 of NZ_JBQZGE010000002.1, read as the reverse complement.
AAACGAATAGCAAGTGACTGCAAACCATCTCTAAAGCTTCTCATGGTGGATTCTTCTTCATTCGATGCCGGTACTGGCGCTCCCAAATTCCAACGATTCAAGAAATCTTGTTGCCAGCTTACGTTCCCCATTCTGTCTTCTGATCGCTCCCCGCCACGCCAATCATGATAATCGCTGTTTACAAAATCAGTCCATAATCTATCCATTAGGTCCTCCGATTAATGTAACTGTCTAAATTAGATAAAGATGGTTACACCCTTTGAGATTGTGTTATATTAATTGTAACCATTTCAACCCATATTAGCTAGTTACCAGCATGATGAAACAAGACGAGATGAGTCTGACAAGAGAGGAATGAAATTTAAAAATGAAAACCGTCACCACAGCATTAGATGTATTGGTTATTCAGAATGAAGATACTTGGGATCAATGTAACTGGATCGTTCCATTGTCCAAGGCTCTGGAGGGGCTGACCGCCGAACAGGCTGCTTGGGTTCCTCCATCAGGTGGACTGAGCATATGGCAGCTGGCCAATCATATGTTTTATTACAATCAACGGATCTTGGATCGACTTCAGGGGAAAACTCCCTCTACACCCGCTGCCGATTCTAACGTAGCTACGTTTGGTATGTCCGGTGATCCCTTGAACGAAGCTGGCTGGAACAAACTTATGGAGCAAACCACTAAACTGGCTGAACAGTTGCGCGATACCCTTGCTGAATTACAGGACTCGAAGCTTGAGGAAGCTTATATGGATTCCGAACAAAACTGGGCTCAGACGCTTGCCCGCTGGGTTCTGCACGACGCTTATCATGCAGGTCAGATTGTGCTGTTACGCAGACAACAAGGCAACTGGAGTATTGTTTTCTAAAAAAACACTTGAACTGATAGCGTTTACAGGAATAAGATGAACTTCATAAGGTTACAACTTGTTCAATACACTAATTAATTGAATAGGATCTTCGGGGTAGGGTGCAATTCCCAACCGGCGGTGATGTTCTTATAGAACCAGCCCGCGACTCGCTGTTTAAGGTTACGACCTGGGAGCGACTGACTTGGTGAAATTCCAAGGCCGACGGTACAGTCCGGATGAGAGAAGATCAACACAATGGCAGGCCGTATAGGGGAAGTCTTTTCCTTGACGCCTTGTCTTTGAATGGTCCCCCGTTTATTTGGCGTACGCCAAGGACGGGGGATTTTGTCGATTTTGCCAACTGAAGATTCCGTGTTCTGACGAAGGAGTCCTGAATATGGAAAACACATCAACTGCATCAACGATTTATCGCAAGGAACGAAGTAACACCGGTTTTTGGCTGGTTGTGCTGGGCGCAGCGCTCTGGGGAGTAGACCCGTTATTCCGCATCCTATTGCTGAAAACAATGACATCTACACAGATTGTTCTAATTGAACATATCATCGTCAGTCTTGTTGCGATTCCGGTATTATGGAAATTCCGGGATGATCTAAAAAAACTGCGTGCACGTCACTGGATCGCTGTTATCTTTATCTCTTGGGGCGGCTCAGCCCTCGCAACGGTATTATTCACTTTGGCACTAACCCATAACGATCCCAACACGGTATTATTATTGCAAAAAATGCAACCTCTCTTCGCGATTGTACTTGCGAAATTAATATTAAAAGAAACATTGCCGCGTCACTTCGGAGGACTCTTCATTATTGCGCTGGCAGGAACGTACTTGCTTACGTTTGGATTCTCACTGCCGCTCGGTAACTGGAATAACTGGGTTCATGCAGGCAGTCTGCTGTCTCTTGGTGCCGCAGCTTTGTGGGGCGGTTCTACAGTCATGGGTCGACTGATGCTGGGGCAGGCAAGATACGAAACGGTGACATCCCTTCGCTTTGTCGTTGCCCTTCCACTCCTGATCTTCATGACCTGGAATGAAGGCGCACCTTGGACACTTCCCGCAGGTACAAGCGCACAAGCAGCTGTTATTCTGAATATTTTGGGGCAGGCACTATTGCCAGGATTGCTCAGCCTGCTTCTCTACTATAAAGGATTGTCGTCAACGAAAGCTTCTGTCGCAACTTTGGCGGAACTCAGCTTCCCTATGGCTGGTGTGCTCGTGAACTGGATTGCCTTCCGTACGCTGATAACCTGGGAGCAATTGCTTGGCTTTATCCTCATCTGGATCGCGCTATTCCTGATCTCCAAACAGCAGGAACGTTCTACACCGATTGCCGAAGCTGCACCCAAACTTCGCACGGAGTAATAGATTTCATCTGATTCAAACAACCGAGCACTGTTTCACCTTAAAGAGGTGAGCGGTGCTCTTCTTCTACCCTCTTTCTTTGATCATATTGGCTTGTTTTGTCTTTTGCCCGCCTAGGTGGTACGATGGCTTATGGAACATGGAACATGGAACATGGAACAAGGAAGCTAACAGGAACTATTTTCAGAGAGGAACGATTACAGATGTCTTCATTCTCATATACCTCCTATGACGCTATAGGACTCGCCGAACTGATTCGCTCCCGGGAAGTATCCCCGGTTGAACTACTTGAAGCCGCCTTTGCACGTCTGGAAGAAGTGAATCCGCAACTGAATGCAGTTATTCGTACATATGAAACCCGTGCTCGGCAGGAAGCCAGCATGGTTAGGCCTGGAGAGCAGCCGTTTGCTGGCGTGCCGTTACTGCTCAAAGATATTTCTCAATCTTTGGAGGGCGAGCATCTTACCTCCGGCTCCAGGCTGTTTAGCGAGCATCGAGCCCTTCGCAACTCGAATTTCGTAACGCGTCTGCAAGAAGCCGGCTTTATTGTGATTGGACATACAAATACACCAGAATTCGGATTAAAAAATATAACCGAGCCCCGGCTGCATGGCCCTACACGTAATCCATGGAATGTGAACCATTCTCCCGGCGGCTCAAGCGGCGGAGCCGCTGCAGCAGTGGCATCCGGCATCGTGCCTCTTGCCGGAGCAAGCGATGGCGGTGGTTCCATTCGAATTCCCGCTTCTTTCAGCGGTTTGTTCGGGCTGAAACCGACACGCGGACGCACTCCGGTTGGTCCGGGCGTTGGACGCCAGTGGCAGGGAGCCTCCATTGATTTTGCCTTATCCCGCTCCGTCAGAGACAGTGCTGCACTGCTGGATACGCTCCAGATTATTCAACCGGAAGCCGCATTTCATGCACCGTTATTCCCCGGAAGTTACCTGGCTGATATGAACTATCCGCATCAACGCAACTGGCGTATCGCTTATACGACGGATTCACCTGTAGGCACAACTGTCAGTGAAGATGCCAAAGAGGCGGTGATGAAACTTGTCCATTTCCTCGAGGCTCAAGGGCACCATGTGGAGGAAAAATTAAGTCCAGTCAATGGCGTACGCCTGATGGAAAACTATTACATGATGAACAGCGGTGAGATGGCCGCAATGATCTCCTCGATGGAACATGGCTTGGGTCGTTCACTCACCGCAGATGATATGGAGATCGAGTCGTGGGTACTCTCCGAAGCCGGCAAAAAAGTATCTGCTGCTGAATTTGTGCACAGTTTGGCAGAATGGGACGTGGCGGCTGCGCAGATGTCAACGTTGTTTGAACGGTATGATTTTTACATCACACCTGTCAATGCTTTTCCTGCACCCCGAATAGGAGAATTGACGCCACATGTTGAGCAGATTCAACATCTGATGTCTGTCAGCGATCTGAACAAAACAGCACAGCAACGTCTGATTTATGAGATGTTCAAGCCAAGTCTGACCTATACCCCTTTCACGCAGCTTGCGAACCTTACAGGTCAACCGGCCATTAGTCTTCCTCTGCATTTGACTGCAGAAGGTTTGCCAATGGGCGTTCAGGTTATGGCAACGAAAGGCCGTGAAGATTGGTTATTACATCTGGCGGGACAACTCGAATCCTCCGAACTGTGGGTGGGTATGAATGGCAATCCCATGTTTCCGACCTCGTCGGAAGCCTAAAGCTCGCAAAAATGGAAAAAAGCCGAGCAGTTTATAAAGCTGCTCGGCTTTTTTCGGTTAATTAGTTTACATAATAATTATGATGTAATGCATATATCGAACCACTTTTTAACCGGATAAATTTTCCTATCTTTATTATAGTTGTGCCACCCATTCTATTCCCTTTTAATTCCTATTTTTTTGAGCCAATCACTCAGATAATTAGCCCCACGGGACGCTAATAAGCCAGCGGCTACAGTAGATAAGTATGCGGCTATTCCGGTAAGTCCGAATGGATTAAGCCCGAATGCAAATGCCAGTCCTACGCCTACTATAATGGAAACGGTATACGTGACTGTGTCCTTAATAGGTATTACTTTCTTGATAACCTCAGTGATCGCTTCTGTTAAGCCCGCGACAAGCATCCAAAGACCGATTGCGCCTACTGCTGTAGCCATTACGCCAGTTAAAGTTACCATTATTTATTCACCGCCCTGGCAATTAGGATTGTGTTCAGGAACGCCAGTTCAGAAGCAGTCAGCGTACCATTCTTGGCTTTGGTAATCCAAGCTTCGTCCGTAAAGAACCCTTTATCCTTAAAGTCTGTCAGGTTCTTTACAAGCATATCTATTGCCCATTTATCAAGCTTCATAGGTTCATCGTCCTCCGACAATTCAGTTTTAGTTGGTGATTCAGGCGTACTGCAGTCCTTCAGTTCAGCCGCCACATCGTATAGGAATTGAGTCTTACTGATCCCCAAAATTTTCAAGGCATTCTTGTACGGGTCTGACTTGCGGTTCGGATCAAGCTCATTATGGCCTGAAATCCGCTTCAGGGGATTCAGTCCGTACTTGTTACATAGATAGGCCATATACCATACATACCGTTTGTAAGCTTCTTGGTTATTGATGTTCCCCTTCTTATTGGAGTAACACAGTTCTACTCCGATTGCGTGGTCATTGGAATCAAAGCCGTAAAGGTCATTGTCTGTAGTGACGTTGTACAGCACGTGCCAAGCCTTCTCAGTGAGCGGCACACACTCAATGATGATCTCATCATCAATAAAGGTATGCGCAGAAGCACTCTGGGCGTTGGCAGAGTTCGTATAATAGTTCACGTTACCCACCGCTGTACTGCCGTCATTACCCGTGTCATGCGCCACAATGAATTCAATTCCTCGGTTCTTCAGACCGGAACGTCTCTTCGTATTGACAGGTATGTATTGCTGTACAATCGAATACTTTATCTTGAAAGCCACCTCTTTCACCCTTTCTATTCAATCTTTGGAGTACGATCCCCTACCGTTTCCTCCACGATATTATTGACACTTTCTACTTGAGCATTACCAGGAACGGTAATGGTAGTTTCTATATTGGGAGTCTTGAACTCCCTCACAGTCTGTACTGCGAATACCCCGCCCACAATGGTCATAACGACCGGGCTAAGGCTTACTATCACCTCAATCGAGACAGCGCTGACCGCCACCCCGAAGAATGGCGCAAAGAATGCAACAAGCAGGAATAGTGCAAACAGACCGCCAAACAGTACCATTAGGAAATCCTTAGCGGAGAAGCCGTCACTATCGTTCCAGAATGCGTTCTTTACAAACTTCCCCATCTTACCGCACGTCACCTCTCCGGCTTGAGAGTTGAGCCACCAATTGCTCTACCTTGATATTCAGTAGCCTGTTCTCACTAATCAGTTCCATGTTTTCCTGACGAAGCGTGATGACTTCGTTGCTTAGTCTCTCAATCTTTTCTTCCGAAGCTGTGAGACGTTCAATCAACCTTTCACGGAAGGCTTGCTCGTCTTTGGAGAGCAGCTCTCTATCCGTTACCTTGTTATTGTTTTTGCCGCTGGCGTAGCCGATTACACCGGATACAGCAGTACCAACGAGGCCAACGATTGCTGTGATTACACCTACGTCCATATCTGTCACCTGACCTTTTCTATCTGTTTGTGGGCACGTTGATAAGTCACATAATAATCCGGTGTATATTGTGTGACTAAAAACAACGGGATGTGATGTAATAATAAATTATGCGGAGACGCACTCTACCTGCAAACAGTTAAGAATTTGTCCGAATTGACCATAGAAAGTTACGAACGGGATATCAAAGGCGTCGGCCTCCCCAGTAAAGTGCGGTGAAAAAGAAAAGTTCCCACCTAAAGCACTCTCTGAAGTTGAAGTTTCCGCTTTGATCGACACCGATTCCGAACACCGACTTAAAAAGCAAATGATTCTCAGAAAAAAATTAGAAAATTTCAAGGAGTTTCATCATCTTGCAACTACAATATAGGTAATTTCACCTAAAAAATAACCCCTACCGAGTAATGGTAGGGGTTATTCCTCGTTACATAATGAAGCAATATCCGTAGTCAGCAACTACATCAATTGTGGAGATAAGATCGTTACGGTAGAGCACGTAAATTTTCGATGGGACTGTACGGAATTGCCATGTTTCGATGAAGGAGGGAAGGTCTGATTTATCGCTCCTTCTTGCTACGATTCTACCATTGAGGTCTTTGACAGCACTTCGTCTTATGGTTATTGTAGCTTTCAGGTCAGCAATTTCAGTTCTCCTTAAGGTGATTGTACAATTTAGCAAATCACTCTTTTCCAAGACTTCAAGCCGCATAGGGATTTCAGACAAAGCACTTCTGCGTACAGTAATTTTTGAATTAAGGACTCTCCATTGAATGGTGTTAATGCTACCTCCAATGTCGCTGTTGTCTCTTCTTCTTACCGTAACCTTGCAGGTCTTTTCGGACATGCTCGAACGCCTTACGGCAAGTTTCGAGTTCAGGTTAGTACTGAAGAGAACGTAAATGCTGGAATCAAGGTCTTCATCAGCAACAGGAATAATGAATACCTTGCCTGTCATTTTATTTAATGCTGGTACACCTATAGTAGTCAGCAAATCGTTGTTTTTTCTATAGACGATGCTTACGTTCGCCGAAAGGTCGATCTCTCCTTTAGCCCGTACTTTCAAGCTAGAAGGAATATTATACTCGGCTTTCAGAACAACCTGTAAACTCCCAACGATATCGGACGCAGGTGAGATTTCAATTCTTCCGTCAATGTCGGTCTGTCCAACAGGCACAAAGTCAACGTGACCTGTCATCGTGTTGTCGAATCGTACACCAATTGTCGAAGGGATAGTATATCTCATTACAGGGACAATGACTGACACAAGGTCACTAAATCCGTGTCTAACGACCGTCATGCTACCGCCTACATCGTGGTCTGCCCAATTCCTTACTCCGATAGTAGCGACGAACTGTGACCATTCTTGTACTTGCAGAGTAGTTGGAATCTCTGAGATGAAACGATTCTTTACTCCGATTGTACCTTCCAGGTTTTTGTTTCCGTAAGCAGGTACGGCGATTACCGAAGCCAAGTTACCTGATATTACTTGAATGCTCGAAGGAATCATGCTCGCTCCTACTACATCTAGGATCGCAACGATATCATTCATGTACTTAACGAATACCTTAGAACCTAAGTCTTCACTATCCTTGAACATTACATTAATAGTTGACCGTAGGTCTTTGTTAAGCACTACGTTAACTACACCCGCAAGTTCAGGTCTGTTTACAATCAAGTCACTACCAAGGGATTGCACTGTATCGACTTTGACCTCAACAGTAGAAGTAACGTCTAAGCGATCAGAGACTTTAATGCTTGACTGAAGAATTTCCCTACTTACCGCAATATCTGTCGCTAGTTCATCTTGACCAAATGCATTGACCGTAATAGAAGCGTCAATGTCGCTAGACAGAGTAACTTCAACGCGTGAAGGTAAATCAGGCCTGCTTACTTCAAAAGTCACGGGGAGATACTCGAACCAAGTCGAATTGACCATTAGTTTCGATGGCAGGACTTCTGTATTGGATACGTAAAGCGCACTGCACAAGCTGTAACCTACTACGACGAGCGCAGAAGGGATATCAGCTTGCCCTACACTCAGTACCATGACTTCAGAGTAAAGGTCTCTATTAACCCTTACGATAACCTTAATTCTTCCTTCTACGTGATATTCTACGTTGTGACGAACAGTGATCCTGGAAGGAAGTTCGCCATTCTCAGAAAGTTTCGCTGTTATGGAGCCGCCCAAGTTCGGTCTGGACACTGTTAACGGAGTGGTTAAGTTTTCAGTATTCTCTCCACGAACCGTAAGACGCAATTCGACATCGTTGTGTGAGAGGACGGTCAGAGATGCAGGTCTCTCTTTCACATTGACGATCAGCCAAGAAAAGAAGTCTTGCTCCGTCCAAACTCTTACGCCGACCGTTGAAGGCAGGTTTACTCTGTTTTTAACGTAAAAACTGATTGGGAGATCAGGCTTGCTCACTACCATTTCGCCGTCAATCTTACTAAGGGACTTGTTAGATACTCCCAAACTGGATGATATATCAAGCTGGTCACGGTACATGGTAGTGATGCTCGAAAGCATATCAGGTCTGCTCACGTTTGCTACACCTTTGAACTCATTGTTACGAGTTACCTCAATGGATGCAGTAATGCCTACCTCCAACCAAGCTGGTTTTCTAACTCTAATCCTTGACGACAAGTTCTTACGAGAAGAGACCCGAACGCTAGAGTCGATGTTAGAACGTCCAAAACTCCATACAGCAGGGTCAAAGTATGTGACCACTAACTGAGGTATTAGACTTGATTCTTTGGAGAAGAAGTACTCGTAGTTAGGTTCGAATTCATTAAACGCCACCAAGTAGAAGTCAACTAGGTGGTTTCCTACAGTGTATTGTTGTTCGATGAAGTCTGTCACATCGAATGTTACGTATCCCTCTTCAGTGTCTACCTTATAGGAGTTGGAAATTTCAGTCCCGATATTCGGACGGTTGTTCCATGTTACACCTGTTTCCGACCAGTTTCCGTTTACTGCGAACAGCTTCAGATTCTTAGTTGGTACTTGACCGTAAATCATACGGAGTTCAACCTTGTCGAAATCATAGCTTGCTTTCAGGCTAGAGATATCAAATCCTAACAGGGAGCGAAGCACCTTGTCCCTATAACTACCTACTGCGAAAGTTGTCTCTTCCCCATAGTTAAGAGTTGGAACGTCTTCCCTCACATAAGCGTCTCTGACAATATCCAGAACAACTTCTTCACGGATTGGCAAAGTAATATCCACAATACCTGTCATTTTGTTCGTAGGTGTAACTCCCATGATACTAAGGAGGTCTCCAGCCCCGCCCTTTACTACGTCGATTTCGGATTCGAGATCGCTGTGAACACGAATCTTAGCAAGGATTTTAGAAAGAATTTCGCTTTGTGCAGGGTACATGACTTTGATTCTACTGGTCAGGTCTGCACGACTTGGGATAATAACGCTCCCCTGTAGATCATCTTGCCACAGAATGAACATGCTAGAATGAATATTGGACTGTGTTTCCCTACGGACAGAGATTCTACCGTTCAGATTTCTTACAATCCAAACACGGACCTTGCCTGTTAGTTCTTCGTTCTGGGTTCTCTTTACCGTAATCTTAGATTTTATGGATTTTTCAAAGAACTGGCGTACTATAATATTTCCGTCTATCGTGTCGTATTGGACAATTTCTATGGCAGAGTCAAGGTCACTTGCCATACGCACCCTAACGGTAAACTCCCCGTGAATATCGCCGTTCCCGTAGGCAGGGACTTCAATTGTACTAAACAAGTATTCGGAATTTACTCGGATGCTGGATGGCAACATACTTGCTCCTACAATATCCATCTCAGCCAGGATGTCTTTTCTGAACGGTACGATGATTTTGGATTTAAGTTCTTTCATAACGGTACGTCTGACTGTGATACTTCCTGTAATATCGTTGTGGATAATTGGGAAGATTAACCCTTTCAAGTCAGGTCTGGATACAGCCGTCTGTCCTATTATTTCACTTCTGTCAGTCCGTCTCACTGTAACTATGCCATCCCAATCACTGCGGAATCTGACGTAAACTGAAGAGTTAAGGTCAGGTCTGGATACTGTTATGCTAGATTCCTTTGTGTTGTCGTTCGTGTGCCTTACAGAGATACTTCCCTTGTAGTCGATGTAAGGGTTGACCTCAATCGTACCGAGTAACTGGTACTGATTGGCAATGATGCTTGAAGCAATGTCAGTATTTTCGCCGCCCCTTGCAATCATCACAGAATCTAGGTCACTACGATTCAGGACTTCAATCGTACCAAGTTTATTACGCTCACTTACAATGAACTGCCCTGTAAGGTCTTCGTCCACTGTACGCATTACCTTGATTGTACCAACTTTGTCGATGTAAGGTCTTATGTAGATGGTGGCAGGGCGCTCTTTTACGGTTACAATCGCCCACCCGTAAAGGTTGTCCTCACCCCATACTCGAACACTTAACTTCGACGGAGTGTCTTTTCTGTTGGCTATGTAAAGAGTCTGTTTCAAGTTTGGTCTGGACACCATAATACTACAGTTTTCAAGGTCGTTCAGGTCTGCTTCCCGTACTGCCACTTCGGAAGTCAGATCGCTCCAAGTCCCTACTCTTATGATACCTTTACCCTGCAGGTTTGGTCTGGAAATCATCAAACGGGAAGGAAGGTTCTCGAACCGATTGCCTGAAGGTGTGACCGTTATTTTCGAAGACAGGTCGTTCTTATCGGATTTCTTGAATACATTAATCTTGGACGATAAATTCTTTGTACGTGGGTACATTACCAAGATGCTTGTATCAATTCCAGAACGCCCAGTGCTTCGGATGACTTCATCAAAGTATGTGTATTCGATGGACGGTGCTAAAGATACACCTGCGTCCATTGAGAAAAACTGAGACGATTCGTCAGCTTCGTTTACCGCTCGGACGTAGAAGTCTACGATATTTTTACCTTCAACCTTAGCTTGCAGGATGTAGTCGGTGATATTGAAGGTGATGAAGCCTTTCTCAACGTCTGCTGTAAAGCCTTCTTGGCTTACTACATCGCCTGCATTTGGTTGGTTGTTCCAAGTGACTCCCAACTCTGTCCAATCACCTGTCACAGCTCTTAGTTCAAGTGGGTGTGTTGGAGTACGCCCGATGGAGTGCTTAAGCTTCATAGAGACTTTTTCAATCTTGTAATCATTGGACATGCCCAAGATATTCGTGATATCAAATCCTACAAGGCTTCGGAATATCTCTGTACGTGAGGCACTGTACCCTGCAACCAACGTCTGTTCCCCGCCATAGTTCAGCTTAGGGTACGCTTCACGAATGAATGCGTCTCGTTTCGCATTTAGTGTGTCTGTAACTCTAGTAGGCTGTTGGATGTCTACGATTGCAGTCATCCGATTGGAAGGAGTTACACCCAAGGTCATCGGCAGGTCAGAGACTTGATTTACGTTCACCTCAGAGGTTACGTCACTATCCCCAGTGCCCCAAATATCAGTTTGGCCTGTCATCGAGTTCCGTAAGCGTACACCAATTCTGCAGTCAATAGCGGACTCACTGATACCCATTGCGAAGATACTGCCGCCTATTTCCTCTGTTCCCCGACCGAAGATATCGACCGTACCTTCCATGGTGTTCAACTCTCGAACGGCAATCTTAGATTTAAGGTAGCTGTCATCCATTCTCTTGATGCTTATTTTTGAAACGAGATCAGCTTCCCTTACGCCCCATATAAACGACGTAGCGTCCATAGTGTTGTTCTCAGTTACGGAAATCTTAGAAGGTAGATAAGAATGACTAGGCACGGCTAATATACTTTCTAGGTCACTATCCCTTACGCCCCATATAAACGATGTACCGTCCATGGTGTTGTTCTCAGTTACGGAAATCTGAGAAATAATATGCTCGTGCCTAGGAATGTCAATGCTCGATGGAATGTCACCCTCAAGACTGGATCGAGGGGTAATGCTTCCATCTATTTGCGATTGGTCTTCCCTGAGTACTGTAATGCTAGACGGCATGGTGTTTCTCAATGTAACTTCGAGGTAAGAGTCCGTGTCATACTTAGAGTTAAGACTGCCTAAGTAGGTGATTGTAACGGACCCATCGCTGCTGTTAGTTCCGCTGATATTGGTCTGTGACGTACCGGAGTTGTATGATCCACCGCCACCACCGTTACCTGCGGAATAGTACACACCACTGCCGCCAGAGTATCCGCCGCCACCGCCCGCACCGTGCGAGTAGTTAGTTCGAACGTCACCACTACCACCACCGCCACCAAATCCACCTTCTGCGGCGGCAAATTTACCGCCAGTAAACCTCTTACCCCCGTTTCCATTTACCTTAGCACCGCTCTCACCATCGGATAGCCAACCTGCACCGCCGCCACCTTGGTAGTCTGTGTTGTAGTCGGTAATCGAATAGCCGCCGTTTCCGTCAGTCCCTCCAAGCCCCGCCAAAGTGGTACTAGGGAGAGGGGCACTTCCACCCTGCTGACCATTCATACTAAACGTACCGTGAACACGCTCACCATTGGTCTGTGACCCACCTGCGCCGCCGCCGCCGCCACCTGCGGCGATTAAAAGACTGTTACCTCCAATAGCCCCTTTGTATACGAACGAACCGCCGCCACCTGCGCCACCGCAGTTCGCGTTCCCGAATCCATCCTGACCTTTCTGTCCGACAACGACATTTATAACCTCTCCCACATAGAGAGTAAAGCTACCTGCCATTGACGCGCCGAGACCGCCGAGTTTACCTACAGGAGTCGCTGACTGATTGCCGTGACCTCCCTGAGCACCTAACGCCTGTATTCTATATACCCCGTCAGCAGGTACAGTCCAGTTCTGGACAGTCCCGTTTCTTAATGTACCATTTGCGACAAAGCTGTAAGCCGTCCCTAGCACAACCTCCCACGCATACTTGCCACTGTAAACCCCTGTACCTGTTTTTACGCTGGAGTAATTCGTTTCGTCGATAGTTTGACCGAAAGAGCAGCTGGTGTATGCTGACGTATTCTCAGGAGCAGCATTTGCAGTAAATGCTCCGTTGTTTACTACGTACTTCGTCCCGCCAGAATAAGAACCGAGTAATGCGCCTGTGGGAGTCAGGAACGTGCAGTTATTGATTTCAAAGGAGGAAGTTTCCGTATTGTCGTAGACCATAGAAGGCATTGCGTTGGTCTTGAATACGCAGTTGATAGCCTTACCCTTGACAGGCATGCTCGTACTAATCATGCGCGAGAAAAGAGCCTTGTTGTAGTTAGTAGTTCGGCTACCGAAATTAACGTCAAATATTACATTGTATACCTTTGAATCTATATGCCCAAAGGAGATTGCGTGAACGTCGCGGACAGATGTAGTGCGCCCATCTATGTTGAAGATGGTCTTTCCGGCATCCCCGACAAATGTGATCCCTTTGTTTTGGTCGTCAAGCCCTCCTGCATCGAGGTTAGACATGGCATTGTAGGTACCTGCCTTGGCGTACACTGCGTCTCCTGTTACTGCAACGGAAACTGCTTTCTGTACCGTCTTGTATGGCAAGGAAGCTGAACCATTACCAGTAGTGTCATTTCCCGTAGCACCTTCAACGTAAATGACACTATTAAAGTATTCATCAACTCCCGATATCTTCATTAATTCAGCCACGATCTATATTCACTCCCTTCCCATTGTATTGAGAAATTACCTTCCCATTGTATTGAGACACAGAAAAACCCTTACCACCATTATAAGATAGTAAGGGCTTTTTCTAGCTTTTTCCTGGGTCAGCTTTGACTAGGATATCGAACATCCCGCCCCACATTGCTTGACGATTAGTAGCTATACGAACATAGAAGCTAATCTTTGCATTATGCTCTAACTGCTCTACATAGACAAGCTGAGTACGTGGCTCGAAGGGAGCGTCTAGCTTACTTATTTCAGCCTTGGCGTTGACTCCATCAAGTTCCCTTTGGTCAACCCACAGCCTGACGTTCTCTACGGGATACCCAAGCGTGTTCTTGACATACACCCTCTCTGCGGCCGTCGTCTGCCCGGCTACCATTGTGCCGAAGTCAAGGTACTTTAGCACATCCCCGAAGTCATCTGAATAGAACGACTCTGCCGCATCGCAGAACAACAGTCCTGAATACATACCCATGAAGATCATATCCCTCGACTTCGAGCCGCCCAATTCATCCAACGTTTCAATGCGGACCGTGTTGTTCTTGCCCTTATTTACTTTTGTTTTCGGGATGACGTACTGGATTGTCAATGGTACAGGGTTGTAGCCCGTGTATCCGTTCTCAGGATAGAGCTGTGATCCGTTCAGAAGAATTCGATACTGCACCTTATCTGAGTCGGGATCTGTGACCTCAGCGTTGATAAAGTTACCAAGAACTGTGCCTGTGATTGAAGGTGCGGTATTGGTCTTGATAATAATCTGTGTCCACGTAGTTAGCGAGCCTAAGTCGTCTTGCACTTCAATCTTGAGAGTGTTCGCCCCCACGTTGAAGTCTGCGTTGTTGATGACTAGCCCAATGTCAACAGGTGGAGGGGTTAATTCTGTGAATCCTGCAATCGGATACTTTTGTACATTGTTCAGTAACACACGGTACTGCACTCTATCCCCTTCAGGGTCGGATAATGTACCTCCAATCATAACGTTATCTTTGTGAATCTGAGCCGCTGATAATTCAGGAGAAGCTACAGGGGGATTATTAGTCTTCGTTGTAGTCCAAGCAATGGAGTCTGTATGCCCTTGTGAGTCCTGTACCTCTAACATCACCGTGTTACTTCCGAGATTAAAGTACGTATGTGATAAATCTTTAGTAAGAATGAAGTCCGTCAACTGTGATGAGGTCCATCCAGATGAAGGGAATTTTTGTTCACCATTAACCAAAACCCGATACGACACCAGGTCATTGCCCACATGTCCGATGGTAGTAACAAGCTGACAGTCCTCCTTATGAAATGACGGTGTAATACTTGAATCTGAGAAAGTGAATGAAATCTGACCGCCACCCATAAGTCTACGAACGTCACTAGCGACATTCTGCCAAGACACGACACCTGTACTACTGTTGTTGTTCGTAGCGACTCCCAACATCCCGTAATAGTTGTACCCTACGCCTCTAACTTTACCATCGTTGTCGAGTACAAGAGTATGGTAGTAACCCATAGCTACTTGTTTAACGTTGGTTGTAGCAAGCCTTGGGGTGTAGTTTATATTTCCAGATACATAACCCATACCTAACTGTCCATAATCATCGTATCCAAATGTGTACAGCTTAGAGTCGTTTGTTATTACACCTGAGAAGTAGCCGCCGCAGACGACAGAGCGGCAGTTATCCATAATCTTGTGCGGCACTCCGTAGAAGTTATTTGTGCCATTTCCTAGACTTCTGCCTGTCTGTCCGTAGTAGTTATACCCTGTACCCCACACAGAACCGTCAGTTTTCAGGAATAGCGAGTGGTATATGCCGCCATCTACCTGACGAACGTCATCCATTACAAAGGTGAACGAAAGTTTATTACTTCCGTTATTAATTCCCAAACCACCGTACCCATTGTATCCTGTTGCATATAGCTTATTTTGTTGGTCTATGATGAATGAGTGGGTATACCCTGCCCCTATTCTCCGAATATCAGTTGCGACCTTCTGAGGGGTGTATGTGTCTGAAGTTCCACCATTACCTAACTCCCCGTGAGCGTTGTACCCGAACGTGTATACATCACCATTGTTCTTGAGGGCGACAGTGTGCAGGTAACCGCAAGTAACTTCTTTAACATCTGACATGACCTTTACAGGTGTATAGTTAGCGTTACCGTTCCTCCAACCTCTGGTATCCCCCAACTGCCCATAGTACCCGTATCCGAACGTGTACAAGTCGCCGTTCATTAGCAATACTGCTGTATGGTAGTACCCTTCAGCGACCATCTTCACATTGGACAGTGAAGTTGATTTTGTCTGCGTAGGGTAGACGGAAGAACTACTGAATCCTAGCTGACCGTGGCTGTTATACCCGAATGTATACACATCACCGTTGTTCTTGATATACGATGAATGGAAAGCCGACTGTGTACTCATTATTTAACCTCCCAATAACCGCCTTTTAAGCGGGGTCCCCTACGACTCTGACATCGAAGAAGCCGCCGCCAATGGCTTTTCTTGAAGTGCTTATTCTTACGTAAAACGTAACTTGTTCACCGTGCTCAAGAGAACCCAACTCTAGTATGTGCGTTGGTGTGAATGGTTTGTCCGTCAGGCTTAACTGCACTTTTTCTTCTACGGGGTCTAAGTCCTTCTGGGCTGTGGTCAATATTATATTCTTGACCTTGTACCCCACCGTATTCTTTAGGAAAACCTTAAAAGTACCTGAGGTGTTACCCGCCACGACAGTACCGACTTCAAGATAACGAAGGACCTCTCCGATATCGGTAGAGTAGAATTGGTTATTCTCAGAGACGAACATCAGACCTGCGTATTCAATCAAAGGATTAGTCACCCAACTAGATGTGACCCCCATGTCGTCTTCCATGACAATCTTTACCTCATGCACGTTACCAAAAATGATGGATTCTTTAGGCAGTCTATACTGGACATTAATTGGTGTTGGGAGGTATTGAGTCATTGTCCCAAGTGTAGGAGGATACACTTGATTCCCGTTCACTAAAATCTTGTATCTTACAGCATCTCCGTCACGGTCAGTAATATTGGCATATAACATCTGCCCCCTGACCGATGCTTCTTCAGCTTTGGCTTCTGCATTGAACTTCTTGATCGTAAAGGATTTTGTCACAGTAGAGCCGAACTCGTCCACGACATTGACCGTTACTAAATTGTCACCAATGGAGAGTCTGCTATTCCTAATAGTGTGGATGTATGTGTAAGGAGTCTTGAGGTTTTCCGTGAACCCTGACTCCGGATATTCAGCCGCCCCGTTTATCAAAATCTGGAACTTTGTCATATCCCTCTCTGCGTCAAACACAGCAACCTCCAGCGCCACATTTTCCTTGTGGCAAGTCAGAGTTGAAGCCGTCAGGTTAAGGCTGGTATCGGTGTTTATCTTGGCGATGTTCAATACAAAAACAGAAATGCTCCCGCTTGAATCAACCGCTTCCACGGTCACGGTGTTGATTCCAATTTCTAAATCTTTGTTCATTAGTAGATGATTTACTACGATTGGAGAAGGCAGTGTAGTTACTGATACCTTCTCCACACCATTCACGAAGACTTTATAAGACACTGGCTTATTGTCGATATGGGATATACTTCCTGTAAGGGCGTAGTCCTGCCTAGCCAGTGTAGCAGGAGTTACCTTCATGTCGTTGAAGTTCGGTTTCCTGTTTCCGATTTTCAGTTGGGTCAGAGCGTATTGGTAGCCATTAGCCGTTACAAACGTTTCCCCGTCATAGTTATAACTGGAAGCGTTGAAGTAGCTATTGACGTTATTTGCAATCGGGTAGGCATTAGCTAAATGCCCATCTCTAACACCAAATGCTCCTACGTGCGCCCCTGTTGAAGTAGGAAGAAATACATAGTCATCCGTCACCGCAAAGCTGCAAAGGTTGTTTGGGAAATACCAAGGAATATCTGTAACGAATTCAGGTACAACGTTGTCCGTATCAAGTTTAATCCTGTACAGCTTGGCGATACTTCCCGCAGATTGGTGGTTAGCTAATACGTAAGCATACCCGTCATTTGTCTGCTTGTTGAGTGCAAATTTTACGCCCGCCCAACTATTTAGCGTGTCGCCACCAGCCACGTTATTCACGATACTGTAAGCCTTAACAAGAGAGACACTCCACGACATGCCATTCTTTGTGATTAGGTATTTATACATTGTAAACGGCTCTTCATTATGTACGGTGTACAGGTGTCCGTTGAAGGGGTTGTAATCGTAGCAGTCAGGGTATGATGTAGCTTGTCGCCACCCTGTTACTTGGTAAGACCTTACGCTCCGAACAGCGCCGCCGATGTTGGTAGCCCTGGTCATGTGCCAGATATCGTTACCGCCATGACCCGTATCCCCGATCACGTCCAGCGTATTGTCAATCTGAACCAATTGCATATTGTACGTATACCATGCAGGAATACTCCCCACATTCTTAATTGAGTTATCAAACCCCTTGCTTAGGACGTCTCCATAGAACTCCACTTGTTGAATCGTTTGGTCTTTACTTGCCCCCTTCCTGACCAGGGTTACGCTCTTTCCGTACCAATTACCATTTAACGTAGTGTAGGTTCCTGTAATAGTTATGTTGTCAGCTATCTTGAGGTTATCTATATATATAGAAGTATTATACATAGGGTAGCTTACGTGAGACCTGAATTTTAGTTGAGTAAATCTAATTGGCGTGTCCCACTGGAACATGAACCCTGCGTACAGATCCCCGTTGTCATCAAACGGGTACGAGGTATTTCCGGTCATTAAGGCGGGAGGATTCCATCCAGTGTACCCACTGGCAAATGCGTAGTCGTACTGAGGGGCAACATTCTCAATAGAATCCGTGTACCATTGCCCAATAAGTCCATTACCTTCCGGCAGTCCTTCTGGCGTGTTCATGGCTAACGAGATTTCTGCCGCAGATAACTTTCTGTTCCAAATACGAAAATTGCGTATATAGCCATTGAACAAGTAACTACCACTACCCCCAAAGCCACCAATCCAAGCAACATTAGTGACCGAACGGTTAACGTTGGATGCGTTTCGGTTGGAGATGACTTGCTTCACACCATCGATATATAGTTCCACGTTTGTTGCGTTGGGTACTCCATTATAGAATACTCCTGCTACATGTACCCATTTGTTGGCCAGGGAAGCGCTAGGGATGCCCAATACATCGCCGTTGTTTGTGTTAAATCCAAAACCGCCACTAGCAAAGTAGAGGTCGTAGTTACTCCAACCAAACGGCATAACACCGTCTACTCCACGCCAGTACATCCAAAATTCAACTGTGTTTTGCGCCCCCAACGCAAGGTTAACCCCTGTTGCATCAATCTGAACACGTTGACCTTTTAGATTAGCCATTATATTGACCTCTCTTCCTACAGGGCATTGCCTGTTACTTTAATCTTGAAGTTTCCGCCGCCAACCGCATCGTCGTTCATAGTCAATCGAACGTAAAACTTCAGTGTGTCTCCTGTGTCGTATGAGTCAGGGTAAAGAAGCTCACTCTCAGGAGAAAACGGTGCATTACTTTGGCTTATTTCAACCTTCTCGGATACAGGGTCAAGGTCTCCTTGAATGGGTGTCAGCTTAATGTTCTTCACAGGATACCCCAAGGTGTTCTCTACAGTAATTTCATAGATCCCTGACTGCTCTCTTGCATAAAGGACTCCAACATTTAGGTGCTTAAGAAGAGTACCGAAGTCGCTCGTGTAGAAGTTGCTTTCCGCGTCTTTAAACATCAATCCGCTGTATCCTAGTACTCCTGTACTCACCCACATGTCTGTATCGCCCGCCGAATCAATCACCTCCACAACAATCGTGTTGGATTGGTTAGTGATGACTTCTTTCTTGGGTAATGTGTACATGATCGACGTTGGAGAAGGGAATGGAATGGAGTGCCCTGATTCTGGAATAACCTGCTTCCCATTCAGTAACACTCTGAATCTTACTTGGTCTCCGTCAGGGTCATTAAAGTCCATGTATAACGTGTTTCCTTTCATGACTACACTGACCTCTGGCTTCTTGTTAAGTTTGGTGATGGTGCTTTGACCGGACACTACGGTAGTGTTGGTCTTAAAGTTATCTTTCACTTCAATCTTAACTTCGTTCGTACCCATGTTTAATTGGTCAGATCTGAACGAACGTCTAACAACAAGCGGGGAGTTGTATCCCGATACTGTCCAATCGTCCAGAGGAACGTCGTTCAATAGAATTCTGTAAGTCATTAAGTCTGTTGGTTCGTCCGTTACTATGGCTTCAAAAACAACGTTCTCTTTGTGGGTAGTGGCACTGGATACGGAAGTCAATATACTAGGTTGGTCATTGGTTACGGTGATAGTAAACACCTTTTTGATTATACCGCCATAGTTATCCTTCAACTCTAAAGTTAGTGTGTTCGCCCCAATGTTCGTGAGAGAGATTGGAATTGTCACGCTATTATTAGTCACTGGAAGTGGTAGTAAAGGTGCAAAGGTATTTAATTCAGTCCCGTTTATTAAGGCACGAAACGTTGCTGAAGTAGAGCCCACCCTCAAGTCACTGGTAATGTCGAACTTTATTGCTATGTCATTTCCGTGAGCCGTAGTAGGGATGGTTGTATTATCCACGTCAAGAGTCGTGAGAAATAATGTCTTGAGTGTATTAGCGTAGTAAAAGTAGTAAGCTATGCCGGGTTGTGTAGGGTTAAGCTGAATACATCCCGCTGCCCCGTTGATTGCAGTTACTCCAAAAGAGCGTAGGTTGGAGTATGTCATCTTGCTTCCTACAAGTGCCCCTGTATTCACATCAAAGCAACCAAGGAGACCATCCGTTTCGTTTGAGCCTGAACCCCAATAAGCTTTGTCTCCCGTAACGTACAGACCGCTCCCTGTATAGCTTGAGTCTAACGAGTAACCACCACCTGCTATGGTGCATGTTCTTACCATAGCCTCTTTCTTGTTGTTTAAGTCCCATTTATAAAGACCATAATCGTTCCTGTTCCAGAACCATACGTACTGCCCGCCATCCCAACCACCACGACCATAACCAGCCATAGATGTGGGGGCGTTGTACTGAACACGGCCAACAACGGCTTGGTCACTCTGTCTAATAGTCCACATAAACAAAAGGCTGTGGCTACTCGACCACCCAACAATGTAGTCCTGGCCATTTTCTGTGAACACGGCATATCCGTAAGGTACAGAATTTCCACTGGCACAAATGTACGAAATATAACCGTCATCGCTGACCCAATTGCGGCTTCTGACATATGAACCGAGAGTACCGTCAGAGTTTTTATTGTAAACATATACAGTGTTCAAGTTTTGGTAAGCAACGTATATGTATTTATCTCCAACCATCACGTCAGCAATGTTCCCCGCAAGTGTTTGGGAAGTCGCCTGACCTGTAAAAACTAAGTCACCAATTGGATATGGCATGAACGTTTCCTCCTTATATAGAAAAAGACTGTCTTAGGAAGACAGTCCGAAATTGACTTCGCCGCCCACGCCTTTTCTGAGTGGTGCTTTGAGTTCTGTAGCAATGCGATTATTCTTCTTAATCAGGAGTACACCGTCCATCTTTTGGTCTGCGACTAGCCAGAAGTTAAGGAGTATTGGCTGACCGAATGGGATTTTACACGTAGCCTTGAACTGGAATGTTACTCCGTCAATTTCAATAACAGACTTATACCCGAAGTTATATTGAGTTATAGTAGTATCAGCAATTGTGCCGCCCCGACCACTTGCAAAATTTACAGTTGATTCAGCATCCTTGTAGGTGATGACATCATTACACTTTCCTGAGTGACCCGTAAGGTTATACTCCTTGTCTCCGTCCTTGTAAATAACTTCTATGCCGATGCCGCCAAGGTTGAATACCCCGTCACTCTCGAAGAAAAACTTGCTACCGTGACCTATGACACCGAATCGAACCAACCTGTCTCGCTGAATATCGTAAAAGCTGTTCTCTTCTTGTGTGTCAAAGTTAAATTCGGATAGGTAAGTACCGTCATCGTACTCACCCACCCATATAAAGTCTTGTCCTACAGGAGAGACCCCGTTGTGCTCATTGAAAATCGAAAACATATTACAATTTCCTCCTTCATTGTATTGAAGTCAATTTATTACGTGTACTGGTAGGATACACGTGTCAGGAATGTTACTAAGCCTGCTGTAGCCGTTGGGGGTACGTTCGCACGAAGAGTGACTTTCGAGAAGTTTGCGGTTGTGTTAGCTGTATTAACGTTACCGTCATTAGCCGGCCCTTTAATTGTTTTCGCAGGAGTGTCGGACTTCGTAGCTCGGATATCTTTCGTAACCGTTCCACCTACAGCCGTGAACGCAGTTTCGGACAGAGAGTCAACTTTAACCTCAATCCAAGTATTGGTAACAAGTTCACCTGTGTTACCGCCCGAACTATCCTTAGTTGTAAGTGTACAGTTCTGCATATCGGACACTGCTGTCGAACCGCCACGGTTATTCCAAATCAGTACCGTAAAGGTAGTGGACAACGAACCTGCGTCAACCGTACCGATATCCCATTGTGTTACTTGCGAAGAGTTATCGGATGTATACCAAGAAACTATTGGTGCTGGCATTGTATTTCCTCCCTATATTGCTTATTTCTCGACTTCGTTCTTGTCAAGCTATAAACAATATAAGTTGAGCAGGTGAAACCTTAACAATTGCTGTGTACACTACTACTTCTATATTGGGCCTTTTATAGTCAAATATCAGTACAAATAAAAAGACCCCGATTAAGGGGTCTAACGACTAGAGAATTTTCTTGTACTTAACAAACAGTACATCAGGAATTCCATCAGTAACCTTCAACGTCTCAGGTGTAAAGTCCACACCACGGACTGCTCCGTTACCGTCTACAAGGTAATCGAAGTTGATGCCAGGTGTCTGTACTTGACCGTTAATGAACAAAAGGACAGTCTTGGGTTTAGCCAGACCGTTTACGAAGACATACTCCGTCTCGCCACCCGCCGCTTCAAACACTTCTTCTTGATCCTCAGTTTCAAGCTTCACCAAGCGGTTGTTCTGAGCTTTAAACTCAGCATCAGCGACAGTCTCGAGGTTAACGATACGCCCCTCAGCCGTGCCGAAGTCTCCCGCTTTAAAGTAACCATTAGCCGAGTCAGCGTCACGGTCAGCAATACCAGTAGTCAGTGTATCAACATCAACCAAACGCTGTGCAAGGTCAGCCAGGACAGCCTGTACATTAGCACCATCGTAGTTAGGGTCAACGACCACACCGACAAGGCTTGCTCCTTTAGTAGCCGCTGTGGATACCAAGTCGTTACGGATAGCTGTATCAGCATCCGTACGTGCTTGAATCTCGTTGGCAATTTGTTGCACAATGTTCGTGGTAAGGTTAGCATTACCATCATTGTCCAGAGTTCCGGATCCGCCGTAAATATCCTTCATCAACTGCTTAAGGTTCATGTAGGCCTTAGCGTCAACAGCATCGGCTACGAGACCGGCCCCGCCGCTAACAATAGCGTCAACAGGGATTACAGACAAGTTAGTACGAGTAATGTACTTGTAGTCAATGGTTACAGCATCCACGAACGTGTAAGGGGCTTCCGCTCCCGCGACCTCACTGAAGAAGTCGAGGTAGAACTCTCCTGCATCCTCACGGACTTTAGCGTAAACTCGATCGCCGTCTTCATCAATGAACGGGAAGTCTTGCGACCCATTCTTACGTATCTCGAGTTCTTTACCGACAACAGTTCCTTCGCTGTTGGAATCTGCTGCTACGACAGTGTTCAGAATGTCAGACGTAATTGTGATGGAGCTCAGACCCGCACCAACTGCAATCGCGTTCTTTTGAACGAATACGTCGATTTTGGTATCTTCAAGGGATTCACGATGAGCATGGAAATCAATATCCAAGTACTTTTCATTGATTTTGTTGGCAACATCGAAGTGGTTGTTACGCATCAACTTGTTGTTCAACTGCTCGCCACGGAATCTAGCAATACCTCTAGTTCCTGCCATATTCTTCACCTCTCTTATTATCATCTAGCGGTGTATTCCTCTACCGCAAATACATTATAAGTAAGTAATCCAACATTTTATTGATAGATGGTAAACCGAGTTACTACCTGAGCCGAACCATTAATTCTATAGTCACACCCTCAATACCTTCGCCCCGTTCGACCACGTTAATGCGGAAATGATCATCCTTGTTGATTCGAGGAACGGATATAGCGTAAGGTCTACTTGACGTTCTACTAGAACGCTCAGTCCCATCCACCACAAGATTGCTATGGAAGATTGTCTCCCACACCGGGGTTGCGCTGTCGTAGCTTTCCTGAGAGCATTTCTCAATCTGGAATGCGGTGTCTGCTACCCCTTCACGTGATGTAGAAGCGTAAACCTCAGTGATATCTCCCTCATACGGGAATCTCATGACTAGCTTGGCTACACCATCGAATACCCGACTCATGACGAACACCATTGTCTTTGATTCTACCCGCCGCTCAATAGAATCGAGACGGTCGTCAAGACTATTGTAGGGAGCATCTCCGTCCTTGTATTGCCTAGCCTTATGTACTTCTTCTTCAAGAGCCAAGAACCTGAGCCCGTCAATGTTGTCATTTCCTTGACGGTATTCAGGCTTCCAAGTACGGATGAGTATTTCATCGCCTGCCTGTAGCTGTACAGTGTGTCCGGCATACGGCGTGTCGCCTTCATACTTGCCCAAGTCCAGACGGATAGTTGTGGGGTCAATCTCTTCGTAGCCGCCGCCTTCCAGCAAGTGCACCCCGTTAAAATACACATCTAATTGCTTCGTGCCCATACGATATTCATGGTCAAGGTAAAGGAACAGCCCGCGCTCTAACGCGAGGTACTGCTCGTCTACGATGATTTCTTGCTCGTCCCAATACTGAAACTCGCCGCCACCATAGCGGCGCAGGGTCATCTTAGTTCCTGCCATTTACGCTCACCTCCTTACGTATGGTTAATGTCCAGAATAAAGTGCAGAGGTTTAATCTGGAAGCGGTCTTCCATCTTCTCGACTTTCATCCAGAACTTTCGTTCCCCAAGAGGTGGCAAACTACCCATGTCCAGAAGCTTCGAGAAATCCCCTGTCGGCATATCTGCTCCATCATCTTCGCAAATATCTGCCCACTCGTATCCAAACGTCTCCATGTACTTTAGGATGCCAAGGGATATCGTATTTGCAGGTTTCTCCTTGGAAGGGTTCTGAAGTACCATCTGAACAAGAATCTGATTGTCGTACATCGTTCCAAGATACGTGTCAGTCTCCTTATTAAGTTCCCTGCCGTTCCAGGCGACCTTCAGTTCAGTGCCGAATAGGAAAATGTCCCCACCGTAGATGTCAAATGCGCCAAGACTCGATAGGAGTGTTCCTTCCGTATCGTAAACCCTGATCATCCCGTTATAAGGCATCAAGGGAAGTTCAATCTCACAACCTGTCCAGCTGGGCTCGACCACGGCCGAAGCCACCGAATATCCATCAGGGTCACACAGATAAACCGAGTATCCCATGGGTAGATTACCTATCGTTATTTTGTCGCTCTTACAAACAACCATTCTATCGAGGTTCAGGGTATCGAAGTTCGTCTCTGCACGGTGCTTTAGGATCACACCCATCTTCTCAGCAACCATGGGAGCAGTATCGAATATCTCCCAACCACTACCACGATTGGCGTAAAACGTCCATTTGTTACCTCTCTTAAGTGCCCGCCAACGACTATACTCTCTTGTGGTTGTGTCCTTGCTTTCAAGGAACTCCAACCGATGATACCCGTCCTGCCAAATAATAATACCGCCTTCATCTAGCAACTCTGTCGGCACGTAGTCTGCGGTCACTTCCATTAGAAGGGTCTGTTCTTCAGGGACATCAAACATGATCGAAGTACCGCTTTCAGTGTGCGGCATGATGACCTGTCCTAAAGCATTGTCGATTGAAACAGCATCACTAGGTGAAAGGGTATAGCGGGAATGAATACTCCCGCTATCGAACCTGTCATCGAAGATTAAGCCACTCGACTTCTTATAGATTCCCAATTATTATCACCTACCTTGTTTTCTTCCAGTTCCAAATGCTCCAAGAAGCGATCTTACCGATGATGAGCCAGATTCGAGGTTTCTTCGGTTCTTCAGGTGTCTTGATCATGCCGCCCTCAGACTTCTCGATGGTCGTCTCGATGACACGCTTAGGGCGTTCTGCTTCGTCTGCTTGGTCAATATCAACTTCGAGAACTCGCTTAGGTCTGTCGGCTTTCTCTGCTTGCTCAATGCCCACCTCAATCGCCTTAGTAGGTCGAGCGGCTTCTTCCGGTTCGCTGATATGCGTCTCGATAGGTTCACGGTTATTCGTTACTTCGGAGTTATCTTGAATGTCGGTCTCAAGTTGTAACCTCTTCCGTGTTCCTGATTCCAATTGTTCAATGACCGCAAGGTCTTGGTGCGGACTATATTCAGCGAGTTCTCCTGCTTGAATCAGTGCATCCGTTTCCTTGTCGCTTACAGCTTCCTCAGAATTATGTACGACTGCTTCAGCATGGGCTGTTGTTGTCGCTACCTCCATTTCCGAGATAGTTCCGACTTTACTGCTATCATCAATATAAGCAGATTCATTCTCGTGAATAATGCTGATTGTCGAGCCATCATGGAATTCGGCTGTTTCTCCTTGATGAACGACAGCATCTTCAGAACTAGAGAACGTTGCTCCTTCAATGCCCGCCACAATTGCGTCATTCGTCTCGCTGTGTGTAGCCCCCTCTATCTTGGACACCACTGCTTCATATCCCTTGTCTGTGAACGTTGCCATAACTTCTTCGCCAAGAACTGTCTCCTTCGCGACATCGCTCTGCCAGGCACTCTCCAACTCCTGAATAGACGTAGGTGAGTTCCCATCACTAATTCGAGCGCCTTCGATTTCACGGATCACTACATCTCTATCTGTTCGCAGTTCTCCCAGACTAATACCTTGCCGCACACCGTCCACGCTTGTATTATTAAAGGCAGTCTCCGGTTTGTGCTCATACCCAACATGTTTGCTATTGGACTGTACCGCCATCTCTATGTTCTGCATAATGCCGTCAGCATGGGTTGCTTCTTGAGCAGCCGTTTCCGGTCTTATTACTATACCTTCGTACTCCAGGCCTGCCGAGCCTGTTTCAAGTCTTGCGCTCACACCTTCAGTAACGGAGTCCGACAGTGCAGTCTCAAGCCTTGTCCTTACGCCTTCAGCCATTGGGTCCGATAACGCTGTCTCGAGCCTTGTCCCTGCGCCTTCAGCCATAGGGTCCGATAACGCGGTTTCGTGGAATTGGATTACACCATTTCTTGTAATGTCGGGTTCTGCAGCTGTGAGTGCTGTCGGTTTAATCCCTTCACCAAAGCTCTTCTGCTCTCCTGTGTCCAGCTTTTGAATAATCCCGATGTGCTTGTTGGCTTCGGCGATTGCCTTACTGATTTCAGTAATGTCTCCGGTCCGGTTAAGATCAAGTAAAGAAGCACTTAACATTTCCTGCGGTATAGTACCTTGCGGTTCTAAGACATATCGACCGGTCGTCGGAGATTCTACAAGCAAATCTGCACCCTTGTTGTGTTCGGCCTGAACTTCGTTTTGATTGGAAGCGATGACCGTCACTCCTGATCCCGCCTGTTTCATCTTCTCTATTACCGTCTGCGTGATAGCAGGAAAATCGGCTCGAGTAAAGCCTTGAGTAATACTATCTTGGATGATGCTTCCCATTCCTGCTTCAATGAAATCAGCAGCCTTCGAGCCGTACATGATTTCCATGAGCCGTACAGCCTTCAAAATTTCAGGGGATTCTGCAATCGCTCCATGAATCTGCTCGAACGTATATAGGGACTCCAATTCGGCTTGCACACGCTCTGTCATACCGGCTTCCGTCCACTCTTCTACTCCAGCTTCCTTCATGTCGCTCGTTTTAGTAGAATCCATGAATCTATCAACCAGTGAGTTACCGTCTACATACACTTCTGCGTCATGGATAAGCTGGATAACTGCATCTCCGCTCACGTAAGTAACATGTGTAAAATCGTCAACGTGAATGTCAGCTCTATATTCCTGTATGGCGAGTCCTTGGGAAAACAGTTCAAGATAACCGGCATTGTCTCCAATAGCACTGGAAGCGTCTGTAAAACGTCCTGCTTTGTTCGTGTCAGAAGTATATTCTGCAACTGTAAGAGAGTTCTCAGTAGCATTCTTGATGCTATCTGCGCCTGATAAGGAGGAAATAGCGATATGCTTATCGTAATAGTACGATTGTTCTAATTTTTCAATGCCCGCCAAGTACTCCATCTCAACCTTAACGCTTTCCATTTCAAGGGGAAGCCCACCCTCATATCTTGTGTCAGCCGTCAAAGTCTGTTCAATCAGGAGCATCGAGTTAGCCCAACTATCGGCTTTCGTTAATGTCTCAATTTTGCTCTCCTGCCTTGTATCATAAGTCAAAAACTCCTGCATATCGGCTGAAACACTTGTGTCCACAGGCTGTGTAGATTCGATTCTAGCTTCCTTTAGAAAAGAGGTGAACATAGATAAGGATTCAAAGTTTTGACCATTTTCGTAGGTAACAGCGGCAGTCTGCTCGTCCGTCTGTACGTGGGCGTAAATCAAGGTCTCATACATCAAACTATCTTGCATTTCGGCATGCTGTATATTCTCACCCTGTGCCATGACACCTTTCACCTGACCATCGTAAATCGGTTGAATCAACTCGCCCTTCGCTTCGCTTTGCTGGCTTGCTTGCATGACCACATCCGTCTGGATGAACTCCTGAGCATCAGCATTCTGATAAGTATGAACCTCAGTAAAAGTCTCAAGGTCAGCATCCTTATGTGTATATACCAACACAAACTTGCTCAGTAGAGCAGGTTCGCTATGAAGGGTTTCTGCCAGCATGTACTCATGTATCTCAGCTTCACCGCCATATGTATCGGCTAATGTGGTAAGCGTAAGTTCAGCTTCATTCTGCTTCTCAGCATAAACTGGTGCCCCGGTCTGAGCGTCAGATACCATACCCGAACGTCCCATCTCTGTGCGGGAAACGAAAGCATCTTCCGTGACTTCCTTCCGGCTCGCTTTCTCCCTGTGCCCGAGAGAACCCTCTAGCTGAGGATCCGCAAGCACATCGTCTTCCAACGAAGATTTTTTTACAGCAATCTCTGCCAGTTCGTAACCTTGCTCACTTCCCTCACTTACGAGGACTGCGTACTCTAAAGGGGAGGTCTCCCCCATTGCCCTGTAAAACCCTAACTCACTTGTCTCTGTACGAGACAACTCACCCACCAAGTTGATGTTAGGGTCATGCGTTGCTATGCTGGATAAAGCAATCTCTCCATCTAAAATACTGCGGACGATGTTGGATAGGATTGCCCGTCCTTCTTCAACATTCAACCGAACACCATTCTCTGCCGATTCCATACCACCCATGTGTGTGTCATACGATGTACCCGATATAGCGGATTCAAGTAC
The DNA here is from genome assembly GCF_052691815.1 of Paenibacillus sp. TSA_86.1. NCBI lineage: Bacteria > Bacillati > Bacillota > Bacilli > Caryophanales > Paenibacillaceae > Paenibacillus > Paenibacillus sp. TSA_86.1. The sequence goes on along the minus strand of NZ_JBQZGE010000002.1, from coordinate 57,466 downwards.
GTGAACGATGCTCTGTTTATTAGACAGAGAAATGGAAACCCTGTTCCCTTCTTCTACGGAGACCTTAACATCATAAAGATCACCGGAAGACATTTCATCAAGAAGTGAAAATTGATCTATGCGACTACCTTCACTCACTGCCGCACCTTCAGCATCAAATACCTGCTCTAGCCTACGTACGCACTGTTGTTCTTCTGTTGTTACATCCGTTACTGTTTCGCCGTTAAAATACTTATGGATGCCCGACAGGTACGATACAATAGAAGCAACTACAGTCTCGACCTCAAAACCGTCATATGGAGTGACGTACTCAGCACTTCCTAGCCGCCCAAATAACCCGGTAGCCGAGTGAGGTACTTTATTTGCGCTCTTCATGGTATCTTCAATCAGTGTTCGATAGGTACTGTTAACGGGAGCGGTCAGGTGATATTGATTGCTAGCTTGGATAATCTGCTCAAACCCAATTGTCAGTTCATAGCCCTTTTTAGAAAAAAGGGCGGTGAAGCTGATTAGGTAAGATTTCTTACCGTTCATCATTCACCGCCAACCTCCCTTGCTATTTATTACGAGTTCTTCTTCAACGTCTCTTTCAGGATGCCAAGACCGATTGGAGCAAACGGCGACATGTTAGCCAGTGTGAACGGGCTGACAGGTGTGTCTGCTAACGTGTAACGGTAAAGTTGCTTGTACTCGTAAGTAGCAAGGACTTCCGATTCAGCCGCAGGTGCTTTTCCCTCAAGGAAGTTGATTGTCTTCGTCTCGATATCAACCGTGTAGTCTGTGCCGAGCACTTGGTCTACACAATCCACCTGAACTTCCAACATAAACGGAGTTCCGTCATCCTTCAGAGAAGGTGAGTGCGCCATATGGAATACTTTGTTAAAACCAGTACCCTTGCCTACTTCCTCATGGTCGGATGTCTCCACGACCTCAAGTTCATCGAGTTGGGAAATGTTCTTAGGGTGTACGGCGTAACATTCGTCCAACTTGCCTACAAAACCATCATTCGGGTGAACGATGTACATCGGAGAAATATGATATTTCCCACTATAAACCGATGGATTAAAGCGTGATTCGCCCGCATCAACGTTTTTATCGTGCGTTATGAATGCGAGGTAATGCTGTTGGTAATAAGTACCACCAATGGACTGCTGAAGCTGTACCCCGCGGTTTCCGTTGGATGTGTTATTACCGTAGTCCACATAAACTGCACCTAACTTCATATCCTTCTTCCAAACAACTTCATCGGCTTCCCGGCAACCGGAGATAATGACGTTGTTCTTACGAGGAGACTTACCCAGAGTCGTTAGTCTCCCGATGTACAACGGAGCGAAGTAAGTATTCTCAGCGCCCGGAGTAGGATCTGGACGGAAAAACATTACGATTCGGTCTTTGGTCACATTCCCCCAATAGTACATCGTACTATCACGTTGCCATCCTCTATCAAAGTTCTGCAATGGAGTGAATGACAATGCCGTCGGTAGAGATGGGTAGATGTAGTAAATGGAAGAGTAAACAGCGTTCATAAGATCATTCGGTTTATCGGGGTCAAAGTTCTTGACTGTGATATCACCGTAATTCAGCGTTTCGTTTCCAGTGGCATTCAGAATTCTGATGTAGGATGCATGTAATTCTGCGCCTGCGTCTGGTGCTTTGCCAACGAACGTTACACTATTATTGCTGTAGTCAACAGTGTATAAATTTGCGTCCTGTTCTACCTGATTCACATAAACCCTTACAGTGTCCGCTTTAATCGTCGCGACTGTTGGAATTTGGAATAACTTACGAGTCCCATCACCATCCGGTAAAATGGATTCAGGGTCACCAACTACTACAGAACCGCTAACGCCTTGTACGATTCGTTCGCCCCGCACATCATCAAATGTGAAGAAGTACATACGCTTCACTGGCTGAGGTGCGATTGGAGATGGGGAATAGTTTGCAGTAATCGCGTCAGTAGACAACGGTGCGGACGTGAATGTGATGATACCGTTCATTTCATCCAGAACGTAGTCAGTCGAAGCAACCGCGTTACCGTTCTTATAGACAATTACGGAATCTTTGAGTACAGGGAACACTTGAAAGTGGAACTTCGTGTTTAATGTCTCGTTTACAAGCAACGCACCAAGGACGGAGTTCTGTGAAATAAATTCTTGCTCACCCAAGGTTGGCTTGTTTTTTTTGCCGTATCCGTAAACCATGCCGAAGTTCCGCATTTGGTTGTCCGAGCCGAGAGACCGGAACAAGCGAACTTCTGCGAATTTCTGACCGTCCTGAGATACGGAGCGGTACTTAATGAATGTATCCCATCCCTTGGAGTTAAACATGGCTTCAAGGTCTTTAGGGAATAACTGAATCGTGGAATCTCCATCAAACCAACTCACGATAAATCACCTCTCGTTTTGAATTCCCCCGTCATTTATTCTAATTAAAAAGATGATTTTAATAGGATTAATGACAGGGGTATATTGTTATGGGGTTGTAGGCTGTGTCGGTGCAGGTGTCGGAGTGACCTCTACGCCTTCGTCATCTACCGTATTTAAGTACAAGCCGATACCTGCTGGACGATACTGAGTTCCCGGTTTACTTGTCAGTGGGGATACACCCTCAACCAGGAAATAACGGAATACATCGAATTCGTCAGGGCAATGCTCCTTCTTCACACGCAGTTTGTTTGCATTAAAGGACAGCGCCGAAAATGCGATGGTGTCTTTCAACGCTCCCCTTACCCCTTCTTCTGGATGAACCACGTATAGCTTGGAAGTGTGAACTTTACCGCTATATCGAGAAGGATTAAAGGAATACTTGTAAAGAGGATTCTCAGCGTTGTTCCAAGCCCGCGGGTAGTCTCGCTTACCATCCTGCGAAGTACGCATTGGAGGGATGGCGTTGGCTGGAGCGTTCCAGGACAGGTAGTATGCCTGATATCGAGCACCGAGTTTACCACGGCTGACCATAACGTTATCCAATCCGTTCGCAGGATTCTTAGGGTACGATTTCATCAGCGGCATGATGTTTGGTTGTCTCTTCGTTGTATCATCGAAGTCGTACTCAGCAATGGCCGTCAGCCCCGCTGAGCCTGTCTGTGTCACGATTGGTACACTACCTGCGAACATGGCGTAGGCATCATCACCTTCTTCAATGGCATCCAGCTTACCGAAGTAGAGAGGAATGATTGGAACAAGGTTTCCTTCCGGTGCAGGTACGTTGTCACATTGGATAATGAAAAACAGGCTATCTCCGTTCAAGTGACCTTTAATAGAGATTTCCGAGTCAGCCCACCAGTTGGTATTTTGGATCGCATAGTTGATACTGTCGTCGTGGTAGTTTTCTAAAAGGTTGGTACGAAGACCAGCTTGCATGATGGGAGACTGCATCCGACTACCTTCAGCTTTAGATACAGTGAAGGTAGGCATCGTTCCTGTGCCTGTGGCTACCCAACCTGCCGATTCTACTTCGATATCCAGAGCCGCCCTTTTCAGGTCACCTGTGTTAATCCAAGGCAGTGTTATATCAGAGTAGTTAGGCATAAGCCCCGCTAACTTCTCCACCATGTAGAAGTACAGAGTCTGAGGGGAACGATACTTACGGAACTCGTTTGTAGCCCATTCCGAGAACACCGCAAGTGTTGCAGGAGCCGGAGCTACGGAATCAGGTGATTTGTTTAACTTCCGAAGTTGACCAAGGTTCTGACTCCATGTACCAAGAACAGCTACGCCAAACATCTTACCCGCGGTGTTCTTGTAAATGAAGTGCTCTGCCACGTAGATCGCAATGTCGGCCGAATTTGGACCGGTGTACGTGCTCCGCATAATTCCTGCGTCAAAAACTACTTTCTTAAAATTGGCGACTGTCTCCCAACCTTGAGTAGCAAGTAGGTCTCCCAACCGAGGTTGAATATCCTGTTCCGTTACCTTTGGGGTAAACGATGCAGGAGTTGTGTCGATAAATGGCATTTAAATAGCACCCCTTTGCTTATTAGCTTAAGCTTTATATGGCAAGCCCTGCTGTTACACAGGGCAGTTTACCAAGTATTCCCATGACGAACCTGACCCTGAACTGGAGGACATGACCACCTTTATTTGCGTTACGCCGCCAACAGGACTGTACTGGAATTGAAGCGAACCTCCGTTAGATACTTCCCCGTTGGTGCTGGCAAGCAACTGGTTCTGATAGTAAACATCCATACGGTCAGCTACCCCATACATGTTGTAGGTGATAACGACCCGTCCAGATGAGTTGCCCATCTCATGCAGTTTCTCCGTATAAGCCCCGCCGCCGGAATCGTTCACCCTACCGCACTGCAATGTATTAGCCGGTGGTGGCGGTGGCGGTGGTGGCGGCACGTATTTGGCAGTTACCGTTATGGTTGCCGTAGCCGTTGCCTGCTGACCTACCTCATTCCACACGGTAAGCTTGACCGTATACATGCCGACATTGTTGAACGTAAACGTTGCATTATCGACTGTATACAAGCCCTTTTTCACATCACTCGCCACTTCCCACTTGTAATTCGTAATCGGGGAATGCTTGCTGTACAGCGATGTGAACCTGATTGCCGTGTCCTGTTCTATGCTTGAGTAAGCAGGGTCGATAGACAGGATCAGAGCTGGGGGTTCAGGCGGTGCAGGAGGAATCTCAGGGAGAGTGTACCCCGCCTTCAGGATGCCGAGAGCGGCAGGTCTGTATGGCGTTGCAGGTCTCTTTGTCAGTGGGGAGATTCCTTCGACCAAATAGTAAGAGTAAACCTCATACCTGTTCTCGTCGTCACAGTAATCTCTCACAGCCTTTAACTCGTCACCATTCATTATAGTTAGGGGAGAAGTTAAAATAACATTTCGCAGTGTTCCGAACGTACCATCTTCAGGATGAACCAGAAGTGCACGGGATGAATGGGCTTTCCCGCTGTATCTTGACGGACTGAACTGATACTTGTACTGCTCGTTTATGTAATCTTTCCAAGCCCTTGGGTGTTTATGGTTGTCAGCATTTTCTCTTAGCGGTGGCATAGAATTAGAAGGCACATTCCAAGACAGGTAATGCGCCTGATACCTTGCGCCGAACTTATTTCGCTTGACCATAATGGAGTCAATACCGTTACTTGGGAAGTGCGGATACTCCTTCATAACAGGAAGCAAAATCTCTTGCTTGATGCTGGCATCGTCATAATTGAACTTACCGGACTGCTTGAGAGCGGCTTCTGAGGTAGCTCCATCCTTGTTGTATCCCGTCCCTGAGAATAAGGCAGACGGTGCGCCTTCAGCGTTTCGATTGGTCTCGATATGGATCTCAAGGAACATCCGGCCGGATACCGGCGTATAACCACTCACTCCATCTCCACTCACTGCTTCAATGGTTACAGAGGACATGCCCTCGATTCCCGTAATATCGAACTGCCCCATCAACTCAGCATCGTTCTTGTTACTTGTCGGCTCTACCGCTCCGATCGTATTGAACTTCCCTATCTCCTGTCCTGCAATGGTCAGCGTGACAGCTTCGTCAGGCATGTCGCCGTCCGTGTCACCCATTAGCCATACCTTTACATACGAACCTGCATTGACCATCGGCTTACCTGAGATAATTGTGGAAGTCTTCGTTTGCTTCCGGTAGAAGTCGAACGTGATATCCCGATTAATAACCTCTTCTGTCAAACCGCTCACATCAAAGTCTCCCATGTAAAGAGGAATCGCAGGTACGGCGTTGTCATCCCACACCGGAGCAGTGTCCGCAACAATAATCAGCATGAGCGACTTACCGTCTACAAATCCTTTGACGAACACCTTACTATCGTCCCACCAGTTCGTAAATTTCACGTCAACGAAAGCAATCTTTTCCGTGTGCTCAAGCTGAGGAATTCTTGTACGGGACGTGACTATGGGTGACTGGTACATCTGCGGGAAGGAATCCGTAATTCTTGACTGAAGCGCGTTTGTATTGTTGTCCAGACCCCACATGCTTGTCTGTACCTCAACATCCAAAGCCACCCGTTTCAATTCATTGACATTCTCCCACCCAACCAGCATCTTCCCGTTTCCAATCCACTTCTCAAGCTGATAAAAGTAAAGCGTGTGTCGCTCAAAGAGCGCATCTTCGTTAGCCTTCTGAATAGCCCAAGAGAATACGCCGCTGTCCTGCGGTGTCAACTGAGTCCCGTAATCGGCATTCTTGTCATAGATTGCGAAGGGTACTTTACAGCCCGTCCGTCCAATCTGCTCATTAATGTGAGCCAGCATCGCCATGCCGAACAAGTTTCCTGATATATTTCTGACGACGATATGCTTGGTCACATAGAAGTCGAAGATGTCCGCTGAGCCGACCGTACTGTAGTAGATCGCTACCTGACCGGATACCCCGGCTTCAAAGGTAATCGTGGTAGTTTCGTCCGTGTTCTTGACCGCTGTATAATAGGATGTTGGAGCAATCTCCCCATCAAGGAAGATGTAGTAATCATCGTTCAGTATCTTCGGCAAATCTATTACAGGGTTAGCCAACGGAAGGTAGAAACGCTTGATTGTTGGCTTGGTCAGCTTGTTGGAGTAGGCTACCTTAGTAAACTCTGCTACCTTTGTCCAGCCGTTGGTTGTCATGATTCCAGCAAGCCCTTCCAGCAGGAACTCTTCGTTGATGGTCGTGTCGAGCCACGGCGTTGGCTGGTATGACGTATCTGCCATTTCATCACCTCCTTTCTATTTGAGAGTTTGGTAGTTAGCCCATACCACTTTAGGCTTGCCGCCCTCATTGAAGAACTCAAAATGAAATTGCGTTCCCTGCTTACACGGGATAATCGCCGTCAGGTACATACCCTCCGGTAAATCCTTTGTGTAAATGTTCTTACACACCAGCCGTTCCCCTACGTACAAGTTCCAATAGTCCCTTGCTTCATAATTGGATACGCCGACTGCAACGGAAAGCAACTCACAATCTTCTTGTATGGTCAGCTTGTGTTCAATCTTGCCCGCCATTTGGGACTCTATCATAATTCCTTCAATGTACGGGTTCGTTTTGGTAGGCATAAAAGGAGGGTCGAGTCTACCGCCTACCAAATAACTTGCAAAATTTGCTCCGCTAGACATTCACTACACCGCCTTAATATATTCGAGTTCCAGATTTTTAAATAATCCGTTCTCTCTAATAATAGTCGCTCTGACCGTGCTGAAAGATGCGATATCCGTTTCCTCTTCTAATTCCTCATTGACTAAGGAAGGATATGTAATCTCTATCAGAAAACCTTCCACGATTAAATTCTCATCCCGTTCAAGGGTCAGAACTTCGATTACACCATTATCGTATGTATATACCACAGAGGTTACGAGAGCAGAATAACCTGCCGATTCTCTGCGGGCTTCCACGTTAATTACATTCGGTTCTACAAGTGCGTCCATGACAGTTAAATCATCGCCGCCAGTGTACAGACCGGATTTCTTCATCTCCCTACGAATTAAATCGAGTATGGGGTAGATTTCATTCGAGTTTACAAAGTTTCTAGTGTCCATAGCATACACCTCACCTTCCATAGCATTATAAGAAAAAGCAGGGAACAATTAGCGCCTTAAGCGTAAGTGCTCCCTGCTTATGTGGTTATCCTACTTCTGATATAGACTGCCACGTCAACTCCAGGTAGTTGACGATGCCATCGCTGTTACCGACGATTCTGTTCCCTTTAACCAGGAAGTAATTGGCAGTGAACGTCTTGGAATCGTATACGTAGACAGAGTCCAGCAATTCGATTAACGGATTACCTTTGACTACGACGTTCTTCGTTCTTGCCTGACGTTTGTAATCAAAGAAAATCTTATTGGCTACGTCCTCCTTCAAGTCTCTTAAGGAGTTTCCATCGATCTCTTCAATCCAGTCCAACTGAGCGCCCGCCGTGCGGATATTCCCCTTGGTTGCGATAATCAGAGATTTGTCGAAGAAGTGTTCCACGATACCCGCTGTACCGGAAATCATCAAGTGATTTCTGACACGGGAGTAATCCGTAGAAGAAGTAACCTCCAGTAGGTTCTCTCCATCAATGAACTCCCACTTCATGCCCGCTACCATAGCCCAGTCTGGTGAATCGAGGAAATCCATCTTCTCCATTCGGAACGTCCCATATCTGTCGCAGTAGACACGGTAAGGAATATCTTGGATAAGGGACTGTACGGCATCTGCAGCGTTTGTACCTATTGGGAAGGATACACTTGCCACGAACGGATTCTGCCAGCCGCCCACTTCCATAATATGCTCCTGAGTTACGGCTTCCAGTTCTCCGCTCTCATTGAATTTCATGAAGGTGCCCTTCCCTTTGTTTACGTCAATGTAAACGGTGTCCTCAATTACGTAGTCAGGGTTGCTCATATCCTCCGAATGAAACTTCCACGTGCTCATTCCTGCATGGACAACAATATCTTCTACAATGCTTGATTTAATCCAGGAGAACGCCCCGCTATCTCCTGAATAAGCTTCTTCCGGTGGGTATTGCATAGGTTTGTAGAAGATAAACTCCTCAAGCATGTCGTACCTGTCCACGCAGCTAAACGAGATGGTCTTATCTTCGGAGTTCTCCGTAATTTCGCCTTTAATCATTCCGGTGAATACACGGACAACTTCTTCCCCGTATCCCGCATAAATCCGGATTGGAGTGTACTCGCTTATAACATGCCGCAGTTCCCCTTCTTCGTAATAACTCAACGGAGACTTGTCAGTCTTAAATGAGTCAGGGAACTCTGGTCTACGCTCCCAAGATGGAGAATAAATACCGGAAGAGTTGTCCAGCGTTAGCCGTGCGGTGCTGATAGTCGCATCGAGATGTGTGTTGATTTCCCAACTCATTACATCCTTATCGATGGAGTACATGTCCTCATAAACGAAGTCCCCAACTTCGTACCACTTCTCGTCATACGTATCACCGATGGCAGTAGCTAGTTGCTCGATGGCGTAGTCGTTGGAAGCGTACTTCACACTATCGAGATACATCGTTCCATCCGTCACTGCAAACAGGATTCTGCTTTGGTACGGGTAGTCGAATGCCGCCCCACGGATTCCGGTGTTGACCCAGACATCATTTATCTTCACATACACATCGATATCTGTTTGATCATGGCAGACTACTGTGTACTCGATAAAATCAGAAGTCGTATTTAGTCTATACGTGCCGCCACCAGAAGTATAAATTTGGTCATCTTTGATGTTCAGAAGGAAACCCTTCGTTCCATCACTAATAACTAACTTACCGCTTGTACCCGCCGCTGTCTTTAGGCTAAAGTTAATCGTAAACGGAAACTTCTTGATTTTACCTAGCCGCTCGATCCCTGCTTCACCTCCGCTGGTCGAGATTGCCTGATAATCTCCCTTGTCCTTCTGTATGACTGTGCTGTACGGAGTCCATTGGTTGGCACTGTTCATTCCATCTTCAAAGTCCCACATTGCCTTCGACTCAACGGTCTCTACATCGAACTCTTTCGCTCTGAGCCATAAAATACCGAACTTTCCTCTCGATGCTTTCGCGGAATTGGCAAAAGTGAATTTCACCACGTTATGTCCTTTGGGCATCGGGATGGAAGGTGGGTATGCCACTCCGTTTTTAGCACTAACCCCGTTGATACGAACGACTTCGTAATCATTCACTGTGACGATCATGGTGTCATCCAGTTCAAGGTCAGAGAAGTATGCCCAGCCAAGGTTTCCTGCCTTAAACCAATCATGCTCGAAAACCAGCGTCTTGGCCTGACCTGCCCCTCCCGTTCCGTTAAATCCGAGAACGTTCATCGAAGTTTTGTCATCAACAACGGTCATCTGTACTGCACCGTTATTCTCTGTGTACTTCTTCACATCAAGTGTAGTCTTCTTGCTTGTGAAATCCTTGAAGTAAGTTTGTTTAGTGGTTGTCCTGTTGTATTGGTACGTGACGATTTCCTTGTCGATGCTGGCATCTCCCGCCGAGTCTGCCGATCTTGATTTACCATCGCCCCAGGACTTGACTCTTACAACAACGGGCCTCCTTCCAAACTTGAGGGCATTCGCCTTCGTATCATAAAGAATGTCAATCCGGTTGCCTTTGATATCCCCGCCCGTGTCATCCGCAAGATACTCTCCCCAACTCGTTCCATTGACAATCAGTTCTACTTTACTCTTCAAAGGAATAAGAGAGGGATCTACCGCGATGATCTTCCAGTTCTGCCATGTTGTTACGTCAGTTCCGCCCTTTGTGGTTCCAGTACAGCCGGGGCAATCTGATACATATGCCGTTGCTTCCATATTGTATTCCACGTAGGAGGTCGAGTCTGCCATTCCCCCTGAAGCGTCCATTAAAACAGAAGCATCCTGAATGTTCCTTCGGTCGATTTTCTTGCTTGCTGTCTGGATGGTTTTCTTGCCCCGCAGGAACGGTTCAGGATTCTGTGCTACGTCGTTAAATCGTACTTCAAAGTGTAAGTGTGTTCCGTCACCGCCACCACTGGAGATGGAGTGTCCGGTGTTGCCTCCCAGACCTACAAGACTACCCGCGTTAACCTTATCTCCCACACTGACACTGATTTTGTTTAAGTGAGCATACCTTGTCTGCCATCCGTTTCCGTGATTGACGTAGACGACTTTACCATACCCTCTCAAGGTTCTGGCGATGGTTACTGTACCTGCCCATACAGCGTATACAGGGTCGTTCATCGCAAGGTCAAGGTCAATCCCTTTATGCTTCTTACGGGAACAGCGAGGGTCTGTCTCGAACCAGTCGGTGATATACATCCCGTTGATGGTACGCTTGCCATTCTCTTTCCCGTGCATCGTTGAACTTGCTTTTATTGGCATGGAGAAGTCTGCGTTCCTCAGATCGGTGCTGGTATCAATCAGCGTACCGTCAACGTAGTTCGTAATTTTCTCCGCTTTGTCGATGGACAGCATATCATTCACTGCACTGTCTACCACGTACTGAACTGCATCGTATTTTCTACGAAAGCCCCGCACATATGATGTTTTGTCTAACTCTACGATTACCTTCGGCTCGTTCCCTAGCGCGTTCACACGCTCCATAATTCCTTGTAGCAATTGCCTTGAAGGGTAATTAACGTTAGATACATAAGCCACTTTAGCCACCTACCTTATCTATATTTCTCCGTAATCCACTCGATCAATCTGTTGAGGAAGGTTACGGCTTCCGCTCTTGTAATACATGCTTCCGGTTCAAACTTACCATCTTCATAAAGCGGGAACACATAACACCCGTCATGAAATTTTTCATCTAACAAGGTTAGTACATCTTTCGAGTACCATTTGGAAAGGATAACATCCTTATCCACAATCGGTCTCAGCGGCGTATCATTGTATGTGAATGCACGGTCGGTGTACCGATTGTGCAGGTTCTCGTAAATACGGCTCATGAGTGCGAAAAAGTCTCCGCGACGAATACGAACGTCTCCGAAAAATCGATCGTTGTACGTCACTCGCCCTGATTCCACGACGACCGTTTCACTTGTACGTCTACTAACCTTTTTAATTACGGCGTTATACCCTATGACAGCAGGGAAGCCATTGTACATGTATGGCAAGTAAACTTCACCTTTATGAATAACAAACACGTCACGCTGAAATCCGATCGCGTTCCGGATAACCACGCCCGCATCACTTCCTGCGCCAACGGTGACGAGAAGTCTCTTCAGCTTCACGCCAAGGACTGTACAAGACTCCGGTTGGTTGCTGTAACTGAAATGGTATGTAGAAGCATACTTCAGGGTAGCGTGTGGCATCCGGTAGTCGCCTGATTCGTTGTAAGGGGTATTGACACACCCGATATCTTTCCGATCAGGGATGCCATAAGCAATGACCACAACTTCAATGCCCGCCGACAGCGGATTGGTCATTGTCACTTTTCCGTTCTCTACCTTCTCAGGAAGAACCTCCACCCCGTTCACGATGACGAACACCGGATTGTTCAAGTGGTATTTGTAATCAGGTATAAGAAACTCTTGTTGTCCGCTTACGGTCACGAACCGCTTGACCATTCGTTCGTACCCTTCTTTGAACACGTTGTACGTCATGCCGCTTAAAACCTCTACGTCACCCGTCAAATCCGTTCTCAAACGGGTAATCTCAAGTGTGTCACGGTAATACCAATCCAGCGGATCTACGTCAATCCATCTTTTCATTTCTTAGTACCCCCTCAGCAACTTGTCTACGTGTCGATATGTCCGCATCAGGAACGTAATGGATTCTGCTCTTGTAGCCGCTTCGTCCGGACGGAAGTAAACAACCGACTCCCCGTCTGCTTCCCAGTTCGTTGCGATAAGTCCAAGCTGTTGCATATTGTCGATATACTTGTTTGCCCAATGATTTTCGATATCAATGAACTCTGTCATGTACTTGTACTCAAAATCTTGCTTGCGGACGAGAGACATGCCGATGGTTACAATGTACTTCGTTTCCATCTCAGCGGTTTTAATATCGGGTTCTCCGGTCACGATGCCGATGTAAACTGTACCTTTCTCGTCGTAATACTTATGTTGAGAGCCGATGAACTGAAGCCAGTCAGCATATTCCTTCTTAGAATAAAACAGCATGGTTAGGGTAGCGTTATAATGAGACGTTCCGTTCTGCACAAGTCCTGCAGAAGATGCCAAGGTCTGGTTGACATGGGTCTTCAGGTAAGGCGTCGGCGGTTTGTACTCCGTAATCAGCTTTGCCTTGACCTGACTAAACTGGACTCCGTTATCGTAAAACAGTTTCTTCTTATATACCGAATCCTCTGACAAGAGGTTATTTTGTTGTGTCATGGTTGTACCTCCTTATAAAATAACTCCCCATCTCATTATAAGACGGGGAGTGGTTTCGCTAACTTCTATAGTTGCTAGGATTCATAGCCTGTTGGCTACGAAGGTTGCCTACCCGACCGACAGACAAGCCTTGTCCAATGGATTGTCCGACTTGTTGCAACTGGCGGTTTGTCATCCCGTTGGTGATGTTAGGAAGCGTGATGTTGACGGTGACATCCCCTGTACCGATGGTTGTCGTGTTGTGAGTGTTGCCACGGGTAAGGTACTCGTAGCGGCTCATAGCACTTACTCCATTAGGCATGTTAAACGTTCCCGCTGTGGATTTCATTTCATCCAGGATACCTAACTGAGTCTGTAAAGATTGCTTTTGCAAGTCTCGGATTTCGGCGTTAATCTTAGTTGTTTCGTCCGCTCCCGCCGAAGGAAGTTTAGCTCTCAGATCGGCAATGACTTGATTGATTTCAGATACCTCTTGCTTGGCATTGGCAATCCGCTTGTTACGCAGGATCGGCGAGGAGTCGTCAGGGTTTCCAGTCCGTAACTTGAGTTCCAGCAACTCATTCTCACGGTCAGAACTGTTGTCCTGAATCTTAGCTCTGCCAATTCCGATGGAAGCAAGATTGTACTCCTTAATGCGCGCTTGCTCATTGGCGATTGTATTCCGAAGCTGTAAAACCTGATTGGCTTGGTCATCGGTGAGATCTCCATCGGCTTGGATGGCTTGGAGATTCGCTAATTCATTTTTCATCTGACTTAGCTTACTCAGTGTAATCTTCTTCATGATGTCCAAATATTCTTGAGACTGAGTGTCCATGTTGTACGCCGCCGCCAGTTCCTTGGCTTGAGCAATAAGGTCAATGCGGGACAAGCTGTTGTTAACCTTACGAACCCGACTTTGATACGTTTCTTGTTTTTCGTTCCACTTTTCTCGAAGAATGTCAACTTCCCCTTCGGATGCCACTTTATCTCTTGTCGAAGTAAGGTTATCGTAAGCCGCTTTAGCATCGGTGTACTCTTGCGACCCAGGGGCAGCGTTGTCCATGACCGCCTTGGCGTTGGCAATATACTTGTCAATGATAGCCAGTTCTTCATTTAATACTTGTCGCATGGATTCAGACTGCTTCTTACGAAGTGCAATGTACTCGTCGGAGTCAGTCTTCATTCCGCCCATGAGCGCACGAAGCGTGTCAATTTGGCTCGTGTCTTTAATCTCATTGATACGGTCAGAGACACGGCTTAGAACAGAGTCAGAGTCGATGGAAGAAGACTTGACTCCACCTTCCTTGTACTTTTCCTCATATTTCTTCTTCGCAATCTCCTCGAGTCTCTTCTGCTCTATCTCTTCAAGCTTTGATGCTTCGTACTGCTTGGTGGTGGCTTCCTCACGAAGTTTTCTAGTTTCCTCCTTCCGGCCAGTCTCCGTTGCCCACTGATCAACAAGAAGCGATTCGTTCAAGGTAGGGTCGTCTTTGTTATCATTCAGGTATTTGTATAGTTCATTTAGAGAGCGGATGTTCGCATTCCTGTCCCTATTGAGTATTTGTATAACACCCTTTGATACCTCATCACTGCCGCCCTCAGTAAACAGGCCCGCATGGGACATGTCACTGCCAGCTACGTACTTATCAATCAGGTTCATGCCATCTCCGTACAATCCACCCAAGAAGTTGAAGAATCCAGCAACGGAAGCCCCATCTCCTTCCTTACCAATACGGATAGTGTTTGCTGCCGACGTGAGTTGCTTGTCGTCTGTGTCCGCCATTGCAAGCATACGTTGGTCTTCTGTAGAAGAGGCCTCCCAAGAGATAGCCTTGAATGCTTCTGCCAGTGCGATTGATGCCACTAACTCTAGCCCCATCTTAGCGATGCCTTTCGTCAAGTTGCTAATAGAGGACAGAGCACCTCTTCCCATGTCTTTAATATCCAGCAAGAACTGTTTGAACCCTTTCTTGGATGCCGCAGAGTTCATGCCTCGTACAGCGTTAGACAGATCTCCGAAGGCAGGGGATGCTTGTCGAGCAGAAGCAGCGGCTTCCCGCTGGGTCTTTTCGTAATCATTCATCGCAGCACTCAGCTTTTCAATATCATCAATCGGGGGTAAGCCGTTTCGCTGTCTGTCCACCAAGTGGTCTTCAAATCCCTGGAAATCTCCTTGTGACATTTGGGACATCCTATTGGACAAATCCAAGTAATTGTTATCGCTTGCTCTATGAGTATTAAACACGCCCTGATTAGCTGTGCTGCTGTTCAGGGTAGTCAGGAGGCTAGGGGTAATGACGGAAGCCAATTCAGTTCGGGTACTTAGGCGACTGTGATACTGCTTCGTCCGGTCGAATTTTTCATCATCCGTCAACTCCTTGCCTGGCTGCCAATTTTTAGCTTCGTCCATCGTGCTAAATAGAGTTGGCAAATCTTTAACCTCTATATTATTAGACTTCAGGTAGTTCTTAAAATGCTCGCTTTGCTCTTTCTTCATCCCGTTCAGATCACGTAAATAACCACCAAGCAATGGATCTTCCTGCATCTTACCTACCTGCTTACGCGTCATTTTCTTAATAGAATCATCAACATTCATGCCTGATACGTTCTCTAGGAATTTGGTGCGTGCAGTCTCTCTCTGAAAGTTTGGTCTAAAGGCAGCATCAACCTTCCCAGCTCCCCACTTGATCCCCTTAAGCAGCATCATCCCAAGCAATACGTTAGATAACACGTCCCCTAAGGTGACGAACAATTGGGCATTTTTCGCCACGTTTTCTGCCATGTTCATAAGTGCGTAGGACACTTTATTAATGGTAGGGGTCATCTCCTGAACAAGAGCATCAAAGGCAATAGTTATGCCTTGCCCTGCCCGTTTAGTGTTGACGAGAGGGTTGTCTACAGACGACTTGACCATGTTCTCATATTTAGATTTATCAAAGTTTCCACTAACTTCCATGGTCTTAACAAACGTGTTCATAATTTGGTGCATTGTAGCCGCACCTTTGGAGGACTGGTATGAACCGAACAAAGCATCATTGGTATTACGGACGGTAGAGCTGTCTGCACCGGACAACTTCTCGGCAATGGACTTAAACAGTTCCTCCGCTGGAACAAGAATCTTCGCTCCTGTGTCATCAACTTTCGCTAGACCCAGTTCCTGCAATTTTTTCATAGCTTCAGGAGATTGAAGTCTGTTGGCTACTTCTGCACCGTCGTCGCCGTAGTAAGGATCAACCTGTGATTTATCCATCTTATTCAGTGCATTAGGAGACTGTAATCTGTTCAGAATGGAGTTGTAGAAGTTACTGACATTCCCTCCTTCAAGTGATTTTGCTTGGAGAGTCGTACCCGCCATAACGATTGCCGTTTCAGGGTCAACTTTGGAACTTGAACTTTTCAGCGCATCGATAATTTGCTCAATACTTGCTTTTGTCACGTCGGATACAACCGCCAAAGGTTGTGCGATTCTACCCTCCAGATCAGCCACCTCAAGTCCAAACTGAGCCTTCGTTGACGCAAGACCATTGGCGATATTGACAGGATTACTTCCAGGGGCTAGTGCATTCAACTGTGCAGTTACGCGGACAAACTCCTTCATCTCTACAGGGTCATCAAGTAAACCAGAAGCCATGCCCCCTACTTGATAAAGCTGTTTGTAATCTGTACCGGAAAACATAGACTGCTGTCTGATAAAGTTTTGCAGATCGCTGACCGTACTTTCCACGCCAGCCATGTTCGTCCTTTCAAGCGGGTTACCGTCTTTGTCTTGGTTGTATTCGTCCTTCTGCTTTAAGTTCTGCATCATGTTAAGCTTTTCAGGCTGAATATTCTTAAATGCCTCAACCCCTTTAGACATCGCCATCATTAGAACATTATCGAAGGCTCCC
The DNA here is from genome assembly GCF_052691815.1 of Paenibacillus sp. TSA_86.1. NCBI lineage: Bacteria > Bacillati > Bacillota > Bacilli > Caryophanales > Paenibacillaceae > Paenibacillus > Paenibacillus sp. TSA_86.1. Next base: position 40,854 of record NZ_JBQZGE010000002.1, on the reverse strand, counting down.
GAAATTCGTTGACGCAAGATGTTGATAATTGCCCCTTGTACAGCTTCGGCGTTAACCGCTCCCGACCCACTACCCTTTTCACTGTTACTACTTACTTTGGATGCAGTTCCTCCACCGTCGTTTTGACTCTCAGAAGAAGACGAACCAGAACGAGGAGTAGAAAGGCCAAGGCCTCCTGCATTCCGAATCTGAGTATCACTGTTAAGTCCACCTGGTCCGGATTGAACCTTATTAATCTCTTGGATGATCGACTGCATCTGAACGTCAAATTGCTCTCGGATTTTGTTAATTAATGCATTGTTGATGCGGTTAATCTGATTCACAAGATGATGTTTTAGCTTAGGCTCAGGGGTGATTTCAACATCTTGTATGGCCTTTGTTAATTGCTCAATCTCTTCCTGAACATTATTGCTCATTTTCTTGTCAAGAGCCTTCGCCACTCGTTCAAATTGAGCCTTCAATCCAGCACCATGAATAGAGCCTAAATCGACTGTACCGAGCGCTTCCAGCTTGTCCACCGTAGTGTCAAGTTCCTGAGCAAGGATCTTCTTGACCTTCTTACTAAGATCGCCTAATGGAATCTGCATCTTGCCCGCCATTGCAGTGTTAATGCCTGCAACGGTTTTGTTGACGTATTCATTCAGACTTTGTTCTATTTCGTTAGGGATTCTCTTTACCTTGTCTGCAACTTCCATTCCGCCCATGTCGGGAATTTCAACATCCAGTGCTTTCAACAATTTTTCCTTAGCTTCCTTGATTACCTTGTTCAGATCTGCCTTGGAAATTTTCATGTCACCGGCATCAGCTACGTCAGGATTCTGAAGCATATTCACAATCTTTTGTTTGATTTTATTGACGAAAGCCATAACCGTTTCCTTGCCAATCGTAATCTGTAAACTGTCAAGAGTTTCCGATTTAACCTGATTGGATTTTTGCTTCTGGATCGTACTAACAAGGTTTCGAATTTGTAGTTTGATGACCTTGGCTACTTCTTTATTAATCTCGTTAAAGCCATCTTTACCGATAGGAAGCTTCTGTCCGCTAGCGTAGTTAGGGGTGATTTCAATATGTATGTTACGGACATACGTCCGCAACTCTTCGTTGATTTCATTTTCTACTTTGCCCAAGATCCCTTGAAGAGTCTCAGGTTTAACACTGAGCCCGGCCGAACCTAACTGTTCAAGAACAATCCCGTTCCCTGCGATGAGATTGTTGAGTTCATTTGTCAACGACTGACGGAGATTACTTCCAGACTCACGTGATATCTGCGATTGCAAACCGGACAGGGACGAACGCATTGCGTCAATCCGTTGCTCCAATTTACCAAAACGAGAATCGAGAGTTTCCATCTCCTGCCCATATCGAGCCATATGATCTATGGATTTCTGCAACTCTAAAATTACGTCCGTTTGGATTTTGTTGTTCATAGTCTCACCACCCTCATAAAATAAAACTCCTGCCCCTCCCTAGAAGGAAGCAGAGCAGGAGGATTTATAATAGCTGTGCAAGGAAATTCATGTCTTCCGCATCGGCTACTTTATAACCATTCATGTATTTACCGTCAGTTGTTACTTCCTCTTCACTGGTTGAATCACCAGCAGGAACGCTTCCTCCGAACAGACCGCCAAGCGACATGGTAGAAACCTTGATTGTAAACTGAATGTGTTCGTTGCATTGTTCCAAGTAGTAACCTAACTGAGGTAAGGTTAACTGCCACACATCATGCTTTTTCAAGTGGCAGTAATGGGCCAGTTTGAAGAAGATGTTAGCCCAATCGACAGGCGGCTGACTGTCATAGTCTTCTTCCTCTTCCTGAGTGGTTACATGGACTTTTTTAGCCCATTGAGACCAATCATGCAATCGATAATCTGTTTAGCCGTCTCCAAATCAACGTACTCGCCAAGATGCTCGACCGTCATGTGTTTGTAATATGGTTTAAATGCCACCAGGAGTACCTCAAGCAACTCTTCAAATCTATCTTCCTCATCTTCCGGGATAAGGTTAGCGATGATTACACCGGAATCAATCGTATTGAGTCTCTTCATCAACTTTCGAGCATCAAGCAACCCTAGTGGTGGGATGTAATACGTCTTACCGTCACGCAAACGAACCTGTTCATCTGTCTCGAAGAATACTTTTTCACGAATGTCAGCTTCATCTTGGGTCAGTGGCTTCTTCTCTTCTTCAGCCGTTCCCTGTGGGGTCTGATCTTCTACTTGACTGGCCACTTCTTCAGCGATGCCTCCGGCTTTTGGAATAACTAAATCTCGTTCACTCATTTGAATAGCCCCCTTTATATTTCTCCCCCAAGAAAAGTGAATCGAATTGACTACAGGGCGGGGGAAGTCCCTGCAATCAACTCATAGAACATTCTAAGTAAGTCGGCCTAGACTCTAACATCAGGTATGTAAAAAGACTCCCCGAAGGGAGTCTAGTGATTAGCAATCTTCCGCAGATACAGAACCAGATTCGTAACGCTTGATAGAACCAAGCTTACCATCCGGACGTTCAGGGTCGATTACAGTCAGCGTTACGCTATGCGTGGATGCTTGTTGACGTTGTGCATCGAGAGTGAAGTTGGACTTCACGCGGCATTGGAACAACTCGGTTTGATAACCTTGGATTGTGCCGTCCTTCTGCTCAAACTGACCATCGTGAACAACGTGTACTGTCAGCGGCATGTCCTTGGTTGTGATATCGAGGATATCCACAACTTCGTTACGCTTGTAGTTGACGTAAATGTTTACATCATTGAGAGCTGAGTTGAACTTCAGAATGCCGCCACTTACTACGTACTGGTCTTCCGTAGGAGTAGAGCTAGTCGTTTTCTTAAGCAATTTATTTCCTTGCAGAGTACGAACAGAAATCTGAGGATCAACGTTCAGGGATGCTCCGTACACAAGATCAACAGTAAAGTCTGATCCGTTCTGTTTAACCGTGTGCTTTTCTTCCAGCACCCACACGAAGCCGTCAGGATCTGGTGTGATCCCAGCCAGTGCCACAGCATAAACGATGACAACAGTCTTACCTGCAAGCGCCATATCGAATACGACATCCTGACCACTGACCGTAACGTCTGTACTCAGGTCAGCGCCGCCTACAGCACCCTCGAAAGACTTAGGTGTTGGAGAAGCAAGAGCGACTTGAGTAAGTTTGGCTTGATACGGAGAAGAGGAAGGGACTACAAAGGTCTCAGTGACCATGCTGTACGCAGAACCAGAAACACCTTCACGAAGTTTCGAGCCAGTAGCCAAACGTACAAGGTTAAGATCGAACTTAGCGGACTCCGCTGTGATATCAATTGTCTTCTTACGAAGCAACGTATCCAGTGCTACGCTAGAGTCACCGCCCTCAATGTCCTGCATGTCCAGCTGAATATCCAGACGCATATTGTTCAACGTACCGATTGTAACGAGGTCGTCACAGTTCGGGATTTTCGCCATAAACTTACCAGCGCCCTTAATCAACATTTTTTTGTTCTTAGTAACCTTACTCATTCAGAAAACCTCCTTATATTTATCTATCCCAATGGTGAAGCATATTTGGGTGAAATACTTGTAGGTGTTCTCCAGGTCAATGTCGTCTTCAGCACTTGTGACATACTCACCTTTGAACACACTTCCTTTCGGCATCCAAAAGTATTGATCGTCGAAAATTTGGCAAATACGGTCAGCGATGTTCACTGCCAGTTCCACGTCATCCTGTGTATAGATATCGAAGTCAACGATGAACCTATACTCATGGTAATTCTCGCCTCTTGTGCCGGGATTTTTGTAGAACGTAACCAAGGGCAAGTTGTGCTGAACTAAGCCCTGCGGTTTCTTTCTCTTCTGGATCTTCGTTGCCAAATTTTCCAGAGAAGCGTCTGCCTCCAGCCCCAGCATGGCAAAAATCTCAGGGTCTTGACGAAGCGTGGAATGAATATAGGCGTAAACATCAGAGACGTTGATCTTTCCCATATCATCACATCCTCTTATGAATGCTTCATATACCAATATAAGTTGAGACAGGTATATTTCTAACCGCCCTGCGTACTGCGTTGTTCACCACCGAAATGAACTCATTAGCAACTACGTAGATGGTGTACGTGCTATCGATGAATATGCATCCCAACCGTGCTTCTTTACTTGATTTCGATAATGGATGCCACAGGCTGGCTATCTGAAGTCATATATAACTTCCCAGCCTTGAAAGCTTTTTGCTCCTTGAAAAGCAAACGTTGCTCTTCATTGCCCACTCGAAGATCCGGCTTGTCGCTGACATAGATATCCCCGAAGCCCAAGTTCTCGACAATCAGGATGGTATCTTCTTCTTGTGCGTTATAGATGAAATGACCGGAAATAGAAAGTTGTTGGGTAAACTCTGCAACTACATCGCCCTCCAATCCATCCACGCTAACCGCCTCAGTCTTTACTTCAGGGGCTTTAGGGGCTTTAGCTAGTACTTCTAACTTGGCTTTTTTCTTCGTATCTGCAGGGGATTCAGCAGCCCTCTTGCGTTTGTTTGTTGTTCCTGCCATTGTTGTAATGCTCCCCTCGTTGTGATATGTAATCATTCAATCCAACTAAAAGTCGTCAACTAATTTCTGACCCGACTTTGTTTAAGACACTCCGTCCAGGAGTGTTCCTGTGACTTTCTCACCACCTTCCTATCTTTGTCACAGGTCATTATAGGGTGAAGACCTTTAATTAACTTAAAGTAGGTCGTATTTACCTGCTGTGCGTTCATTATAGGTAGGCGGAGCCTCGCTTTAACGAAGGCTTTAAAAAACAAATAGCGTGACCCGCAGGGTAACGCCACGCTTCACCATAGTTTTACTCCGTGAGTATATTCACCACCCCTGGCCTATGTTTTATTACTTTATATCTCTTTTATCTTTTATCTTTTTATCTCTTAATCTTTTATATCTCTTTATTCGGTGTAAATTTTACAATACAGAAACTCACAACAAATGCACTTTTTACACTTCATATGGAATCTGAATGGTAAACTGTACACTTCAGACTGAATGGTAAACCGTACACTTCAGACATAACATGCAGTATTCATCTATTTAATTCCTTATATGGTATAAAAAGAAATATATAAACACGTATATAATCTACTAATCTTGTGAATAATGTCTCTATCAACAAAATGAGAGGTAGTGAGATTCCATGAGAGCAAGCACATACGGGGTGGTAAAGGACGTAGAAAATGAGAGTTATTGGCTGGCGGCTGACCTATTCGAGAGAGGGTTGAATGCTTCGGCTATCACAACATACCTTGCGGTGACGAAGCTTCTGAGCGATGGCAGGACGGAGTTCCCGTTGCAAGATGACATCGTAAAGCTGACTAAACTGAGTAGGAAAACAGTTGTCGTATCGTTACAGGCTTTGGAGGATTGCGGACTACTTTTCTACGTTTATACCAAAAAAAACAGAGCCACGGCGTAAGTTGCCTGTGGCTTTGTCTTTAGTTTCTGGATGCCCCCATTTTCCTTCTAAGTGCATGTCAAAACGTTCAATCCTAAACTCGAAAACGGCAGACAGGTTTCCTTCAAAATACCGGTTAGCCACCTCCTGCAAATGCTTTTTATTCTCGGGAGTTGTTATCAAGTACATTCTCTCTGTTTTCATCACGATACCCTCTCTTCTTCATACATGGTCTACATCCAGTGAGTGTTTTTGGTAGAACCTGCATCCGTTGGTTAGAATCCTCTAACTCTTCAGGCAAGACCAAGTAGCCATATCGGTTCATGACTTTTCCCGTAATTTTACCGATGCAATGGAGACAAAGCAGGGGCTCTCCTTGAAGTCCTTCGGCAACAAAGTTTTCCCTTGCTTTCTCTGTGACGTACCTGAACTCGCACTTTATACACTTGATTAGCGCATTCACTTTACATCATTCCCTTTGTTCGACTTCTTACCGGAAAGAATCAAGAGCCAGTGCTTCGCTTCTCGAACCAATTCATTGTAAGGGTCAATAGCAAATCTCTTGATTGGCTTACCATTCAGTAGAATACGAAAGTTGTTCTTCACCAATGTGTCAGTAAAACCTGATCTCAGGTATTTCATTGTTATCCCCCTAGTCCAAGTAATTTTCTCCGTATCTCCGCTTTCTTCTTATCTTGAGCACAAGGTCGACACTCGTAAATTCCCATGTACCTATCCACTAACTCTTGATAAGGAACATTCAAGGCATCCGATAGACAATGGATACATTTACTGCCTTCCGTCTCATAGATCGTGGCTAGAGCCTTTGCATTCTGCGTGATAAACCTTCCGCAACCGCATTTCAATATGACCACCTCATGTACCAATATAGGAAGGTTTGTGCGCACTTGAACTTTTTGTACGCACTAGACGTACATGTGCATGAGAAAAAAAGCCTTGAGTATCAAGACTTTTAATGCAAGCATTTTAAGTTTACGGTTCACTTAAGTTAATTTATTACATCACTTTTTATATTTTTTATATGATATGGAAATAGATTTGGATGCCAAAGCTAGTTTGTTTTTCAGACAAATATGTATTATTACCCCAAGTGAACTCTGATGTATTCTTCTAGTTGGTCCAGCCATGCGTCAATTTTCTTCTTTGCTAGAGCACTGCTGAAACGCCCTAGTTCTCTCTCTCCGTAGCTTACAACCACTGTCGGGATGAACTTTACTTCCGTGTGAATGGAAGGATCGTATTCAATCCTGGAAACGTTGACCTTCTGTCGTTCCTGAGCAATCTTGTCGAGAGTCTTCTGTATGCGGCGGCAGTGACCGCAGTCGTTGCTGTAATAAAGAGTCAGGTTCATTCGTCACCGTAATTATTCGGGAACTTAGCTTGGTTGTCGTATACCTCAATGTTGCAGGCGTGATCGTCTCGTTCTCTCATATTCGTTTCCCTTTCTATTAGACGTTTAATCGCCAGCACCTGGTTATAAACAATGGTTGCTTCCGCATCTTGCTTTAAGCACCCTGTTGACTGGCTTTCTGGCGGATATAGTAGAGAACCCTTGTCGAGTAGGTGGCGGGGTCGTAACCACACACCTCAAGCAGATCCGTGATATCTTCGATGCAAAGGTTCTCATTGCGCTCCTTGGTTTCCTGAGCAATAATGGATATCTCCCGTTCATACTTGGAAGGAATCTTGGTTTTCTCTTCTTTTACGTAAGACTTACGGCTCTCGATTTTACTTCTAATTCGCGCCAAGGTACGGTTAATCGTCATCGGGTAAACGTTAAGACGTTCCGCAATCTGTGTATTGTTGTTGCTTGCATCCTCCAAGACTAAACACATAACCTTCTTCTCGAAATCTGTAAACATTGGGTCTTCCAGTAATTGCTTTACATAGAGACGATTGGTGACTTCTTCTTCAATACTTCTCTCATCCTTGTTAGTGAACTCGAAGTTATCAATACCGTCGTAGTGCTCCAGTTCATCACTGAACATCGCAATCTCTCGATAGCGTTCGACAGTCACCTTAAGCAGTTGGGACATTTCATCCTCAGCGGGTCGATACCCAAGAGATTCCTCAATCTCGGCCATCCTCTTAATGAGGTCAACTGCACCACGACTTAACCGTACAGACTGAGAGTCACTATAAAGAAGCTGATTGATTTCCCAAAGGATGGGACGCACGACGAATGTAGTAAACTTGATGCCCCGATCAAAGTCAAAGTCTCTAATCGATGTGAGTATGCCGATACATGCATGTTGGTAAAGTTCATCCTCGGTGATACGAAATTTAAATACAAGTTCCTCGACACTCCCTTTAAAGTGCTTGATGATAGAGAAGATAAAGTCTCTATTGGCTTTCAAGAACTCGCCCATGAGTTCTCTGTCCTCTTTACATGCTTTCAGGAGTTCTATATTGTGCATATCCTTCAGATTGTCTTGCCTAAGTTGTAGGTAGTTGGGACTCAGCACTAGTATTTCACCTCAAACTGTCTGTCTTCTTGCGCAGATTTCAATACGTTCTCTACCTCACCATCTGCTGTAACCACGACCCCATCCCCGGTGACTTTGAATGTTTTCTTGAAATCGCCCCACTCTAATTTCGACCCTTGAGGTTCTGCGGAGCCGCTTCCTTCCATAAAAGCTTTGTACGCAGCGTCATCCATTGTCTCGATTTTCTTGTGGGTATTAACAATACTCATTTATCTCATCTCCTTACGGTGCTTCACCGTATTATTTGCTTCATACTCTAGTAGTCGCGCTATGTATGGCAGGAGATGCGTCAAAAAGAAAAGACCCCTTTCGGGGTCTTTCTATTACTTTAGCGGATAGGTTTTCTTGCCGCTCTTGAGTCGTTTTTTGGCAGAGTCAGACGGTTTGATAAGGATTGCACGATAGGGTTCAATGACCATCGGCTCTCCGGTCTGAGGATTCTTGACATGCTTTGCGTCATAGTCCTTGGGTTCGAGATTAAAGGAATGGATAAGATAGATTTTATTGCCTTGAACCAAGTTTTCGAGAATAGTATCGAGACCTCTCCGCAGAACACGCTCAACATCATTCGGGTGAATCTCATGAAGCGCTTCGTTCTGACGGGATTCCACCTTTAAGACCTCTGTGGTCTCTCGGATTATATCTTTCAAGTGCTTATTAGCCATAGCGACAACTTCCTTTCTCGGTGCGTTACCACCAATATAGGCGACTCGCTATGGGCCAGTAACATATCTTATGTAATTACCTCTTAATTTTCACCAGTGCTTTGTTTACTCGTTAGCATAGCCCTTCATTCTTCCGAAGCGCACCGCTTTCGTCTCTATTTTTTCTAATATCCTACTAATTTGCACCTGTGAAACCCCATAGCGTTTGGATAGAGTAGACTGCTTATTGCCGCTCTGGTGGTACTCAAACCAAATGTTACGTTCACGCTCACTCAGTATATCTAGGAAGTCCTTAACAATAGTGTGGTTGACCACATCTTGCTCAAGGTTGTAGTCGCTCTTCAGTACGTCCAGTAAGGTTACTTCCACGTTGCCTGAAGCATCATTAAATAGCACCTCGCTGAGTGAACGGAACTGCGGTTTGTATTCTAGCAGAATCTTGGCTTGCTTCTCAAAAATATCAAGAGCGGCGGCTACGGTTGAAGCATCCTCTTCATACAATCCCATCTTACGGAATCTTGGATACTGTTCCTTAATCCACCGTGAAGTCTTTACCCTGTTATTGTCCCGAAGGAATTGGCGAATCTCCCCGATAATCATAGGCACAGCATAGGTAGAGAAATGAAACCCCAACTCAGTGCTGAACCTGTCTCTTGACTTCAGGAGACCCAGCATGCCCACTTGCAGCAGGTCTTCGTAATCAGCACCGGAAGAATGTTTAATCACATCAAGTAAAGCCACGTACCGCTGACATGCACTGTGTACAAGGTTTTGGTGGGTGGTCACGAACTCGTTGTCCGTCATGTCTCTTACGTTAGTTGTCATTAGACAACGTCCCCTTCAGTTTCAAGAACTTCCAACAGGATCTCGTAGGAAGGTAGGTTGATTACGGTCTCTTCAATCCAGTGCTGGAACATATCGAACTTATCTTCAGAGACCAATTTCTCTTCAGTAATGGAACTCAGGAAAATACTCTTTCCGTTAGCTTGGAAGTAAATCTCCTTCATGTGCTTCTCAGGAACTTCTTTAAGTAGCAAACCTGCGGCTATTCTGTGGTCAATGTTCATCTGTATCACGCTCCCTTTACTATCAGTAGTAGATTTATGTAGGGAGAAAGATGCGAAAGAAAAAGAGACCCGAAGGTCTCTGATTTCTTACAAGTTATCTCGATCGTTGGAAGAGGTTGTTTTGGCGTAGTTACGTCGCTTGTTTTCAAAGAAGTCAGATTGATATACCTTTAAATTAGGTCTAAACAGGTAAAACAGGAGTTAGCTTTTTTCCTGATAGCGTCGATATTTTCGTTCAATTGGATGTCCGAATTGTACAGGTCTGCGTAGCTTTCTTTCAGGGCATCCAGTTCCGCAGAGATAAGGCACTTGCCTTCTCCTTCAAGCACATTGGTATAATCCAGTCCCATATCAGAAACAGCCTTCCTGTTGTTCTGAAGGATTCCATAAACATCGCTGAACTTCATTTTCATCGTCTTGTCCTCCTAATCGTGCTGAGACGGTTTGTGTAGTCTGCCGAGAAGCAGTCCTGAAGACACTGCTTGTTACCTTCAATAGAAGCCTGAAGCCCAGGGGTGGAAGATACATCAGCGTTCATGATACGTTCCAGCAATGATTCAAGCTGATTCTTGTTTCTGCGAATTACGTCTACCGTGGCGGGTGATACATGGCGCATAGTTTGCTTCATATTCCTGATAGCACTCTCAATCATCTCTACTTGCTCTACTACAACTCCAAGAGTGTAAACATAAGTTTTTTCCATTTTATCCCTCCTAGGTAATATGCGTTGAAGGTGTCCCAGCATTTGTCGATCCACTTCACCCCGGACACTCCCTCCATCACATCAAACTATATTTATCTTTAAGGGGGTGCGACAGTTATAAGCATCAGGTTGAAGCAAGAAGTTTCTACGGATGATCTTTCTAACTTATCAACATCTCCCTTGTTTTGAGTTCTCTATAATTGTCGCTCTATGTACGTTATAAGGTGCGGGCTACGTGATATGAAATGTCAAAAGGACGTGTGCCCTTTTGTTGATTAATGGCTTCCATTTACCTTCGAGCGACGAATCATCTTCATTGCTTGCTTCTCAGCGGCACGGCGGGTGGATCGGTTATAAGCCATAAATGGGATGGACTTGTCCAGCTCTCCGGCTTTAATCAAAGAAGCCACATCAGCTACCAACAGTGAGCTATTTCCCTGAATCCTTGCGTTTTCGTGTTTGTCCATCAACAGTTTTTACCTTCTTTCGCTTGAGGGTCTTTGTAACCTAGGTGGTAGAAGCGAACTTATAGATTTGGCAGATACAATCGGGATCATCGCAACCGTTAGCGTTAGTGTTTTGTTCAGGGAGGATTTTTTGGTGCTCATAGTACCCTTGAGCTACGATAGTAATGATACGATCTCCATCGTGCATACGAATGATGGCTGAATCTCCTGCTCCGATGAAGTGGAACTTACCCGCTTCCAATTTTTCCTGTGCTGCAGAAACCAGACCATACTGAATCTCTTCGTCGGTAAGTTCTCCGGCGTTTCCGTAGTATTCAAAACCCTGCGGGAACGAAGGGACTGCAAACGCTTCCTCTGAATCAAGCGTTTGTTCAGCTAAAGTACTTTCTAATTCCTCAACACGTTTTGATAAGTCTTTATTTAACTTGACCGTCTCGTCATAGCGGGCGGCTTTCTGGATAATGGCAAGAAGGTCAGCATCGGCCATGCTAGGCACTACAGGGAAACCGAAAGGGTTAAAGGAACTTGGTTTTGTCATTGTTGTTACCTCCGTTGTTTGTATGCTTTCTCTATCGTGGTCGCTTCATACTAGTAAATCGACCTATCCAAGCTACTATTAGATAGTTGCGCTATGGGTAGACTCGCTTGCCCCCTCTTTCACCTCTTCTGCTTTTAATGTCCAGTACGTTACCTTTGTAAAGGGAATGCCGGATACCTCACCCAAGATGTTTTCGACAGCGAATACTTCACCGTCCTTTTGATACTTGCGGAATATTTTCTTGTATTCATCTTGCACATCCTTAGCCGCCTTGAGGATTATTTCCACAGGCTTGTTTACGCCATCCTCGACAATGTTACCTTTGAGCTTAGGGTCAATCTCCAACCAATCGACCCTCTTAACTTCGCCGTTGTCAAGGAAAAACTTAGCTGTTATCTGAACCTTCATGATTAATGTCACCCTCTTCGTCTGTATACTGGTAGTCTTTAAAGTCTTTAATGTGAATCTCAATGCTCTCCATCCATTCACCTTGCTCATTAAGCATCTGTTCGATCTCTATGAGTTTCTGAAGGTTATACTTGCTGACCGGAGGAACGATAGATTCCTCACCTTCGTCGTATCGTACCCACCACCTGCGGACAGTCTCGATCGTAAATGTCTGATTGATGAAGTTTCCACAGTGACTGCACCACAGCACCAACGCCTTATCACATTCCATCTCTTCGGGTGTAAAAGAAGAACGTGCCCCACATTGGGGGCACTTGTTTAAAAATCCTATCATTCATGTCACCTCTCTATAATAGTCAGCTTATGGTTAGCAGGAGTTACGAAGTCCTCTCTTCAGGTTTCAAAACTATCTTTAACCTTTTACTTATTTGCGCTCTCGACAGTTACATTGCGGGAAGGTTTAATGAAGGAAGCCAGCAATGCAATACCCGCGAAGATTTGCGGCAAAGCGGAAGCGGCAATTACGGTGTGGAAAATCGTACTCAACGTACAGGCCACGAATGAACCCGCAATGACTTTTAACCCGAACCCGATCACCCAACCTACCAAGAGAGCAAACAATGGTCTAAGTAGAATAGTAATAATAATAATTGCTGCCGCTCCTGCAAACCCGACTGCTCCAACCGCACCAATCCCCAAACCTGTTAATAACGCTCCAACTACTTTTTTCATTGTCGAATCTCTCCCTTAAAGTATTTGAAGTAATCATGCTTATCACTTAATGGCTCGTACTTGATTCCGTTGTCGGCGGGGTAAGGCTCGGTGTGAATTACTTTTAGCTCCTGAATCTCTCTAGGTATTCCATTAGGGTAAGCCGCACAGGTCATGTTCTCCCGTTCGTCCCTATTAAAGTGCTTGCAGAAAATGCAAGGAACTGTAATATCCATTACAAAAATCTCCTCTCCATTGCCACCAATTCCATCTCTTTCGTATACGTGATTTTATGAAACACGTGTTGGCACAGAGTTACCAACCCTCACATTTGAATCCACCGTACTGCTCGTACCACTCCCATATCTTCGCATCAATAGGTACTCCGGTTATCTTGGCGGTGAATGTTTCAGGCATCAACTCAATAGGAAACCACTTGGTCGCATAGTTACAAAGGTGGTTCGCAATATACGTCGATTCCGCATTGGTCAGGATTGTCTTCACTCCGTAGTTGTCAGGGTCCAGGGCAGAGTATGTATAGAACTGTTGTGCTCCAACGTTGTGATAATGAAGCCAGTGCCCAATCTCATGAATGACCGTCCTCAGTTTATTAGGAGAAGACTTCTGCCCGGTATCATATTCCATTTGAGCGATGACATCAGCGTTAGCGTAGTCATACGTCTTACTTACAACAACCTTTCCAGAGGAAGGGTCAAAGTATCCATTCGCACCATTACCGTTCTCAATCTGAATTGTTAGCTTATGCTTCTGAATCATGTCAGCGAAACCGCCGCAGGTATTCAGGAGTAATGCCAACGCTTCCGTCACATAGTTAGCGGCATCAATCTTCTTGGCGAAGTTTACTGACACTCCCAAGTTACTTGCCCACTTCTCGGCTTCAGCAACGGAAGTAAACGGTTGCCACGTAACAGGAAGCTGTATACCACCTTCCGGTGCGTCCGGTGGTTGTTGGTCTTCGGCTGGTTCTTCGGGCGGGTCAGGGTAGTTGCCTAATTCAGTTGTTCCGGTGAGAACAAGGTTAACGTCAGGCTCAGTAAGGAAGTGGAACATCAACTCAAGATTCTTTCCGTCTCCGTGTGGTGTGTGGTACTCGAACAGGAACTCTTTACCTGCCACCACCGGATGCGCTACCTGAAAGTACAAGCCTTCTTCATAATTTTTGCAGTGAATGTTCCTCGCGAGTACCCTTCCGTCCACAGTTAAATTCCAGTAGTCTTCGATGGTGTTCATGTTCGTTCTGATGGATACCGCATAAAACTCAAGGTCATGAGACATTGTAAAGGTATCCTTTAAAACCCTATCCCCGTTCGCCTTCGCAGGAATCGAGATTGCTCTACCCACAAAGTGAGGGTGAGGTTTTGTAGGGTAATAGGGCGGGTCTAGCCGCCCACCGACAGCGTATCGATTAAACATTACTGACCTCCCTCAGTCTTGAAATCAATTATCTTTGTCATCACCCTGAGACGGAACTCGCAGGTTGCTTTGAGTTCCTCTGACTATTCGATTCGGAATCACTCAAGAGTTTCCTCCTAGTGTAAAATAGCTGCTTTACCGTTCATCTGCTCAACTTGATTCATGACTTGCATCATCTCTTGAGCGAAGGTGATAATCATTGCGGCGGCTACATCAGAATCAGCTTCCTCTTGCCGACCGCCTTTCTTAGCGATGTTCTTTGCCGTGTGAGCAACCTTACCTGCGATGATTTCTGCGTATTGTTCTATTGTCATCTTCATAGCTTGTCGCCCCCTTCTCTATAGTGGTCGCTACATAGTCCCGATTAGTTGCAAATCACATGCTCGATCGTTATGCCTTGTACATATCAATAAGTAGAACTGGTATTTTATACGCTAAATGTTCCGGCTTTACGTCCGACCTGAAGTTTGTTAGATTGCAGGATGTAAAGGAGTTGAGCAGTTGTCACAGAACCGCCGAACTTACCTTCAATCTCACGAGTCAGGACATCTTGAGCACGGTCAGGTCTCGGCAGGACTGCAGCAGGTTCTTCGACCAATGTGTAGCTGTAAATACCGTCACCCAAGTTGTCAACACGAATCTTGTAGCCTTGCTTGTACAATTCTTGCAGACGTGCCGCCCAACGCTGGCTGATTTCGTACAGTTCATAGTTGGCCAATCCTTTAGAACCTGCGTTACGAAGTGCGGTCAGCACCATGGCTCGTTGAGAAGTACGCTTCTGCGTATTAGGGTTGAATTTTACTGTTGTCATGTTTCCCTAGCTCCGTTTCGATTGTTTGTTTTGCCTTACAATCACAGTAGTCTAGCTATCTTCGTAAAAAGGTGCGGTAAAATAAAAAAGACCCCGAAAGGGTCTTTTAGTTCTTTTTGGCTTGTATGCTTGAGGTTAAACTCATCGCCCCTAAAGTAGGTTCAGAAACCGAAACGGGAGGCTGGATTTGGTACGGTTCATCTCCTATAAAGGCAGTAGCGCCATTACCAGACACTGCCATTGTTACGTTTTCCCCATGATCTACCGCTTCAATGACAAGTACCGTTCTCGGGTTATCATCGTGGATCCCTCCCACCTTGGCGTAAACAGGACATCCTGCCGCAGTTAATTTACTTGCGATATGCTGAACCAGTTCGGATGTTACATGCGAATGGCTGGTCTTATACTCCCCTACGTTTAATGTGATAGGGTAATCGGTTCCGTTGACAGTAACGATGATGTTGTCGTTAGCTCCGGTTTTAATCTCTGTGTCTCGGGCAAGAGAAACGTTTCCCCACACCCTAATTCCTGAAACTGTTGCCATGTTATCGCTCCTTCCAGACTTGCTATCTACAATATATGGTACTCACCTTAGATAGTAACAAAGAAGCCGTTATTATGCGGCCTCCTCTTCCTCTTCGTCATCCTTCTCAGCGAACATACCTACTTCATACTCAATACCGAACTTGGAAAGCTTCTTCTTAACCTCTTCTTCGAAAATATCTCTCCAATCCAGAGCACCTTCGCTCATAAGACGGATTTGCTCTTGCGAGAAGTTGCCGCCCCAATAAGGTGATATCTCGATATCCGATTTGAATTGGACTCCCGCATCGTTAGGGATAACATTAGCCATAGTATCTGTAATCGATATCAGAACGGCAGGGTCAACGGTCTGAGGGACGTCGAAAATCAACTCGTCGTGTACCTGAAGGACAAGGTGGATATCATCCTTCTCAAGTTGAGACACATAGCCATTGATTACCCACTCACGACGGTTTAAGCATGTAGTACCATCTGGTCGTTTAGGGTAGAACAGTTCCACCATTGCCTTCTTGGATTGGTCAGCGCTTGAGCCTTGGATTTTGGAGTTACAACTCTGACGCTTGCACTTTTCAATTTTCCAGTGCCAGCCCGAACGCTTCCACATATCCTCCTCTTTAGCTTCAGCGATGGTCTCACCGAATCTGCGTTTACGTCCAAGAACAGTTTCAATGTAGCCCTTCTCCATAACCTCTTTGTGGGTTGTTGCTTCCCACATAAGGTAGTTAGGCATGGATGACTTAAAGCCGTCAATCAGTTCCTTTGCTTCCTTTTTACTGGATTCAATTTGGTCGCTTAAACCCAGCTCCGTAATACCGTAAATTACACCAAATACGACGGACTTGGTCTTCTTACGAAGTAACTCAAAAAATGCGGCAAGGCGTTCAATGGTCGGACGAACAATCTCCGTAGTAGAAGAGTTAGCGCCCTGCTCTTTATTGTTCAGGTAAGTTATTGCATAGATAAGTTCCTGAGAACGTTCATACTTCGTAATCACTTCTTCAATGTTGGTGCTGGTCTCTTCTTCTGAATCCCTCTTGTAACCCCGAATCGTTTCAAACATATCATAGTCGAAGCTGTAAATCTGGCACGCTACCCTACTGTGCATATCAAGCCCTAGACGGAAAATATCCATGAGGGTTTGTTCCTGAGTAAAAATAGCCAACCAGCGCAATTCCTGTTGCGAGAAGTCTCCGCTAACCAGCAGTCTCCCGCTAGGGGCACGGAAGGCGTGGCGTATCAGGTCAAATTTTGATGGGATTTGCTGAAGGTTTGGTGCTGAACAGGAAACACGTCCAGTCCTTACCAGTTGGTTGTAGGAACAGTGAATGATTCCCTCTACCGTATCGTTAGGAAGCTTATTACAGAACGCATCAATTAGCTTCGACAGCCCACGGTATTCCAGAATATAGTCGATAATTCTGTGAGTCTTATTACCAATGGTCACGGTTGCCTTCTTATTTCTAGTAAGTACCTTCTTACTTGTAGACAGCTTAGGTACTTTACGC
Source organism: Paenibacillus sp. TSA_86.1 (assembly GCF_052691815.1). NCBI lineage: Bacteria > Bacillati > Bacillota > Bacilli > Caryophanales > Paenibacillaceae > Paenibacillus > Paenibacillus sp. TSA_86.1. The sequence goes on along the minus strand of NZ_JBQZGE010000002.1, from coordinate 24,081 downwards.
TTCAGATCTTTGTCGTAAACCATTTCAGCCTTAAGAATCTTATGCTCTACATATAGTTTGCTGGCTAGTTGTGCGGGAGAACCCAGGTTAAACTCTTCCACTACTTCATACTCTTCCTTAAACTTAATCCCTTGTCGCTGTCGGGTTCGTGACTTCATTAGAGTAATCGTGTCGCCTAAGACGTTGAAAATCTCTGTCTTAAGTTCGTACAATTTCTCTTGTAGAACTTTACCAACAGTATCCTTAAGAAACTTGGAGTCTAGCTCTACTCCGCGTCGTTCTGCTATAGCAAAAACAGCCAGCAATGGCATCTCAACTTCTCGAAAAAGACGGTAAACTCCCTCTAGTCCAAAAGATGGATTTTCTACAATGCTTTTTTGATATCTGAACACCCAATGAGTCATGAACACGTCATGGCAAGCATAATAGTTAGCAAGCCTGTGAGGTATACGATCGAATGGAATTTTGTCGAACATGCTACCAAACTTAAAAGTTGGACGGCTAAGTTCATCATGGCTCAATTTACCCTGCTCGATTAGCCAAGGAAGAGCGTAAGAGTTGTACCATTCTTTCAGACCTTTTGGTTTATTTTCGTTTAACAATCCGCCCATAATCATCGTGTCCCAATGAATATTAAACGTAATGTCAATATCTGCCCAATTCTTGAGCGCGTGAATATCGAATTTGGCGTTTGCCATGACGATCATATCTTCATCTTCTAACAATGGTTTAAGGGCGTTTGAAACCTCCTCTAATGACAAAGCTTCAATATTGATCGACATTCCATGGAGAAAAGGCCGCATGGGTATGTTAAAATACTCTTCTGATTCAAAACCTATGGAGATTGAGATTAAAGTGTCCCGCCAGTTGTTTAGTCCATAAGTTTCAGTGTCTAGATAGACAAAGGCATCGCCTTGATACATCGTTTTATATGCTTTATAGTAGTTGACTAACCGCTGAAGTAACTCAGGAGTGTTGATGAGTGTGTAATTGTCAGGCATGACAATTGAAGATTCAATGTCTAAGATTTTCTGTTCTTTCTTAGTTAGTTTCTTTGCCTGTTTAACTATTTCTGTGTTCTTAGTGCGTAGGGTTCGGGCAGACTTTTTTTCGCCCTTAGCTATAATGTTTATGACTTCGTTATCGGACACAATGCCCCCTCCATATCGAAATAAAATTAATTTTGTGATGAATAGTATTGACTGTTGTGACTAGAATGGAAGTTTGCGTTGTGTTGCAGGTACTCCTTGTTGCTCATAGGATGGCTGACCACCTTGTGGTGCCTGATTATAAACGTAAGGTTGAGTCTGGGCACCGGCTACCAACGTTTGCATGATATCTGCAATCTCGGCCGGGCTATGTGGTGTTACTTGCGGTGTAATATCAGGCATCTGGTCGATTAATTCTTGCGTCGGGAAGTCCAGAACAGGTTTTCCAGCTTCAGGGCTTGTAACATAACGGCGAGCACTGTAGGCAGTGTCGGAAGCCCCTTTACCAGTGCGGTATAGGGTCACGAAGTTCTTAGTAGGGTCACACTCGTCAAGATTGAATTCCTGGTTCAACTTTTGAACGTGAGATTTAGCCAGAGAGACGAATTTGACTCTCTTCACTACAGGGTCATACACGCGGAACTTAATCCGCAATGCAGGATATTTGGAAGGGTTTGCTTTGCAAAGCGGGCAAATGTCTTTGCCGGGGCAACGAATGTATTTTGGTGTCAGAGCCGCTTCATAGTGCTCACGGATACCGAGCAGGTCTTCAAACCAGTCAATGAAAAGCATAGTCATCGGCTTTCCTTCTTCAAAATTCATAAAATCTGCACCGCCAGAGAGAATTGCTCCAAGACCACGAACTACTGTATTAGACATCATGTGTTTCCTCCAAATGTATTTTGTATTTGATGTTCGCTGACTCTTAATGTTAGTCGTCGTTCCATCTTCTTAAAAAGGAGCGAATGACTTTTCAAGAAATTGGATACGATATATGTAATGACATTTAATCTTCTTTTAATATTTCTTCCTTAATATTAGTAGTCGAGATATAGCTTTAGAAATCTATGTCATTTGCTTCAACTGCTAAAGAATTGAGTTCATAATAGGATATGTAAAATTATCGATTGATTATAGAGCCTGTTTTAATTACATTGTTTTACTACATAGTATGGTTGACTTACTCTAAGTGCCAGTTGTAAAATGTTTCTATGAGAACTTTTCATATATATATGAAAAGTTAAGGGACTTTAATGCAAAGTATGTTATACTTTAGAATAGAGAAATAAACAAAATACTCCTAAGCACACTTTTACTAAATAATCTATGTATACCTTATATGGCAGGTAATTTAGGCTTTTAACCCTGACATAATTTTTTCAACGTCTTCATCGCACGGGAAGCATGAGACTTGTTCAAGCCAAGCAAGTTAGAAATCTCTGTTGGCTTCATATCGATTCCTTCCTCTGTGAAGAGCATGAAATCAATGATTCGACGTTGTTGCGGTGTAAACATACAGAGATTGTTCAAATAATCCGTTTTTACGTCAGACAGACCATAGCCTATCTCTTCAGTTGCGTAAGAGAAATAATCGATAGTTGAACCATGTTCTTCATCTGCCCCATCGCAAAAATGAACATAGGTGCTGTTTTTGTTAATCATTCGGTTGTTTTTGCGGTAGTAGTCAAATACTGCACGTTGAACAACAGTATGAGAGAATGTGAATATATCTTTCTTAACTTGTCCTTTATCTATGGCTGTAAGAATACGAAGAACGGCTTCTGATTGAACTTCTTCACGGTCCTCACTTCTCACACCTTTCAGTATGAATTTGAAGATCGGTGTTAAGGAGTCAATATCGAAGTTTGCTATAGTTGTTTGAGTTGTCATGGTTAATATTCCTCCAACAGTTCCATGTGTAATGTGTTGCTAGTAATATCAGTGGTTGTTGCCTCGCCTGATTAAGATGTGATTCATTTTGTGAAGAATTTTTCCTAATTGAACATTGACCCAATCAGGTTCACGTTGTAGGTTTCGAGACGGTCTAGTAAACAAGCATTAAGTAGTTCATTGCTGTCTTTGAGCGCAGGAAAGCTAGGGTAGCGTACACGGTTCACGATGAACCCTGCCCTATCCAGTAAGATTGCGGCGTCTTTCATCCCCTTCTCGCCCGCTTTATCGTTATCTAGCATCAAATCAATCTCCTCGATGCCAGCCAACTGCAACTCCCGAATTTGATTTCCAAAAAGGATACGTCCGTTAATTGAGATTGCGGGGATATGCACCTGATAGTTGGACATACAGTCGATAGGTGATTCAACCATCCTGACCCGTCTAATTCGGTCTTTCGTTGTTCTAAGTTTGTTAATGAAATGCAAACCAAAAATAATATCCTTCTTTATCGCACTGCCTTCATTAATGAACTTAGTACCGTGATAACTGTTGCCTATCTTCCTCTTCTGCACAAAACGGAGTTTTCCGGATCTTGTCCTCTGAGGGAATACAATTGTCTCAGTTGCAGTGTCAACACAGATTTCGTAGGTTTCAAGGGTTCTGTCGTTAAATCCCCTAGAACGCATGTAATTCATGCCAGTCTGATAGAGTAGTTCATTACTAGCTCTCGAATTTTTCATGCTAGTAAGAACGCTCTCTTCAAGGTTGGGAATAACGTACTTGTTCCTGCGATTATCTATGAAGTCAACCATATCGAACGTTCGTCGTTGTTCCTCGAAGATATAGGTAGTAAGCAAAACTTTAATGCCTTCTCCTTCATCCAGATCAAGAGCGTTCTCTATTAAGGTATCTATGGTTCCTAAGTAGCCACAAAAAAAGCAGTTACAGTGATAGGGCGGTTCTTTAGAAATGCCAAAAGATGCCCTTGTTTCGGCGTGTAATGGACAGCAACTCATGACCCATTCACCCGTATCATTCAGTCCTGTGAATGCTTTAGGGTTACTGAGAACCTTCGAGAGATGCTGATAAGAGAACCTGAGCTCATCTGTTAACTCTTCAGGATCAATGTACAAGGATTCAAGAATCTCAATATTTGGATTCTCTTGTTTGAGAGAGAGATTTATCACTTCCTTTTCCCCCATATCTGGGTGGAACCAGGAGGGTGGATTTCTGCCTCCTCCTCATGAACATCGACGTGCACATTGAAGAAGTTCGGAACGTATTCGCAGTAAGCCGTTACCTCCTTACCCTCCCTATACGCTCCTAAGCTAACAGAGTTAAGATACAGTTGTACCCGCATAGGCTAGTCCCTCCCTCTCTCTTAGAAGTATTGTTCGTCAATGGAGTCATCCAGGATGGAGACGGTACCAGTGTCGAAGTCATAGCGCACAAGGAACGATTGCCCGCTTGCATTTTCACGATTTTTTATGACCAAGATTCTAAAGGTGTTGTCACTCACTTTTACGATGGAGATGCCCTTTGAAGCATCCTGTACGATGGCGAAGGTCTCCCCAATGTCTCCCGCATCTACGCTCTCCGTAATATCCCTTTTTACTTTCTTAAGGGCATCGCGGTTCGCTTGTGCGACAACTATTGCGGGCTTACCCGTATCGAGAATTAAGTCTCGGACTCCAGCCGATACATCAAACAGCCGCTGTCTAAGATCGCCATTACTCCGTGAGGTAAGTCGTAACTTGGATAATTGGTCGAGTGTCCAACGATTGTGACCTTCTCGTTCGAGTATCCGGTGGATTTCGTCAATCGTGTAAGGCTTGCCGCCGTTACTCTTAAGGTCGTAAATCGCCATGTCTTTCTTCTTCTGCTTGAGGCGGTCAACAAACTCCGCATAAGCATCTCGCTTTTCGTTAGAGAGCGTACCGCGTGTTAAAGCAAGGCGTGACACTTTCGCGAGTGTATTGTCCCAGTTATGGGCAATTTCTGACGCTCTTTGCTCCAATGCGAAGTAGGCTGGATAGTCATCATCTAATGTACTGTTCCATGCCGCTGACATCATAAAAGATGATATGAGGGTTTTTCCCATGTTTGTTGGCGCGAACACTAGAAAGTAATCGACCGCTCCATCTGTGTATTCTAGTCCGTTGGTCGCTAAATCAAGCGGTTTGAATCCAGTAGTCATTCCTATAATTTCATCTTGTGCCTTACCGTGGATTTTGTTATAAGCATCGAGACGTTCTTGAGCGTTCTTGATGTAGGAGTAGCCCTGACCGCTTAAGCCGATAGACTTCAGAAATCTTCCTGCTTCCATCTGAAGTTGTTGAATAGCCGCTGTCGTTTCCTTTTTGGCGAAAGTCTCCGAAGCAGATACCAGAATCGGTTTGAACTCCCTATAAAGAAAGTCCTCCCTCACCGCTCGCACAACATGGTCAATGTTCTCCAATTCCACTAACTCAAACGTATCAAACTTGTTCAATACCGTTTCTATTGTTGGCAGGTATCCATTGTTCTTTTTGAAGCCTTTGACGTACTCGAAGGTGTCTTTGTGTACCTGAAAATAGCCCTCAGTAATTCCTGCATCCTCGACAACGCCCCACTCTTTGACGTTTAGGATGTGGTTAAGTAGCTGAAGTTCTTCGATTGCCGCCATTGTGTTCCCCTCCCAATTTCCGATTACACTCTTAGTAGTCGAGTCATGTACGGAAAAAGGTGCGGAGGGCTTCCAGCTAAGGCTCTATGTGAATTCATTTCCCTTATCAATCACTTCTTCCACTGATAAGTAATTGGTATATTTCGGAAACAAGAAAGGAATCACCGAATACAATTAGAAAAGTAATTGCATTCGGTGAGTCCTTTAGGCCTACGGTTTTTCATATAGCGACTGTTGTTAAGGTAGGTCACGCGACCAGCGCAACGAAGTTGTCTGATCGGTGCTACTTTGGGCTGTTTTCGCTTGCATCTCTAACAATATGTATGTCTTCATTAAACACATCAACGAACGCTCTACTTAAGTTTAGTAGTTGTAGGTATTATCTTCTCTTCTGTCTCTGCCGCCCAACGGAATAACCATCGTATTGTAAAGCATTCGAGATACAACCATGTCTCCAAGCATGTCATCTTGACGTAATATTGAAACAGGGAAATTGCTTGTAAAGATTGTGCTTTTCTGTTCTTCTTTGCGGAAGTCAATAACATCATAGATAAGGTCTCGAATAATTGGGGTCATTCGACCGCTCCCGATATCATCCAGTATCAGTAGCGGGACGTCTTTCATCTGGTTGAGTTCTCGGTGGGCTTCGTAGGTAAACTTCTCGTCATTGCGAGTGTAAATATCTCGCTGACGGTTAGCCCAAGCTCCAAATTTCACATACATTCCTACGGGAGTTTCATAATCAAACCATTGCGGATCACGACAAACTTTGTAAATAAACTCATTAAGAACGGCACTTGCTGTCCAGGATTTACCTGTACCTTTGCCCCGGTTAATCAAGGCAAGGTTCGTACCTGAAGTGACAAAGCCTACCGAATTAGATAATAAGTCCTTCAGGATGGGTACAAAGTCAGTGTTGTCCGCATCTTCAATATAGTTGTGCAGGTTGGCAGTACGGTACTCCTTGGGGATTTTAGCCAAACCTATAGCCTTTTCCAGTTTGTCGTAGCCCACACAATAGGTGAGCATATGCTCGGGTGGCAACTTCACTTCACCGCTACGAAGTTTGCACCAGTCCTTTACCACACAGGCTTCACATGTGCTAAACAGTTCTGTCGTTGTCCCAGTCAATATACTCATTAGTTACCTCCTCTAATCCTCTTCAGGAAGTCCTCAGCAGACATGCCGCTCTTGGTCTGTACGGTATTCTGAATCATTTCCTTCTTCTCTTGCTTCTCGATATAGAATGGTTTATTACCTTGCTCGACAAACAAATCAATCTCTGCCGCCCGTCCTGAGGTACTGAACCACTCCAGGGATTGATTGTCATATCCAATTTGGAAAAAGGCATCTATTCTTCGCTTCATTAGCACCTTGTTGCCGTCAACATTCTTGAGCAAGCGCCCCATTATTCCACGATGTTTACTTCGGACGGTTTCGTGTGTTCTATCTGTAGCATCAATAAACTTCTCGTAGAAGTACTGAACGAAGTTGTCGTTCTTCCATCGGTCAATGTCTTCAGGTAGGGAGAACCTGCCTTTCCCTCCCCAAAAGTTGTCCGATTTTTCGACTGTGTCGCCTAAAACGTTTCTCATTACTTCCTTTGCCACAGGTTTGTCAGAGATATCAGGCTTCGCCTTTCCACCGTACGGAGGGTTGAACACATCTTCCCCTACCTTCTTTACCCTGCTTAAAAGGGTCTCGCGTATATGTGATTCAGTCTCAGCATCGACAGGAATCTCCCGAAAGATGACACCCTCTTTTTTAAGCTTCTCAAGCATCTTAATAAAGCCTTCATATATATCTTCGTATAGACAAACCTCAACTTCTTTGTACACGGAATTTACAGACCGCCAGAACATTTCAGATACATGTAAATGGTCAATCTTGTCTATGTCCATCAGATAGTAGGAGTTCGTCTTCCGATTACCGTTACGTTCCTTCAGGATGAATCCCTTCTCGCAGAGTTCGTCAATGTACTTGATTGCTGTTTTCTTGGTGCAGTTGCAAGCCATGGCAATTCGTGATACAGCAGGGAATGCTTCTCTTCCGTTCTCAAAAACGTACTTGGATATCACGCCATAGGCTATCTTAGACGTGTCCGATAATTCCAAACAAGAGACCACCATATTCGGCAGTTGCACATGTCCTCTGTTTTCGGAGTCACGGTAGACGAATTGCTTTTCGCTAGATACGATCACCTGTCCTTTGTATTGCTCCATGGTTAAATCATCTCCCTACTCTTTAACTGATCGGCGCAAGTATTATCAAAGTTGCGGGAGATCTTACATATGTCTCAACCCCTCTGCTATCAATAGTCGATCTATGTATGGAAAAAGATGCTCAGCGTTCTTTAATGAATTTGGAGTGCGTTGCGTCAGGGAAGGTAAGAGTTCGTCGGCTTCTTGATTTCCATATCGGTCAGGTCAGGTCCTTGGCCAAGCCATGGGAATCCTAACGCAGTGGGGAAAATCAACTAATAGAGGATTAGCAATGGGCATTAAAAACGAGAATCCCACAAACGAGGCGATGCATTATGGAGAGGTTTATAGCGAATAAAGTGCTCCGTGGTGGCCAAACAGACCGAGATGAAGAATAACATATTCCTCTTCTCGGTCTTGTTCGTATTCAGAAAAAATTAGACTCGCTCATCTCGACTCGTAATTGAAGTGTTCCACGTCCACATACCCTTGCTCTCTTTCATAGTTCACGTTGTACACCCCAACTCGATCTCCCCGATAGTGTCCCCAACCTAGTTGATAGACTTCCCCATAGGGAATAAAGTTCTCTCCATCGAGGCTGTATTCATACTTGTTTTCACCACGCAAGTTCCAAATCGATCTTAACCACAGGTTAGTCACATCCGCATCAATAGATGGTCCCCATTCGATTGTACCTGAATTGTTGTACTTCAATATCCGCGTTCCTTGCTGCTGATGAACACCGATCGTACAATAGGTTTGTCCAAAATGGCATAGACCCGCTTCATGATCGTCAACCATACCCCTTAGATCATACTTGGCAGTCACTACGTTATGAGGAACACGATACGCCCGTTGGGAAAGAGTATTCGGTATCTTAAAGAAATCGTTCCTTTCGGAAGGAAGACAGGCATGTAACCGCAAATATCCCGGCCTCTCTGTCAAAGACCACATGTCTGCTTTGGGCTGGTGGTTCCATCCCCAGTGAGACCGGAGTACAGGCTTATTAAAATCATCATTCACGGTTAAGGTTGTTTTAGGATAGCCTAGAATTGGTTTTGTTCCTCCCCAAACCATCTCTCCAACGCCGTCACCGTCTGTATCCTCACCAATGATTGGCCAACCATCTATCCATGAAACCGGAAGCAGATGAAGTGTTCTACCCTCAAAGTAACCACCGGCTCCTTGATGACTAATGAAATACCACTCTCCAGACGGTGTTGGTACAAGCCCGCCTTGATTCGGTTCGCGGTCCATTTCCACGCCATGCGTATGAATTAACTCTTTTTCTTCGTAAGGGCCGTATAGTTGCTCCGAACGAAGCATCATAACAACCCTTACATCTTCACCATTCATTGGTCGAACCTCACTGTGAAAAATGTAATAAAGTCCGTTTATTTTATAAAGCTTACTCGCTTCACTACCTTTATATTGATGGATCACGACACCACTGTCATGCAAAATTTGTTTTCCATCCTCACTAAGTTTAAACAGATGAATATTGTAATTGTTAGCAAAATTCGTAGCGACCAGATATCCTTGACCGTCATCATCCCAGAAAGGACAACAATCATCCCAGCCAGCGATTTCCCAACTATGATGAAGAGGCTCCCATGGGCCGGCAGGATCTTCAGCTGTACTCACGAACAAACCTTCATCCGGCGTAAAAAAATACACCCAAAATTGTTGGTCATGAAAACGGATAGCTCCTGCCCAGACTCCTTTTGCATAACGGTTCATTCGATCATACCGATATTCTGGCCCGATCACTGTTAAATCCTCTACGACATGACTAATGACATTCCAATTCACGAGATCTTTAGAGTGCAGAACAGCCATACCTGGTGAACAATGTAACGTGGAAGAGATTGCATAATAGTCTTCCCCAACGCTTATAACATCTGGATCGCAGTAATCTCCGGGCAAGACTGGATTGACATAAGTACCGTCCCCTTGATCACCCCATTTTCCTTCATTGGAAAGCAATACGTAATCTTTGTTCATCATCGTTGTCCTCCATCGCTTTTCTGGGATGCAGTTCACTATCTAATTGAGGCTTCGAGACCTTACACTACGAATCTCGTAATCATTATACTACTTGAAAGTTAATAGATTAGATAGCATTAAACACGATCCCGACGTGTACAGGAATCGTGTTTTAAAGAAAGGTTATAACGTTTTTGTCCTAAAGTGTTCACTTCATTTTACTCTTCTGTTTTCGAATACCTGTAATGTGAAAGCCGGCTCTCTCCGATGGGCTACTCTCATCTGCTTGCTCCTTCTGTTCCTGTTGCACTGCATCTGCAGCAAATGCAACAGATGATGTTTTTTTGCGCTTACGTTGCACGATGATATCACTTAGAGCAATCAGAGATACCAGCATTAAACTGATAAAGAAACCCGGCCGGCTTAAACCGTGAAAAAGAGTTCCTATTACAGCCGCACTGATCAGCACCAGTCCAATCCACCGTTTTACGACATCTATTGTACAAGATTTTAACAATCTGCCTGAGGAAAGTAAGATGAACAGCCAGTTATACATCAGCATTAAACCTGCAGCTGTCGTTACATATTCATAGACTTTTCCAGGAAGCAGCAGCGACATGATAATGGTACCAATCAAACCGCATCCGATCAGGCACAACGCAAATAGAGGATATTTCTTCTTCCACTTCTGTGAGAATAACTTTGGCGCATCCCCTTCCTGTGCCAGCGTAATCATCATAGACGTTACTGCATAGAGCGATGCAGTCATCGTGGAGAAACCCGCCACAATCAGAACGCCGTTGAACAAATGCGGGACAAAAGCGAGGTGATCACTGCTCAGTGCAAGTACGAAAGGGCTCTCCTTCGGATTAAAAGCAGACAGCGGCACCATCGTTAACGCAAGCCCAATGGATACAACATACACCAAAGACAACGAAATCAGCATGACTTTGCCCGCCTTCGGTGCATCTTCCGGTTTTTCCAGTCGATACGACATAATGCCGAGCACTTCAATACCCCCATACGCATAGAACGCAAACAGGAAGGCTGACCACAAACCCAGACCGCCTTTCGGAAAAATGGAAGGCATATCCATCGGCACTTTGTGTGCATATTTTGTGCCGCCTATCCAACCGGCAAGCAAAGCGATCGCCAGAACAAGAAACATGATTATAGCTGCTATTTTAATGACTGCCAGTACATTTTCTACCCGGTCAAATCCCTTGTTCCCGAAGAACACGATACATAAACCGACGATTCCAAAACCCGCGGCAAAGATCCATAGTGGCACACTGGGAAACCAGAAACGTGAAAAAATAGATAGTGCAGTCAACTGACTCCCCATTATGAGAAGTTCCGAAAACCAATAGACCCATCCACTGGCAAAACCTGCCCAATTACCAAAAGCTTTCTTGGCATAAGAACGAAACGATCCTTGTTCCGGATGATCTGAAGTCATGCGTGCCAATGCATCAAAAACAACGTATGTACCTAACGCAGCAAGTGCATAAGCAATAACTACGGCGGGACCGCCGATGGTAATAGCTAGACTTGAGCCGAGAAAATAGCCCGTTCCAATGGTGCCCGCAACGCCCAGCAGACTGAGCTGCCACCATTTCAATTTCTTTTCTCCCGATGACTTGCTGCTTGAAGCTTGACCCATTTCGTCAATCCCTTTCCAGTGTATTGTAATCGCAATACGTAGCCTTCCCTATTTTCAGCAAAACATCTCCCTGAATATTTCTTCAACCCTCTCAGCATAATACACAGGTAAATTCAAACACTTAGGAGGCACCGTTCATGAACCAATTTTCGCAATCACAACAGATTACTCAGCTCGCTCAACAGTTGACACAACAAACACAACAAGCATCCATGCAATATCAACAATTGCTGAGACAAGAGCAAAGTAATGCACAACAACTGGAGCAACTGGCCCAGCGCGAGCAGCAAGCGGCTCATATTATTCAAACGGCATTGCAAGGCCATCAGACAGCGATTCAGCAGCTTCAACAAATTTCCAACCTCGCTCAACAGCTTGCGAATACATCTTCCCAGCATGTGTCTTACATCGACCAACCGTACAATACACCTAACACGACCATTCAAGGTCAAAGTCAATCTTTTGGCAATTTCTCGAACCAGCATCGTCAATAGGTTGAGAAGAGTTAGTCTATAAAAAGGAAAAACAAGGAGCTCGTTTAACGGGCTCCTTTTGATGTTTCAACTAATTCAGATTAAAAAAAAGACCCCGTAGGGTCTCTATCTGAGCTGAGTTCATAGAACGCATAGTCAGTCGATCATTCCTTTTAAAACTTAAGCATGTAAATCATGTGTGCCCGGGCTATGTTCATTCGGTAGCTCTGGCATATATGGAAGCGGATGGCCCTGAGGTGGATCGACCACTCTGAGTTCTCCCCCGTTGCGGCTTGGCGTTTGACCACTGAAAATTTCAGCTATACGTGTATTGTCCAAACGGAAATTGAATTGTGCGTTGTGGAAGCCCATATCGACATATTTTCGACATTCCGGATATTTGTTAATGTCATAATTCGGAATCGGGAATATTCCGCCCCAATCCACGCCAAGTGTCTCCAGTGCTTTCGCAAATGCATTTTGGTGTGCATTATCCCGAACAATCAGAAAACCCAGCGTCTCGCGAAACGCCTTATTGGTGCTCATCTCATATATTCTTGATTTTTGCAGAACACCAGTGGATTCAAGAACAATGTTATCTAACAGATTGCTGACTAGATTTCCATGATCATACACATAATTGCCCAGCCACGGATTGCCGGCAGCATCTACAGGTAAAGAGCTCTGTGCTCCCATAATATAATGATGAGGGTTGGCATGTTTGATCGCTTCATCCAGTGGAGCACCGTCTACACCGGCATTTCCGGCCCCAGCTGCTCCAGCTCCAGTTAACAACTGGTTAATGGTTTGCTGTACTAGCTCAATGTGACTTAACTCCTCCAGAAACACGCCGCGAATCAAATCTCTATATTGTGTTGCTTTCCCCCGAAAATTGCTGCTTTGGAAGAAAAACTGCATCATGGTACGCATTTCACCGAACTGACCACCGAGCGTTTCCTGTAGTACCTTGGCTGCAGCCGGATCGGGCTTGTCCGGTACAATCAGATTAATCAGGTCTTCACGATAGAAAAACATGTTAGTCCTCCATTCTTTAATTGCTTACGAGCCTAGTTTCCTACGATTTTTATGGATATATGTACTTTTACAATTAGTAATCTTTAGGGTACACCATTTCAATAATATTCGAATCGGATGACATGGACAGTCACCATTTTGCTTACGGGCTATATCCTATAAGTAAAAGGAGGATTACTCAATGTCTCTGTTGTTTTCTTCTGCCGATATGGTAAATGGTGAGCTTCCTCTTGCTCAATGGCAAAGAGATGCTTATCGGTTATTTTCCGCCAAGATGAGTGACCGGGAGGCCAGGTTTCCCTGTATTCCTGCTACCCAAGCGTACGCACTGGGTCACCTTCGTTATGGATTTATATTTCAGTCCGAAAGAGTTTCTCTTGCCGAGCAATTATCGAAAATCGTATCCGAATATGGAGCTTCTTCACGTACCTTCGGAAATTATTCTTCACTGGTTATTTTTTTTGAACAAGAAAAGGAACACAAGGATGTGCTCACTTACGAACAATCATTCTGGAACCTGTTAAGTGAGATGCGAACTCTTGATACCGAATCTTGGCCAGCAGATATCCCTGAAGATCCAGAGAACCCCCTATGGGAGTACTGTTTTAACGATGAACGATATTTCGTTTACTGCGGTACACCAGCCCATAGCTCAAGGCAAAGTCGCCATTTCCCTTATTTTATGCTCGCTATGACACCTCGCTGGGTACTTGATCTGTGGAATGAGCAGCCCGAGCGGGCTGCAGCCATAGGCCCGAGAATTCGTGCCAGGCTTGCTGCCTACGACACCGTTCCCGCGCATCCTGAATTAAAGCAATACGGGGCAGAAGGAAATCTGGAGTACAAACAGTATTTTCTGCGAGATGATGACACGGCTCCATCCAAGTGTCCTTTTCTACGCTCACTGCAGCAAGAAAAAGCGAGAGAATAAAATTTAGCATTCTAAAAAAGCTCTCCTCCGAATAAGCTGTATACCAGCAGATCATGTGAGGAGAGCGCATTTTTTTCATTTTTCACTCGGTATGAAGAGGTACATAGATCTGGCCTAAGCATGCATTTTCATAAATGGACAAGCTGTAGCTGTTAGTTTACCCAACCCCAACCTTCCGGAAAGGAAATGATTATGGAGATTTATGTGAAGTTTATCCTGATTGGGCTTGCTATTGCCATGCCTGTAGGAGCCATCACGGTAGAGATGACCAAGCAGGGACTGCGAAATGGATTCCTACATGGTTGGGCGGTCGGTCTGGGCGGAATGACACTGGATACGGTTTTGATTTTTGCGATGTATTTTGGGTTTGCTGCGCTGCTGTCCATTCCTTTCGTTCAGATTCCGTTATGGTTGGCTGGTGCGGGATTTTTGGCTTATTTGGGATATGACTCCATACGTAACTCAGATGTAAATCTGTCCACCACGGACGGAAAAGCAGTACAAGCTCCCCCCTCCTTTTGGCGAACGTATCGTAATGGTCTGTTGGTAGCCATCTCCCCTGGTAATCTGATGTTTTGGGTTTCTGTCTTTGGTGTTGTGTTATCAGACTCTTATCAATCAGCAGGAAAACTCAGTTTTATCATTGCAGCAATCGGGATATTATGCGGCATTCTGTTGCATGATCTGGGTCTGCTCACCATCGTATCCATCACACGCAAAATGATGAGTGCCAAGATGGTACAGCTCGTTTCGAGTCTGGCGGGGGTTCTTCTGATCGGTTTTGCGTTCTACTTTTTGTACAAGTTTGTCATTGCAGTGTGGCAAGTTATTTTTTAGATAAATAGCCCTAGCTTCAATGTGCTTCTATGATATACGTCGCCTATCATCCGTCTCAGCTTACGAATTGCTTATAGAACATAAAAAAGCTGCCCTTTCATAGCGAAAGGAGCAGCTTTTCTATTGACGTTCACCTCAGCATGTGTAGGTTCGTTAATACGTTACTCGGAGTTGATTGGAGTGTGATAGGGTTGATATACAGTAAAGTAACAATGGAGCTTATTTGATTTATCTATTATGAATTTTTCATATGTTGAAATTTTATAATTTTACTGCAAATCTAAACAATTCCTCTAGCTGTTCATCGACCTCGTACAGTAAGTTCATCAGTTGATCTGCATAAGGTCCAATCGCGGCTCTGCTGTCGTTATAATGAATCCATTCCAGCGTAACCGGCACTGGCACATGCCATACTAGCGCTTCCCATAGGGCATCCATACTCTCAAAATGAGCGGGCTGCAACGAAAACTCGGTTTGAAGTACGCGCTGCAGATCTTCTACGCTTCCTATCGTTTTCCCATCAATGATCACTTTCATTTTTTTCATGTTTCTGAGCTCCTGGATTCCGTCGATTTGATATAAACAGAGCACCTACCATGATCAAAATAGCCAACGACCACCAGAACGTCGACATTGCTTGATCATGATCTATGATAATTAAGCGAATCACCGCTGTGATTCCGATATAAATAAAGTAACGAAGAGGGAAATGAAAATTAGACTTAAAGTACTTCACAATTAAGGCGATAAATTCAAAGTACAAGAAGAAAACGAGCAATTCGGATAACATTTCATAGTAGCTATCTTGACGAGTTACAAAAGACTGGTACACAATTTGTACAATATACCATGTCTCACTTATTAGAAGTGCGCTTAAAGCCAAGGCCAGAAAGAACAGGCAGATATTCAGAAGCGCTTGTAAAATGTGTGGTGTTTTTTGGAATTTAGTAACGAAATCTTTCATTTGTCATGTCTCCTAGTTCAATACGTGATGTCAATTAATTGTTGCTTCATATGTTTTCTTCCTCGAAAAAGGTACGTTTTGGCCGTATTTTCAGGTATATCATTCAAAATACTGATGTCTTTGACGGTCATTTCCAAGTAGTACCGCTGATAGACGTAGTGTCTCCACTTCCCTGGAATCTGATAAAATGCATCATTGATCCGACGTTTGTGCTCGGAAGAAGTCTCGTTCTGAATCAGCCTTTCTTCAGGGCCAGGTTCACGGGACATTAGATCAGATGTAGCATCCGGAGACGTTTTTGTATCCTCTACATATAACGAGCTTATGGCAAGACTCTGTCTCTTTTTCTTGCGCAGAACGTCTAGACATACATTTCTCCCAATGGTATAAATCCAGTTTACGACATTCTTTTGGCTGTTCATTTGTTCGATATGCGTATATACCCGCAGGAATGTCTCCTGCACGATATCATCTCGATCCTGTGGATCTCGGAAATAGCGCGAAGCCAACCTCCATACCATCGATTGATACGTGTCCATAAGTGACGTAAACGTGGATTGAGCTGCTAATAAGGTGCCTTTCATAGGTTTCTCTATCGGGTTCATTCTGATTCCTCCACAGATGTAATTAAACCCCTTGTGTATTTTTATCTGAAATGCAAACGCACTCAACAGCACGTTTTAGACCTTGGATTTACTGAAGCTGAGCACAACACGATAGCTTGTTCCTTCTTGACTCCTGGAAAACTGCCCTTGCATACGGTTCATCATCCGGCCTATGATCCGCTCTCCCAGACCTGTACTTTCCGGAGAATCCTCTGCAATTTTGATGGTGTTGGTCAGTTGAATCTCGAATAACTCCGCATTCGAGTTGAATGTAATGCAGATTTCATCCTTGGGTTCTGCATACTTCAATAGATTGGACAGAATATTATCAAAGACCCGCCCGAGTTCCTCCAAATTCACCGTGATATAAACTTGCGGCAGTTCACCCATAATGCGGACTTTAAATTGCTCCTGACGCAGAATGGCGATCTGATCGGATATCAGATCATAAATAGCCTCCTGCACAGCAATGCTTTCAAGGTCTTCCTCTTGCTCTTTATCCAAAAGGAAATAATCAAACAAGTCATCGGACAGCTTTTTGAGTTGAATGGCTTTACCGTATGCATTCGTGATGTAACGGCCATTATCTGAAACGGACTCACTCTGTTCTTTCTTTGCAAACTCCAAATACATGATCAAAGAGGTCAGCGGGGTTCGCATATCATGAGACATTTCGGTGACAAGACTGCGACTTTCCGCTTGTAATGTTTCAATCGCATCCAGTTTATCCAGAAAGGCTTTACGGAGCTCTTCGATGCTTTCAGCGATCATGGCCAATTCATCGTGACCTCGAATCGTCATTTCGTAATTTAGCTCTCCACCTTCAAGAATGTGAATCTCCTCATGAATCGTTCTTAGATAAGCGAGACTCCGACGAATGCCTAGCAGTACAATTAACAGGAAGATTAACGTAGAGCTGAGTAGTTCCAGGGTGAAGGTGATATCGTAATATCGGGATGAGAAAAATCCGTCAACCGTCACTCTCCCCTCTCCATCACTAAACATGACTGAGTATGAATGTTTCTGAGCATATAACGTTTCCCGCTCTACTCCATATCCGGACTCATCTTCCAGCGAGTAATTGGAATCATATTGCAAGACCTGATCTTTGTAGATGGTAAGCATAATGTAGTTCTCTTTTTTCACCCATTCCCCAAATGCCTTGCGATCAGTTGATGGTAGATGATTTGTCTTAACAAAATTGCTAAACTTCGCAATCGATTGGGTAGACTCACTCTTATAGTACTCATCCGAGTTAAGGTATCTGTCAATCAGCCCATTACTGATCTTCTGCATCGTCATAAAGATCAGACCACTTACCGTAGCCGCGAGCAAAATGATTAAAGCTAATTTTTTGGTAAGCGTAAATTTACGGTGTGCCAAAACGGTATCCTCTCCCCCATTCGGTAAGGATATAAACCGGGTGCGCCGGATC
Organism: Paenibacillus sp. TSA_86.1; assembly: GCF_052691815.1. Lineage (NCBI taxonomy): Bacteria > Bacillati > Bacillota > Bacilli > Caryophanales > Paenibacillaceae > Paenibacillus > Paenibacillus sp. TSA_86.1. Next base: position 6,404 of record NZ_JBQZGE010000002.1, on the reverse strand, counting down.
ATCTTCTATCTTTGCACGCAATTTGCGAATGTGTACCATCACTGTATTATTTGAAGAATAAAAATACGGCTGTTCCCAGACACTCTCGTAAATATTATGCGCAGAAAATATTTTGTTTCGTTTGCTCATCAGGAGCTTCAGGATGCGATACTCCAGATCAGAAAGCTTAATCTGTTGCCCTTCTTTTGAAGCCTCATTAAAATGCTCGTTGACCTTTAATTTGCCCCCAACAAGAAAAGTATCTCCGCTTTCTTTTTTTTCCTTGTAAATCTTGTATCTTCGTAATTGCGCGATAACCCGGGCATGAAGCTCTTCTTCTGAAAATGGCTTTGTCATATAATCATCACCGCCTGCCAGAAGACCTTCCGTTTTATCCAGCGTACTCGATTTAGCAGTTAAAAACAGAATAGGAACGTTGGAATAAGTTCTAATCCGCTCACATGTTTCAATCCCCGAGATCCCTGGCATCATGATATCCAAAATGACCAAGTCCAGATCGTCATCTACGAGTTGTAACGCACGCTGTCCGTCCCTGGCTCTTAACACCTCATTGCCCGCTCTTGTAAGGGACTCTTCTAATAGATCACCAATATCCTGATCATCCTCTACGACTAATATCCGATGGGACATGCCTTACTCACCTCATAATTCCTGATGTTATTTACGCGTCTTCATTATATATCGTCCTTCGGCAACTCTTAGGTAATACGATAAATCATAAATCTTAACCATTTATGAATGCAATCATTTGTCATACATTCGTCACAAATTTTAAATAAAAAACGATCCTTCAGAAACTGTTAAGAATCGGTCATTATAGTTATTTAAGGTAAGGGCAGTATTTATACACACCAAGACTCGCTCAGGCTAAATATAAACATGAATAGGAGAAATGTTATGAACGAGAATGCGAAAAAAGAGAATCTTGCACAACCCCTGAGTTTGAAAGAACGTGTCCATTTTTTAGATATCGTTCGTGGATTTGCTATGCTCGGCATTATTATTGTGAATTACTTTTTGATCGTAGACTCGATGAAGGGATTTGATATGACTTCTAACGATCTGGTCCACAGCCTGGTTTCCACATTCGCCGAAGGAAAATTCATTACGTTATTTTCTTTTCTATTTGGTGTTGGCTTTATGATTTTTATGGATCGGGCCGTACAACGCGTAGAACATCCTCGAAAACTTTTTGCCCGCAGGTTAATCATTCTATTCTGTATTGGCTTGTTGCACATCACCTTTATATGGGTTGGCGACATATTGACTTTTTACGCCGTAGCCGGATTTTTATTACTCGCGTTCTATGCCCGCACGCCTAAAACGATTTTGCGCTGGATTATCGCTCTTATATCGATGCAATTACTGGCTTCCGTATTTATGATGATTTATAATGCGATGAGAACTACATCTTCGGACATGCCAACTTATTTCGATTTCACATTAACCAGTCATACCAGCCTTACCTATCTGGACTCCTTGGTAGCAAGATGGGCAGACATGGGCGTGATGGCAGCAAGTTCATTTTCTACAGTTTATTCCATGTTCCTGATGTTCCTGATCGGTATGTATTTTGTAAAAATGGACTTCTTCACAAACATGGAATCCAAGCAATCGATTTGGAAGCGAATCTGGTTCATTAGCTTGGGTGCATTTATATTTACTCAGTTAAGCACTATGCTGAATACACTTATTTCGAGTGAAAATACATTTTTGATGGAGCTTTTCATGATTCTGGCTCAACACGGGAACTTAACCGGAAGCATGTTTTATATGAGCAGCCTTGCGATGCTGTTTTTGTATGTTCCTGCACTCCGAAAAGGGTTGATGATATTTACCAAAGTTGGACGTATGTCGCTGACCTGTTACCTCCTTCATTCCATCATTGGAACCATGATTCTGCTTCCATATGGATTTGGATTGGCTAGTTCTATAAAACCTATGGGTACACTTATGCTTAGTATAGCTGTGTATGTCGTGCTTGTAATATTCGCCTCGCTGTGGCTAAAACGTTTCAAGACCGGGCCAATGGAATCAATCTGGCGAAAGCTTACGTATGGTAAGGTTAACCGTACTTCCAAAAATTCCGGCCACACTCGTCCAGCCATTGAACAGTGACTTGCGTCAATAAGCAGTGAGTCGAGCCAAATTGTGTATGCGATACGTTCCACCTCACCAGAAGCCCCTTAAGGGGCTTTTTTTAAACTTTTGCCGAACGCAACCATCCCCCACCTTTATTACAGGGTTTGGTTTTGGATCGCTTTCTATTGTGAATTTTTCATATGTTGAAAAAATAATATTTCGAAGTTTAAGTAGTTGATCTTTCTGCCTTTCCGCTCATCTCACCTTATTCTGAGCACAAAAAAACTGCCCACAAAAGGCAGTTTTCCAGAAATCCTAATCATTGAAAAATTCTGATTTATTCAAAACAACTACTTTTAACGTGGTTTGAATGAATTTGGATTAGATGCGGCCAGTCCAGTCAGCTCGTGCGACTTCTTTCCAACGTGCACGAATAGCCTCATATTGTTCCTTCTCTAGCGGCCCATTCGCCACCAGATCAGCATTTTGTTGCCAACGGTCAGGTTTGGCAGTTCCCACAATTGCGGTATGCACCCCTTCGGTGCTGAGCGTAAACCGAAGAGCAATTTCCACCACTCGCTGTGCTTCTTCGCTCAAAAAGTCATATTTCAGCTCATTTAACCGTTTCCAATAGTCATAAGCATAATCTTCTTCCGTTGCCGTATCGTACATCCATGCTACATTGGCAATCGGTCTTTTAGCAATAATGCCCATATTTCGTTTACACGCCTCAGGCAAAGTCAGTTCAATCGCTTCCTGATCAGCAATATTTAACGATGTCTCCAGACTGTCGAATACACCTGTACGGATAGCATATAATGCATCTGTCGTATCACCGCTATACCCGATAAAACGGGTTTTACCTGCCTCTTTTGCCCGTTGCAGCACTTCAATCACATCACCCTGTCGAAGCACTTCTTCCGAACAGCTGTGCAGGTGGATTACATCCACATAATCCGTTTTTAAGCGTTTGAGACTACGATCAATAGTCTGTTCGAGCACGTTGGCATCCCAGTTGGGCCCGTCCACACCTGCTGCATGTCCACATTTGGTAAAAAGAAAATATTCTTGCCTGCGATGTCCCAACACGTCGCCGATTTTTTCCTCACTGTCCCCGTAACATTCCGCTGTATCAATCATATTTAGACCCGCATCCAAAGCACGATTAAGTAACAATTCTACGTTTGCCTTGGATGCATCCCGAATCTCAGAGCCGCCAAAACCAAGTGTACTGACTTTCATCCCGGTATTTCCGTAATTACGAAGTTCCATCGTGATCCTCCTCCAGAATAGGTTAGTGGCTTAAACAAGATAAGTACGATACAGGAGACTTTCGTCTTCTTCGTATGATCTCATTTGCATCACTTGCACGTTGACTTGTCTGCACGGTTTCGTATTTCATGTTTTATGTCGCGTTCATATGTTATTACCCGTTGCGGCAGAAAGCAGCACATTTTTAAAAAAACTTCTCTCGTACACCAATATACGTGAATACGTTTAGAAACCGTAAATAGACATGCCACCATCCACCAATAGAGTCTGACCTGTAATATAACCTGCTGCATCCGAAGCAAGAAAAACAACGGGGCCAACAATCTCTTGTAATTCCCCTACACGCCCAAGCGGAGTACGACTAGTAATTTCTTGCATATACTGCGGATCATCAAGCAGTTTCTCCGTCAGCGGGGTGCGGAAATACCAAGGCCCAACCGAGTTCACACGAATACCGTATTTCCCCCATTCCAGCGCCAGCACCTTCGTCATATGAATTAAAGCCGCTTTTGTTGCCCCGTATACAACACCTGTTCGCAATGCTGTATGTCCGCCGACCGATGAGATGTTAATAATTTTCCCATCCCCATACGGCTTCATATGCTGACCCGCCCATTGTGAAGCAAAAAAAGCTGATTTAAGATTCGTTTGCATGATCGTTTCCCACTGTTCATCTGTTACTTCCAGGGCTGGCGTTCGGATGTTCATACCTGCATTGTTCACGAGAATATGAATACGTCCCATCTCGGAGATCGCCTGCTCGAAAGTCTCTTGCATCTGTTCTTTAGAAGTTACGTCCGCGCAGAGAGCCAATGCTTTGCGTCCCGTCTGTTCAGTAATCGTCGCTGCTGTTTCTTCAATCTCCTTCATGGTGCGGGATACAAGCACGACGTTGCTTCCCGATTCGGCTAGACCGATAGCAAGTGCTTTGCCGATCCCCCTGCCTGCACCTGTGACCAGTGCTGTTTGTCCATCCAGATGAAATGCCGGTGCGGTCATAATTATCCCTCCTTTTTCGAAATTCTGACTTTATTATATAGACTTGTCCTAATATTTGTATCAGGTTAAGAAATACTGACTAGGATTGCCCAGTTCCGGATGGAATTTTTCTCGAAAACGCCCTCCCGTATAATCGCCAATGATTTTACGCCAGAACGCCTGCGCAATCATATTGTTTCGAACCTGTGTTACTTTCCATCGTCCGGGGAAACGTCTGAACAATTCATACGCGGCTTGTGTTCCAATGCCGCTGCGCCTGTATTTTTGCATAACAAAAAATTCAGTCAAATAGTAGTCATTATCCTTGCTCCCTGGTTCTAACTTCTCCACAAGTGCAAATCCAGCCGGTGCTCCTTCACTCGTGATCAGAAAAGGAAATTTTCGACCTGTCTCCGTCCAGAAAGCATCCAGACCCGGATATTCCGGAAATATGCCATCCTGATCTACATCAATATTCAGATATTTCGTAAAATCATAGAGATAAAATTGCATGAGATGCCGAATCACCTGACTGCGTTCGCGGGGAACCATCTCAATCTGCATATTCATTTGGTTCGCCTCCTCTAGTCTAGTCTGCATGTATAACATACTGTAAACCTTTATAAGATGTAGGGCAATAACATGACATGGCTTAGCATGAACAGCCTAGTTATTTGCATATATACCAGTAATATTAAACAAGATGATTGCATGTAAATTATGGTACACTTAATATACTTTGATAAAACAATCGTTCATATGGAGGTGCCGAATTTGACCAACGTGCAAAAAGAGATTGACCGACGTAAACTGGATGAAAAACTACCCTCAATGCCCTGGTTTGTTCAGCAATTCATTGACTATAAACTGCCTGACCTCTCTCCGTCTACATTGCTAGAATACTTGAGAGATTATGATACCTTTTTTAGCTGGCTGCGTGCAGAAGGGTTGTCCCAGGCTGACTCGAACCAAGGGGTGACATTGACCGAACTGGAAGTGCTTCGTATGGATTCCGTTACTGCGTACCGATTATTCCTGACCACGAGACGCGAGGGCACCAATTCGAGAATTACGGTTTCACGTAAACTATCTTCCCTGCGGTCGTTATTTCATTATTTAAGCCAGATTGCTGAAGATGAAGACTTCTATCCCCTTCTTAAACGGAATATCATGGCCAAGATTGAGATCAAACGCACCCATAAACCAAAAGACACCGCCGCGAAACTCAAAGGAAAAATACTGGAAGAAAACGAGTTGCTTGAATTTATAGGTTACATCCTTGAAGGCTACGCCATAGATATGCAAAAGAACAAACAAGCCCTTTACTCACATGAGCTGAACAAAGAACGAGATGCTTGTATTGCCAGCCTTATTCTGAACTCAGGTCTGCGGGTATCCGAAGTCGTTAATTTGAATGTGGATGACCTTGATCCAGGCAATAAACTGCTTTATGTTTACCGCAAAGGTAACAATGATGAAACGTATAAAACTCCCGTATATTTCAGGGAACAGGCCAAAGATGAACTGGCAACCTATATGAATCTGCGGCAATCACGGTATCGCACACCCAAACGAGAAAAGGCGCTCTTTATCGCACTCCGTAACGGGGAATCGGAAGGCAGCCGCATGACTAAACGTGCTATTCAGGCAATGATCATGAAATATGCCAAATGTTTTGGCAAGCCCTATCTGACCGTGCATAAATTACGCCACTCTTTCGCCACCGACTATTATTTGCAAAATGACATTTATAAAACAAAAGAGCAGCTTGGTCACGCTTCAACCGAAACAACCGAAATCTATGCGCATCTGACTGACAAAACGATGTCGGAGGCCATTGAACGCCGCGTAGAAGAGAACGCTTAAAGTTAAACTAGTTCTTAATGCTAAAGGTCTATTATATGAATGATAGAAACTGAAGCTCTCTACAGATCTCTTCATCAATCCAAAATCTAACGATCTCAGATGAGCTTATTTAGGCCAAATCTAGCTTTCTGGAATTCTAACGATCACCATGGAGCTAGAATAAAAAGTGGACACCCGTTAACGGACGGAAGGATAATAAGGGAACG